>JAWKPM010000003.1:0-286452 GCA_041390625.1 Dehalococcoidia bacterium | reverse complement strand
CGCTGCCGTCGCGAGGCCAGCAACGAGGTAGCGCTGGAGTCGATCGGCCCGCACGGCGAACAGCAGCCCGCTCAACGACGACGCGGCGATCACCAGCACGAGGCGCGCCAGCTCGAGGAGACCGAGCTGGCCGCCGTTCACCGGCAACGAGACCGCGACGAACATGGTGCTCAGCAGTAGAACGAGCGTGAGCAGGACGGCGACCCCGGCATCGAGCAGGACCGCCGCCGCAATCGAGGATGCGGCAAACGGAATGGCGTACGCGAGGAAGCGACGCTGGTCATCGGGCAGGGTCGCCGGCAGGCCGATCTTTGCGGCAAGCACCGGCACCGCGAGGAGCAGTCCGAACAGCGCCAGCCGCCTCGCGCCCGCCAGGGAAGCGGGACGCACCAGGCGCAGGTAGGTCGCGCAGAGCGCGCCGAGCAGGACCGCGAGGACGGCTGCGGCGGCCGCGTGCTCCCACTGAACCGCCCGACCGCGCAGGCCGAGCTCGTCCAATCGTTCGATCGCAGCAGGATCGAGGACGTCGCCCTCGGTGGCGACGATCTCCCCTCGCGCGATCGAGACGCGGACGGGCGGCTGGGCCGCGATCGCCTCGGCGCGGAGGGCGTTCGTGCGCGCCGCGTCGACGGCGAGCGTCGGGACGATCAGCGGGTCGAGCAGCTCGGTGAGCGCGAGCGACTGATCGGCTGTCAGCTGCGACGAGAGCAGACCCGCGGCACGCAGACGTGCCGCCTGCAGATCGCCCTCGTCGAGCGCGCCGGCGAGTACGCGCGACAGCGCCTGCTCCACCTCGCGCTTGAGCTCGCTCCACTCGAGGTCGGACGCCGCTGCCAGTGCATCGGCGCCCCGCTCCGACAGCGAACCGTCGCTCGCCGCACGGATCGCCGAGATGCGGGCAGAATCCGACTGGGTCTCGTCCGCTCGCGCCACCTCGATGCGGTCGAGCCGCCGCGTGAGAATGGCGCTCTGCGTGCTCGCCACGTTGGGATCGAAGACCCAGACGTCTTCGACCGCGTCAGCGGCCTCGGCGCGACGCTGCTCTGTCAAAACGTCCGAGACGTACGAGACAGACCTCGAGGCGACGACGGTGTCGGTGACGACCGCGCCTTCCTCGAAGCGGGTGCTCCCGGGGAACCAGGGGAACAGGACTGCGAAGAGGGCGAGCGCCAGCAGGGCTCCGAACGCGGCCTCGAGGGACGGTCGCGAATTCGACGGTCGAGGGGACGTGCGCGCGATCATCGCCACGTCCCGGGATTCGAGGGCGCGGCGGGGGTCACTGCGCGCCGGTGAGCAGTTCTCGCACCACGGCGTTGGCACGCTTGCCGTCGGCCCGCCCGCCGAGTCGGGCCATCAGCGGCCCCATGACCTTGCCGAGGTCCCCCGGCCCCGTCGCACCCACCTCGTCGATGACGCCGCGAACGACCTCGTTCAGCTCGGCGTCCGTCATCTCGGCGGGCAGGAACGAGCTGATGACCGCCAGCTCCGCCTCCTCAATGCGAATGAGGTCCTCGCGGTTGCCCTTGCGGAACTCCTCGATCGAGTCGCGGCGTTGCTTCGCCTCGCGCTGGAGGACACGCGTGGCCTCATCATCGTCCAGGTCGTGCCCGGCGGCGATCTTGGCGTTGTGAAGTGAGGCGACGATCAGCCGCAGCGCATCGCGTCGCGATACATCGCCGGCCTTCATAGCGGCCGTCAGTTCGGTGCGAATGGTCTCGGAGAGTGGCATCGCGACGACCCCCGGGGGCGAGCGCGATAGGCCCGCCCGAAGCTAGCGGCCCATGCCGCGAATCGCGCGCTGCTCGGCTCGGCGCTCCGCCTTGCGCATCTTGCGCTTGCGAGCGGCTTCCTTCTTCTTGCGGCGCTCGGACGGCTTCTCGTAGTACTCGTGCCGCCGGGCATCGGTCAGGACGCCGTCTGCCTGCACGCGCTTGTTGAACCGCTTGAGCGCGGAGTCGATCGATTCAGACTCACCAACGAAGATTTCGGTCACACATGCCCAATCGAACTACGTCGGGCACCAGCCGGTGCCGACGACATCTACGAATCTCGATGCGATGACCGCATCGATACGATGACGATCGTAGAATAGCGCGAACGAGCCCGTCAAACCTCGAGGTCGGACGGGCTCGCTGCGTTGAAGCCTAGTCGGCGGACGGCAGCACCTTCGGCTGGAGCTCCTCCATGCCGCGGCCATCCACGTTCAGATTGCAGTCGCCCGGCTTGATGCAAAGCACCTCGACGTTCGACTGCTCGTCCCGGTAGCGCTTCCCGAGTGCCACTGCCATGAGATTCGCCTCCCTTAGACGAGCTCGAGCTCGTCGTCGCCGCAGCGCAGTGCGCCGTCGCCGCCGCGCGTCACGATGAACTCAGCCCCACACTTCGGGCAGCGGTAGCGCTTGCCCGTCTCGATCGCCATGTCACCCCTCCATCATCGCGTTGCTGGCGAGCGACGGAGGGCCGTCGCCCACGAAGAATGCCTGCACGCGCCGCACGCGTGTCAGCCGAATGCCCCTGAGCTAGGGCTCGACGGTCTTCAAGAATGTCACGAGCGTGTGGATCTCGTCGTCCGTCAGCCCGTTGGCGCTCCACGACGGCATGACCGTGCCCGGGCGGCCGTTCGAGATCGTGTCGAAGTAGAACTCGTCGGGCTGCGTGAGCGCCGAGGGCGTCAGCGGCAGGCCGAGGCCCGGGATGCCGGCGCGGTCCGCGCCGTGGCACGGCGAGCACGACGCCTGGAAGAAGTCAGCGACCGGCAGACCCTGGACGGTGGGCTCGCCGCCGCCGGCCGGCGTCTCGCCGGGGGTGGCCGTCTCGCCCGGCGCCGGCGTCGCGACGGCGACGCGCGGGTCCTCGCGCGTCCGGAACGGCAGCGCGGTGATCGCCGTGTACTGGCCACAGTTCGAGGCCGTCAGCGACAGCGTCGACGGATCGGTCACGAGGATCGATTCGGGCGTATCGCCGGTTTCGGCGTCGTGCTCGGCAGCGATCTCGTGCTCGATCTCCCAGCCGCCGGGCGTCGTCAGCAGCACGACGATCTGGTTGATCTGCTCGTCAGAGAGCGGGCCGCCGAACTCCTGCGACCAGGGCGGCATGAACGTGCCCGTGCGACCGCAGGTGATCGTGTTGCGCAGGAACGCCTTGATGCCGTCTGCGACACCCTGCGAGGTCGGCTCGACGCCGAATTCGTTGTCCTCCGGGATGATCAGGAAGGCGGGGTTGTTCAACGCCGGAGCAATCGCGCCCTCGCCGGGGCCGAGGCCCTCCACGCCGTGACAGCCGCGGCAGTTGGCCACGAACAGGCGCGCCCCACGCTCGATGTTGCGCTCGATGATCTCGTCGGTCGCCTCGGCCTGGCGATTGCCCTCGTTGATGAAGTAGGCGCCGAGGATCACCACGAGCAGGCCCAGCAACCCGATCATCGCGTTGACCTGCTTGCTGGTGTTCATCCCGCTCCCAATCTCCGGTAAGGGCTCGCTACGGCCGGGGCCGCGCTAGACCTGAATCGCCCGCTCCGGGTTGTCCGGACCGCCGGGCGTTCGACTACCCGTCTGAACCGTGATGTTGCCCGAGCCATCGATCTCGACGGCCATCGTGTCCATGGAGCGCGGCGCCGGACCAAAGACGCGGACGCCGGCTTTCGTGTAGGTCGAGCCGTGGCAGGGGCACCGGAACCAGCCCGTGTCGCCCTCGAAGCTGAAGCCGCTGCGCCACGGCACCGAGCAGCCGAGGTGGGGGCACTTCCGCCACAGGGCGATGATGCCGTCGCCGCCGCCCGAGCCGCCTCGACGCGTCTCAGCGGGATCGAGGTTCACGAGCCAGAACTGGCCGACCGGGAACTCCTTCGGGTCGCCGCCCTTGGTGAGGTCGGTGACCTTACCGGCGGGCACGGGGCCACCGAAGCCGGTCACGCCTCGCGGATAGAGGTAGTCGAGCAGCATGCCGACCGACCCGAGGAGCATGGTCCCGAGGCCACCCCAGAACGACGCGAGGATGAAGCGACGCCGCGAGAGGTCGAGCGCCGGACGCGACGCCGCGGCGATCGGAATCCCCTCGCCCGCAGCGAGCTGCGTGCGCCGGGTCTCCAGGGCTGTGCGCCAGGAATCGGTCGCTTCGCGCGTCTCGGTCTCGTTGGTCACGGTTCCCCCTCGGCCTCCAAGGTTCGTAGCACGAGGCTACGAGATTGGCGGCTTGACTTCCCACGGCGGGAGCAGCTCCATGCCGGCGCCGCGGAACGCGGTTCCGATGATCGTCAGCAGGAAGTACACCGCGATGAATCCGGAGAATTGAAGAATCATGTGGTCGCGCCGCGTCTTCGCCCAGCCGATGCGCCATGCGGCGATCGAGAGCAGGATCGGGAGCCCGACCATCATCGTCACCGGGATGATCTGCTCCACGATCAACGCGGGGATGTTCACGTTGAGGTCGATGGCGGGAAGACCGAGGAGGTCGGTCCGCAGCACCTTCGAGCCGAGTGGGACGGACTCCCACGACGATGGCCACGGGATCTCGGTCTGGAGCGCACGCGCGCCCCGGAGCCAGTCGAGGCTCGTCGGCCACGTGCTGTCCGTCAGCTTCTCGTAGAGAACGATCCCCTTCTGGCCGTCCCAGATGATGAGGATCATCGTGCCGACGACGCCGACGATGGCGCCCAGCGAGACGAGTCGCCACGCGCCGGGCGTGGAGAGCCACTCACCCTGACCGTCATGGCCGCGGTCGTAGTACGGAATCGCGCCGAGCGCGATCAGGGCAACCGTCGGAACGATGACGCCTGCCAGCGCCGGGTGCATGTGAAGCAGCAGCTCCTGCAGGTTCAGGAAGTACCACGGCGCCTTCGACGGGTTCGGCGTGTGCGCGGGGTTCGCGCGGTCCTGCAACGGCGCGTTGATGGCGATCGAGAGGACGGTGAACGTCAGCGCGAACAGCACCGCCGCGATGAACTCGATGAAGACAAGGTCCGGCCAGACGAGGAGCTCTTCCTCGCGCTGGCGTCGCGCGCGTCCGCGCACCGCTGCCGATGCGGCTGTCCGGGCGTCCGTGGCCATCGCTACCCCCGAGCCCTACAGCGGCCTGGCGAGTCCGCCGTCGCGGCGGATGCGCCAGAAGTGGACGGTCATGAACGTCGCCGCCAGCAGCGGCAGACCGATCACGTGGAGCGTGTAGAAGCGGATGAGGGCGCCCTGGCCGACCTCGAAGCCGCCGATGAGCACGAAGCGGTTCGGCTCACCGAGGATCGGGGCGGAGCCGACCATGTTCGTGCCGACGGTGATGGCCCAGAAAGCCAGCTCATCCCACGGCAGCAGGTAGCCGGTGAAGGAGAGCAGCAGCGTCAGGACCAGCAGCACGACGCCGACGACCCAGTTGAACTCCCGGGGCGGCTTGTACGCGCCGGTGTAGAAGACGCGCATCATGTGCAGCAACACCATCAGCACCATGCCGTGGGCCATCCATCGATGCAGGTTGCGCATCAGGAAGCCGAAGCGGACGTTCGTCTGCAGGTTCTGGATGTCCTGGTACGCGCGCTCGACCGAGGGCACGTAGTAGAACATCAACAGAACACCCGTGATGGTGAGTCCGATGAACAGGAAGAACGAAAGCCCACCCAGGCAGAAGGTGTGGGTGATCTTGACGTGGGTACGGTGAATGCGGGTCGGGTGCAGGTGCAGGAACACGTTCGTCGCGACGGCCAGCATCTGGTTGCGCGGGGTGTTCGGATAGCCGGAGCGGAAGATGGACTGCCAGAAGAAATTGTGGAAGACGGCGTCGTAAACCCGGTCGCCCAGGCTCCGGCCCTCTGGCTGCTCTGACGTCGCCATCAGTGCTCCTCTAGTCCGTGGGGCGAGGCGTGACCGCCGGCCCTAGGCTTCCCACCATTTGCCGAGCGCGACCAGGATCGCGAGCGACGCGAACATCGTGATCAGCACGCCCACCAGCTCGAGGGTCTCGCCGACTTCACCGAAGATCATCGCGCCTCCAGGGGCTCACCCGACGCACACACGGACGATCCATCCACGTCGAGACGCGGACCCGTCGCACCGGTTCGGGCGTCGCGATGCTAGCGGCGGGCCGAAGTTAGCGTCAAGGAAATCACGCCTGGGTTTCCCGCGGCCGCAACGCTCGTGGTACGGGGTGTCGACGTAGCCTCACGATGCCCTTCAAATCCTCGATGGCGGTGTGCACGATCCGCACGCGGCTATCGGGGTCGTCCGTCCACCGGACGGGCACTTCGCGCAGGCGATAGCCATTGCGCTGGGCGACCCAGAGCAGCTCCGAGTCGAAGAACCACGCGTTGTCTCGCACGAGCGGGATGAGCTCGAGGGCGGCCGCTCGCGAGATCGCCTTGAAGCCGCACTGGGCGTCGGAGACCTTGAGGCCCATCAGGTTCCGCAACAGGAACACGTAGATCCTCGAGATCGTCTCCCGCTTGAGACCTCGCGTGGTCTGTGAGCGACGATCGAGGCGGGTCCCGAAGGCGAGGTCGACCTCGCCGGCCGCGATCGGGTCGACGAGCGCCGGGATCGCCTCGATGTCCGTCGCGAGGTCGACGTCCATGTAGGCGCGCACGTCGGCGTCCGAGGTCAGCCACGCGGTGCGCAGCGCGATGCCGCGGCCCTTGACCGGGATGTGCAGCGCTCGAACTGCGCCGTCGGTCTCGGCCTCGATCCCGCGCGCAATCTCGAGGGTGCGATCCGTCGAGGCGTTGTCGGCGACCACGATGCGCCACTGGTGCTCGGGGTGCCGACCGCACCACTCGAGGAGCGTATGCGCGCTCTCGGCGAGCTGCCGCTCTTCGTTGTAGACCGGGATGACGAGGTCGACGCGGGCCATCGCTCGATGGTAGCCGCGCAGCCAACTGCGCGGCGGGCGTCAGGCGACCATCATGCGGGAATCATGCCTCGTCGAGGTCCCAGGCGGGGTTGTGCGCGACCTCCCAGAGGTGCCCGTCCGGATCCTCGAAGTAGCCCGAATAGCCGCCCCAGTCGGTCGCTTGCGGTCGTTTCACGACGAGTGCGCCGGCCGCCTCAGCCTCGGCGAAGACGCGGTCCACGGCCTCGGGCGAGCGCTCGTTGTGGGCGAGGGTGATCGGGCGGAAACCGGCGCCATCGTCCTCGAGACCCGCGTCCGCCGCGAGGTCCGCGCGCCCGAACAGCCCGAGGCGCAGCGCACCGAGGCGGAAGAAGACCACGCCCGGCAGCTCCTGCTCGACTGGCAGCCCGAGGCCGTCGCGATAGAACTGCGTCGACCGCTCGAGGTCCTCGACGCCCAGCGTGACTAGGGTGATGCGCGGTTCCATGGCGACGGACGGTAGCAGCCGGCCGCATCGGCTCGCAGACCTCGATGTCACCCGCGCCGATAGCGGCGGCCCGGGTTTCGGCGCGCCCATTCCCGAAGCTTCCGTTTGCGGGAGACCGAGACGGGACCGCACAGCAGCAGTCCGATCACGGATGGTGCCTCGCGAAGCCCAGCGGACCCGACCTCGGCGAGCGCCATGGCAAGCGACAAGGACAGCCCAAGGAGCAAAGGCCAGCCCGTAAGCAGCAATTCGATCAGAAGATCTGAGCGTCGCTCGAAACGCGGGAGACCCGTCGGCACGAAGTAGTTGCGGACGCCTCGCCACATTCGCGGACGCGCCGGTCTAGTGGCGGAAGTGGCGGACGCCCGTCGTCAGCAGCGAGACTCCGAGGCGGTTCGCAGCGTCGACGGACTCGTCGTCGCGGATCGAGCCACCCGTGTGTACGACGCAGGTGACGCCGGCCTCGGCCGCGACCTCGATGGTGTCCGGGAAGGGGATGAGTGCGTCCGAGGCGCACACGGCGCCTCGAGCCCGCTCGCCTGCCTGCTCCGCGCAGAGCCGTGCGCTCTGCACGCGGTTCGGCTGCCCCGCGCCCATGCCGATCAGCACCCCGTCCTTGACGAAGGTGATGCCGTTCGACTTCACGTGCTTGCAGACCGTCCACGCCACGCGCAGGTCCGTTTGCTCGCTCGCGGTTGGCTGCCGCTCGCTCACCACCTCGAAGTCGCGCTCGTCCGAGGTGTCGGCGTCCTGCACCACGACGCCGCCTCGCACGGCGCGGAAGTCGAGGCGGGCGCGGTGTGGCTCGCCCAGCGGCGCGGTGAGGATGCGGAGGTCCCGCGACTTCTTTTTGAGGTGCTCGAGCGCCTCAGGCTCCGCGTCCGGCACGATCACGATCTCGAAGAACATGCGGCCGCCGTGGATCGGGCTGAGCACGTCGCGCAGCGCGGTCGCGAGCGCCATATCGAGGTTACGGTTCACGGCCACGATGCCGCCGTAGGCGGAAACGGCGTCACCCTCGACGAGCGCGCGCTCGTACAGCTGCGCCAGGCCCTCGGGTCCCTCGGCGTCGCCGGTGGCGAAGCAGCAGGGATTGGTGTGCTTGATGATCGCGACGGCCGGCGCCTCGAAATCGGCCACGAGGTTGTAGGCCGCGTCGGCATCGAGGATGTTCACGAAGGACAGCGCCTTGCCGTGGTGCTGCGTGTAAGCGCCCATCCCTTCGGCGGGCGTGCGCACCGAATCGAGGCGATAGAACGCTCCCTGCTGGTGCGGGTTCTCGCCGTACCGCAGCTCCTCGAGGCGGGTCATGCCGACGGTCAGCGCGGCGGGGAAGGGGTCCTCGTCGGCGCGCAGGTACTCGGCGATCATCGTGTCGTAGTGCGCGACGTGCTGGAACGCCTTGGCCGCGAGGCGCCGGCGCTCGGCGGCATCGATGCCGCCGCCGCGCAGCCCCTCGAGGACCGAGGCGTAGTCGGCCGGGTCGATCACAGGCAGCACCCACGGGTGGTTCTTCGCGGCGGCGCGAATCATCGTCGGACCGCCGATGTCGATCTGCTCGAGGGCCTCGGCGAGCGTGACCTCCCCACCGGTCACCGTTTCGACGAAGGGGTAGAGGTTGCCGGCCACGAGGTCGATCGACTCGATGCCGTGCTCGGCGATGTCGGCCTCGTCCTCGGCGAGCCCCCGGCGGTAGAGCAGGCCGCCGTGCACCTTCGGATGCAGCGTCTTCACCCGTCCGCCCAGCATCTCGGGGCTGCCCGTGAGGTCGGCGACCGAGATCACCTCGATGCCGGCCTCGCGCAGCGCGCGTTCCGTGCCGCCCGTGGCGTAGAGCTGCCAGTCGAGCTCCCGGAGGCCGCGCGCGAAGTCGACGAGGCCGGTCTTGTCGTACGGCGCGAGGATGGCGCGCATGGTTCCTCCGTCTGTCTCCCGAGCGTCTTCGAGGCTTAGCGCGGTACGCCCAGCACGGACGGCTCGCCTTCGCCGCGCGCCACGACCTCGCCGAGGCGCCACGCGCCGGGCGTCGATGCGAGCACGTCCTCGGCGTCGCCGGGCGCGACCACGAGCACGAGACCGACGCCCATGTTGAAGGCGCGGAACATCTCGGCCTCGTCGATGCCGCCCTCGCGCCGGATCACCTCGAAGAGCGGCGGCACCGTCCACGAGTCGAGGTCGACGCGCGCCGCGAGGCCCGGCTGGAAGATGCGACCGAGGTTACCCGGCAGGCCGCCGCCGGTGATGTGGGCGATGCCGCGCACGCGAGGCAGCAAGGGCCGCACCGCTTCGAGGAATGAGCCGTGCACGGCGATCAGCGCCTCGCCGAGGGTGGTGCTCAGCTCCTCGTAGCGCGTGTTCAGCACCTCGCGGTCGTGGTCAGCCCCGAGGCCCTTCGCCACACCCCAGACCTCGCGCACGAGCGAGTAGCCGTTCGTCTGCAGGCCCGTCGAGGGCAGGCCGATCAGCACGTCCCCCGCCTCGATGCGTGAGCCATCGACGACGGCGTCGCGCTCGACGACGCCGACGATGAAGCCCGCGAGGTCGTAGTCGCCGGCCTGGTAGACGTCGGGCATATCGGCCGTCTCGCCGCCGATGAGGGCGACGCCGTTCTCGCGGCAGGCCTGTCCGATGCCGGCCACGACCTCGACGCGGTGCCCCTGCGCGAGGCCGTTCGTCGCGAGGTAGTCGAGGAAGAAGAGCGGCTCGGCGCCGGCGGTGAGGATGTCGTTCACGCAGTGGTTCACGAGGTCCTGGCCGACGGTGTCGTAGCGCCCAAGCGCCGCCGCGACCTGCATCTTCGTACCGACGCCGTCAGCGCTCGAGACGAGCACCGGCTGACGGTACTTCGAGAGGTCGAGCTGGAAGAGCGCAGCGAAGGCGCCGATGCCGCCCAGCACCTCGGGCCTCGCGGTCGTCCGGGCGATCGCGCCGTACTCGCGCACGGTCGCATCCGCCGCGTCGATGTCGACGCCGGCGCCCGCGTAGGTCAGCGGCTGCTCACTCGAAGCCGGAGTCATCGCCCCGCCCGCCGTCACTGGGGAGAGCGCGAGGGTACCGCGCCCCGCCGTGAGCCGGAAGGCGTCACGCCTCGGGGGCCTCTTCGAGGACGGCGAGGACCGCTGCCTCGTAAGCCTCAGTCGTCACGCCGAGCTCTTGGGCGACAGCCGGGTGCTCGCGCATCGCGCCGAGGAGCAAGTGGCCCGTCGTGAGTGTCACGACCTCGCCCGGTGCCGCGGCTGCGAACAGCGGACCCGTCAGCGCGTCCGCCGCAAACACCCACGTGACCATCTGAACCGACTTACTCCCCGCCACCGAAGGCAGCTCTGGAAGGGGATCTGGTCGCCACGTCGAACCACACAGGGCCAATGCCCTCGATGCGACAGAGTCAGGTTCGCGGAGGTACGCGTCTCGCTTCGACGCCGCAGTGGAGCCGGTGCGCTGCAACTCTTTCAGCGCGCGCTGCGCTCGTTCCGTCGGCCGCATCTGCGGGGGCGATTCGGTCACGACTCGGGGGCCTCGTCGAGGGTCGCCTGGAGGCACTCGAGGAAGGCCTCGGGCGTGACCCCCAGCTCCTCGGCAATGCCCGGACTGGTTTCGAGGATCGCCTGAAGGTACGCCCCGGTCGTGAGTGGCTCGTCGGCGCTCAGGGCCCGGGTGGTCGCCGTGCCGAGCTCGAGCCGGAAGACCTGGAACGAGTTCGACGGGCCGGGCGTCGCCTCGAGAGCCTCCGGATCGAGGTCCGGCGGGCGCCACATCGATCGGCAGGCTGCTAAGGCCCTCGATGCGGACGACGATGGGTCTCGAAGCAGGGCATCGCGCATGAACTCGACCGAGATCGAGTGGTCGCCGGACGCGTTGGCGGCGCGCCGTGAGGCCTCGGCGAACGCGGCCATTGCGGCTTCGGTTGGAGGCATTCCCGTTTCCTCCCGGCTCGCGAGGATCGACTCCGCCGCACTGAGCGAGGATGTCGGCTCTTCGGTCGGCGGAACGTCCTCGTCGGCGCAGGCGGACACCGCGGCAACGGCGAGCGCGAGAACCATCGACGCGATTCGAACGGATGCCGGTGGAGGCCGCACGGCCGCGCCTCGAGGCCGGCTAGCGGCCTGCCGTCAGGGGCAGGGGCTCGGAGGGCGAGGGCTGCTCGAGGAGGAACTTGTCGAGCTGCAGCGGGACGGGGCCGGGGTAGGTGCCGGAGAAGCACGCCGTGCACAGTGAGCCGTCGCCCTGCTGCGTCGACTGCACCGTCCCCTCGAGGGACAGGTAGCCGAGGCTGTCGGCGCCGACGTGCTCGCGAATCTGCTCGACGCTGTGGTGTGCGCCAATGAGCTCCGCCTTCGTCGCCATGTCGACGCCGTAGAAGCACGGGTGCGTGATGGGCGGCGAAGTGATGCGGAGGTGCACCTCCTTCGCGCCGGCGCGACGGAGCATCGCGACGACCCGAGGCGTGGTCGTGCCTCGGACGATCGTGTCGTCCACGACGATCACGCGCTTGCCCTCGAGCAGCTCGCGCAGCGGGTTGAACTTCAGCTGGACGCCACGCTCACGCAGCCGCTGGTCGGGCTGGATGAAGGTTCGGCCGACGTAGCGGTTCTTCACCAGCGCCTCGGTGTACGGGATGCCCGACTCACGGGCGTATCCGATCGCCGCCGCCGTCGCCGAGTCCGGCACGCCGATCACGATGTCGGCCTCGACGGGATGTTCGCGCGCTAGCTGCGCGCCCATCTCCATCCGCACCGGATAGAGCAGCTCGCCGCCGAGGCGCGAGTCGGGACGCGCGAAGTAGATGTATTCGAGGAGGCAGAGCGCGCGGCGCTGCTCCTCGGCGGCCGGCGTGAACGAGTGCAGCCCCTCGGCATCGAGGCGCACGACCTCGCCCGGCGCCACTTCGCGCACGAGCTCGGCGCCGAGGTGGTCGAGCGCGCAGGTCTCGGAGGCGAGCACGTACGCGCCCTCGCCGCCGTTGAGGCGGCCGATGCACAGCGGACGGATGCCGTACGGGTCGCGCACGCCGAAGACGGCGTCCTCGGTGAGGAGGGTGAGGGAGTAGGCGCCGTTCGCCCGGCGCATCAGCACCTCGAAACGGTCTTCCCATGTCTGCCCGGGAGCGTTCGCGACGAGCGCGGCGATGACCTCGGAGTCGGTCGTCGTCTCGAAGCGCACGCCCTGAGCCTCGAGGTCCGCCCGCAGCAGGTCGGCATTCACGATGTTGCCGTTGTGGGCGATCACGAGGCGGCCGGCGGCGCCCTCGACCATGAAGGGCTGCGCGTTCCTCGGAACGCTCGAGCCGGTCGTCGAGTAGCGCGTGTGGCCGATGCCGGCGAAGCCGGTCAGGCTGCCGAGCACGCCCTCGTGGAAGATCTGGGTGACCAGGCCCATGGCCGCATAGCGATGGATGTCACGCCCGTCGGTCGTGACGATGCCGGCCGACTCCTGGCCTCGATGCTGAAGTGCGTGCAGTCCGAAGAAGGTGAGTCGAGCGACGTCTTCGCCGGGAGCGTATACGCCGAATACACCGCACTTTTCGTGCAGTTCGGGGTCAAGCTGGTCCGGGTGGCTCGAGTCCAAGAGCCCGCTCCGCCGGCAGTCCCTCTAGGGGGAGAGTGTAGCACGCACCCTCGCGCTCGTTGTAGGCGAACGGCTGAGGCGCCGCTTAGCGACAGCGGACAAAGAGCGGGACGCCGATGCGCAGCAGTCGAGGGAAGAGGGCGTTCACCTGCCCCGGCGCGTCGAAGATGTAGACGCGCCAGAGGCCGCGGTCCCAGAAGGCGATCGCCGCCACGTCGCAGCCCTGCGTCTGCAACTCGACACGCACCTCAGGCACCGTGATCGACTCGCTCGCGACGAGCACCCCGACCTCACCGACGCGGGTCGGTGCGGCACCGACGAGCGGGCTGGGCGGCACGACGGGCGTGGCGGCCGGCGTCGCGCTGGCGGAAGGAGTGGCGACTGGCGTCGATGTGCCTGCGGGGGGCGGATCGGCGGGGGGCGGCGCCGCCGCCGTGAATGTCACCGTCGCGGTATCGGTGATCGCGCCCGCGTTCACGGTGCCGGAGACCGTCGCGAGACCGACAGTGTTCGAGGTCAGCGTGGCCGTATAGGTGCCGTTGCCGTTGTCGACGACGAGGCTCAACGCCCCGAGGTCGGTGCCGAGCACGACCGCATCGCCACCGGCCACGAGGTCGGTGCCCCCGGCGTCCTTCAGCTGCACCGTGACCGTCGCCGCCTCGATGCCGTCGGCGAGCCTCGAGGCGGGCGCGGCTGAGATCGTCGAGATCGCGCCGCTGGCGGCACCGCCACCGACGTTGAAGGCGTTGCTCACCGCGGAGGTCAGGCCCGCAGCGGAGAACGTCAGGACGGCGCCCACCTGACCCGTGTTGAGCTGCAGGTCGGCGTAGTTCACCGTGCCGTTGCCGGCGCCCGTGCCGATGTCGAGCGCCACGGTGCCCACCAACGGGCCGGTGCCGGTCGTGAGCGTGGCCGTGACGTTCAGGCTCGCGCCCAGGCCGACCGTCGAGGCGTTGCCGAACTGGTCCTCGGTGCGCACGACGGGCTGCGTGCCGAAGGCAGCACCCGCGGTCGCGGCGCCCGGCTGCGTCATGATCCCAAGCTGGGTGATCGCGCCGTTGACCATCGTGAGGGTGCCGAAGTTCGTCACGTCGGCGGTGATGCCGGCGATCATCGCGGTGCCCGGGTTGCCCGAGGACCTCGTGATGTTGCCTGTCGCAAGCGGCGTCGCGTTGGTCGGCCGGACCTGGAGCGGCGTCACGCCGCCGATGACGACCGTGTCGACGACGTCGGCGACCGGGTCGGTGATGAAGGTGAGGCGGAAGGTTGTGGCACTCGGTACGGCCATCGTGAGGTTGCTCAGGTCGCCGCTCGCGCCCGTGACGTCGGGCACCTGCGCGGTGTTGAACTCGAAGCCAGTGGGCGCCGTCAGGATCAGTGTGAAGTTCGCCTGCCCGGCCGCGAAGTCTGCGGCGAGGTTCTCGGCGATGGTGATCGCGCCGAGGTTCGTCCAGGCGCCGCTGCCGCCGGTCGCGGCCGTGTCGGCCGAGATCGCACCGCCGCCGGCGGCCGGCGTGACGGTGACCGCCGCCGCGGCCGGACGGCCAAGGACGACGAGCGCGAGGAGCGCGCCGCCGACGACCGCAGCCGAGCCCAGCGCGAACGCGGACCATTGAGCGGGGAGATGCACGACCGGGTGCCGCGCCATGGCGGCCTCGCCTCCCGGCGGTCGGTCGAGGATTCAGCGGAAGGTCGCCGACACGCCTGACGACAACGTTCATGGACTGCGCGAGCGTCCGGTATCAGGGCGCTCCCCGATCAGGACCTCGATCGCGACATGTCAGCTTGACGTCAGGTTCCCGTGGTCGATCTTCGTGCAGCGATCCATGACGACCTCGAGGCCTGCGGTTCGTGCGCGGGCGGCCGCCTCCTCGTTCACGATGCGGAGCTGCATCCAGACCGCACCGGCGCCGGCCTCGATCGCGTCCTCGACGACGGGCGGCACGTGCTCCGGCCGCCGAAAGATGTCGACGATGTCGACCCGTTCCGGCAGTTCGGCGACCGAGTCGTAGACCGGGCGGCCGAGGATCGGCCCCTCCTCGAGCGGATTCACGAGGTAGACGTTGTACCCCGCCTCGATGAGGTACTCCGCGACCTCGTACGACGGCCGCATCGGGTCGGCGTTCATGCCCACCACGGCAATCGTTCGTGCGCGTCGCATCAGGTCCTTGCCGACCGCTTCGGGCGTCGTGCTCACGATCGCGCCTCCCGAGCCCGAGTGATGCGCCGACGGCGCCGGCGCGCGGGCGCTGCAACCGCTTCCGGCTCCGGCTCAACGAGGCTGGCGAGTTGCACCTCGGCGCCGGTCATCTCGGCGACGTGGCTCGCGAGGCGATTCGCGCGCTCGAGCCCTTCGTCGGCCAGAGGCCGCGCGCTGGCGATCGTCGCGATCTCGAACTCGCGGTCGTTGTCCTTCACGAGGCGCACCTCGAACTGCACGACGTCCTGCTGCTGGCCCGAGGCGAGCTCGTCCTCCTCGTCGCTCACAACCTCGATGCGCGCGATGCGCCAGAAGGGGACGAGCTCGGCCGTCCCGATGCCGAGGCCGAGGAAACCCTGCTGCCAGCGCGCGGACTGCTTCTCGCGCTCGATGAGGAACTCGTTGCCGTAGATGTTGTAGACGAGGCCAAGCACCGAGACCGGTCCCATCACCAACGAGACGAGCAGCGCGGCGATGAGCAGCCAGAAGGGCAGCGCGTCGAAGAGGAAGACGATGAGCGCGACCGCGCCGGTGGTGATCGCGGCCTGGATCAGCGGCGCGACGAGCTGGGCGCGACCCGGGCGCACGGCGATCGAGTCGTCGCGGATGACGGCGACGGCACGCTGAACCGGAATGCGCTCGATGACGGCCACGACACCCCCTCGAATGGCGGCTTCGAGTCTACCGGCTCGCGACGGCTACGATCGTGGCATGGCGCGTCGAGCGATCTTCCTAGATGTCGATGGCGTGATGCTCGACCCGGCGCTGACGAGCGGCGAGTGGGTGCGTCGAAGCGAGCACCGCGGGCGCCGACGTCGTGATCGCGAACATCCAGGAGCTCCCCGCCGCATTGCGTGGCCTCGACTGACGCACCTACCATCGGGAGGCGTCGAAGCCACTCGAGGCGGGGAGGTCATAATGCGTCGCGAGCTGATGGACATCCTCGCGTGCCCCGTGTGCAAGGGCGCGTTGACGTTGGACGTCACCTCGGAGGACGCCACCGAAGTGCTCGCCGGCACGCTCCACTGCGCGACCTGCAACGAGGACTACCCCATCTCCGACGGCATCCCGAACCTGCTCCCGCCTGACCTCCGTCGCGCGATGGAGGCTGAGCGCGCGGGGGCGTCCTCGTGACCGTGCAGCAATCGCGGCAGCTGGGCCAGGCGATCATGGGGGCGGCCGGGCTCTCGCTGGTCCTGGTTGTGTTCGGAGCCTTGCGCCGGTCGTACTTCGCGATCGCCATCCCGGTCACCATCGGCGTCGGCATCGCCTCCGGTATCGCCTTCTGGGTCGGCTACACAATGAGCACGGCGCAGTGGGAGGACGAGGACTTCGCGGACTTCGAAGCCGCAGCCACCGAGGGCGCACCGCCCGCCGAGACCGTCCTCGCCGAGTAGTCCCGTCCCCTAGACCCCCGGACGCCACCAGCCGCGCGGCTCGAGCTGCGTGACACCGGCCCGATCCTCCTCGGGGAGCGCCGCCAACAGCGCTTCGATCGTCTGCTCGAGGCGCGGGTGCTCCACGTCCGCCGCGATATCCGCCAGCGGCATCAGCACGAACGCACGCTCGTGCATCGCGGCGTGCGGGACCTCGAGGTCCGGCGCGCTGACCTGCTCGCCCTCGATCAGCAGCACGTCGATGTCGATGGGCCGCGCACTGTTGCGGATCGCACCGAAGTCGCGCCCGGCGTCGGCTTCGATGCGCTTGCAGAGCGCGAGGAGCGCGTGCGGCCCGAGCGTCGTGACGCCGGAAGCGGCCGAGTTCGCGAAGGTGGGCTGGTCCTCGATGCCCCACGGGGGCGTGTCGTAGAGCGCCGAGACCGCATCGATGGCGACGCCGCCGGCTTCGAGTGCATCTAGGGCGGTGCGCTGGTTCGCGGTGCGGTCGCCCAGGTTACCGCCGAGCGCGAGCCAGACGCGCCGTCCTTGACGTGGCTCGGGGCTCACGCCGACGGCTGGGGCGGCGCCCAGCCGCGCACGATGGCGTCGGCCATCCGAGCGACCTCGACGTTCTCCGCCACGTCGTGCACGCGGACGATGTCGACGCCTGACTGAACGGCGAGGGCCGTCGTCGCGAGCGTGCCGCCGAGGCGCCCGTCGACCGGCCGGTCCAGCACGAGTCCGATCGTGCTCTTCCTCGAAGTCCCGAGCAGGATCGGCCGGCCGAGCGGGCGGAGCTCCCCGAGGCGTCGCACCATCTCGAGGTTCTGCCCGGGCGTCCAACCGAATCCGAAGCCCGGATCGACGATCAGCCGCTCCCGATCGACGCCCGCTCGCTCGGCGATCACGATCGACTCTTCGAGGCTGAATCGGATGTCCGCGATGACGTCACCCCCGAACGCCCTGTCACGCTGGTTGTGCATCAAGATCGCCGGAAGCCCGGACCGCGCGAGCACCGACGCCAGCTCGGCGTCACCGAGCAGGCCCTTCACGTCGTTGAGGGCGTCGGCGCCGGCCTCGAAGGCGCGCTCGGCAACCGCAGCCTTCGAGGTGTCGACGCTCACGGGCACGTCGACGGCGCTACGCACGGCACGCAGGACCGGCTCCAAACGCGCCCACTCCTCGTCGGCGTCGATCGCAGGGAAGTCGGGACGCGTCGACTCCGCGCCCACATCGAGCAGGTCTGCCCCTTCCTCGACCATGCGCCGCGCCTGCTCGGCTGCGAGCGCGGGATCGAGCACACCATCGCCCGAGAACGAGTCGGGCGTAGCGTTCACGATGCCCATGACGAAGGTGCGAGTGCCCCACTCGAAGCGCGTGTGGCCGATCGCGAACGGCGCGGGGTGCGCCTCGGCCTCAGCCAACCTCGATGGCCTCTTCCTCAATGACGCCGCCCCGACGGATGTGGAAGGCGCGCACCGAGGGGGGTTCGGCGGCGAGGGAGACGAGGACGTAGTAGGTCTCGGGGTACATTGGCTCGGCCTCGATCTCGCCCGGGGGCCAGAATGCCATGCGCACATCGGTCGGCGACGGTCGCGCCTCCGAGGCGACATGCGAGTGGTAGATCGCGAAGAGCGCTTCGCCGCTCTCGTCGCGCCGCTGCTCCAGCCGCATCATCTGCAGTGGGTCCATCTCGTAGCGGTACGGGCTGGCGGCGGCGTTCTTCACGCGATGCGTCGAGATCGCCCCGTCTGCCGCTCGATGCAGCATTCCGCACGCCTCGTTCGGCAGGTCCTCGCGCGCGTGCGCGACCATCTCGTCGATGGCCGACTGAGGGATCCGAGGCATGAAGGACCTTTCGAACTCGATGCTCGCGCAGACTACTCCCAGGCCACCGTCTCACCGTCGTCGATGCAGGCTGCTGCGGTCATCCGCATCTGGAGGAAGGCCGTCGAGGCCGGCTCGGGCACGAGGTGCTCGATCCAGCGCGGCCACTCCTCCTCCGGCACTCGATCGACGAAGTCCTGGAACGGGACGTGGAGCGAGCCGTCGGGCGCGATGCCGACATCGAGGCTCCACCGACGTCCGACGCTGATGCGTCCGACCGTGCGCGTGCGCCGCAGCTCGACGCCGCTCGAGCCTCGATAGTCGTCCGCGACCGCGCTGGCGAAGTGGAGGTGGAGGCGGCCGGGATCGCGCGCGGCCAGCGCCCGCCGCAGCACCGTCTGCTGCAACGCGAGCGCCGATCGCCCCTCACCGACCATCGAGCCGCCTCCCCGCCCGGTTGCCGCTATCGCTCGATCGGGACGTCGATGAGCGAGCCGTACTCGGTCCAGGAGCCGTCGTAGTTGCGCACGTCCGACATCCCGAGGATGTGCTTCAGCACGAACCAGGTGTGGCTCGAGCGCTCACCGATGCGGCAGTAGGCGATCGCCTTCGACCCGGTGTCGAGGCCCACGCCGCCGTAGAGCGCCTTGAGCTCGTCCGCGGACTTGAACGTGCCGTCCTCGTTGACGGCGCGCGCCCAGGGGACGTTCATCGCGCCGGGAACGTGGCCGCCGCGCTGCGCCGTCTCCGACATGCCGGGGGGTGCGATCACCTCGCCGGTGAACTCGGCGGGGCTGCGCACATCGATGAGCTGGACGCCGCCGTGACGCGCCACCTCGATGATGTCGTCGCGCTTCGCGCGCAGCGCGGGGTCGGCCGCGTCGGCCTTGTACGTCGTCGCCGCGTAGCTGGGCACCGACTTCGTGGTGGGGCGGTTCTCTGCCAGCCACTTCACGCGGCCGCCATCCATCAGCGAGACGTTGTCATGCCCGTAGAGCTCGAGCAGCCAGAGCGCGTACGCCGCGAACCAGTTGTTGTTGTCGCCGTAGAGCACGACGTGCGTGTCGTTCGCGATGCCCGAGGCGCCCAACAGCGCCTCGACGCCCTCGCGCGTCAGGATGTCGCGTCGTTGCTGGTCCTGCAGTTGCGTCGTCCAGTTCCACGCGATCGCGCCCTCGATGTGGCCCTCGGCGTAGGCCTCGGTGTCCACATCGACCTCGACGAGCCGCACGTTGGCGTCGCCGGCGTGCTCGGCCACCCAGTCGGCCGTGACGAGCTTCTCAGCCATTGGAATCCCCCTTGTGAATGAGCTTTCGCTCTTCGAACGTCGGCGCTACCACCAGAGCTTGGTGGCCACCGACTCGATGATGTCGTCGTAGTCCTGCGTCCAGAGGCCCGACGAGAGGTACTTCCACCCCCCGTCGGGCAACAGACAGACGATGTGCCCCTCGTCGAGGCGTTCGGCGAGCTTCTGCGCCGCGCGCACGACCGCGCCGCTCGAGACGCCGGCGAACACGCCGGTGCGCTGCGTCAGCTCCTTCACCGTGCGGAACGACGTGCGCGAGTCGACGACGATGCGGCCATCGAGGACCGACTCGTCGAAGACCGGCGGGATGTACCCCTCCTCGAGGCTCCGCAACCCCTGCACGAGGTCGCCCGGGTGCGGTGCCGCCGCCACCACCCTGATGTCCGCGCGGTACTGCTTCAGTCGACGGCCGGTGCCGGTCAGCGTCCCGCCCGTGCCGAGGCCTGCCACAAAGTGAGTGAGCTCAGGCAAGTCGGCGATGATCTCGGGACCCGTCGTCTCGAAGTGGGCGCGCGGGTTCTCCTCGTTCTCGTACTGGAACGGCATGAACCAGTCGGGGTGGTCGGCCGCGACTTCGCGCGCCATCGCCACCGAGCCGTTCGTGCCGAGGTCGCCCGGCGAGTAGATGATCTCCGCGCCGAACGCATGCAGGATCTCGATGCGCTCCTGGCTGACGGCGTCCGGCATCACGACCTTCACCGGGTAGCCCTTGAGGCTCCCGATCATCGCGAGCGCGATGCCGGTGTTGCCGGAGGTCGGCTCGAGGATCGTCTGGCCCGGCTGCAGCCGGCCGTCGCGTTCCGCCGCCTCGACCATGAACTTCGCGATGCGGTCCTTCACGGAGCCGGTGGGGTTGTCCCCTTCGAGCTTCGCGTACAGGCGTACGGACGGCTTCGGCGAGAGCTCGCTGATCTCGACGAGCGGCGTGTTGCCGACGCGATCGAGGAGGCTGGCGTAGCGCATCGCCGCTCGAGGCTCAGCTGCCGCCGGCGAGGGCGGGCAGGATCGAGACGTCGTCGCCGTCCGACAGGGGCGTGTCCTTGCCCTGCAGGTACCTGATGTCCTCGTCGTTCAGGTAGATGTTCACGAAGCGGTGCAGCTCACCGGACTCGTCCGTGATTTGCGCGCGGAACCCCGGGTAGCTCGCCTCGATGTTCTCGATGAGCTCCGCGATCGTTCCGCCGTCGCTGGCGAACTCCTTCTGGTCGTTCACGACCTTCTGAATCACCGAGGTGACGTGCACCTTGACCGGCACGATTCGTCCTTCCCAGCCGCCGTGGCGGTCTCGTCCTCGTTCGAGGGGCGACAAGGCCGCCCGTGGCGCTCGAGCTAGTCGCCCGAGGCCATGACGGCCTCCGCCTCGATGGTGATCGAGGGCGTGCCGCAGAACTGGTCGTAGTCGATGAGCTCGGTCACGGTCGGCTCGTCGCCGCAGAGCGGGCACGAGGGGTCCTTTCGGATCTTCATGACCCGGAACTCCATCGAGAGCGCATCCACGAGGAGCAAGCGGCCGACGAGCGGGTCGCCGATCCCGAGGATCTGCTTGAACACCTCGGTCGCCTGGATCGAGCCGATGATGCCGGTGATCGCGCCCAGCACTCCGGCCTCGGCGCAGCTCGGCACGAGGCCGGGCGGGGGCGGCGCCGGGTAAAGGCAGCGGTAGCAGCCCTCGCCGGGCTTGTAGACCGTCGCCTGCCCGTCGAAGAGCAGGATCGATCCGTCGACGAGCGTCTTTCCGAGGAGGTAGGCGGCATCGTTTACGAGGTAGCGCGTCGCGAAGTTGTCCGCGCCGTTCACGACGATGTCGTAGTCCGCGAGGATCTCCATCGCGTTGTCGGAGGTCAGTGGCGCCTCGTGGGTGCGGACCGTGACCTCGGGGTTGTAGGCCGCGAGCGTCTCGCGCGCCGATGCGACCTTGCGCTTGCCGACGTCCGGCGTCTGGTGCAGGAGCTGCCGCTGGAGGTTCGAGAGGTCGACGACGTCGAAGTCGACGAGGCCGACCGTGCCGACGCCGGCGAGCGCGAGGTAGATCGCGACCGGCGAGCCGAGCCCGCCCGCGCCGACGATCAGCACCTTCGCCTGCTTCAGCTTGCGCTGCCCCACCGGACCGACCTGCGGCATGATGATGTGACGCGAGTAGCGCATCACCTCGTCCTGCGAGAGCGTGGTCGGCGCGGCGCCGTTCCCGCCATTCGTCGTCATCAGCATGTCCTCTCGTCGTTGGACGGCACTCGCCGCCTCGGAATCGTTCGGTCCTCGGTCGGCTACAGCGCTACGCTCAGGTACCGCTCGCCGGTGTCACAGAGCATCGTCACGACTCGCTTGCCCGGCCCCAGCTCCTGTGCGACGCGGATCGCCGCACAGACGTTGGCGCCCGAGGAGATGCCGACCAGCAGCCCCTCCTCGCTCGAGAGCCGTCGAGTCATAGCGTAGGCGTCCTCATCCGCGACGCCGACCACCTCGTCGTAGATCTCACGATCGAGCACCCCCGGGACGAACGACGCACCGATGCCCTGGATGCCGTGCATCCCGGCGCGTCCGCCCTGCAGCACTGGCGCCCGTGCCGGTTCCACCGCGACGACGCGCGCCTCGACACCCGCGTCGCGCAACGCTTCGCCGACGCCGGTGATGGTGCCTCCGGTGCCAACCCCGGCCACAAACGCATCGAGGCGGCCATCGGTGTCGGCGAGAATCTCCGGCCCCGTGGTCCGTCGATGCACCTCGGGGTTGGCAGGGTTCTCGAACTGCTGCGGCATGAAGTAGCCGTCGCGCTCGACCATCTCGCGCGCCGCCTCGACGGCGCCGGTCATGCCCTCAATCGCCTTCGTCAGCACCAGCTGGGCACCCAGGCGCTCGAGGAGTCGACGGCGCTCGATGCTGTAGTCCTCGGGCATCGTCAGCACGAGGCGGTAGCCCTTGCGCGCCGCCACGACGGCGAGGCCGATGCCGGTATTGCCGGAAGTCGGCTCGACGAGGGTGTCGCCGGGCTTGATGCGCCCGTCGCGCTCCGCCGCCTCGATCATGCTCAGGGCGATGCGGTCTTTCACGGAGCCGCCGGGGTTGCGCGCCTCGAGCTTGCCCAGCACCTCGGCAGCGCCCTCGGGCACGACGCGGTGCAGGCGCACGAGGGGCGTGCGTCCGATCAGATCGAGAACCGAGTCGGCGATGCCGGACGCGCCGCTCACCATCGAGCCCACCCCGCTGTTCAACGGCGTTCCGAGGAACGCTCCAACGACGTCTGTGGCGCCGCTTCGACGTCGAACACCCGACGCCGGTGCCGGATGCCCGCTAGATGCTGTAGTTCAGTGCGCGGTTCCGCAACCGCTCCTGCTCTCGTTCGGCCAGGTCGGCGATCGAGACGGACTCGAGCTTCGCTCGCATGTCGTCGTAGATGTCGCGCCATACCCACTGCTGCCCGCAGATGCCGTCGTCGGATTCCGGATCGTCCTCGAGACACGCGAGCGGCGCCAGCGATCCCTCGAGGCTCTCCAGCACGTGCAGCAGACACATCTCCTTGGCCGGCCGCGCGAGCTCGTGCCCGCCGCCGGGACCACGGGTGCTGCGCACGAATCCGTCGCGTCGCAGCTGCGCGAGCAAGTGGTCGAGGTACGACTCCGGGATCTGCTCGCGCCGGGCGATCTCCGTCCGCTGCACGGGGCCGTCGCCACCGTACAGCGCGAGGTCGATCAGTGCCCGCACGCCGTAGTCACCCTTGGTACTGAGTCGCATCATCGCGCACCGCCCACTGTCGAGGCCCACCATCCGTGGTGGAATTCTCGACTAAACTGGTCGTCATTATACCACGGTGGAGCCGCCCGGGAGTCGCCGGCCGAGCCAGGCCGAGCTACGAACGGCCCTCGATGAGCGAGCGGAGCGACGCCTCGTCACGCCGCTCGATCGCCTGCAGGGCCGCCTCGAGGGGGCGCGCCACGATCTCAGCGGTGGTCGGAGCCTCGGCATCGATGCGCGCATCCGGCGGGATCTCGTGCGCCGCGGCCACGAGGAAGCACGCGGTCGCCGAGGTCTGGTCGAGCTCGATGACCGGGGTCGGCCAGAGAGCCGGCTGCTGAGCCTCGGTCCAGAGCCCCGAGGTCGTTGGGAGGCTGGAGCCCGGCCCTGGCGGCAACGCGGGGTACGTCTGGCAAGCAGCCGTCACGGGATCCCACTCGCCACCCTCGTCGGCGTCATCGAGCGCCTTCAGGACACCCTCTGCGGTGCGAACGGCGTTGACCACCTCGGCGAGCGCGGCCTCGACCGTGGCGCCCGAAGCGGGTGCGCCCGGGCTGGTGACGACGGTCGCGGCGCTCGTGGGCGAGGCCGTCGCCTCGGACGAGGCTTCCGCCGATGCGGTGGGCGTGGCTGTCGCTGTGGGGTCGGCGCTATCTCCGTTCCCGCACGCCGCAAGCCACGTCAGGGCCACGAAGGCCAGCGAACGCAGGCACCAGCGAGACGCACGGGGCATTGATACCGCTTCCTTGCGACTGCACGCGCATGTTGTGCCGGGTTTCCGCGACTCGCACGGGATTAACCGCCCGCGACAGCCGGGACGATCGATACCTCGTCGCCGGCGTTCAGTGCGGTGGAAAGACCCTGCAAGAAGCGTACATCCTCGCCGTTCACGTAGATGTTCACAAAGCGTCGCAACTCACCCGATTCGTCGCACAGGCGCTCCCGCATCCCCGGGAACTCGGTCTCGAGCTGCTCGACGACCGCGCCGAGGGTCTCGCCCTCAGCAGAGACCGTGTCGCGGTCGAGCGTCAGCGTGCGGAGCGGGGTTGGGATCTTGATTCGCACTGCCACCGTGATGTCCTTTCGAGCCTCGATGGGCTCAGTCGCCCTCGACGATGTCGCCGGCCAGCGGGTCGACGCGCACGCCGAGGCTGCGCGCCCAGTCGAGGCCGCGGTCGATTTCGGCGCTCTCGCCGTCGATCTGCAGAATGACCCAGCCAATGTTCTCGTCGACATCGGCCATGCGGATGTTCGTCACGAGGTCGAACTGCTGCCCGAGCTGGTAGATCACCGGCTCTTTGACGAGGTTCGGCTCGAACGAGAGACGTACGCGCTTCGTTGCCACGACTAACCTCCAGCCGGCGCGCCGACGGGGGTCGGGGTGCTCGTGGTGCGGCGCGCCAGCGCCTCGTCGAAGGCCTGGGAGCGCGCGGGGATGCGGATCGGCTCGTCCATCGAATCGATGACGGCCTCGACAGTCTTCAGGCCCGCCCCGGTGATGAACGCGACGGTCTCCTCGTCACGCCGGATGTGGCCGGACTCGACGAGTTTCTTGAGGCACGCGATCGTCACACCGCCGGCGGTCTCGGCAAAGATGCCCTCAGTCTCGGCGAGCAGGTAGAGGGCGTCGACGAGCTCCTCGTCCGTCGCCATCGCGGCGCCGCCGCCCGTCTCCTCCATGACCTTCAAGGCGTAGTAGCCGTCGGCCGGGTTCCCGATCGCCAGCGAGCGGGCGATGGTGTTCGGCTTCTGAGGCACGAAGTTCAGCGTCCCGCCCTCGTAGGCCGTTGCGATCGGCGAGCAGCCGGCCGCCTGCGCGCCGGACATGCGCGTTCGAGGCTCATCGATGAGCCCGACCTTGTGGAACTCCTGCAGGCCCTTCCAGATCTTCGTGAAGAGTGAGCCCGAGGCCATGGGCGCCACGACGTGGGCTGGCGCGCGCCAGCCGAGTTGCTCGGCGACCTCGAAGGCCAGCGTGCGCGAGCCCTCGGCGTAGTACGGCCGCACGTTGATGTTCACGAACGCCCAGTTGCGGTCCGCGGCGACCTCGGTACAGAGCCGGTTCACATCGTCGTACGAACCCTCGATCATCACGAGGGTCGGGCGGTAGATGGCGCTGCCGACGACTTTGCCCTGCTCGAGGTCGTCCGGGATGAAGACGTAGGCGTCCATCCCGGCGGCGGCCGCGTGCGCCGACACCGAGTTCGCGAGGTTGCCCGTGCTCGCGCACGCCATCGCCTCGAAGCCGAACTGCCGCGCCCGGGCGATCGCCACCGACACCACGCGGTCCTTGAAGGACCACGTGGGGTTCACCGTGTCGTTCTTCAGCCAGAGCTTGTTCAGGCCCAGCGCCTTCGCGAGGCGCGGCGCCTCGATCAGCGGCGTGTAGCCGGTGCCGATGTCGACCTTGTACTCCGGGTCGCACGGCAGCAGGTCGCCGTAGCGCCAGAGCGTGGTCGGCCCCGCCTCGATGCTGTCTCGCGAGATTGACTCGCGAATGCCGTCGTAGTCGTAGGCCACCTCGAGGGGGCCGAAACAGAACTCACACGAGAAGATCGGCGCGAGCGGGTACTCGCGCCCGCACTCGCGACAGCGCAATGCGCGCTCGAAGGACATGGTCATTACTCCGTCAGGCGCCCACGGGCGCTCGATGCTCGACGTGAACGAATGACCGGCACCGCCATGCGATGTCGATCCAGAGAGCCCGGTACGCGGTCGCCGCCGCGTCCGGGCTAGCGCATCACCATGGAGCCCATCGGCCCGACGGTGGCGTCTGGCGCGAGCGCTCGTTGAGGCGGAATCGAGGGACGAAGGAGCATACGAGGTCGCCTTCCGTTCATCTCTCCCGGCGTCGGCACCGGGTCGGACTTGGCACCGTGTTCACCCCGGCGAAGGGTGACCGGTTGCCGTGGCTTCGTCGGGCCGTCGCCCTCCACCACTCGTGATGAACCGCACGCGCAGGTGCGATGAGCATCGAGACTACGGTCGCGTCTCGATCACTGTCAACGAGGAGCTTGGAATCTGACGTCTCGTCAAAGTCGGACAACTGCATACAGAATCAATGCCCCGCCAACGAGGCCAAACCAGATTGGGGCAACCCAGGGGGCGCTGCGTGTCACAATCCGGACAAGACGGGGGTCGGGCGGCGGGGCGAGGTGGTGACGCACGAGGAGGCGTCGGAGAGGCGTGTCGAGGTTCGCAAGTCGTTGCGCCCGTTCAGGACGCCTCACGAGCAAGAGGCCCAACGCGATAGAGGCTGCACCTGTTGCGACATAGGCGATCCAAAGCATCAGGTGCCTACCGTCTCCACCCCGCCTTCGCCGCAGCCTCGATGGCGCGACGCGCACGATCGAGGTCGATCGGCGCCTGCGTCGCCACCTCACCATCGACCTCGATCACGGGGATCTCGAGGAGCCAGCGGCGCGCGAGCGTGTCGTCGGAGTGGATGTCGACCTCAATGAGCTCGAACTCGAGGCGGCCGGCGAGGCGCTCGAGACCCGCGCGCGCTGCCTCGCAGAGGTGGCAGCCCGGCGCCGAGTAGAGCGTGACGCGAGGCCCGGCCACGGTCTCAGCGATCCCCGGCACGGCGTCCGGCACGACGCCCGGTCGTGCCTCGAGCGGACCGCACCGGCACGCTGACCCGCCCCGTCTCGCTCGTTGTGGCCTGGCCCGGCGGGGCCTCGGGGGGCTGGCGCCAGAACCACCACAGCGGGGGCAACGAGGCGAGGACGACCACGAGCGAGACGAGCTGCGGCACGCGCAACCCGAACGTCGAGGCCGAGTCGACCCGCAGATAGGTCAGGAAGAACCGCATTACGGCATAGCCGATGAAGAACACGAAGAACGTGATCCCCGGCCGCCTCGGGAACCAGCGCAGCAGCGCGACGAACAGCAGCCCGAGGATCACGAGGTCCCCGAGCAGCTCGTAGGTCGTCGCAGGGTGATGCGCCCCCACCGCCAACGAATGCGCGAACGCCGGCGAGTCGGGGTTCGTGTAGATCACGCCCCAGGGGAGGTCCGTGGCGCGCGCGATGTGCTCACCGTTGATCAGGTCGCCAATGCGCCCGATCGCCATGCCGAGGATGAGGCCGAACGCAGCGATATCGAGGCCGCGGCCGATGTTGTAGCCGCGCCAGATCGCGAAGGCGAAGCCGCCGGCCACACCACCGATCACGGCGCCCCAGATCGAGATCCCGCCCTCGGTCAGCGCGAGAATCTGGCCCGGATTCTGTCCGTAGAAGTCCCAGTGCTCGACGACGAACAGCAGCCGCGCGCCGATGATGCCGCTCGGCACGCCTACGAGCGCGAGCGTGTACGCGTCGTCCTCGTCGTAGTGGACGACCTTCGCCATTCGCAGCGAGATCTGGACGCCGGCCAAGATTCCGACGGCCGTGAAGAGGCCGTGCCACGTCAGCAGCAGGCCGCCGATATGGCCGATGTTCGGGCTCCACGGGATCTCGATGACCAGTAAGGCGAGGCTCAACGTGTCGCTTTCGGTGCGCGCGGTTGGGCGGGTCGGCGTCTTTCCATCGTAGCGGCCGAACGCCTCCGGCATGCGACCTCGATCACGTCCCGAGGCGGGTTATCCGGGCAGTGGCGCGAAGAGGTGCTCGTACAGCGCGCGCACCTCCTCGGGCGGTAGGCCCTTGCCGAGGAATGAGTTCCCGACCCGAACCTCGGCGTGGAGATGCAGCTCGGTGCCCGGGTCGGACACCGACTCGGGCGTGCCGGACTCGCCGACCGTGCCGACTCGTGTGCCGGCGGTCACCCACGTCCCCACCTCGATGCCAGTGGCGATGCTCGAGAGGTGGGCGTAGCGCGTCACGATGCCGTTGCCGTGGTCGACCCACACCTGTCGGCCCCTGAAGGCGTCGAGAGCGGCCTCGTCCGTGAAGCCTTGCTCGGCCGTCCGTGCCTCGAGCGTTGCGACCTCGTCCGCCGTCACGTCGCGATAGTCGAGGTCGGCGCGGATCACGACCCCCTCGTACATCGCGAGCACGGGCGTGGAATCGTCGACCGGCCCGCAGCCCGCGCCGTTGTACCAGTCGATGCCCTCGTGCGTGCCGTGGCGGTACTCCCGAGGCGCGTTCGGCATCAGGGTGTCGAGCCCGGGCAGGCACTCGTTCGCGATCGGGTACGAAAACCCCTCGAGATTCGCGGGATCGAGATCGGACGGCGGTGAGGTTGGTGTGGCCGGTGGCTCCGAGGTCGGACTCGCGGTCTCGGTAGCGAGTGGAGTGCCGTCGACGACAACCGTGGGCGCGCCGGCGCTTCGCGCGCACGCGACCGCGAGGACCGCAGCGGTCAGCGCGAGTGCAGTGAGTGTTCCGATTCGTCGAGGCATGCATCGAGGATTGAGCCGCCTCGAGTCGAGATCAACGTGCGCGGCGACCTCGACGGCGCGCGACAGCCACCGCCGCGTCGTGCGCGCGCTCGGCCCAGCCGGCCTGCGGTCGCTCCAGTTCGACGTCTCCGCCGTATCGATGCCGGAGCGCGGCGCGCAGCAGATGGTCCGTGAGCGCCGGGTTCTTGGGCAGGACGGAGCCGTGCAGGTACGTACCAATGACGGCGTCGCCCTCGCCGGCGATTGCGCCCTCGGTGCCGTCATCGCCGTTGTTGCCGAAGCCGTAACGCACGCGGGCGAACGGGCGGCCCTCGATCCCGAGGAAGGTGCGCCCGCCGTGGTTCTCGAAGCCCACGACCTCGCCGACGCCCGGGAGGCTCGAGTCAATCACGATGTCGCCGATGCAGCGCTCGGCGCCCGGCGCGGGCGCCACCGTCACGACGTCGAAGATGCCGACGCCTTCGAATTCTCGCCCGTCCGAGGTGTGATACGAACGCCCGAACAGCTGGAAGCCGCCGCACACCGCCAGCATCGAGGTGCCGGCATCGGCCCACTCGCGCAGTCGAGGGCCACGTCCCGCGAGATCCGACGCTATGCGTTCCTGCTCACGGTCCTGCCCGCCGCCGATCAGCACGAGGTCGGCGGCTTCAGGCATCGGATCGCCGACGCCGATCGACGTGACCTCGAGGTCGATGTCGTGCTCGCGAGCGCGCGCCTGCAGCGCGATGAGGTTGCCGCGGTCGGCGTAGACGTTCATGACGTCGGGGTAGAGCACGACAACTCGCACCACCCGCCGAGATGCTTCCGGCGGCACCCCTCCGGACGGCATCGATGTCATCGCGGCGCCTCCCAGTAGTGCTGCGCGCCGGCACGGGCTGCGACCATCTCTCGCAGCTCGAGCATCGCCGTGTAGGTCGCCAGCACGTCGAGGCGTCCGTCGCGGGGCACCAGCGCGAGCGACTCCTCGAGGGCGGTCGAGGTGTGCGCCTCGACGAACGCCGGCTCGATGCCGGCGAGGTGGAGGCGCAACGCCAGGTCCTCGGCGCGGCTCCCGGACACGACGACCTCGATGTCACGACCGGCCAACAGCTCGAAGTCGGCGTCGTAGATCCAGGAGACGTCTTCGCCGTCCTGGATGCCGTCGTTCAGCAGCCAGAGCAGGCGCAGCCTCTCGTCGCCCGCCAGCAGCGTGCGGATGACGGCGTTCAGCCCCGCGGGATTCTTTGCGAGCAGCAGCCGCACCTCGCGACCGTACGTCGTGATGCGCTCCTGGCGCCCGAACGCCGGCGCCGAGGCCTCGAGCGTCTCGCGCACCGCCTCGAGGGGCACGCCGACCGCCAGCGCTGCTGCGGCGGCTGCGAGCGCGTTGTAGACGGAGTACAGCCCGACGAGCGGCAGCGAGACGTTCGCGGTGCCCTCGGGCGTGACGAGCTCGAGGTCGGTGCCGTCCTCGCGAAGGACGATGCTTCGAGCGGCGACCTCCGGCGTGGAGCGGGCCACGCCGCAGCCTCGACAGCGCCAGTGGCCAACGTGCCCGACATAGACACGCTCGTAGGCGAACGTCGAACCGCACGCACAGAAGCGTGCGTCCGAGGCGTGCTCGGCGCCGGGCAGCGCTACCGAGGCGTCCTCGATGCCGAAGGCAACCACCGGCCCTCGAGCGGCCACGCGCAGCGGCTGGAGCGACGGGTCGTCGGCGTTGAGGACGAGCGTGGGTGACCCCGGATCGCTCGCGACCATCGCCCGCCAGCCCTCGGCAATCGAGTCGATCTCGCCGTAGCGATCGAGCTGGTCACGGAAGAGGTTGAGGAACACCCCGACGCGAGGCCGCAATCGAGGCCAGAGCGCCGGCAGCGCCGCTTCGTCGACCTCGAGGACACCCAGTCTCGATGCCGGCTCGAGCAGCCGGCCCGAGGCGTCGACGGCGTCCACGAGGGTGCTCGCGAGCCCCCGTTCCAGGTTCGAGCCGGATCGGTTCGTCAGCGGTCGCAGATTCGCCCGTTCGGCGGCGGCCGTGAGGAGGTGCGAGGTCGTGGTCTTGCCGTTGGTCCCCGTCACCGTGACAACGCCATGTCCGAGGGCCGAGAACAACTCGACGACGTTCGGCGCGAGCGCGGTCGAGACAACGCCCGGGAGCGCGGTGCCGCCGCCGCGGTGCAGTCGCCTCGAGGCCTGCGCGGCGGCACGGCCGAGCAGGAGCGCGCCGCGCTGCCGCCATGTCGGCGCAACGATCGGGGGTGCGGGGGGAGGAGGCGTGCCGGCCACCGACCCATTCTCGCACGAGGTGTCGGCCGCCACCTCCGCGGGCTTGCAGTCCCGCGCCGCGCGCGTCACGCTGCACGCGATTGCCTCGACCCGAGGCCGCGCATCGAGGGGGTGCCACGTGACGACGAGCGAGCCCGACACCAGCAACTGGAAGCGGACGCCGGACGGCATCCCGATCCCGCCCCCGAGCGTCGACGACGTGATCTACGAGCCGATGGGCGACATCGGCCGCGTCGTGCTCAACCGCCCGACCGTTCTCAACGCGCTCAACAAGAACATGCAACGCCGTCTCGACGCCGCGCTCGACGCCGCCGAGGCCGACACGAACGCGCGCGCGATCATCCTGACCGGCGCCGGGCGTGGCTTCTGCGCCGGCGGAGACATGTGGTCCTCGCTCTATCCGGACGAGGACCCGGCGCCCTCCTCGATGGAGGTGCAGACGCGCATCTTCGACTTCCCGAAGCCGGTCGTGGCGGCCGTCCGAGGCCACGCAGTGGGGCAGGGCTTCGAGCTCGCGGCCATGGCCGACATCACGATTGCCTCGGAGACCGCGCGCTTCGGTGAGATCCAGATCCGGCACGGCTTCGGTCCGCCGCAGCTGATCGCGCCGTTCATCGTCGGCCTGAAGCACGCCAAAGAGGTGCTGATGCTCGGCGAGGCGCTGACCGCCGAGGACGCCTACCGCATGGGCATCGCCAACCGCGTCGTGGCGGACATTGAGCTCGATGCTGCCGCCGAGGCGATGGCGCGCAAGCTCGCCGGCCTACCGGAGAACACGATGCGCCTGAACAAGGCGCTCGTGAACCGCGTCTACCGCCTCGCCGGCATGGACCAGGCGATGAACTACCGCGAGGACCCGGCGCTCGCCGCGCTGTTCGAAGGCCGCGATGCCGTCGCGCAGGAGCGCCACCGCATCCGCGAGCAACAGGGCTGGGCAGCCTTCAAGGAGACGCGCGACCAGGGCTACGAGAAGTAGCCCTGGCCACGCACCGCGAACGACCGAACTGGGGTTACTGGACCTCGATCACGAGGCCGTACTGGACGTCGCCCTCCGGGAAGTACAGGCTCAGGCCGACGACGTAAGTGCCCGCCTCGAGATCGGCCGTGAACGACGCGGTGTCGCCATCGATCGTCACGTCGAGGGTCGCCTGCGACTCGCCGTCCGGCATCCACGCCTGCGCGAATGCGCCGACGGACTGCGACGGGATGGTGTCCGGCCAGACGAGGGCCGTGCCGCTCGTCGGCTCGAACTCCTCGAAGCCGGTCACCTCGAAGGTGGTCCCCGCCGGCACGGCGAAGACCTGAGGCGTCGTGATGATGCCGATGGCGTCGGCGCAGATGCCGGCGCTACCGCTGGCACCGGGCGCCGTCTCGCTCCAGCAGTAGGTGCCGACGCCCAGCGGGCCCTCGGCGCCGCCGCCGCTCGCCATCAGCGAGGGCGGTCCTTTGATCTCGGATGGGTCGGTCCCGCCGCCGACGACAGTGGCGATCTCGGTCGGGACGACCGAGGCCGTCGCCGTGGTCTCCGGCGTCGAGGTCGGGTCCGTGTCCTCGTCGGCGCATGCACCGAGGAGGAGTGCGGCCGCCGCTCCCACGGCGATCGCGATTCGGGGCCAGGTGGAGAGCGGTCGGGTGAGTGTTTCCATACTCAGTTGAACGTCGGACCGTGCGTCCGAGTTCCTGACGATGCCTACGGCTGTCGTGCTTTCCTCGTCAGGATTTCGACCACTGCACCCGTTCGCCGTCGTCGAGGCGCCGGACACGCTCCTCGTCCTGCAGCAGCCGCAGGTGCGAAAGCGTCTCGCCGAGAGCCGAGCGCTTCATGAAGAGATTGAAGTCGTCGAATGGACCGGTGTTCCAGCTGACGCGTGTCGAGATCTCGCGCGCGGTCGAGGCGCCGTCGCCGATCGCGCCGTAGACCTCGTCGAGGCGCGCGTCGTGGTGGTGGAGCAGCACCTCGCAGCGCCCTCGCAGGTCGGGGATCGTGAACTCGTGAGCGGGCAGCGCGAGCTGCGTGTCGTAGGCCGCTACCTTGCGCAGCGAGTCGCGGAAGTCGCTGAGCGGGCTCGAGCCCTCCTGGTCCGCGTGCAGCGAGACGTTCGGCGAGATGTAGGGCAGCACGTGGTCGCCGGTGAACATCAGCCGGTGCTGCTGCTCGAACATGCAGAGGTGTCCGGGGGTGTGGCCCGGGGTCCACACTGCCTTCAGTGACCAGCGATCGAACTCGTAGACGTCGCCGTCCTGCAGCTTCACGTCGGGCTCGACATAGCGTCCCGTCGGCGGACCGCCGGCGTTCCGAGGCGGGGCAGTCGCCGTCGAGGCCGAGCCGGCCGCCGCGCGCGCGCCCGTGACGGGCGGCGAGGTCGGCGCGAGCGCACCCTGTCGATGTGCCTCGTCGATCTCCGCCTGCGGCACGCCGTGCTGCACGAGCCAGCCGTCGGACAGCTTCGTCCAGGCCTCGTTGTCCAGCCAGCGGTCGACGACCCACTGCCACTCCCGCTCAAGCATGACGACCTCGCAGTCGGGTGACTGCTCCTTGATCCAGCTCGTCATGCCGTAGTGGTCCGGGTGCGCGTGGGAGATCATGATGCGCGTGATGTCTCGCGGCTCGTAGCCGAGGACCTTCAACTCCGCTGTCATCTTCGCAGTCGCCTCAGGCGTGCCGAAGCCGGCATCGAAGAGCGCCACGCCGTCGCTGCACTCGAAGATGTACGGCAGCACGTATGGCAGCGCTGGCGCCGGCATCGGCGTCTTCACCTGGTGCAGGCCGGGCACGATCTCCACGGTCGAGGTCCTTTCGTCGCCGCCCGAGGGTCGGCGCGGGCATCGAAAACGCGGCGCCGAACGAACGTCGACGCCGCGACGGCGCGGACTCTAGCAGACGGCTCTCGAGCTCGCCGCAGACGCAACGAACCGGCCTCGCGGCCGGCTCGTCGTGAACAGTCAGTCGTGCACCGGGTCTACGAGGACGGACGCTCCTCGGTCGGCGCGGCGGCGTCGCTGGAGGCCGCGGCGTCGTCCTTCTTCTCGTCGTCACCCGCGCGCGCCTCGGTGCGGAACTCGCGGATACCGCGCCCGAGCGCACCGCCGAGGTCGGCGACGCGCGACGCTCCGAAGATGAGCGCCAGGATTACGAGGATGATGAGGAGTTCTTGCCACCCCAGGCTGCCGAGCATCAGTCGTTCCTTCCAGGCCTCACCACGTCGTGGCGGCCGTCACCCGATCGTAGCACCGAATGTCGGTCGACTCACGGCGGCGGGCTCCGACGGTACGAACCCGCGCGCGCCCTCGGATCGCCGACCGGCGTCAGCTCTCGTTCACGATCCGCGGCAAGATCACGATACGGCTGTTACCTGTGTCCGAGATGAAGACGTTTCCGTCCTCGTCGATGGCCACGGCTCGAGGGGTGTTGAGGTGGGCGTCGTCTGAGCCGCGGCCGCAGGCGACGCCGAACAGCGGCTCGCCGTCCCCAAGGTGGTGCTGATACCAGACAACGTGGTTGAGCGAGTCGACGATGAGCGCGGTGTCGTTGCCGTCGCCGGCGTTGTCGACGACCGCAACGTCGCGTGGCAGCTGAGGCACGGTGACGTTCGCTTCCTCGGCGGTCATCGTCGCGCTGACGCCACACGCGAGGTAGGTCGAGGCCCACGGCCCGGTGCGCCCTGAACGTACCTGGCGGATCTGCGCGGAGGCTCGCGTTGGCTGCGCCTCGGGCGCGGCGAACAGCAGCCTCGTGTCATCACTGGCCGCGTCGAGGCCGACCACCGAGATGTCGCTCACCCACTGGCGCACCATCGTGAGGTCGGGCTCAACACGGATGATACCGGCCGGGTCGCTCGCCGAGACGTAGATCACACCGGTGTCGGTCACGCTGAGCGCCACGGCGTCGGCGGGGAAGCCCGCGTCGTTCCCGGCGACCGCGAGCGACCACTCGTCGTCGTCTGCGGCCCGCCGGAAGACCCGCCACTCGAGCGGGCCATCGGTCACGAGGACGTAGAGCGTCCCCTCGGTCGTGGCGTCGACATCGAGGATGCGCGAGCCGCCGAGGTCCTCGACGCCGTCGAGTGACTCGTCGTCGACCTCGCCCTCGAGGCTCACGCGCTGCAACGCGAAGCGACCGGTGGCGACATAGGCCGTGCCGTCGTGCGCCGTCAGGAACAGGGGTTGCTGTTCGAAGTCGGCGAAGGCGGGACCCGCGAGACCGAGGAGCGGCGTGGGGCCGACCGGCGCGGCCATCGTAGCGGCGGCCTCGACGGGCTCACCGGACGCGGTGGTACCAGCCGCCATCGCCTCGCCGGTGCCCGAGCCGAGCTCGACACGCTGCGACACGATCTCGCCCGCCTCGTTGACGACGACGACGTACGTGCGCTCGGCCACAGAGTCCGAGTTGTCGTCGTTGCGGTCGGTGATCCCGGGAATGCCAATGAAGAGGATGACGAGGCCGGTGTTGATCAGCGACACGACGATGCCGGCAAGGAACCAGCGCGCCGAGTTGTCCAAGAGGCCCCCCAGTTCGTCGGCGCGTCCTTGCGCATGGCGCCAACGCTGACGTGCACGTCAGTGCTCGGACTCTACGCACTGGTCCGGAATGTGTCCACAACGTGTGGACTGATTACGTGAATGAAGCGCCTGAAGACCGCCTGCGGTCAGTCGGTGGCTGTCACCTGGAGCAGGTGCCGTCCGAACGCGGCGAGCGATTCCACGTTGTTGGCCGGGAGAAAGTCGTCGCAGTACGGCAGCGCGGCTGCCATGCCCTGCGCGAGTGGCTCGTAGCCCTCGTGCCCGAGGAGCGGGTTGAGCCAGATCACACGTCGCGCTCGACGTCGCAGTGCCGCCATCTCCTTGCCGAGGCGGTCGCCGTCGCCTCGGTCCCAACCGTCCGAGAGGATGATGACGACCGTCCGTCGATGGACGCGCTCGCGCGCGAAGCGACGGTTGAACTCGGCGATCGAGGCGCCGATCTGCGTCCCGCCGCTCCAGCCATCGACGTCGCGTTCGATCATTCGCAGCGCGGCCTCGAAGGAGCGCGCACGCAGCATCGGCGTGACCTCGAAGAGCCGCGTCGAGAAGACGAACGTCGAGACGCCGTGCATCTCCTGTTGCAGCCCGTACACGAACTGCACGAGGAACTCCGAGTACGTGTCCATCGAGCCCGAGACGTCGGCCAGCAGCACCCCGTCCGTCCGATGCAGTTGCCGCCTCCGCCGCGCGAGTTCGCGCACCTCACCACCCGAGCGCGCCGCGTGCCGCAGCGATCGACGCAGGTCGATCGCGTGACCGTGCGCGGCGTGGCGCGACCGCCTCGAGGTCGCAGTGCGCAGCTGGATGGCGATCTCCCGCACGAGGCGGCGAACGCGCTTCAGTTCGTCGCCGCGCAGCCGCGAGAAGTCCTTCGAGGTAATGAGGTCGGCCTCGCTGTAGGACTGCGGGCTGCCTTCGGTCTGCGGGGTCGTGTCGCCGCCATAGAGATCGCCGCTGACAGCCTGCCGCACCTGGCGCGCCGCCGGCCCGTCAACCGGCCTCGAGCCGGACAGCTGGGGCGGAGGCGGCAGCTGCGCCGGCGGCGGCGTCACGAGCGACCAGAACACTTCGAAGACGGCATCGAAGAGCCGTCGATGCGCCGAGTCTGCGAGCAGCGTCGAGGCAAGCGCGGCACGCACCTCGTCACGCGCCGTGAGGTCGACCCACTCGAGCGCGCGGGCCGCATCGATCGCCCGGCCGATCGTGACGTCGATGCCGCTCGCACGGAGCAGTCCGCAGAAGGCGAGCGCATTCTCGGCAATCGTGCCGCGCCGCAGCGACGGTGCGTTTAGCAGGAAGTCGGCGAGGGCGTGGCGGTCCTCGAGGAGGCGCTCGGGATCGAGGCGCGGCCCGCCCTCGGTGCTAGAGGGCACGCTCGAAGTCGAGCTGATCGAGGACGTTCACGAGCTGGGCAGCGTCGAAGCGCTCCACGTCGTCGTGGTACTTGAAGACGCAACCGATGGTCTCGGTGACGGTGTCGGCGTCGAGCGCGTCTCGATGCAGCGCCATCAGCGCCAGGCCCCAGTCAATCGTCTCAGCGACGCCGGGCTTCTTGTAGAAGTCCTGATCGCGCAGGACCTGCATGAAGCCGCACACCTGCCCGGCCAGATGCTCGTTGATGCCGGGCACGCGCGTCCGCAGGATGTCGTACTCGCGCTCGAACGTCGGGTAGTCGAGCCACAGGTAGAGGCAGCGACGCTTCAGGGCGTCGTGCAGCTCGCGCGTGCGGTTGCTGGTCAGAATCACGAACGGGCGCTGTCGCGCAGAGAGCGTGCCGAGCTCGGGCACCGTGATCTGGAAGTCCGACAGCACCTCGAGGAGGAACGCCTCGAACTCCTCGTCGGCGCGGTCCACCTCGTCGATGAGGAGGACGGGCGCCACCTCGTCCTCGGCGAGGATCGCCTCGAGCAGCGGACGCCGCACGAGGTAGTCCTCCGAGAACAGTTCCCGCTCGACGCCGGTCGCGGGCGCCGATTCGTCGCCCTCGAGGCGATGCCCGGCTTCGGCCAGGCGGATGTGCAGCAACTGGCGCTGGTAGTTCCACTCGTACAGCGCCTGCGAGGCATCGAGTCCCTCGTAGCACTGCAGGCGGATAAGACGTGCACCGCGAGCCGCCGCCAGCGCCTTGGCGAGCTCGGTCTTGCCGACACCCGCCTCCCCCTCGAGGAGCAGCGGCTTCTGAAGGGCCTGAGCGAGGAAGACGGTGGTCGCGAGTTGGCGGTCGGCGAGATACCCGACCGCCGTCAGGCGGTCGATCGTGTCATCGATGGACGCAAAGGCCGTCATTGCCCGTCCGGTGTGAACTCGGCTCGATGGGGTGGTGCCGGAGGCCGGCAAGCCTAGCCGGAAACGCGCTCGATGAACACGTCCATGACGCCGCCGCAGATCTTGTCCTCGCCGTCGACGGGCTCGGTCAGATCCACGGTCACCAGGCGCGGCGTGCCATCCTGCATCGTCAGCATGGCTTCCTGCCACACCTCGGCTTCGCCACAGCCGCCGCCGATGGTGCCGCTGAAGGTGCCATCCGGCCGCAGGAGCAGGTGTGCCCCTGCCTTGCGGGGAGTCGAGCCGCGAGTGTCGGCGACGGTCGCGAGCACGCGGACCTCGCCCGACTGCTGCGCCTTCCGGATCTCGGCGAAGAGTTCCTTGGACATCTCGACCTCCTCGTGATCCAGCGCGTTTCACGCGCTCGGACCACATCAATTGTAGCAAGTTCGGACGGTGCGCCTCGCATGACGGCCGTGGTCACGATCTGGAGTTCGCGGGAATCCGACAGATCCGAGGCGGTGCCGCGCACCGTATCCCCTGTACAAAAGCACGAGGGCCGATTTCTCGACCCCCGTGCCCCAGAGGGAACTGGCGATTGAATGGCCGTCGGAGCGGGTATCCGCTTCGGCGGTCATTTGCGTCCGCCGAATCACTCCTGCGACAGATTCAACGATACACCTCGTGGGAAGCCCTTGCCGAGGTTGTTTTATGTCGTTCCGAGGGGTCCTCGGCGCGTCTTCATCTGCTCACCGGTGCCGCCCCGCCGCACCATGATGATCTCCGCCATGATCGAGACTGCGATCTCCTCCGGCGTCTCCGCTCCGATGTCGATCCCGATGGGCGTATGCACGGCCTCGAGGTCTTCGCGGGCGAAGCCGTCCTCGAGGAGGTGCGCCAGCACCGTGCCCGTGCGGCGTCGACTCCCGATCATCCCGACGTAGGCGGCGCCGCGGCCCACCGTGCGTCGAAGCGCCAGCTCATCGACCTGGTGACCGCGCGACACCAGCACGATGTAGTCCGACCCACCGAGGCCGAACTCCTCGAGGCCCACATCGAGGTCGCCAGCGTAGACGTGATCGGCCATCGGCAGGCGCTCGCGGTTCGCGAAGTCCTCGCGGTCGTCGAAGACGGCCACCGAGAAGCCGCACTGCTCGCCCACGGTCGCCAACGCGAGTCCGACGTGGCCTGCACCCACGATCACGAGGCGCGCCGGCGCCTCGAAGAGCTCGACCATCACCGTCGCCGCGCCCGCCGCTGCCTGCGAACGTCGATTCGCGATGCCGCCGTCCGGCGCGATCCAGAGCGTCTGCACGTTGATCCGAGGGAGGGTCGTCATCTGCTCGAGAGCGATCGAGGCGATCTGCTCATCGAGCGACCCGCCGTCGATCGCGCCGAGCCGCTCGGCGTCGGGACGCACGAGGAGCTTCGCGCCCGGCCGCAGCGAGGTGTCGTGCGGGTGCGTCACGGTCGCGACCGCCACGGGCGAGCCGCCGTCGAGGGCCTGTTCGACCGCCTCCACGATCTGGCGTGCTGCCTCGGGATCGAAGGCGGACTGGGGAGCCTGATTCATCGGCGCATCATAGCGGCGCGGGGTCCTCTTCTTCGGGTGCCCCCTCGTCCTGCGCGTCGCGCAGCTCCTGCAGGTACTCGACCCGCTGGAGGTGCTCCTCGAAGTACTCGGCGCCCCGTCCTCGCAGCGCGAGGCGCAGCGACAGCGCGAGGATGGCGCGGTCGTCGAGGTAGCCGATGCGTGGGATGCCGTCGGGAATGAGGTCGATCGGCGTCACCCAGTAGACGAACGCGGTCAGCGGGAGAATGCGGATCCCCCACGGAAAGCGAGGGTCCTTCGCGACCCAGACGCCGAGGCGCCCTCGTTGCCCGTGCGAGAGGCGATTGAGCCTCGGCAGCACCGCCGCCACGCGAGGCGCGCGCTCCGAGGCAAGCCCGAGCCAACCGAGGGCCAGCGTGAGGCCGAGCAGCACGAGTAGCGCGATCAGGACGGGCATTCGGCCCACCGCCCTTCGATGGCCCGCGGATCATACGGCCCCCGCATCACCGCCGTTCTGCGGCGGTCGCAGGTGTTCCTCGATCACTTCCTCCGGTACGAGCCGCACGAGCAGCCAGATCGCGAACCCAACGACCGCTGCGTCATCGAGCTGCCCGAGGACGGGGATGAAGTCCGGGATGACATCGAAGGGCATCGCGAGATACGCCACGAGGACGATCGGGATCGCTCGTGCGACCCACGGCACTCGAGGATCGCGCGCCACCGCCCAGATGGCCCGCACCCGTTGCGGGCTACGGAGCCGCCACAACAGGCGCATCACGAGGCGCACGCGCGGGTCGCGCCATGCGATCCACGCCGCCAGCGCGAGCAGCACGAGGATCAGCGCCGCGAGACCGAGGATGACCTGGAGCCATCCCGGCATGCCTCCGCCTAGAGGTTGAACAGGATGTTCAGGACGTCGCCGTCCTGGACGACGTAGGACTTGCCTTCCGTGCGCAGCCGCCCGCGCTTCTTCAGCTCCGCGGTCGACCCGGCCTCGACAAGCTCATCCCAGCGCGCGACTTCGGCGCGAATGAAGCCCTTCTCGAGGTCCGAGTGAATCTTACCCGCCGCCTCGGGCGCACTGGCGCCGCGAGCGACCGTCCACGCCCGACATTCGTCCTCGCCGGCCGTCAGGAAGGACTGCAGACCGAGCAGCTCGTACGCCGTGCGGATCGCCCGGTCGAGCGGTGAGGCGTCGGCGAGCCCGAGGTCGCGACGGAACTCCGCCGCCTCGGCTGGCTCGAGGCGCGAGAGCTCGGCCTCGATCTTCGCGCAGAGCGCGACGACCGAGACGGCCGGGGTCGTGTAGCGAGCGGCGTACTCCGCCTGGATGTCCTCGGCGCTTCCGAGGTCGCCCTCGCCGATGTTCACGACGAGCAGCTGAGGGCGGCGCGTGACGAACTGGTACGCGTTCAACGACCGCGCCTCGTCCTCGGTGAACTCCAGTGTGCGGATCGCCTGCCCGGCCTCGAGCGCCTCTTTGAGGCGGCCGAGGAGGTCACGGTCCCGCTCGAGCTGCCCGCGCTCGCCCGCCTTCACCGCCCGCATCTCCGCCTCGAGGCGGGTCAGGCGGCGCTCGATCAGCGCGAGGTCGGCGAACGTCAGCTCGAGGTCCAGCGCCTCGATGTCGCGGTGCGGATCGATGCTGACCTCGGGGTGCGGCACCGATTCGTCCTCGAAGGCCCGCACGACGTGCACGAGCGCATCGAGCCCGGCGAGCTCCGCGAGGTACTTCGCGGCCGGCCCCTCTGCGCCGAAGCCCGTCACCGGGTAATCGACGAAACGAATCTCGGCGTAGGTCGTCTTCTTCGGGTGGAACACCCCCGCGAGCGCATCGACGCGCGAGTCGGGGACGTGCACGACGCCAATGTTCGGCTCGTTCCGAGCGGAGTACGCGCCCACCTCGGCCGTGCCGCGGGTCACCGCGTTGAAGAACGAGGTCTTGCCGGAGCGCGCGAGGCCGATGATGCCCAGGTCCATGCGCCCAGTCTCTGCGGGCGGCTCTGCCCGCGCAACGCCTCGGACACGCCGCTCATCGAGGTCTCGCTCGACTACGATGCGACGTCCACCGCGATCGGAGGTCCTGATGGCGACCGTGCGCTACATCGTCCGCGACGTGCCCGAGTCGGTCGACTTCTACTGCTCGCACCTGGGCTTCGAGGTGCGCCAGCAGTTCGGCGCGATGGCGATCATCGGCCGAGGCGATCTCACACTCTGGCTGGCGGGCCCGCCGGCCTCGGCGTCCCGCCCGATGCCAGACGGCCGCTTGCCGGAGCCCGGAGGCTGGAACCGCTTCGTCGTCGAGGTCGATGACATCGAGGCGACGGTCGCTCACCTGCGCGAGGCCGGCCTGCCGTTCCGCAACGACATCCTCAGCGGTCCCGGCGGCAGCCAGATCCTGCTCGAGGACCCATCGGGGAACGCGATCGAGATCTTCCAGCCCGCCTAACCCGACGGGCGCACCGCGGACATCAGTCTGGCCAGTGCCAACCGACGACGGCTGGCTCGCGCACGCCTGCCTTCGGCTCGGCGTCGACGCGCCCGTAGCCGAGGTTGATGTAGGCGACGATGCGGTCCGCCGCTCCCACCTCGAGGAAGGCGCGCGCGCCCTCGTAGGTCGTCAGGGCGCCGGTGCTGAGGTGAGCGACGAGGCCCTCGGCGTGGGCCGCGAGCAGCAGATTCTGGATCGCGCAGTAGCAGGCGGCGTAGTCCTCGCGATCGCGCTCCGGGTCATCGGGCGAGCCGTGCTGCACGACGGCGATCACGACGGGCGAGCGCATGAGCTTCGAGCGGGCGGACCGAGGCGGCCCTTCGCCGGCGCCCTGCTCGACAAGCCAGGCACCAACGGCGTCCGCCATCTCCTCGCGTCCTCCACCGGCGAGCACGTGGAAGCGCCACGGCTCCGTGTGGTGGTGGTTCGGCGCCCACGTCGCGGCCTCGATCAGCCGCTCGACCGTCTCCCGAGGCGGGCACGCTTCACCAAACGCCTCGATGTCGCGCCGCCCATGAATCGCCTCGTACAGCTCCATGCTGCCTCGCCTTCTGCCGACAGCCTAGCGAGGGTTGAGGCGCGTCTCACCCCGCCCGAACGGGCAACGAGGCAAGAGCAGGCACTCCTCGCATCGCGGGTTGCTGCGGGTGCAGATGCCCTGGCCGTGGCGGACGATTAGCGCGTGCCACTCGTTCAGCCGCTCGATGTCCGGACCGATGCGTCCAAGCAGGAACTCGCGATACAGCTCGTACTTCCGCTCGCCGGGCGCGAGATCGAGGCGCTCGAAGAGCCGGTACGAGTACGCATCAACGACGAAGGTCGGCAGCTTCGCGGCATGGAGCGTGATCGCGTCGGCCGTCTCCGGTCCGATGCCCCAGATCTCGAGGAGTCGCGAGCGCACCTCGGTCGCGTCGCCGTCGAGCAGGATGTCGAGCGAGCCGCCGTAGCCCTCGATGACCGCGCGCGCGAACTCCTGCAGCTTCCGTGCCTTGGTGTTGAAGTGCCCCGAGGGCCTCACGAGGTCGGCGAGCACGTCCTGCGGCAGCTCGAGAATCGCCTCGAACGACCATGCGTCGGCGGCTCGCAGCCGCTCGAGGCACGTCGCAGCGGCGCGCCACGAGGTGTTCTGCGTCAGGATCGCGCCGAGGCAGATCTCGAGGCGGCCGTCCTCATCGGCGTGCGGCCACCATTGCTGTGGCCCGTGCATCTCGACTAGTGCGCGGTACACCGTTTCGAGGCGTGCGCGGCTCGGCAACCGGCGCGCGGGCGATCTTGGCGCACCCTCGCGCCCTGTCGCACCGGCCGCAAGGCCTCGACGGCTCGACCGCCGCCTCGACGATGGGCCGCGGGACCTAGCCACCGGCCCACTTCGGGATCTTCGCCTTCGGCTCGGCGTCGTAGTACGCGATGTACGGCTTCACATCGAGGACCGGCGTGCCGTCGACGAGGTCGAGCCCCTCGACCTCGATGGATGCGCCCTCGATGCGGCGAAGGCGGCAGACCGTGAACGAGATCGGGTTCGGCCGCGCACCGCCTCGCAGCGCGAGCGCGCCCTGCAGCGGCAGCCGCTCGTCGCCGGCCGGATACGCCTGCCGACGCGCCCGTAGCTCCGCGGGGATCTCGTCGAGCCAGCCAAGCACGATGAGGTGCGTGTACCCCTCGAGGCCGAGTAGCGCCTCGGCGAGGTCGGGCGCCAGCTCGATCGTGCTGCGGACGCGCGACCAGTCTTGCCGTGCGACGTCCGTCTCACCGTTCCGGACGATACCGATCGGCTGCAACTCGATGGGGTCCTGGCTCATCGCGTCATGATACGGCGAGCGAGCGGGGGCCACTCGAGGGTGAAATCGAGCGCATACGTGAGTACAAACGAGGTCCACTCCTCTTCGAATCGCGTAGAGTCGGCGCCAATCCGACGATCGACCTACGTCGCGTGCTGAACGCGGTCGCCGGACCTCGGATTCGCCGGGCCCGTACTGCGTTTCATGTTAGAATGCGTACGTGGGTGTACCGCGTTTCAGCGCTCGATCTACCGCTCCTCCGACGCCGCCCCACCTGCTCGACCCCGCATCTCGCGCCGCCATGTGCCTCTCGGCACCATCGCCGCATCGTGGATTGGATACTCGATGACGACCGCCACCCGTGACACCGGCCGCAACGGCCGCGCACAGAACGACGGCTCGTACAACGCCTCCAGCATCCAGGTGCTCGAGGGGCTCGAGGCCGTCCGTCGTCGCCCCGGCATGTACATCGGCTCCACCGACTCGCGCGGCCTGCACCACCTCATCTACGAGATCGTGGACAACGCGATCGACGAGGCGATGGCCGGCTTCTGCGACCGCGTCGAGATCACCATCGAGCCCGATGGGCACGTCTCGGTGAAGGACAACGGGCGCGGCATCCCCGTCGACCGCCACCAGAAGACCGGGCTCTCCGCCCTCGAGACCGTGCTCACCGTGCTCCACGCCGGCGGCAAGTTCGGCGGTGGTGGCTACAAGGTGTCCGGCGGCCTCCACGGCGTCGGCGCCTCAGTGGTGAACGCGCTCTCGACAGAGCTGACCGCCGAGGTCCGCACGGGCGGAGCACTCTACCGCCAGAGCTACCATCGCGGCGCACCGGCTGGCGACATCGAGAAGGTGCGCGGAGAGAAGCCGGCCGACTCCGGCACGACGATTCGCTTCCTGCCCGACGGCGAGATCTTCGAGACGCTCGATTACGACTTCGCCGAGCTGGCGAATCGCTTCCGCGAGATGGCGTACCTGACGAAGGGCGTCTGGATTCAGTTCGTCGACCTCCGCGGCGACGGCCGCGAGCTCAACTTCTACTTCGACTCAGGCGTCGAGGCCTTCGTGCGCCACATCAACCGCGAGAAGGGCGCCCTCCACCCGAACCCCATCTACGTCCTCGAGGAGCGCGACGACACGATGGTCGAGGTCGCGATCCAGTACAACGCCGGCTTCAACGAGGCGGTGTACTCCTTCGCGAACTGCATCAAGACCATCGATGGCGGTAGCCATCTGACCGGCTTCCGCTCGGCGCTGACGCGTGCGCTCAACGACTACGGCCGCAAGAACAAGCTCCTGAAGGACAACGACCCCAACCTGTCCGGCGACGACGTCCGCGAGGGGCTGTCCGCCGTCATCAGCGTGAAGATCGGCGAGCCGCAGTTCGAGGGGCAGACGAAGACCCGCCTCGGCAACCCCGAGGTGAAGGGCATCGTCGAGTCGGTCGTCGCCGCGAGCCTCTCGCAGCACCTCGAGGAGAATCCGTCCGACGGTCGGCGCATCATCGAGAAGGCGCTGACGGCTTCCCGCGCTCGTGAGGCGGCGCGCAAGGCCCGCGACCTTGTGCAGCGCAAGGGCGTCCTCGAGGGCTCGACCCTGCCCGGCAAGCTCGCCGACTGCTCGGAGACGGACCCGGCTCACTCCGAGATCTACCTCGTCGAGGGCGACTCGGCCGGCGGCACAGCGAAGGGCGCGCGCGACCGGCGCACGCAGGCGATCCTGCCGCTGCGCGGAAAGATCCTGAACGTCGAGAAGGCGCGCCTGGACAAGATGCTCTCGCACGAGCACATCCGGACGATCATCACGGCGCTCGGGACCGGCTTTGGCGACGAGTACGACGCCTCGAAGCTGCGCTACCACAAGGTCATCATCATGACCGACGCAGACGTCGACGGCGCTCACATCCGCACGCTGCTGCTGACGCTGTTCTACCGCTTCATGCCAGAGCTGATTAACGACGGCTACCTCTTCATCGCCCAGCCGCCGCTCTACAGCGCGACGATCGGGCGCACCGTCACCTGGCTCTACACCGACGAGGAGCGCGACGCGTTCTTCGAGCGGAACAAGGACAAGCGCATCGGCCTCCAGCGTTACAAGGGCCTCGGCGAGATGAACGCCGACCAGCTCTGGGACACGACGATGGACCCGGAGAAGCGCAGCCTCCTCAAGGTCGAGGTGCACGACGCCGAGCAGGCGGACGAGCTCTTCACCCGCCTGATGGGCGACGAGGTGGCGCCTCGCAAGGCCTTCATCATGCGCAACGCGAAGTACGCCACGCTCGACGTCTAGAGGTGCGATCGCGTGGCGGTCGCGCCTCCTCCTCCGGACTCGGCATACTGGCGCTCGAGCGGCGACCTGTGTCGTCGCATGCGATGCGAGGGGGATTCGATGCTCGGCGAGCAGATCGGTGAGCTGACGGGCAAGACGACCGGGAACCGCGTCCTGCCGGGCGAGGACGGTCGCCACGTGAAGATCGAGACCTCGTGGGAGCTGTCGGGCACGGTCCTCGGTACGGCGGCGAGCGACATCGGGACCATCGTGTCCTTCGAGCGCGTACCGGGCCAGCTGTTCTCCGAGGGTCAGGGCGTCCTCATGACCGAGGCCGGCGGCGCGATCTACAGCGGCAGCGGCGTCGGGTCCGTCGGTGAGGGCATGTCCATCCAGCTGCGCTTCGCCGTCACGTTCCAGGCCGGCGGCGATGGCCCACTCGCTCGACTGAACTCGGTCGTTGGTGTCGGCGAGTTCGAGACCGACGCCGAGGGCAACGTCACCGCCCGCATCTGGGAGTGGAAGTAGTCTCGCGCTCGCCCGGTACCCTGTCGACGTGAGGTCCCCATGAGCGGCATCGGCAGCATCGAGGCACAGACCGACCGCGGTCGGCGCTTCTTCGTCGAGTTCGAGACCGACGAGGCCTGCCCGCTCGACTTCCTCGATGACCCGACCATCGTGCTGTTCTTCGCCTCGTGGGCGTTCAGCGTGCAGTTCGGCGCGATGCACGAACTGGCGCGCGCCGCGCTCCACATCGAACGCAAGCACAGGGTGAAGTTGCGCGCCCTTCTCCGCTACGCCGACCGCAACATCGAGGACGAGGCTGACCGCCGCGAGTTGGAGCGCGCCTGGCAGCCCGCCATCGAGCTGGCCGAGAACTGCCGCGGCGTCGCGACCGCCCTCGAGTCGGATGACCCCGCCCTCGCCGAGCTCGTCGAGGGCTACGAGGCGCTGGCGCCTCGTCTCCGCGAGCTGGCGGCGATGTGCGACTGGGCGGCCTCGAAGGACGCCCGCGTGCGGCTGTCCTTCGACCTTGGCCACAACGAGCCCTCCGCGCCGCGACCGGCCATGCACGAGCACGGTCCGCTGCTCGGCCCGCTCGGCCGGATGAGCTGAGCCTCGAGGTGGCGGAGCGCCCGTTCGACATTGATCGCGACGAGCGCGCCGACGCGATCGCGCGCATCCGCGCCTACTTCGAACGCGAGCGCGACGAGCCGCTCGGGGAGCTGGGCGCGACGCTCATCTTCGAGTTCGTGCGCGACGAGCTCGGGCCACTCTTCTACAACCTCGGCCTCGATGATGCGCGCGCCCTGATCGGTCGATCGATGGACTCGCTCGAGGCCGACATCGATGCCGCACGTCGGCTGCCACCTCGAGGCCTGCCTCCCGCCCCTCGCCCGACCAGCGACGATTGAGCGGGGCTCGCGCGCCTGCGACGATGCCGCGGTGAGCGAACCATCGAGGACCCTGACCAACGAGGCAGCGCGCCTCAGCGAGTACGACCGCTGGCTCGGCGCGCCACGCGCGTCGTCGACGGCCATGCGCTGGCTGATGGGCCGCGCCGGCGCCTTCGCGGTCAACGGCCCGGTCTTCAACCTGAAAGCGAATCTCCGGCTCGAGCCCTGGATGCGCGTCCTCGACATCGGATGTGGACGTGGAACGGTGCTCCGGCTGCTCGACCAGAAGGTGCAGTTCGACAAGCCACCTGTCGGCCTCGACTTCTCGAGGTCGATGCTGCGCCTCGCGAGGAGCGACGCGCCGGCCGGCTCACCCGACCTTGACCTGACACGCGGCCTCGCGACCACTCTCCCGTTCGCGACCGAGTCGTTCGACCTCGTGCTCTCGGGCTACCTGCTCAAGCACCTCGACGAGGACGAATTGCGCACGTTCTTCATCGAGCTCTACCGCGTCCTCGCGCCGGGCGGGCTCGCGCTCCTGTGGGAGTTCGCGCCCAGCGGGAACGAGCGCCTCGACGCCTGGAATCGACGGGTCGTCTCGACGGGCGTCGGGAAGCCTCGACTACGCAGCAGCCGCGCCCTGATGTCACTGGCGGAGCTCACCGGATTCCCATACATCCGCAATGCCCGCCTGCGGCCGTTCTTGCTGCCGCCGATTCCGCGCGCCTCGGTGCTGGTGGGCAAGCCGCCCGAGGGCTGGCAGGACGCTCAGACACCGCCCGCGTAGAGGCGTTCGGCCTCGATGATCTCCCGCACCCCTTCCGGCACGAGGATCTCAGTGCTCAGTCCCGCACTGACACGCGCGCGCAGGTCGGTCGATGAGAGATCGACCGGCGGCATCGCCACGTAGTCGACGACACCGTCGATGTCGGGGACCACGTCACGAACGGCGTCGGGCACGTGATCGGGCAACGGCCGACGCGACGCGACGCCGAGGCGACTGACCGCCGGCAGCTTTCCCGGGTCGTCCCAGTTCGGCAGGTCGACGAGCGCGTCAAGGCCCATGATGAACCACCAGTCGCCGCCGTCGCGCCCCAGCTCGAGCATCGTCTGCCACGAGTATGTGGGCCCCTCGCGATCCACCTCGATGGGTGAGACCCGCGCCCACGACAGCGGTGCGACAGCGGCCTCGATCAGGCGCAGACGGGTGGCCGCCGGCGTCACGCGTCGGTCGGACTTGCGATACGGATCGCCGGCCGGCACGAAGAGCACCTGGTCGAGGGCGAGCGCACGGCGGGCCGCCGCGCCGAGCACGAGGTGCCCGAGGTGCGGCGGGTCGAAGGTGCCGCCCAGGACGCCTCTGCGCACGCTCAGCCCTCCCAGGCGACCTCGACGGCGCCGATGCGCACGATGTCGCCCGGAGCGACACCCTGCCTCGCCAGAGCGCGTCCGACACCGAGGCGCCGCAGCCGGTCGAGCAGCTCCCAGCGCGCCTCGTCCTGGCCGAGGTCGAGCGTCTGGGCGAACCACTCCGGCGTCGCGCCGTGGATGCGGCTCACACCATCCTCGTCCGTCGTGACCTCGAAGCGGGAGCGGCGCGGCTCCGGGCGCAGGACCGGCAACTCCTCGCTCTCCGCGACGAAGTCTCCCCGGCGCTCCTCCTCAAGGGCGGCGAACGCCCGCTGCGCGAGCGTGGCGACGCCCTCGCCGCTGACGCCGGAGATGGGCACCCACGCAGGGTCGATGCGACCGGCTTCGGTCAGCAGCTCGATCTGCGCCCGTGCGTCGGGGTGGTCGATCTTGTTCAGCGCCACGATCTGTGGCTTCTCCGCGAGGCCGTGGCCGAACGCCTCGAGCTCCGCGTCGATGAGCGCACGATCGGCGAGCGGATCCTCGCGTGTCATGTCGAGGACGTGCACCAGCACCCGCGTCCGCTCGATGTGACGGAGGAACTCATGGCCCAGGCCGGCGCCGCTGCTCGCGCCCTCGATGAGACCCGGCATGTCGGCAGCCACGAACGACTCGTACCCGACGCTCACGACACCCAGCTCCGGCTCGAGCGTGGTGAATGGGTACGCACCGATCTTCGGCGTCGCCGCCGACCAGGCGCGGAGGAGCGTCGACTTCCCGGCATTGGGTAGCCCGACGAGACCGACATCAGCGAGCAGCTTCAGATCGACACGCAGCAGGCGGTGTTGCCCGTCCTGACCGAACTGAGCGAAGTGCGGCGCCTGACGCGTCGGCGTGGCGAAGCGCTTGTTGCCCCACCCGCCGCGGCCGCCGCGGGCCACGAGGACGGCCATCCCATCCTCGGTCAGGTCCGCCAGCAGCTGGGGCTCCTCGAGGCGCTCGTCGTCTTCCTCGAGGAGGTGCACGACGCTCCCGATCGGCACCCGCAGTCGGATCGCCTCACCCGAAGCCCCACGCCGACGATTGGGCCCGCCGGGCACGCCGTTCGAGGCCTCACGCACGCGACCATCGTGGTACTCGCGCAGCGTCGAGACTGATCGGTCGGCCACGAGGATCACGTCGCCACCACGGCCGCCGTCGCCACCGTCGGGTCCGCCCCTCGGGACGAACTTCTCGCGACGAAACGAGACGGCACCGTCACCGCCTCGTCCGGCACGCACTTCGAGGTCGACGACGTCGATCATGGCTATAGCGTATGCACAGTGGTGGATGAGCGTCACACGACAGGGCTCTCGATGCCGATCCCGACCGAGCCGATCTTCGCAGTAGCAGTAGTGGTGTGGACGGTGTGGAGTGCGAGTCCGAGCTGAATCTAGCGCGACTGTGGACGGCCGGCGGACCGTCGAGGAACGAGTCGTGGAGATCGCGGCGATGAACCAAACGGTGATGGAGTGTGGGCAACTCGGCTGGGCCCAGAACGCGAGGTTACCCACCAACCCCTTGGTTTTCCCCCAGGAAAGGACCGGTTATCCGCAGACAAGCCAGATCATCTGGTGAAACGACAACACAGCTGATCCGATGTGTGGTGGTATTCAGATCGGCTCAGACGATCGATCAGGTGAGACCTACGAAAAGAAGAGTCGAGGTCAGGCAGAGCGGCGGGACTGCTCGATCATTTCGCGGAGGCTGGCGACGTCACGCTTCGTTTCCGGGTCGATGGCGAGCGAGCGCTCCATCTTTCGCCAACCGTGGTGCACGGTGGAGTGGTCGCGACCACCGAGGGCCTGACCAATCTCGACAAGCGAGCGGTGAGCGAGCTCGCGCATGAGGTACATCGCGAGCTGCCGCGGGTAGGCGACGCGCTTCTCACGGCTCTTCGAGAGCAGCGCGTCGCGGTCGAGCGCGAAGTAGCGGCACACGACCTCGATGACGAGGTCGGGCGACGGTGGCAGTCGCGGCTCCGCCGGCTCGAGCGAGGCGAGCGCGGACTGCACGAGCTCGGCGCTCAGCGGCTCCCCCGTCAGGCGCGAGTACGCGAGGACGCGCGTCAGCGACCCCTCGAGCTTGCGGATGTTGCTGGTGAACCGCGCCGCGATGAGCTGCAGCACGTTGTCGGGGACCTCGACACGCTGCTCCTGTGCCTTGGAGCGCAGGATGGCGACGCGGGTCTCCATATCGGGAGGCTGGATGTCCGCGATCATGCCCCACTCGAAGCGGGTGCGCAGACGGTCCTCCAGGTGCGACATCAGGGCCGGGCTCTTGTCGGACGTGATCACGATCTGGCGCCCGGCCTGGTGCAGCTCATTGAACGTATGGAAGAACTCGGTCTGGGTCTGCTCCTTGCCCGCGATGAACTGGATGTCATCGATGAGCAGGACGTCGGCGGAGCGGTAGCGCTGCCGGAAATCCTCCTGCGTGCGCTGCTGGATCGCCGTGATCAGCTGGTTGGTGAACTGCTCGGCCGATACGTAGATGACGCGCTGGCCCTGCTCGAGGGCGGCGTGTCCGATCGCGTGGAGCAAGTGAGTCTTGCCGAGGCCCGCGTCGCCGTAGAGGAAGAGCGGGTTGTAGAGACGCCCCGGTGCCGCGGCTGCGCCCTGCGCCGCCGCCGCCGCGAGGCGGTTCGCCGGACCGACCACGAAGGTGTCGAAGGTGTAGCGCTCGCGAAGGCGAGGCCGCGGCCACGTGCCTCGATCGTCGGCGCGGTCGTCGTCACTCGATCGCAGGGCGAGCGGGGCATCCGCGCTCGAGCGCAGCGGCTCGAACGCGATGTCGCAGGGCTCGCCCGCGAGGTCGGTGACCGTGCGCACGATCAGCGGCCGCAGCCGCTTCTGCAGCCACTCCGTGACGAACTCCGAGCGCGTGCCGATGACGAGGGTGTCGTTCTCGAACCGAACGCCCTCGGTGCCCTCGAGCCAGGTGGTGTAATTCGCGCGCGACACGTGTTGAGCCAGGTGACGAAGGGCATCCTGCCAGAGCGTGCCGGGATCGCGATCCAAGGGGTGGCCCTTCCGGGAACCCCTGAAGACCACACACCGGCGCCGCTGTCGAGAGGGCGCAACCATCCGTCAACAAACAATCATCGTCTGTTGACGAACAATAGAACGGGCGTGATTCCCCAGAGGGACGCAGGCTCAAAACTGATTCCGGATCCGCCCGCGCCGCAAGCGAGCGTGTCCGAGCCGGGCCGGACTGTAACACCGGCCGATCCGGCCGATCAAGGCTGTTATGTGGAGTTAACGCGGAATTCATCGCAGGGTCTCGCCCGACGAAGGAATTCGGCGCCGTCGCTATAATCGCGCGACCGTCGGCCGTCCGCCTGCCCACACCGAGGCGCATCGAGAAGGGGTCCGCGTGAGCCAGCAGGAGCTCCTTCTGGCCATCGATGTCGGCAACACCAGCATTGCGCTGGGTGTCTACGCCGGCCGCGAGATGCGTGCGACCTTCCGCATTGCTACCGACCAGGACAACCTCGCCGACGAGTACGCCATGCTCGTGGTGTCGCTGCTCCGGTCCGAGGGCATCGAGACGACGGACATCGCGGCGGCGTGCATGTCCTCGACGGTGCCGCCCCTCGTCCAGACCTTCGAACGTGTCTGCCGTCGCTACTTCGGCGTCGAGCCGCTCGTGGTCGGTACGGGCGTGAAGACCGGCGTGCGCGTCCGCTACGACAACCCGCGTGAGGTGGGCCCAGACCGCATCCTGCACGCGGTCGCCGCCCTCGAGAAGTACGACCCGCCGATCATCATCGTGGACCTCGGGACGGCGCTCGTCTTCGACGCGATCTCCCGCGAGGGCGACTACCTCGGCGGCGCGATCGCGCCCGGGATCGGCATCGCCTCGCAGGCGCTCTTCACGCGTGCGGCGATGTTGCACCGCGTCAGCCTCACCCGACCGCCCATCGAGGGCGCGATCGGGCGCAACACCGTGCATTCGATGCAGTCCGGCATCTACTTCGGCTATGCCGAGATGGTGGCCGGCATGGTGCGTCGCTTCCAGGACGAGGTCGGGCAGGATGCCACCGTGATCGCGACCGGCGGCTACGCCGAGGGGATCGCCGTCGAGGCGGGATGCATCGACCACATCGAGCCCGACCTCAACCTCGAGGGCCTGCGCATCGTGCACGAGCTGAATCGAGTCGCGCCGTGAGCGGGCCGCTTTCCGGCAGAAACGTCGTCCTCGGCGTCGCGGGCTCGATCGCGGCCTACAAGGCGGGCGAGGTCGCCAGCCGCCTCGTGCAGGCCGGCGCGATCCTCGACACGATCCTCACGCGCTCCGCGGCCGAGTTCATCACGCCGCTCACCTTCCGAGGCCTGACAGGCCGCGAGCCTTATACCGACATGTTCGCCCCGTATGGCGATGGTGAGGCGCATGTCGAGCTCGCACGCCGCGCCGACCTGCTGGTCATCGCGCCGGCCTCGGCGAACGTCCTCGCACGCATGGCGACAGGACAGGCCGACGACTTCCTCGCGCTGACGGTGCTCGCGACCCGCGCGCCCGTCCTCGTGGCGCCTGCGATGGACTCGCAGATGTGGGAGCACCAGGCGACACAGGCGAACCGTCTGACGCTGGTCGGTCGAGGCGTAGAGTTCGTCGGGCCCGTGGCCGGGCGCCTCGCTTCGGGCCGCGCGGGCTCCGGGCGTATGGCCGAGCCCGAGGCGATCGCGGACGCCGTGCGCGCTCGACTCGGTCGTGAGCGCGGCGACCTTGCGGGTGTCCGAGTCGTGATCACCGCCGGCGGCACGCGCGAGGCGATCGACCCCGTCCGCTACGTCTCGAACCACTCGAGCGGCAAGCAGGGCTACGCCCTCGCCGAGGCAGCGCGTGACCGCGGCGCCGAGGTAACGCTCGTCTCGACGGCCCCGCTCCCTGACCCGGGCTCCGTGCGCGTCATCCATGTGAACTCGGCCCTCGAGATGCTCGAGGCGGTGTCAGAGCAGATGAAGGTCGGCGACGTGCTGATCATGGCGGCAGCAGTGGCGGACTACCGCCCGGCCGAGGCGGCGGCACAGAAGATCAAGCGCGCCGACCAGGGCGGCACGCTCTCGATTCCCCTCGTCGAGAACCCGGACATCTCGAAGGAGGTGACCGGTGACTTCGTGAAGGTGGTATTCGCCGCGGAGACGAACGACCTAGTCGACAACGCGGCGCGCAAGCTCGCGGCGAAGGGCGCGCACCTCGTGGTGGCGAACGATGTCTCGGCGAGCGACGCCGGATTCGCCGTCGACACGAACCGCGTGGTCTTCCTCGATCGCGACGGCGGTCGCGAGGACCTCGAGCTGATGTCGAAGTACGAGGTCTCGCACCGCATCCTCGATCGCGTGACGCGGTTCCTCTAGAGCGGTGACCGCGACGGCCTCGGCTCGAAGCGGCCGCGTGCGCGGCCGAGACCTCAACCTCCGCTACCTCGCCTGGGGCGACACCGAGCCTCGCGATGCCGAACCGCTCGTCCTGCTCCACGGCATCGGTGGGGACGTCGAGGGCTGGAATCGCATCGTCGAGGCACTCGACCCTCGACGGCCCATCATCGCGCTACAGGCGCGCGGTCACGGCGACAGCGACTGGGCGCGGGACGCCGACTACTCGACCGATGCCCACTTCGCTGACCTCGTATCGGCGCTCGAGGAGCTCGAGGTCAGGCGCTGCGCGCTGCTCGGATTCTCCATGGGTGGCGGCGTGGCGATGATCGCCGCGGCCGCGCGCTCCGAGCTCGTGAGTCGCTGCATCGTCGTCGATGCCTATCCCGCGCCCGAGATGACACGTGGCTCTCGAGGCATCGCCGGCGCGATCGCCGGACTGCGCCCCTCGCGCTGGCGCCCGCGCATCGACCCCGCCATCGCCGAGGCGTTTCGGCGCGACCTCGCTGCCGGCGTCACCGCGCGTCTCGACCTGTGGCCGTTCTGGGAGGCGCTGGCGTGCCCCACGCTCCTCGTGCGTGGCGAGGTCAGCACGGTGCTGCCGGCGACCCTGGCGGCCGAGATGGCGGCGCGACAGCCGAACGTGACGCTCGCCGAGGTGTCCGGGGCCGGCCACGGCATCCCGTTCACCCATCCAACAGCGCTGGCGGACCTCGTCGAGGCGTTCCTCGGCTAGCGCGCCCGTCCGAGGACGAACTGAACGAGGGTGCGCACCGGCTGCCCCGAGGCGCCTTTCACGAACTCCCCGCGGTCGCGCTCGGCGTTCATGACCCCCGCGATGTCGAGGTGCGCCCAGGGCGTGTCGCCGGCGAAGCGCTCGATGAGCTTCGCGCCGGTGATCGAGCCGCCGCCCCGTCCGCCGGTGTTCTTCATGTCGGCGACATCGGACTTGATGAGCTCGTCGTAGTCGCTGTCCATCGGCATGCGCCACAGGCGCTCGCCCGTCAGCTCGGACGCACGCTCCAGGTCAGTGAAGAGGCGGTCGTTGTTGTCATGGACGCCGTACCGCACGCCGCCCAGCGCCACCATGATCGCGCCGGTCAGCGTCGCGACATCGATGATCGTGGAGCAGCCCTCCTGCTTCGCGTACGCCACGCCGTCGGCGAGCACGAGGCGGCCCTCGGCGTCGGTGTTCAGCACCTCGATGGACTGGCCGTCCATGGCGTAGACGACGTCACCCGGCTTCGTCGCCGCGCCGCCCGGCATGTTCTCCGTGCAGGGCGCGACCGCGAGCACGTTGATGTTCGGCTTCAACTGCGCGATCGCCTGCATCGCGGCGATCACCGAGGCGGCCCCGGTCATGTCGCCTTTCATCGACTCCATGCCGGCGGCCGGTTTGATCGAGATGCCGCCCGTGTCGAACGTGATGCCCTTCCCGATCAGGCCGATCGGGCGGCCGCTCCCGGAGCGATAGCGCAGCACGATGAACTTCGGCGGCTGGTGCGACCCGTTCGCGACCGACAGGTACGAGCCCATCCCGAGGCGCTCAGCCTCGGCGCGCTCGATGATCGTGCACTCGAGGCCGTTGCGAGCCGCCATCTCCTGTGCGCGGGTCGCCATCACCGTCGGCGTCATCAGGTTTGCCGGCTCGTTGGCCAGGTCGCGGGCGAAGTTGGTCGCCTCCGCCATGATCGTCGCGAACTCGATGCCTCGACGGGCGGCAGCCGCACCCCGGGTGGCCGTCTCCACGAAGGTCACGCTGTCCACGCTCCCACGAGGCCGGTCGCCCTCCTTGGTGTGGTGGCGATCGAAGCGGTAGAGGCCGAGCAGGACGCCCTCGGCGCGCGCGCTCGCGAGGCGCTCGCCATCGGTCGAACCGGTCGCGTAGTGCTGCGTCGACCAGGCGACGCGCCCGGCGTTCATCCCTCGAAGGGTGCGCGCCAGGTTGCCGGCGGAGCGACGCACCGCGTTGTAGTCAATCGCCGCAGGCTTGCCCGCGCCCACGACGACGACTCGATGGGCGCGCATGCGGCCACCGTGGAGGACGTTCGTCTCGCCGCTGCGCCCGCTCACGAGGCCGTCTCGGATCATCCTCGTGATGGCGCCGTTCAGCGCGCGGTCGAGCTGGGCCGCGTGTCCGGACAGTCGCGTTTGGCCCTCGGGCACGAAGCAGACGACCGTATCGGCGTCCTGCTGGGTGATCGGCCCGGTGCTGACCGCGATGTCCATAGCGTCTCTCCTCTAACGGATCATTGAACAACTGGCGGTGAGAATAACCGACCGTCCCGCAGGCCGCGCGGTACACTTTCAAGTGCTGCCCGAGAAGGATCGTCCCGCCCGTGCGCGCATTCCTCCAGTTCGTCATTCGCGAGACCCGGCCATCGCGCACCCGCGCGAGCTGGTGGGACCTCTCCGAGATCGGGCTCGTCGCGTTCGGGTTCCTGCTCTACTTCCTCGTGCGCGGCGCCGTCGTCGACCGCACCAGCGAGGCGCTGCGAAACGCCCGCATGATCATCGATCTGCAGTCGAGCCTCGGCGTCTGGATCGAGCCGAGCGTGCAATCGCTGATGCTCGAGGCGCAGCCGCTCATGCGCGCGATGAACTTCGTCTACTTCTGGTTCGACTTCCCGCTGATCATCGTCGTCGGCCTGATCCTGTTCTTCCGGAGCCGCCGGCACTACACGCTGTTGCGCGACTCGCTGCTGATCTCGGGCGGGATTGCGCTCATCGTGTACTGGTCGTTCCCCGTCGCGCCGCCCCGCTACATGACCGAGTGGGGATTCATCGACACCCTCGAGCACTTCGACAACCTGTCGTACCAGGCACAGTCGATGAAGCCCTTCGTGAACCCGTTTGCGGCGGTCCCCTCGCTCCACGTCGGTTGGGCGATGCTGCTGGCCCTGACGCTGTTCGAGGCCACGAGGCGCTGGTGGATCCGCCTCGCGGGCGCGTCCGTGCTCGTACTGCAGGCGGTCGCGGTGGTCGCGACCGGCAACCACTACCTCACCGATGCCGCCATGGGGCTGCTCGTATGCGCCGTCGCCTGGGGCATCGCAAAGTGGCTCGAGGCCGATGGCTATCCGCGCTTGCGAGAGTCACTCATGGGCGCCGAACGCCACCTGCGCAGCATCGAGGCCGGCGACTGACCTCGAGGGTCCGCTAACCCTCGTCGAGGTCGAGCGCGAGCGCGGCGACGAACTGGTCCAGTGCGTCCGTCGAGGTGTCGACTTGTAGGTGCGGCCTCGTGATCGGCTCCTGCCGCTGGACCATCTGGTGGTAGATGTCCTGTGGGCTCTGGATCGCCGGCCCACCGGCGGCGACCGCGATCGCGGCGCCCTGCGGCAGCGCGAGGCGCTCGAGGACCACACCGGTCGGCGCCGTCACATCGACGATGATCAGGCGCGCCTTGTGCAACTCGGCGAGGCTGTAGAGGGGCTGACGCTCCCACTCGGTCAGGTTCGGCGCGTCGAAGATCACGGAGATGTTGCGGCGCAGCAGTTCGCCCATCGCGAGACGCATCGCGCGCTGGATGCGCCGGGTCTCCTGGAATGAGAAGTCCGGGTGCGTCACCAGCAGCTGGCGGATGTGGTCGAGGCTGATCACCGCGAGAGGGGTGCGCGCCACAAGGGCCGAGGCCACGGACGACTTCCCGGCGCCGGGCGGGCCGACGAGGACGACGAGTGCCGGCCACGCCCGGGGACGAGGCAACGGCTCGACGGAGTCGAGGATCCGGGCGATGTCTTCGCGTTCGCTCATCGGTAGCGTCGCCTCGTCACGCGGGGTCACGATAGCACGCGTCGTGGCGCCTCGGAGGGTGTCGATTGCTCACGAGAATCGGGCTGTGCTAGCGTGACTGGCTGACGGCGAACCCGAGGAACCACGAGTGGGGCGCGAGCGAGAGCCGCGCTGGGGCGCACGTCGGAGTGATGGTGGCGAAGAAGCAGCAGTAGTTACGGAACCGGTCAGAAATACGCATGCAGACGGCTGAACGCAAGCAAGAGATCATCCAAGAGTTCCAGCGATTCGATGGGGACACGGGCTCGCCCGAGGTCCAGATTGCGCTGCTCACGGATCGGATCCAGTACCTCACCGACCACCTGCGGCAGCACAAGCACGACTATCACACCCGGCGCGGACTCCTGAGCCTGGTCGGGCAGCGGCGGCGACAGCTCCGCTACCTGAGCAAGAAGGACGTCACCCGCTACCGCTCGATGCTCGAGCGGCTGGGGCTGCGTCGCTAGCGACCGCCTCTCCCTGTCTCGTACCTCCTCCCACCGATTCGACGCCGTCGCTTCGAGGCGTGCGCGTGCTTGTTGCGGCTCCCACCTTCGCCGTTCCGCACCTTCAGTTCCTCGTTGCCCCATGCCACGTTCGCGCCAACTCGCCCGCCGGGCGACGGCGCTGGTTGCCCCGCGATGGGTTCGCGGGGAGGAAGTGACTGATCGCATTGACCGAAGAACGCACCTTTAGTCGGGAGATCGAGGGCCTCACCCTCGAGGTCGCCACGGGCCTGCTGGCCCAGAACGCCGCCGCCTCCTGCACCATTCGCCTCGGCGACACGATGCTGCTCGCCACCGTCTGCGACGGCGACGCGCGCGAGGGCATCGACTTCTTCCCGCTCACCGTCGACTTCGAAGAGCGCATGTACGCGATCGGCAAGATCCCGGGCTCGTTCTTCCGTCGCGAAGGCCGGCCCGGTTCCGAGGCGACGCTCGCCGCTCGTATGACCGACCGCCCGATCCGCCCGCTCTTCCCGAAGGGCTTCCGCCGCGAGGTGCAGATCGTCTTGACGCTGCTCTCGTCCGACCGCGAGGTTCCGGCCGACGTCCTCGGCACGACCGGCGCCTCGATCGTCCTCGGGATGTCGCACCTGCCGTTCGCCGGTCCCGTCTCGTCCGTCCGCATCGGGCGCGTCGACGGTCGCCTCAAGGCCTTCCCGACGTACGAGGAGATCGAGGCGTCCGACCTCGACCTGATCGTGGCCGGCACCGCCGACTCCGTCGTGATGATTGAGGCGGGCGCGAAGGAAGTCACCGAGACCGACATCATCGCGGCCATCGACTACGCGAAGGGCATCATCGCCCAGCTGAACGACCTCCAGCAGGAGATCACGTCCGCCCTCGGCGTTGAGAAGATGGCCGTCACGCCGCCCGCCTCGAACGAGGAGCTGCGCGACCGCGTGGCGAAGGCCCTCGAGGGCGAGACCGCCCGCGTCATGTCCTCTGTGACCGACGAAGGCTTCCGCGGCATCGATGAGCTGGCCACCTTCGCGACCGAGCGCATCGCCGACGAGGCGGTGACAAAGTCCGAGGTGCGTCGTGTCATCGAGGACGTGATCAAGCCCATCGTGCGCGGCTCGATCCTGCGCGACAACAAGCGCGCCGACGGCCGCCCCGAGGACCAGATTCGCGACCTCAAGGTGCGCGTTGGCATCATCCCGCGCACCCACGGCTCCGGCCTCTTCCAGCGCGGACAGACCCAGGTGCTGTCGGTCGCGACGCTCGGTCCCATCGGTGACCGCCAGCGGCTCGACAACATCGCGCCCAACCAGTTCAAGAGCTACCTCCACCACTACAACTTCCCGCCGTTCTCGGTCGGCGAGGCGCGCTTCCTGCGCGGCCCCGGCCGCCGCGAGATCGGTCACGGCATGCTGGCCGAGCGCGCGCTCGAGCCGATGCTGCCTGACTTCGACGACTTCCCGTACACGATTCGCGTCGTGTCCGACACGCTGATGTCGAACGGTTCGTCCTCGATGGCCTCGGTCTGCGGCTCGACCCTCGCGCTCATGGACGCCGGAGTCCCGATCAAGTCGCCGGTCGCCGGTATCGCGATGGGCCTCATCACCGACGAGACCTCGGGCGAGTACCGCGTCCTGACGGACATCGCCGGCATCGAGGACGCGTTCGGCGACATGGACTTCAAGGTCGCCGGTACCCGCCAGGGCATCACCGCCGTGCAGCTCGACACCAAGCTGAAGGCGCTGCCGGCTGACATGTTCGAGCGCGTCTTCGACCGCGCCCGCACCGCACGGCTGCAGCTGCTCGATGCGATGACCGACTCGATCGCCGCGCCACGTGACGAGGTGTCCCCGTACGCCCCGATGATCACGACGATCAACATCGACACCGAGAAGATCGGCCTCGTGATCGGGCCGCGCGGCGCCACCATCCAGAAGATGGTCGCCGAGACCGGCACCACCATCGATGTGCAGGACGACGGCAGCATCTTCGTCGGCGGCCCGGATTCGGAGTCCGTCAAGAAGGCGATGTCGATGATCGAAGGCCTCACCAAGGAGGTGCAGGTCGGCGAGATCTACGAGGGCAAGGTCTCGCGCATCATGACCTTCGGCGCCTTCGTAGAGATCCTGCCCGGCAAGGACGGCCTCGTCCACATCTCGGACCTCGCGCACGAGCGCGTCGACCGCGTCGAGGACGTGCTGAACGTCGGCGACACGGTGAAGGTCCAGGTCATCGAGATCGACAACCTGAACCGCATCAACCTCTCCCGCAAGGCGCTCATCGGCGCCGACGGCAGCGAGGGCGTCGGCCTGAGCGAAGAGCAGATCGCCGAGGCGCGCTCGCGCAGCGGCGGTGGCGGTGACCGCGGCGGCCGAGGTGGTGGCGGCGGCCGAGGCGGTCGCGACGGTGGCCGCGGTGGCCGAGACGGCGGGCGTGGTGGTCGCGACGGCGGCCGCGATCGAGGTCCGCGTTCGGACCGCGGCGATCGAGGTGGCGACCGCGACCGAGGTCCGCGCGCTGAGCGTTCTGAGCGCTCGGACGGCGGTGGCTCGCGAGGCCGCAGTTCGTTCGATGACGACAACGGTGGCGGCTCGGGCGGCGGCTTCGGTGGAGGTGGCGGCTACGGCGGGGGCGGCTCGCGCTCCTCGTCCGGCTCCGACGACTCTCCGCCCCCGGCGCGTCCGCCCTCGACCGGCGGTCGCCGCTGGTAGCGGCCTCCGAATTCGGTCGCGCGACATCGTGACGTAGACTGACGCCCCGGGCACCCGCCCGGGGCGTTTCGCATTCCGAGGCGCGACCAGCACACGTAGTCACAACATCGAGGTGGGGAGCAGAGCCGTGATTCGCGTCGTCGTCTCCGGCACGGGCCAGATGGGCGCGCTCGTGCGTCAGACCATCGAGGCGCAGGACGACATGGAGGTCGTCGGCGTCCTCGAGCCGCTCGAGCCGCAGGGTGAAGGGCACCTCTACCCGATCGGCTCCGACCCCGCCACGCTCTTCTCGATCGTGACGCCGGACGTCGTCGTCGACTTCACCAACGCCGAGTTCACGCCGGGCCTCGTCGAAGCGTGTCTCGAGGCAGGTGTACGGCCGGTCATCGGCACCTCGGGCGTCACGCCCGAGACCATCGAGCAGCTCCGCCACGGGTCCGCCGAGGCGTCACGAGGCGCCGTCGTCGCATCGAACTTCGCGCTGGGTGCGGTGATCCTCATGCACCTCGCCGAGGTCGCCTCGCCGTTCTTCGACAACGCCGAGGTCATCGAGCTCCACCACGACCGCAAGGTCGACGCCCCCTCGGGCACCGCGCTCGACACCGCCCGTCGCATGCGCGCCGCCCGAGGCCGCGACTTCGAGCATCCCGACCCCACGCTCACCCACATCGAGGGCACGCGCGGCGGCGTCGCCGGTGGCGTGGGTGTGCACTCGGTGCGCCTGCCCGGCCTCGTCGCCTCGCAGGAGGTGATCTTCGGCGGGCAGGGTCAGACGCTGACGCTGCGCCACGACACGACCGGCCGCGACTCCTTCATGCCCGGCGTCCTCCTCGCGGTCCGCGAGGTCATGCAGCGCACCGTCCTCGTCGAGGGCCTCGATGCGCTGATCGGACTGAAGGACCGGCAGTAAGGGCGTCCCGCTCGCCGTTCGTCCCGGCACTCCGTATGATCGCTCGTCCAGCCAGCATCGAAGTGGAGTGCATATGTCCAGGCAGTTGAACGTCGCCGTCATCGGCGCGTCGGGTGCCGTGGGGGAGGTCTTCCTCCGCGTCGCCGAGGAGCGCCGGTTCCCCATCGGCCAGCTCAAGCTGCTCGCGACGAAGCGCTCGGCCGGCAAGACGATGGAGTTCGCCGGCCAGACCCACACGGTGCAGGAGACCAGCCTCGAGGCGATCAAGGGCGCGGACATCGTCTTCTGCTCCGCGACCTCGGCCGCCTCGCGCGAGTGGGGCCCGCAGATCGTCGAAGCCGGCGCCGTCATGATCGATGACGGCAACGCCTTCCGCATGCAGGAGAACGTGCCGCTTGTCGTGCCCGAGGTGAACGGCGCAGACGTCGACTGGCACGAGGGGATCCTTTCGATCCCCAACTGCACCACGACGCCCCTCGCGATGGCGCTCAACGCGCTGCGCACCGTCCAGCCGCTGAAGCGCGTCATCGCCTCGACCTACCAGGCGGTTTCGGGCACCGGCACGGCCGCCGTCGAGGAGCTGCGCCACCAGTTGCAGGCCTACGGCCGCAACGAGCCGATCCCGGCGCCGGAGATCTATCCGCACCAGATCGCTCTCAACGTCCTGCCCCAGGTCGACTCCTTCGGCGAGGATGCCTACACCGGCGAAGAGCTGAAGATGCGCAACGAGACGCGCAAGATCCTCCACGAGGCGGAGCTGCCCTTCGCCGCGACCTGCGTGCGCGTGCCCACCATGCGAGGCCACGCCGAGGCGGTGAACGTCGAATTCGCCGGCCCGGTCGACCTTGAGGCGGCTCGCGAGGCGCTGCGTCAGCAGCCCGGCGTCGAGTTGATGGACGACCCCGAGAACTCGGTCTACCCGACGCCTCTCAACACCGAGGGCGACGACGGCACGTTCGTCGGACGGCTGCGGCGCGACCAGTCTGTCGAGCACGGACTCGTCTTCTGGGTCGTCTCGGACAACCTGCGCAAGGGCGCCGCGACGAACGCGATCCAGATCGCCGAGGAGCTCATCGCTCGAGGCAAGGTCTAGACCTCCACTCGAGGTCTGGACCGGGGCGCTAGACTCGCGACGCGCAGTCGTGCGTCCGAGGATCGATGTGACGACGCGCAACGATCGTGCGCGCGGAGGGTGCCGCGATGACTGCTGAGTTCGGGCGACTCATCACCGCGATGGTGACGCCGATGCGCGAGGACGGCTCGGTCGACTTCGACCGCGCCGCCGAACTGGCGCGCGCTCTCGTCGAGTCGGGCAACGACAGCCTCGTGGTCGCAGGCAGCACCGGCGAAGGCATCACTCTCACCGCCGAGGAGAAGATCGAGCTCTGGGCGACCGTCCGCGGTGCCCTCCCCGCCTCGAACGCCGTCATCGCCGGCGCTACCAATTCCTCGACGGCTGAGTCGATCGCACTGTCCCGCGAGGCGGAGCGCGTCGGCTGCGACGGACTGCTCCTCACGGTGCCGGCCTACAACAAGCCGACGCAGGAGGGCCTCGTCCGCCACTTCACCGCGATCGCCGAGGCGACCTCGTTGCCCTGCCTGCTCTACAACGTCCCCTCGAGGACGGCGCTGAACATGACCGCCGAGACGACGCTTCGCCTGGCGCGCCACCCGCGCATCATCGGCATCAAGGAGGCGAGCGGCGACTTCCAGCAGATCGGGCGCATCATCGACGGCGCGCCCGACGGCTTCGAGGTGTGGTCGGGCAACGACACGGACACGCTCGCCGTCATGGCGCTCGGCGGCTACGGCGTGGTCTCGGTGGCGGGGCACCTCGTCGGCCGCCAGATCCGCGAGCAGATCTCGGCCTGCTGCTCAGGCTCGAGCGTCGCGTCTTCGATCCATCATCGTTTGATGCCGCTCGTCGAGGCGCTGTTCATCGAGAGCAACCCGATCGCGGTGAAGCAGGCGCTCGCCGAGGCCGGCTTCCCCGTCGGCCCGCCTCGACTTCCGCTCACCCCGGCAACCGACCGCACCATCGAGGTGCTGCGTGCCGCCCTCGCGAGCCAGACGGTCGACCTGCCGATCCCCCAGCCCGCGCGCTAGACGCCTCGTCAGACAACGAGCGGCACGAGGCGAACGACGAGCAACAGGGCGAACGCCCCGGCGACGTTGAGCACGCCCACGATCGCAACGGCGCTGATACCGTGCGTCCGTCGAGACGATACCAGGCTCGCCGCCGCTCCGAGGGCGAGCCAGAAGCTCCATCCAATGACGCTGTTGCCGATCGCGAGCACCGCCGCCGCGCCGACGCTCGTGTCGCCGTCGCCGAGCCAGAAGGCGAAGAGCACCGAGGCTGCAAGCGCGCACGACTCGAGCATGGAGTGCCACCAGGGCACCGAGCTCCAGCGGCGCAGCGCGCCCCGCACGATCGAGATGGTGGCGGTCACGCGATCCCGCCGAGGTCCGCGCTAGGCCTCCATCGAGGGCTGCTCGCGCTTGGTCACCCAGTCGTCCCACGAGGCGAGGAGGTTGCGTCGCGCCCGCTCGAAGCCGATGCGGTCGCCGTAGTACCCGCCGAGGATGCCCGCGAGCATGCGCCCACCGATGAAGAGGATGAGGCCGTAGACGATCGCGGCCGGCAGAAGGTTGTCGCGCAGGTACGGGATGCCGAGGACGACGCCCAGCCCCGCGACGATGGCGATCAGCAGCCCCAGGTACGCGAAGCCCGTCACCCAGGAGCGCTCCGTCTTCCGCTGCATGCGCAGCATGAGCACCACCTCGTCGGGGATGTGCTCGACCGTCGGGCGTTCGCGCGTGTCCGCCGCGCAGTTCGGGCAGTGCACGGTCTCGGGCGACATCGGCGTGTAGCAGTTGCCGCAGAAGCGCCCGTGATTCGGCACCTCGCCCCGCGTGAAGGCGACGATGTGCTCCTCGAGGCGGTCGCTGAAGAGCGGGCAGCCATCGTTCGGCCGGAAGCGTTCCTCGCCATGGGCATCCGTGCTCACGCTGCACCTCGATCCGCGAGTGTCTCGAGGTCGTTCGCCCGCCCGAGGTGTGCCGCCAGCTCGCCGAGCACCCGTGCGGCGTCGCCTCGATAGGCGGCGGCGCGGCCCGAGGTGCTGGGCATCACCCACGCCTCGATGCCCGCGAGCTCGCCATCGAGGCCGGCGAGCCGGCCCCAGCGCTTGCTGCCTCGGACGCGCGGGAACAGCGCATCGAAGGCACGGCTGCTCGTCAGGCAGATCGCGCGCGGCCTCGCGAGGGCGATGCGACGCCGAAACGCTGGAATCGAGGCGCGCAGCTCGAGGTCGGTCACGGTCGTCGAATCGGTCACGACGCGCTTCACGACGTCGGTGAAGCCGATCCCCTCGTCGCGCGGCAGGCGGCGGTCGTCGAGCGGACCGACTGGCCTCGAGGTCAGTCCGGAGGCGGAAAGCAGCGGCCAGAAGGCGTTGCCGGGGTGACCGTAGTAGTGGCCTCGGCGCGCCGACTCCTCGCCGGGGTTGATGCCGACGAACACGAGGTCGACGCGGGGGGTGAGGAGATCGGGCAGCGTCCGCATCGAGCCGAGCCTACCGAGGCACATCGGCGTACGGCCCGAACGCCAGCAACACGCCGAGGGCGAGGATCCCGATCGAGACGAGGATCATCAGCGCCGAGAACAACATCGAGTTGCGGCGCGCGCGGTCGAGCTCCCAGCGCTCGAGCGCACCGCTCTTCACGCCCTCGGTGACCGCCGCCATCCGTCGGGCAAGCACGGCCGCATGGAACGCGATCATGCCGACGAGGACGACGAGCAGGGTCATCTTCGTCATGAAGATCAGCCCGAAGCGGTAGTCGACCATGTTCTCGCGGATGTCCGGCGGGACCACGTCGTCCTGGTAGAACTGGAACAGCCCCGTCGCCACCAGGAGCACGAGCGCGATCACGGTCAGCGTCGCGAACCGCCTCGCGATCACGCGCACCACGAAGGTGCGCAGGTCGTCGTCCTCGATCGCCCACGAGGCCGGGGCGACCGCGAAGAACATCAGGATCTGAGGCCCCACGAGGATCGTCGCGGCGAGCACGTGGATGACGAGGGAGACCTCGCTCACGGCCTAGAGCTCCGTGCCGAAGATGTCGTGCGTCACGATCACCTGCGAACGCTCGGGGCCCACCGAGATCATGTCGATGGGCGCGCCGATCAGCTGCTCGACGCGCCGCACGAACTGCCGCGCCTCGACCGGCAGGTCGCCGATGCTGCGCACGCCCGAGACGTCCGTCCGCCAGCCCGGCAGTTCCTCGTAGACCGGTTTCACCGCGAACTGGTGCGGCAGCGCCGCCGGCAGCGTGGTGACGCGCTCGCCGTCGAGCTCATACGCCACGCAGACCTTCACGCTGTCGAACTGCGAGAGCACATCGAGGCGGGTGAGCGCCACCGAGTTCACGCCGTTGAGCCGCGATGTGTAGCGCGCCAGAACGCCGTCGAACCAGCCGCAGCGCCTCGAGCGGCCGGTCGTCGTGCCGTACTCGCCCTGGCCCTGCGCGGCGGCGGGGTCGCGCAGCCGGTCGGCGTCCTCACCGAAGAGCTCGGTGGGCATCGGCCCGTTGCCGACGCGCGTCTGGTACGCCTTGTAAACGCCCACCACACGCTCGATGGCCGTCGGCCCGAGGCCGATGCCGATGCTCGCGCCCGCGGCGACCGAGGCCGGGACGGAGCTCGTGACGTAGGGGTACGTCCCGGAATCGAGGTCGAGCAGCGAGCCTTGCGCGCCCTCGAGCAGCACGCGCTCGCCGGCCTCGTGCGCGTCCTGCACGATCGTCTCGACGTCCGCGACGTACGGCCGCAACTGCTCACCGAGCTGCCGGTACTCGTTGCGGATCGTGTCGAAATCGAGCGGCTCGCCACCGTAGAGCTCGGTGATGACGCGGTTCTTGTACGCGAGCACGTCCGCGAGCTTCTCCTCGAGGAGCCCGGGGGTCACGAGGTCGACCATCCGGATGCCGGAGCGCGAGACCTTGTCGCTGAAGGCGGGGCCCGTGCCGGTGCCCGTCGTGCCGATGGCGTGCTCGCCTCGCATCGCCTCGTCGAGGCGGTCGATGACGGGGTGCCACGGCATCACGACGTGAGCGCGGTCGCTGATCAGCAGGCGTGAGACGTCGACGCCACGCTCGGCGAGCATGGCGACCTCTTTGATGAGGCTGATCGGCTCGATCACGACGCCCTTGCCGATGATGCAGGTCTTGTCACCGTAGAAGATGCCCGCCGGCACGAGGTGCAGTGCGAACTTGCCGCGGTCGTTCACGATCGTGTGACCGGCGTTCGTCCCGGCCGAGTAGCGCGCGATGATCGTGCAGTTGCGCGCGTGGTAATCGACGACGCGGCCCTTGCCTTCGTCGCCCCACTGTCCGCCGATAACCACGGTTGCGGGCATGCGCCAACTCCTGCACGCGGCGGATTTGTGCGCCGCCCAAGCGCCGAGGATCATACATGAGGGTCCTTTGAGGAAGACCCGCAGCGCCTCGGAATCACATGCGTCGCTTTCAGCACCCGTTCGGCCACAGGTTTGCCCTGCTTGGCGCCCTCCTGGTGGCCTCGATGCTGCTCCTCGCGGGGTGCGGGCGCTCCGAAGATCCGCCCCCCACGAACCCCCTCCAGCCCACCACCGAGGCGACCTCGACGGCCTCGGGCGAGACGCCATCCGGCACCGTCGTGACCGGCGATCCGGGCGGCGGGCCCGACGCCGAAGCCGCAGCGGCGCAGGCGGTGGCGCTGATGGCTGAGTGGCTCGGCGTGCCGGCCACAAACTTCTCGGTGCTCGCCGTCGAGGCGGTGGAGTGGCCCGACTCGTGCCTCGGCGCGGCCTTCCCGGACGAGGCCTGCGACGACGTCCTCACGCCCGGCTGGAAGGTGCTGCTCCTCGATGCGGTCGACGGTGCGCATACGGTGCACCTCGGCACCGGCGGCGCGGCACGCTGGGCGGGCGAGTACGCCGGCGATGGGACCCTGGTCTCGCTCGATCTGGCCGCGCGCTCGATGCGCCTCGCGTTGCCGAACGATGAGGTCGAGCTGCGGCTAGCGCCGGGCACCCGCCTCGACGACGGTCTCGAGCTGGACACCCTCGAGGCCGGCGACCACGTGTTCTTCGGCGCCGACACCCCCGTCGACGGCTCGAGCGTGATCGTCGCCGCCTGGCTCTTCCTCGGCGAATGACGACCGCTTCCGCCGCCGACCGGGTTATCGAGGTGAAGCGCACCCTCGACGGCCGCGAGCAACGATTCGAGTGCGAACTCATCCATCGCGACGCGCGCGTCCTTGTGGTCCTCTACCGCTTCGAGCGGCGAGGTCGCCAGCTGCGCTCGTACGGGCTCTTCTGGCCCCGCCGCCCGTACAACTGTTACTACGTCGTGCCCGCCGAAGGCGATCAGGTCGCGTTCGCCCGCTTCGACGTGGTCGCCGGCCTCGAGGTGCGTCCCGATCTCGATCCACCCGAGGTTTGCTACCGCGATCTGCTCCTCGATCTGTGGGTCGACGCCGACGGCGCGCGCTTCGAGGACGAAGACGAGGTCGAAGCGGCATGGGCCAGTCTCGATGCGGCCGATCGCGCGCGCATCGAGCGCGGTCGCACCGTCCTCGAACGTGGGCACCCCCGCATTCGGGCCGAGGTCAGGCGTCTTCTCATCGGCCTCGGTCAACTTCCGGGGGCGCCTGCCGATGATCGAGGGGGATCGGACCTCGAGGAGGCGCGCGCATGACCCAGCGAATGACCGTCGCCGAGGCCGCCCGCGTCCTCGGTGTCTCCGAGTCGACCGTGCGCCGTCGCATCCAGCGCGGCGAACTCCGCGCCATGCAGTCGATGGGCGAAGGCCGAGGCCGCTGGTGGGTGCTCCTCGAGGAGGACACCCCGGCCGCGTCGGCGCCCGAGACGCCGGCGCCCGAGGCATCGGTCAACTCCGCCCTCGAGCCCACCCCCATCTGGTCCCTCGACACCGCCCGCCCCGCACTGCCGCGAGGCACCGGCTGGTGCCTGCGACATCAGCGCACGTACGCCTGGCTGAAGTCGTGGGGCGCCGAGGTGGAGTTCACCCCGCGCTTCACAGATGCCTTCTGGTTCGAGTCGCGGCTGAGTGCCGAACGCGCTGCGCGTGAGCTCGATCTCGCGGTCGACGTCGTCGAGGTCGCCCGGGTCGCGGCCTAGCGCGCCCTCGACCGCCGCCGAATCGCCTCCGACGTCTCGATAAGCGAGCGAGCTCGCCGCACCGTCCGGCGGTCGACGATCGTGTCGCCGACAGCCCCGACCTGCTGGCCGTTCGCGCGCAGGCGCTCCCACTCCTCGACCATCGCCCGCGCCTCTTCGACCCGCTCGTGCGCCGGCGCGAAGAGCTGGTTGTAGCCGGCCGCCTCGGCCTCGGAGCGGATGTAGGCGCCCGCGGCGCCGAGCGCGTGCGCGCGGTTCGCGAGGGGGGCGCGCACGCCCGGGTCGGTGTGAGGCGCCAGTAGCACCCATGGCACGTCCGCCGTTCGAGCCGACAACGCCACCTCGGCCATCGCGTGCTCCAGCACCGGCATCGTCGCCGTGACGTGCGCGCTGAGCCCGAGGTCCCACGCCAGCAGTTCGATGTTGAGCGCGACGCCAGAGTGGCGGTCGACCGCCCCGAGGATCGTCCCGAGTGCGCGGATGCCGGCCGCCGAGTCGATCTCGGGGATGAGCCGCACCGTGCCGGGCTCGATCCCCGCGCGCATCTCCCGGCGTCGAATAGCCACGTCCGCGTCACGCACGTCCTGTGGTAGCTCGACGCCCGACAGCAGCACGGCGTGCAGCGAGGACGACACCACGGCGTCGAGGTCCGCGTCGAGTTCACCGGAGCGCGCGTCCGCGGCGCGCACGTGTGCGCCTCGACCGGCGGTGGCCACACCGGGAAGCAGCTTCGCGGTCGCGCTGCGTAGCGCGCGTCGCTCGGCGTGCGTCTCGCCTGCTGCCAGATCGAACGTCACCGCGTCGGCGGCGGTCGAGGCCGCGGCCTCGTGTAGCGGGCTGTGCGAGCCGCGGAGAAGCAGGTTGCTGCGAAGCGCCAGCATGCGCGGCCTCACCTTCGATGTGGCTGTCTCGGCCGGAATCGGCCTGCGAGCCGCCATGCTAACACTCGGCCTGCCGGCCTCGATCGATGTCAGACGGCGAGCGTCTCTCCGAGCTCAGCGCCGGCCTCCACGTCCGCGAGGAAGTCGAGGACGGCCTGGTTCCAGGCAGCCGGGCGCTGTCCCGAGGTGCCGTGCACGCAGCCCGCGAGGTATACGACGCGCCGCTTCGGCAGGCCGTCGGCCATCCGGGGCACCCCGGCGACGATGCGCTCGTCGAGCTCGCCGACGAGCAGCAGGGTCGGCATCGTCAGCTCACCGAGGCGGGGCGTGAGGTCGGGCCGTGTGCCCATCGCCCGCATCGCACCCTCGAGGCCGGGATCGCCCTCGATGCCCCATGCGCGCGCCTGCAGCTTCGGATCGCCCGGCGCGTCGTCGCCCCGGGTAACGGAGTCGGACAGCACGAGCGCGTGCACGTCGGACGGATGGTCGATGGCGTACTGGAGTGCGATCTGCCCGCCGAAGGACATGCCACCAATCACCGCGCCCTCCACGGCGCCGATCGCCTCGAGCAGGCCGCGCAGGTCCTGTGCGAGCGCCGGCATCGAATAGCTCTCAGGGTCCTCGGGCGCGCTCGAGCCGCCGTGGCCGCGCGCGTCCCAGATGATCAGCCGGTGCTCCTTCGAGAGCGCGAGCACCTGCGGCATCCACATCTCGAGCGCGACGCCGAAGCCGTGCGCCAGCACGATCGGCCGCCCTTCGCCGCGCTCCTCGTAGCGGATGCGAATGCCCTCAGGCGTCTCGATGAACGGCATGCTCAGATCTCCTTCGTGAGGTGTCCGAGCGAGGGTAGCGTCGCGTCGAGGAAGTCGAGGCTGCGCTGGAGGTGGCGGTCGTCCCCCTGCTGCGCGCCTCGATTGATGCGATGGAGGGCATAGGCGACCGAGAACAAGCGGGCCTCGTCCAGGCGTAGCTCGCGCAGCATCGGCTCCTCGGTGTAGCCCTCGAGCAGCCAGCGGGCGCAGTCCCAGCCGGAGAAGTACGCGAAGGTCGCGATGTCCGCCGCCGGTGGTCCCACGAACGCGTCACCGAAGTCGATGAGCGACGTGAAGGCCTCGTCCTCGTCGACCCACACATGCGCGGGGTTGAGGTCGCCATGCAACAGCACGCCGCTCGTGAGCGCGCCGAAGCGCTGTAGCGCCGGCTCGATCGGCGCCATCGAGGCGATGAGGCGAGGGGCCACGCGCGCGACCGGCATCGCGATGAGTGGCCGTCCATCGAACGGCCACAGCCCCGGCCAGCGGCTGAGCAGCCCCGAGGCCATGTCGCCTGCCGCGCCCTCGAGGGCGTCGAGCCGGTTCTCGAGGCGGCCGAAGCCACCAACTTCAACCCCGTGCAGTCGCGCGAGCGTCGCGCCGAGGCCTCGAGCGGCGTCGGGCGTCAGCGGTCGCTCGCCAATCGGTGCGCCGGCCGCCTCGCTGACGATCGCCCATTCGAGGTCGAACGTGGCGGCATCCTCGAACTCGGGATCGACGCTCGAGGCGACCGGCCGCGGTGTGGCGATCTCGCCCGCGCCCTCGAGTGCTCCGAGGATCGCGATCTGCATCGCGAGGTGGGGCGGCCATTCGACGGCGGGCTTCTCGTGCAGGACGACGAGCGGGCGCGTCTCGGTCTCGACGCGCCACGCCATCGAGGACTCACCGGCGCCGAGGGGGCGCACGCCTCGAGGCTCTTCGCCCGTGACGTCGCGCACGAGCATCGCGATGCGCGTTGCGTCGGGCAGCGTGTCGAGGCCGGCCATGGCCGGCCTCAGGCCGTGAGGATGCTGTCGAGCACGTCCGCCGACGCCGAGGGCCCGACGACCGCCAGCGCGTACTCTCGCGGACCGATGACGCGCTGCGCCACGCGCTGGACGTCGGCGGCCGTGATCGCACGGATCGCCGCGACCTGCTCGTCGATCGACTCCAGCTCGCCGTCCTGGAGCAGCTGGTTGCCGCTGCGCTGCCCCTGCGACATCGCGGTCTCCTGCGAGAGGCGCAGCGACCCGGCCACGTAGTCGATGGCTCGCTGCAGCTCGTCTTGAGGCACCGGCTCGTCTACGAGGCGCTGCAGCTCGGCCACGATGACGCGGAGCGCCTCCTCCTCGTGCTCGCGCGTGACGCCGGCGCTCACGTTGAGCGTCCCGATGTCCTTCAGGCGCGAGGAATGCGAGGAGACCGAGTACGCGAGGCCGCGGCGCTCACGCACCTCCTTGAAGAGGCGCGAGGACATTCCGCGTCCGAGGACCGCGTTCATCACGTCGAGGGCGTGTCGGTCAGGGTCGCGGCGGCCGACGGCCTGCATCGCCAGCGCGAGGTTCGTCTGCTCGATCTCGCGTTCCTCGACGATGATGCGCTGCTCCGGCAGGCCGAAGCGCGCCGGCGAGACCTCGGCGGCCGGCGAGGTCGGCAGGTCGGTGAAGTGGCGACGCGCCATCTCCACCACCGGCCCGTGCTCGATGTTGCCCGAGACCGAGAAGACGGCGTTCTCCGCCGAGTAGAAGGCCTGCATGTGCTCGATGAAGTCTGGGCGCTGCACGCCCTCGACGGTCTCGAGGGTGCCGGCCACCGGCCAGCCGACCGGTTGATCGCCAAAGACGGCCGTTCCGAGGAGTTCACTCACCCACGCTCCCGGGCTGTCGTGGCTACGGCGGATCTCCTGCTGCACCACGGTGCGTTCGCGGTTGATCTCGTCGTTGTCCAGGAGCGCGTGCTGGATCATGTCCGCCACGACATCGATGCCGGTCTCGACGGCCTCGAAGGGGACGTTGTTCCAGTAGCAGGTCAGCTCGCGCGTCGTGTACGCGTTCAGCGAGCCGCCCGCGCCCTCGATGGCTTGCGAGATCTCGGGGGCGGTCGGTCGGCGCTGCGTGCCCTTGAAGAGCATGTGCTCGATGTAGTGCGACAAGCCGTTTGTCCGCGGCGTCTCACCGCGCGAGCCGATGCCGACGAAGAAGGCGACCGACGCAGCCTGTGCCGTGGGAATCGAGGTCGTGATCACCCGAAGGCCGTTATCCAGTGTGGTAATTTCGGGTTGAATCACGCTTCGTCCTGTCATGCGGCGCCGGGATTCCAGACTATGGCCCGGCGAGCGCGCCCGGCAACACGGCGCAGTCTCGGAGGCCCCGATGGTCGACGCAACGCAGGAAGCCCTACCGGACCTCGCCTTCAACGGGCGCATCCTCAACGTGAACCTCTCGACCGGCGAGATCGAGGTCGAGGAACTCCCGGAGGCGATGTACCGCTCGCTCTTCGGCGGCTACGGCCTCGGAGCGCGGCTGCTGTTCGACCGCATCCCCGCCGACGCCGATCCGCTCGGGCCGGACAACATCCTCGGGTTCTTCCCCGGACTGCTCACCGGTACGCCCCTCTTCGGGCAGCGCTTCCAGGTCGTCTGCAAGTCGCCGAAGAACGGCGGCTGGGGTGACGCGAACTGCGGCGGCGACTTCGGCCCGAAGCTGAAGTTCGCCGGCTACGACGGCATCCTGTTCTCGGGTGAGTCCGAGCGCCCCGTCTACCTCTACATCGACGACGACACCGTCGAGCTCCGTGACGCCGCCGAATACTGGGGCATGCTCGCCATCCAGTGCGAGGACCTGATGAAGGAGCAGCTCGGCAAGCACGCGAGCGTGGCCGTCATCGGCCCGGCCGGCGAGCACCGCTCGATTATGTCCGGGATCTCGAACGACCGGGGCCGCCTCGCGGCGCGCTCCGGCGTCGGCGCCGTCATGGGCTCGAAGCGTCTCAAGGCCGTGGTCGCGAACCCGACGAGGAAGGTGAAGGCCCAGACGAAGGATGTCCTTCTGACGGTGAAGGACACCCTCGGCGGCTTCAACGAGCGCTCGCTGAACTTCTACCGGAACTTCGGGACGACCGGCATCACCTCGAACTCCGCGATCTCCGGCGACTCGCCGGTGCGTAACTGGGGTGGCGTCGGCATCGTCGATCTCGTCGGCCGTTTTGACATGGCGGAGATGAATGGCCCCAACGCCAACAAGGAGATGAAGAAGAAGTACGCCTGCTGGCACTGCCCGGTGGCGTGCGGCGCCGAATCCGTGGACGGCAGCGATCGAGGCGAGTTCGCCTTCCCCGAGAACACCCACCGTCCCGAGTACGAGACGATGGGCGCCTTCGGGATGATGACCGGTGGCGTCAACAACATGGACGCCATGATCGCCATCAACCACTGGTGCAACGAGTACGGCCTCGACACGATCTCGACCGGTGCCACGATCGCGTTCGCCATCGAGTGCTACGAGAACGGCCTCATCACCGCCGAGGACACGGACGGCCTTGAGTTGACGTGGGGCAACGCCTCGAGCGTCCTCGAGATGGTCCACCGCATCGGCCGCCGCGAGGGCATCGGCGACGTGCTCGCCGATGGCACGAAGCGCGCCGCCGAGCGCATCCAGGCCGGTGCCGAGCGCTTCGCGGTCCACATCGATGGCGAGGAGCCGCCGATGCACGACCCGAAGCTCGACTGGGGCTACACGCCGCACTACCTCGCCGACCCGACGCCCGCGCGCCACACCCTGTGGTCGCCGGGCAAGTCCTCGAAATTCCCCGACGCGCCCTCGATTCCCGAGGACCGCTACTCGGAGGAGGGCTGGGGCAAGAAGGAGAAGCACGCCAACGAGTCGGCCCACATCATGAACTCGTCGGGCATGTGCTACTTCATCTACTCGATGGCGCCCACCGCCCGCATCCCCGAGTGGATCAACCTCGTGACCGGCTGGGACACGACCCACGAGGAAGTGCAACTCGTCGGCGAACGCATCGCGAACCTGCGCATGGCCTTCGCCGTGAAGCACGGCAACAACCCCGCCGCGCGCTCGATCCCCGGCCGGATGGTCGGCGATCCGCCACAGGCAGAAGGCCCGCACGAGGGCCGCACCATCGACGCCGCCTCCATGCGCAACGACTGGTTCGAGGAAGCGGGCTGGGACAAGCAGACCTCGGTGCCGGCGCGCGCCAAGCTCGAGGCGCTCGGCCTCGCCGACGTCGCCGATGCGATTGGAGCCGTGTGATGCCCCTCAACGTGCGCATGCCCGACATCCTCGCCGAACGCTCGATCAAGGGTCAGATGCGGCTTTCGATGCCGTACCGCGACGGCATGAAGGCGAAGGATGTGGTCGCGGACTCCGGCTTCATAGGCGAGGAGGCAGACGCCATCCTCATCGTCGTCAACGGCGCCCAGGTCGAGCGCGAGACGACCATCGAGGACGGCGACACCGTCGAGCTCGTGATCCAGATGGTCGGCGGCGCCTTCGCCTAGTCAGGCCGAGCTGAGCCCGTGGCACGCTATCGCTTCGTCACCGACTGGCGCTTCGACGCGCCCATCGAGGACGTCTGGGCGGCGCTGCTCGACTCCGAGCGCTGGCCCGAGTGGTGGCAGGGTGTCCGTCGCGTCGAGCAGATCGAGGCCGGTGATGCCGACGGCATCGGCAACGTTCGCCGCTACACCTTCCGCAGCGCGCTGCCGTACGACCTCGTCTTTGACGTGCGCAGCACGCGCATCGAAATGCCACGCCTGCTCGAAGGGTTGGCCAGCGGCGAGCTCGAGGGCGTCGGGCTCTGGCGGCTGGTTTCCGGGCCGACGGGCACTCGAGTTCGGTACCTCTGGGACGTCCGCACGCGACCGCGGTGGATGAACCTGCTCGGACCGCTCCTGCGTCCCGCGTTCGTTTGGAACCACGACTGGGTGATGCGACAGGGCGAACGCGGCCTTCGGGCGTACCTGCAGCGAGGTGGACCGGCAGATGCTCCGCTCCATCGGTAACCGCCTCGTTCGAGGCCTGCTTGCGAGCCCGCTGCACGGGCTGCTCGGCGCCGGCATCCTCGTCATCACCGTCACCGGGCGCCGAAGCGGTAAGCGCTACTCGACGCCGGTGCAGTGCGTGGCCCGAGGAAATTCACTCTTCATCCTGAGCCATCGAGCACGCACCTGGTGGCGCAACCTCCGGCAGCCCGCCCCCGTCGAGGTACTCCATCGCGGCCGCCACCTCCGAGGCACCGGCCGCGTTCTCGCATCCGACGACACGGACGCCCTCGAGGCGCTGCGCGGCACGATGCTCGGCAAGGTGGCCGAGCGCCGAGGCGTCGACAGCGTCCTCCTGCGGGTGGACCTCGAGGCCGCATGACCGCAGACCGAGCACTCATCGAGGCGGTGCGCGTCGGCCTCGAGGCGGCTGCGGATCCCGACCGCGCGCCGCAGATGCAGCGTTACATGAAGTCCTCGATGCCGTACTACGGCGCACCGAGCCCCGCCCAGCGGAAGATCTTCGGCGAGGCGTTCCGCGCGCACCCGCTCGCGACTGCCGAGGACTGGCGCAACACCATCGAGGGGCTCTGGCGCGAAGCCACGCATCGCGAGGAGCGCTACGCCGCCATCGAGTTGGCGAAGCGCAGCGCCTACCGCAAGTTCCGCACGCGCGACGCGCTCCCGCTGTACGAGGCGATGATCGTCGAGGGGGCCTGGTGGGACTATGTCGACACCATCGCCTCGAACCTCCTCGGCGAGCTGCTCGACAGCGACACCGAGTGGATGACGGCACTGATGCGCCGGTGGGGTCGCGACGAGGACCTCTGGAAGCGCCGCGCCTCGATCATCTGCCAGCTGAAGCGTCGGGACCGCCTCGATACGTCCCTGCTGACCGACTGCGTCGAGGCCAACCTTGAGGACCGTGACTTCTTCATTCGCAAGGCGATCGGCTGGGCGCTGCGCCAGCACGCGAAGCAGGACCCCGAGTGGGTGCGCGCCTTCGTCGCGGCCCACGAGGATCGACTGAGCGGCCTCAGCCGCCGCGAGGCGATGAAGCACCTCGCCTGATGCTCGAGCGGCCGAGTGAGCCTAGTGGTGGACGTGCGGGGGCCGCTCACCTCGCACGGTGCCTCCGATCACGAGGGCCGCGCTGAAGAGCAGCAGGTCCTTGATGAGGAACTGTCCCTCGGGCGTCGGTGCGAGCGGAGCGTCGGCGAAGGTCACGTCGGCCTCGAGGACCAGCGCCAGTGCCGTTGCCGGCAGGCGGATCGCCAGGAGCAGCAGCGCGAGGCGAATGAGCGGGCGGTGGATGAGCGCGATGCCCACCGCCATCTCCCAGGCGCCGAGTACCGCCACGACAAGATCTTCCGGACCCCAGTAGATCGTCTTGGATAGCAGCCCGGTCGCCGTCTCGAACCCCATCAGCTTCAGCGTGCCGAACCAGAGGAACATCACCCCCAGGGAGACACGGTGCAGGAGGTGGCCCCAGCCCTCCATGAAGGAGGCGACCCGCTCATCGAGGACCGCGAGTCGGCCGGTGCCGATCGCTCGCGAGCGCTTGATCTGCTGCATCTTCGTGCTCCCTCACGCACGCCGGGACGCGTGGCGATTGACACCCCGCGAGGAGCCGCCGAAGATTGGGCGTGCACCCTTACTCGCGTCACCACGCGCCGCTCCCCGCCGAATCAGGTTCCTGATGCCGAAGTTCATCTTCGTCACCGGCGGAGTCGTCTCGTCTGTCGGCAAGGGCATCGTAACGGCGTCACTCGGACGAGCCCTCAAATCGCGCGGTCTGCGCGTCTCCATTCTCAAGCTCGACCCCTACATCAACGTCGATCCCGGCACGATGTCGCCCTACCAGCACGGCGAGGTCTTCGTCACCGATGACGGCGCCGAGACCGACCTCGACCTCGGGCACTACGAGCGCTTCCTCGACGACAACCTGACGCAGGCGAACTCGACCTCGTCAGGACAGGTCTACGAGGAAGTCATCCGCAAGGAGCGCCGAGGCGACTTCCTGGGCGGCACGATCCAGTCCATCCCCCACGTCACGAACGAGATCCGAGACCGCATCCACGAGGCCGGGCGCGCCCTCGACGCCGAGATCGTCATCGTCGAGGTCGGCGGCACGGTCGGCGACATGGAGGGCCAGCCGTTCCTCGAGGCGATCAGCCAGCAGCTGCACCAGCTCGGCCGCAGCGGGGCGATGTCGGTGCACGTCACGCTGCTGCCCTACATCAAGAGCACGCAGGAGCTGAAGACGAAGCCGACGCAGCACTCCGTGCGCGAGCTTCGCTCCTACGGCATCCAGCCGGACGTCATCGTGACCCGCTCCGACTACCCCGTCTCCGACTCGCTGCGCGAGAAGATCTCGCTCTTCTGCAACGTCGAGAAGGAAGCGGTCATCCCGCTCGAGACGGCGGACTCGATCTACGAGGTGCCGCTCGAGCTCGAAGAGGCGGGCCTCTCGGACATCGTCGCCGAGCAGTTCGGCCTCGAGCCGGCGCCTGACGGCTACCTCGACGAGTGGCGCTCGTTCGTCGAGCGCCTGCGTGCGCCGCGCGGTAGCGTCGAGGTCGCGATCGTCGGCAAGTACGTCGAGCTGCACGACGCCTACCTCTCGATCAAGGAGGCGCTGGTCCACGCTGGTGTCCATCACCAGGTCGCCGTGAACATGCGCTGGATCCACTCCGAGGACCTCGAGGCGGGCACGGCGGACACGATCATTGGCGACGTCGACGGCATCGTGATGTGCCCCGGCTTCGGCGACCGTGGCCTCGAGGGCAAGATCGCCGCAGCGCGTCACGCGCGCACGCAGCTCATCCCGTACCTCGGCTCGTGCCTCGGCATGCAGATGATGGCCGTCGAGTTCGCGCGCAACGTCGCGGGCCTCGAGGATGCCAACACCACCGAGGCCGACCCCCACACCCCGAACCCCGTGATCTCGATGCTCTCCGAGCAGCGCCAGATCAGCGACCTCGGCGGCACGATGCGCCTCGGCGGCTATGACGCCCGCCTCGTGCCCGGTACCAAGGCCGGTGCGGCCTACGGCACGGAGGAGGCACGGGAGCGCCACCGCCACCGCTACGAGGTGAACAACGCGCTCCTGCCGCAGCTCGAAAGCCACGGCCTGATCGCCTCGGGCTGGACGATGGACGGCCAGCTGGTCGAGATCCTCGAGTTGCGCGACCACCCCTGGATGGTGGGCTCGCAGTTCCACCCCGAGTTCACCTCGCGCCCGACGCGCCCGAACCCGCTCTTCCGCGATTTCATCGGCGCCGCCATCGAGCGCGCCGCGGGCCGAGGCTCCGGCCTCGACGCTGCCCGGGCCGAGAGCGGCGCGGTGTCGCCGCCCGTGGAGATGTCCCGCGCGTGATCTGGCGCCTGGTGCACATCCTCGCCCTGTTCTGGATGATGGCCGGGGTGGGGAACACGGTGCCGCTCATCTGGCGCGCCTGGTCCACGAACGACCTCGAGCGGAAGTCCCTGCTGCTGAGCGAAGCACAGACGAACGAGAGCACGTGGCTGCTGCCGGGCCTGATCGCAACCGGTATCACCGGCTTCGCGTGGGCGGCGGCCGAGGACTGGAACCTCGTGCGGACGGGCTGGCTGCTCGCCCTTGAGGTCGTGTTCGCTCTCGATGTCTTCATCTTCGTGCCGCTGATGGGCGTGGGCCTGAGGCGCGTGCGCTACCTCGCGCTGCAGGCGCAGAAGCGAGGACAGATGACAGACGAGTTGCGAAGCGCGCTCGCGGACAACGTCCCGATCGTCTTCGGGACGCTCGTCGTGCTCACCATCCCGCTGATGGTGTGGCTGCCTGTCGCACAGCCGTTCTAGGCTCCTCGATGGCCCAGGACCTGTCGATGCGGCACGTATTGTCGAATGCGAGGAGTATCTCTATAGTGTTTGGTAGTCGTTCCACACGACGCACTTTCCTCACCTCACAACCCCTTGGATTGCCGTTTCGGCAGCCACAAAGGCACGTGGTTCACCTATGACACAACTCCCGATGCGCGGGCGCCGTGGTGCGCCGTCCGAACCTGGCGAAGGCCGTCGCGGCCGGCGTCGCGGCGGAGGCGGCAACCGCGACGGAATGCCGAACTACGACGACGACGGGCGCAACGCGCCCCCGCCCGACCCCAATGCCCCTTCCCTGAACATCGCCGAGCTCGAGAAGCAGAGCCGCGATGAGCTGATCGAGAAGGCCACCGAGCTCGGGGTCGAGAACCCCGCCGCGATGCACACGCAAGAGCTCATCTTCCGGATGCTCCAGCGGCAGGCGGAGCACAACGGCAACATCTTCTCCGGCGGCGTGCTCACGGTCGTCGACGACGGGTTCGGCTTCCTGCGCGGCGAGCGCCTCATTCCCGGCCCGAACGATGTCTACGTTTCCCAGTCCCAGATTCGACGTTTCGGCCTCCGTGGCGGCGACTACGTCACCGGCCAGGTGCGCCAGCCCAAGGATTCCGAGAAGTACTACGGCCTGCTCCGCGTCGACGCCGTCAACGGCATGGACCCCGAGGAGGCCAAGCGCCGTCCGTTCTTCGAGAACCTGACGCCGATCTTCCCGAACAAGATGCTCCACCTGGAGACCAACGCCGGCGAGCTCAGTCAGCGGATGATCGACCTCTTCGCACCCGTCGGCCGAGGCCAGCGCGGCCTCATCGTCTCGCCGCCGAAGGCCGGTAAGACGATGCTCCTGAAGTCGATCGCCCACGGCATCGCCACGAACGCTCCCGACCTGCACCTCATGGTCCTGCTCATCGGTGAGCGGCCCGAGGAAGTCACCGACATGCAGCGCTCCGTCCGGGGCGAGGTCGTCGCCTCGACCTTCGACGAGCCGGTCGAGGACCACTGCCGTGTCGCCGAGGCCGCGCTCGAGCGCGCCAAGCGCCTCGTCGAGGGCGGCACCGACGTTGTCATCCTGATGGACTCGATCACGCGTCTCGCTCGCGCTTACAACCTCGCGATGCCGACCAGTGGACGCACGCTGTCCGGTGGTATGGACCCGATCGCGCTGTACCCGCCGAAGCGCTTCTTCGGCGCGGCACGCAACACCGAGCAGGGTGGCTCGCTCACCATCATCGCGACCTGTCTCATCGAGACCGGCTCGCGCATGGACGACGTCATCTTCGAGGAGTTCAAGGGCACCGGGAACATGGAGCTGCGGCTCGTGCGACGCCTCGCCGAGAAGCGCGTCTACCCCGCCCTCGATGTCCTTGGTTCGTCCACCCGACGCGAGGACCTGCTGTTCAGCGAGGAGGAGCTGCGCCAGATCTGGCTGCTCCGCCGCATGGCCTCGATGGTCGAGGAGGGCGGCTCCGACGCAGCCGAGCGCATTATCGAGCGCCTCTCGAAGACCGAAACGAATTCAGAATTCTTAATGGGCCTCAAGACCGAGGTGATCTAACCTCGATCGAGAGGCGTCGGTTCTGGCTGGCGCTTCCCAAATCGGATTGTGTATAACCGAGTGGTGTAGGCGCCTCTCGCGGGCGTGACACGTGCTACCATCCGCCGCCTCCGCCGGGTTCGCCCGGCTGCGAGGTAGGGTGTCGTCGCCGAAGGGACGCTCGTATCCGAGGTACCATCTCGCCGCCTCCCCCGAGGCGACGGAGCAGGCGGCTGCTCCGGGCACGAGTTCGCGGCCAGGAGCCGGCCCGCGCTCAGCGCTGGGTCGTGCACGCCGCCGCGGCGGGCGCACTGTTGCTCGCGGTCCTCATGGTTGGCGTCGGCTCCTCGACGGAAGCCTCTGCGAATCCCACGGCACCGTCGTTGAGCGCACGCGCGCTCTCGGTGCCCGGCCTCGCCGCCTCCGCGCCGACCGTCAGCACGAACTCGATCGGCTCGGCGCCTTTGCCCCTCACCATGGTGTCGCCGTTCGTCGAGCAGCAGGCGCTGCTCGGCACCTCGGATTCCACGCAGGCGACCATCGATCAGCTGCAGAGCGCCGCGAGCGAGACCGCCGCCAGCCAGCCGGACGGCGGCACGGTGAGTGCGCGCGAGCAGGAGCAGATCCCGCTCTTCTACCGCTACGAGGTGCTCGAGGGCGACAACATCTCCCTCATCGCCGAGAAGTTCGGCATCGCGCGCGAGTACATCCTCTGGAACAACATCGACATCATCGATGACGAGAACCTGCTCCAGCCGGGGCAGCTCCTGCAGATCCCGGCGGTCGAAGGCATCATCCACGCCGTCCGCCTCGATGAGACGCTGACGGAGATCGCGACGCAGTACGACGCCGAGGTCCAGGACGTCATCGACTTCCCGGCGAACGGGTTGTCCGACCCGAACCAGCTGCAGGAAGGCTCGATGATCCTCGTGCCGGGTGGCCGTGTCGTGCCGCCGCCCGCGCCGACCATCCGCCCGGAGGAGCCCGCGCCGCAGGTGGTGACGCGCGACGCGTCAGCGACCGGCTTCATCTGGCCGCTGTTCGGTCCCATCACCTCGGAGTTCGGCCCGTCGCACCCGCTGGGCATCGACATCAGCGCGCCGTACATCCCGATCGCGGCGTCGGCCGCCGGTCAGGTCGTCTTCGCCGGCGGCGACGAATGCTGCTCCTACGGCTACTACATCGAGATCGACCACGGCGATGGCTACACGACGCGCTACGCGCACCTCTCGCAGTTCTCGGTCGGCCTCGGCGACTACGTCGAGCAGGGCCAGATCATCGGCATCAGCGGCACGACCGGGCGCTCGACCGGCCCGCACCTCCACTTCGAGCTGCGGCGCAACGGCGAGATCGTCAACCCGATGCTCTTCTTGCCCTAGCGGGCGCCGAGGCTCATCTCAGACCGAACAACGACGAGGCCCGGGCCATATGCCCGGGCCTTGCTACGTCAGTTCGATGTTGTGCGGGTGAGGCTCAGCCCCGAGGCTGGAGCACCACCAGGCGCGTGTTCTCACCGAGGCCGCGGCGCTGAATCGAGACGCGGTTGGTGGGTTCCTCGGGTGTGGCGCCGATCGCCTTGATGAAGTCCTCGGGCGGCAGGTCGTTCGCGTCCGGCGTGTAGTGCATCGGGATCACGACCTTCGGGTCGATCTCGCGCACCAGCCGTCCCGCCTCCGCTGCATCGAGGCCGGGCGCCCCGCCGATCGGGATCAGCAGGATGTCGACCTCGCCGAGGTGCTCCGCCTGGTCCGAGGCCAGGCGCCAGCCGAGGCGACCTAGGTGCGCGACGCGCAGGTCATCGGCCTCCACGACGAAGATCGTGTTGCGGTCGCCCGGCGGTTCGCCCTCGACGTGCGGAGGGCGCGTGGCCACGCCCATGAACTGCACGCCTCGAATCTCGTATTCGCCGGGGGCGTTGAGAACCGTGAACTCGCCCTTGATGCCGCGCTCGTTCGAGTGCGACGGGACCTCGCAGCTGATCGTCACGATGTCGGCGGTGGGGCGGCTCATGTCGTAGCCGCTCTCGCGGTCGACCGGATCCATCATGATCATGGCGCCCGAAGTCCGCATTCGGATACACGCGTGGCCGAGCCAGCTGATGTCCACCGGACCCCCGAGGCTTACGTTGAGCTGCGCTCGATCCTATCGGGCACGCCCTCCACGGGCCAGCCGCGCGACAGTCAGCGGCTCGCGGGCTCGGCCATCGAGACCGCAGCCTCGACGACCGGCGTGACGCGGACGCCCGCCCACTCGAGCACGACCGCGCCCCACGACAGTCCGCCGCCGAAGGCGACGAGGAGGACGTGGTCACCGGGCCGCAGCGCGCCCTGCTCCACCGCCTCGGACAGCGCGATGGGGATCGAGGCGCTCGAGGTGTTGCCGTAGTGGTCGAGGTCGACGAAGACGCGCTCGGCCGGCAGCCCGAGGTTTCGGCCGATGGCATCGATGATGCGGGCGTTCGCCTGGTGAGGCACGCAGAGCGCGATGTCGTCAATGGTGAGGCCGGCCTGCGCGATCGCCTCGGCGGCCGTGTGCGACATCGCCGTCACCGCCTGGCGGAAGACGTTGCGACCGTCCATGATGATGCGCGCCTCGAGGGCCGGACCTTCGATGACCGGCGCGGCCGGGCCACCCGCCCAGAGCAGGTCCGCCAGCCCGCCGTCGCTGCGCAGCACCGTGGCCTCGAAGCCACCGGGCCGCCCGGCCTCGGCAGGCTCGAGGACGAGCGCGCCGGCGCCGTCGCCGAACAGCACGCACGTGCCTCGATCGCGCCAGTCCACGATGCGCGACATCGTCTCGGCACCAATCACCATGGCGCGCTGGGCGCCGCCGGCGGCGACGAACTGCGAGCCCGTCGACAGCGCCGCGAGGAAGCCAGCGCACGCCGAGTTCACGTCGAAGGCTGCTGCGCGGGTTGCGCCAATCGCGTGTTGGATGCGCGCGGCCGCCGCCGGGAACATCCCGTCCGGCGTCGAGGTGCCGACGACGATCAGGTCGATCGCGTCCGCCTCGAGGCCCGCCGAGACGAGCGCCTGCCGCGCTGCCTCGGCGCCCATCGTGCTCGAGCTCTCGAACGGCGCGGCGATCCGCCGCTCGCGGATGCCCGTGCGCTCCATGATCCACTCGTCGGAGGTCTCGACCATCTGCTCGAGGTCGGCGTTGGAGAGGACGCGTTCAGGCAGGTAGCGGCCGACACCGGTGACGCTGACTCGCCTCGGCGCGGCGCCTTCGTCGGTCACGGTCGCCTCCCTGCGGCCCCGGCCGGCCTCGGGGGAGGCCACGTCAGGGCTGGACGTACTCCGGCAGGGCGCTCTGGAGCTGGCGGAGTGTCCGGTGGTGCAGCGCCTTCACGGCGCCCTCGGTCCGGCCCATGATACGTCCGATCTCCGCGTTGGTCAGACCGTCCACGTACTTCAGCGTGATCAGCTGCTGGCGGTCGGGCGCGAGCTGTCCAATGGCGTCACGAATCTCCCGCACGCGCTCGTTCCGCTCGAGGTTGAACTCGGGGCTCGGTAGGTCCGAGGGCAGAGCCAGCGCCTCGTCGAGGCTCGTGCTGGCGGGCCGTCGGCCGCGGTCGCGATACCAGTTCGCCAGGAGGTTATGGGCGATCGTCATGAGCCAGGAGCCGAAGCCCCCGCCGCGTGATCGGTACTGATCGAGGTTCGCGAGCGCGTTCGTGAACGTGCGGGAGGTCAGCTCCTCCGCGTCCGCCGGCTGCGAGGTGCGCGCGAGCAGGTAGCCGTACACGCGGCCGGCGTAGGCCTCGTAGAGCTCCGAGAAGGCGCTGCGGTCCTCGCGGGCCCGATCGACCAGCCGATCGTCCTCGACGCGCGCCTGCTCGCGGTCGCTTCTGGGCCCTGAGGGGGGCGGTGGGGCCGTCGTGAGCCTCCGGTGGGTGCAGTTCGAGCGCTCGCGCCGAGTATAGGCGACACCCTCCGCAGGTTCGCCCGAGGGCAGACACCGTTGACCGCGTTTGGGGAGCGTGAATACAATGAGCGCGTGGTTAGCACTCTCCCATCGAGAGTGCTAATGGAGGAAGAACGTGCTGACTGAGCGTCGCGCGACCGTTCTCGGCCTCGTCGTTCACGAGTACATCTCGACCGCCGTCCCGGTGTCGTCGAAGGCGCTCGTTGACCGCTACGACCTCGGGGTCTCGCCCGCCACGATTCGCAACGAGCTCGCGCGGCTCGAGGAGGATGGGTACATCACGCACCCCCACACCTCGGCTGGACGCGTGCCATCGGATCAGGGCTACCGCGTGTACGTCGAGGCGCTGATGGCCGAGGAGGCGATCGACGCCGAGGAGCGGCGCACGATCGAGCACCAGTTCTACCAGGCGTCGGGTGGCCTCGATGAGTGGCTCAGCCTCGGCGCCGCGGTGCTGGCGAGCGCCGTCGGCAACGTGGCGGTGATCACGAGGCCGCGACGCACGGTGGCGCACCTGAAGAACGTCCAGCTCGTGCACCTCCACGATGCCTCGGCGCTGGTCGTGGCGGTGATGGACGACGGCCGGGTGCAGCAGCGCCTGGTCACGTTCACCCGCCCGACGACCCAGGCAGAGCTGACCGCGCTCGCCGAGGCGTTGAACGTGCGCCATTCGACGGCGGACGCCCAGACGATTCGCGCGAGCCTCGAGGACGAGGGCGAGCCGGACCGGGCACGCATCGAGCTGGCGCTCGCCGAGCTCGTCGATGAGCACGAGCGCAGCGACGACACCTACCTCGATGGCGTGAGCGACGTCCTCGGCCAGCCCGAGTTCCAGTCGCCTGACCGCATGCTCGAGGCCGTGCAGCACCTGGAGGCGTACGAGCTGCGCCGCGCGCTGCCGACCACGCGCGAGGTCAGCGCGGGACACCTCCGCATCGTGATCGGACGCGAGAACCGCTCCCCGTGGATGAGCGAGTGGAGCGCGATCGTGGCCAGCTACGGATCCGGCGGCGCCTCCGGCATGCTGGCCGTCGTCGGCCCCACGCGGATGCAGTACGCCCGCACCGTGCCGCGCGTCCGCTATTTCGCCGAGTTGATGAGCGAGGTACTCCACGCCGTCGGCGCTTGAAAGCAGATCGAAGCGTCCGCGCGTGGAATCCAGAACGAAGTGAGACAACCATGACCAGCGACGAACGGGCCTCGGTCGGCCCCGAGGCCATGGACGAGACGGGCGAGGACGGCCTCGAGGAGGCCGTGTCCGAATCGAGCCTCGAAGACGAGCTCGAGCGCACGAAGGCGGCCTACGCGCGCGCGATGGCGGACTACCAGAACCTCCAGCGCCGCTCGCGCGAGGAGCGCGCCGAGCTGACGCGGCTGACCATGAAGTCGCTCGTGCTGAACTACCTGCCGATCCTCGATGACCTGAACCGGGCCATCGACTCGGTTACCGAGCACGAGGACATCGTCGAGCACCCGTGGGTCGAGGGCGTGCGCATGGTGCAGCGCAAGTTCCTCGGCGTGCTCGAGGCCGCCGGCGTCCAGCCCATCGAGGCCGATGTCGGTGTGACCTTCGACCCGCAGATTCACGAAGCCGTGGCCAATCATCCGGGCGCGGCGAACGAGATCATTGCCGTGATCCAGGGTGGCTATGCCATCGATGGCGCGGTGATCCGGCCCGCGATGGTGATCGTGGGCAACGGCGAGGCCGCGCCGGCGGCACAGGACTGATTCGAACCCTTCGGCCGCGGCCGGAGGCATCAAGGAGGATTGAGATATGGCCAGGGTGATCGGCATCGACCTGGGGACGACCAACTCCTGCGTCGCCGTCATGGAAGGCGGCGAGCCGCAGGTCATCCCGAACGCGGAAGGCGGCCGCACGACCCCCTCGGTGGTCGCTATCGGCAAGGACGGTGAGCGCCTTGTCGGCACCGTCGCGAAGCGGCAGGCCGTCACGAACCCGCAGAACACGGTCTACTCGGTGAAGCGCTTGATGGGGCGCAAGTCCGAGGACGCCGAGGTCGAGCACGCTCGGCAGCTCGGCGGCTACGAGATCATCAAGCTCTCGAACGGCGACGCCGGCGTGAAGATGGGCGACCGCGAGTACTCGCCGCCTGAGATCAGCGCGATGGTGCTGCAGAAGCTGAAGGCCGACGCCGAGGCCTACCTTGGTGAGACGGTCAACGAGGCCGTGATCACGGTCCCCGCCTACTTCAACGACGCCCAGCGTCAGGCCACCCGAGACGCCGGCCGCATCGCCGGTCTCGAGGTGCTGCGCATCATCAACGAGCCGACCGCCGCGTCCCTCGCCTACGGCCTCGACCGCAAGGAGGACGAGGTCATCGCGGTCTACGACCTCGGTGGTGGCACCTTCGACATCTCGATCCTCGAGATCGGCGAGGGCACCTTCGAAGTGAAGTCGACCAACGGCGACACCTTCCTCGGCGGCGACGACTTCGACAACCTCCTGATCGACCACCTCGTCTCCGAGTTCAAGCGCGACCAGGGCGTCGACCTCGCAAAGGACCGCACCGCCCTCCAGCGCCTGAAGGAGGCGGCGGAGAAGGCCAAGATCGAGCTGTCCTCGGCGCAGCAGACCGAGGTGAACCTGCCCTTCATCACCGCTGACGCCTCCGGCCCGAAGCACCTCGTGATGACCATCAGCCGCTCCCAGCTCGAGCAGCTCGTCGACGAGCTCGTCGAGCGCTCGCTCGAGCCGTGCCGCAAGGCGCTCGCCGACGCCGGCCTCAAGGCGGCCGACATCGAAGAGGTTGTCCTCGTCGGTGGCCAGACCCGCATGCCCCTCGTGCAGCGCAAGGTGCAGGAGTTCTTCGGCAAGGAGCCGCATCGAGGCGTGAACCCCGACGAGGTCGTGGCGATCGGCGCCGCGATCCAGGCGGGCGTGCTCAAGGGCGAGGTGAAGGACGTCCTCCTCCTCGACGTCACGCCGCTGACGCTCGGCATCGAGACGCTGGGTGGTGTCATGACCGCGCTCATCGAGCGCAACACGACCATCCCGACCAGCGCGAAGCAGACGTTCTCGACGGCAAGCGACAACCAGCCATCCGTCGAGATCCACGTCCTGCAGGGCGAGCGTGCGATGGCCGCAGACAACAAGTCGATGGCCCGCTTTATCCTCGATGGCATCCTGCCGGCGCCCCGCGGCGTCCCGCAGGTCGAGGTCGAGTTCAACATCGATGCGAACGGCATGGTGACCGTCTCGGCGCGCGACAAGGCCACCAACAAGGAGCAGCACGTCTCCATTCAGCCTTCGTCGGGCCTCTCAGACGAGGAAGTCGAGCGCCTGCGCAGCGAGGCCGAGATGCACGCGGGTGAGGACCAGGAGAAGCGCGCGAGCGCCGAGGCCCACAACGTGGGCGACTCCCTCGCCTACAGCGCCGAGAAGACGCTGCGCGACAATGCCGACAAGATCAGCGACGACCTGAAGTCGCGCGTCGAGGGCCGCATCAAGGAGCTCCGCGACGCGCTCGGCGGCACCGACACGGCCGCGATCACCGCAGCGACCGAGGCGCTGTCAGCCTCGATGCAGGAGATCGGCCAGGCGGTGTACGGAGCGGCGTCGGCCGACGGCGCACCGCCCGAGGACGGGGACGCCGAGGGTGAGGCCGCCGGCACCGTCGAGGGCGAGTTCCGCGAGGTCTAGTCTCGCGAGTTGGGCGTTTCTTCGAGACGCCTCGCCCCCACCGGGCGGGGCGTCTCGCTGTTCGAGGCCGTGCGCGGGTGATCGCGGATGACGAGCCGAATGTGATTGCTACACTGGGCGTTCGATGACGACGCAAGCTGACCTGTACGACGTGCTCGAGGTCTCCCGCGATGCCACGCAGGAGGAGATCAAGCGCGCCTTCCGCAAGAAGGCGATGGAGTTCCACCCCGACCGCAACAAGGCCGAGGACGCGGAGACTCGCTTCAAAGAGGTCAGCGCCGCCTACGAGGTGCTCTCGGACCCCGAGAAGCGCAGCGCCTACGACCGCTTCGGCATGGCCGGCGTTGGCGGTGGCGCGCAGGGCTTCGCCGGGCAGGACTTCGGCGGCTTCGGCGACATCTTCGACGCCTTCTTCCGTGGCACGGGCGTGCGACGCAGCGGGCCGCAGCGCGGCCACGACCTGCGTGCCGTCCTGACGCTCGCCTTCGAGGACGCCGTCTTCGGCACCGACCACGAGCTCGAGTTTGAGCGTGTCGAGGCCTGCACGGACTGTCGAGGTCGCGGACAGGCCGACGGCAAGCCCCTCGAGACCTGTCCCGAGTGCCAGGGCAGCGGTGAGCTGCGCCGCGTGCAGCAGTCGCTGTTCGGCCAGTTCGTGAACGTGGCGACCTGCAGCCGTTGCTCTGGTGAAGGCTCGGTCGTGACCGACCCCTGCCCCGAGTGCCGCGGTCGAGGCACGAAGCGCGTCAGCGCGAAGAAGACCGTGAAGATCCCCGCCGGCATCGACGACGGCCAGACGCTCCGCATCTCCGGTGAGGGCGACGCCGGCCATCGAGGCGGCCCGGCAGGCAACCTCTACGTCGAGGTCCAGGTCGATCCACACGAGCGCTTCATCCGCGAGGACGACAACCTCGTGCTCGAGTTGCCCGTGAACATCGCCCAGGCCGCGCTCGGCACCGAGGTCCCCATCGAAACCCTGGAGGGCGAGCCGCGCGAGGTCCGCGTCGAACCGGGAACGCAGTCGGGCCGCATCATCACCCTGAAGGGCCTCGGTGTGCCGCACCTGCGCGGCGGTGGACGGGGCGACCTGCTCGTCCAGGTGAACGTCGTCACGCCGACGAAGCTCGACGAGGCGCAGCGCGAGCTCCTCGAGCAGCTCGCAGCGTCGCTCGGCACTCCCGGCGGCCACGAGGCGGGTCTCTTCGAGCGCCTCCGCGACGCCTTCCACGGCTAGCCGCATGACCTCGGACGGCGCTTGGCTCGAGATCGTCGTGCGGGCCCGCCCGGCGGCGCTCGACGCGGTCGCCGATGTGCTCTCCGACTTCGCGCCGGACGGCGTCTCCATCGAGCCGGCAATCCTTCCCTCGAGCGTGGCCGACTTCGAGTACGCCCTGCTCGACGAGCCCGGCCTCGTGCGCGCGTGCGTGCTCGCGCCGTTCGTCGCCGAGTCCAGGCGCGACCTCGAGGCCCGTCTCGCTGCCCTGCCGTTCGAGGGCGCGATCGCACCGCTCGAGGTGCGCCCGCTCGAGGCGACCGACTGGGCGGAAGAATGGAAGCGCTTCTACCACGTGCTCCGTGCCGGCGAGCACATGGTCGTGAAGCCGACCTGGGAGCCGTTCGAGGCAGCCGAGGGTGACATCGTCGTCGAGCTCGATCCGGGCAGCGCCTTCGGCACTGGCCAGCACGAGACGACGCGGCTCTGCCTCGCCGCCATCGAACGCACCGTGACGCCCGGCCTCGAGGTGCTCGACCTCGGCGCGGGTTCCGGCATCCTCGCGATTGCCGCCGCGAAGCTCGGTGCCCGCCGTGTCGTCGCCATCGACATCGACGCCGAGACGGTCCCCGTCGCCGCCGAGAACGTGCGTCAGAATGGTGTCGAAACGACCGTCGAGGTGGAGGCCGGCTCAGTCGGCGACGACTGGCCCGCGACCATCGAGGCGCCGGTCGCCGGTTTCGATGTCATCGTCGCGAACATCTCCTCGACCGTGCTGGTGCGGCTCATGCCCGCGATCGTCGAGCGCCTCCGCCCCGGCGGGTTGCTGCTCGCGAGCGGATTCATCGAAGAGGGCGTGCCGGCCGTGCGCGCCGCGATCGGGAACGCCGGTCTCGAGGTGCAACAGACCGATGCCGAGGGCGACTGGCGCTGCATCGTCGCTACTCGCTGACGTGCGGCGCCTGTACCTTGAGCCCGCCGAATTCGCACTCGATGAGGTCGCGCTCGACGCCGCCCGCTCGCGCCGGCTGAGGCAGGTCCTCCGCCTGCGCGCCGGCGCCGAGCTCCAGGTGTTCGATGGCCTCGGACACGAACGGTCCGCGAAGCTCGACCGCGTCGAGTCTGGCGCTGCCACCTTGCGCCTCGGTGTCCCCGTTACTTCGCTCGAGGAGCCGCGCGTGCCGGTCACGCTCTGCTGCGCCTTCCCCCGAGGCGAGCGTGGCGACTGGCTCGTCGAGAAGGCGACCGAGCTCGGTGTTGCCGCCTTCGTCGCACTCGATGCCGAACGAGCCGTGCTGAAGCCGGGCGAGGGTCGCTTCGACCGCTGGAGTCGCGTCGCCATCGAGGCCGCCGAGCAGTGCGGCCGTGCCGTCGTGCCGTCGTTCCTTGAAGCTCCGATGTCCGAGGCGCTGGAGCTGGTGGCTGATCCCGGTGCCGGCGCGCCTATCGAGGCGGCGCTCACCGCGCAGCCCTCACGGCCCGAGGTGGTCACGATCTTCATCGGACCCGAGGGCGGCTGGACCGACGAGGAGCGCGCCGAGCACGCGGCGGCGGGCCGAACGTTCGTGTCGCTTGGGCCACGCACGCTGCGTGTCGAGACGGCTGCTGTCACGGCCGTTGCGCTGACGGTCGCTGCTCTCGATGCTCCACCACCGTCGAGGGCGTCCGACTAAGGCTGGTACGGCGTGTCGATCCAGGCCATCGGGTCGACGTTCACGCCCCAGACCGTGAGCTCCCAGTGCAGGTGCGGCCCGGTCGAGAGGCCCGTCGATCCGACGCGCCCGACCTCCCACCCCTGCTCGAGGATGTCTCCGACGTTCACGCTGATTGAGTTGAGGTGGTGGTAGCCGGTCTTCACGCCGCCACCGTGGTCGATGATGACCGAGTTGCCTCGGATCGGCATCTCGCCCGTCCATGCGACGCGTCCCCGGGCCGCAGCGCCGACTGGAGTTCCGAGCTCGGCGGCGATGTCCTCGCCGGTGTGGAAGTTGCCGACCGGTCCGCCGTTGTAGGAGCGGCCTTCGCCGAACGAAGTCGTGTGACGGCCGGCGATCGGCTGGATGAACGTCCCATCCCACTGCGGCGGTCCGTCGAACTGGGCGAATTGCGCCGAGCGAAGGTCTCGCTCTCGCTGGCTGGCCTCGGGGCTGAGGACCGAGCTCTGCTCCTCCGTCAGCTCGAGGTAATCCACAGGGCGTTCGGTGTACGTCACCTCGATGAACGCGACACCGTCGTCGACGGTCGTGCCGGCGGCGTCCTGCACCGTCACCGCGAGCACCTGCTCACCGAGCGTCGCGTTCACCGACACGCCGACGAGCCCCCAGAAGCCGTCACCCGTCCACACGAGGGGCGTCGTGTCTCCCGCGAAGGTGGCATTCGCGCTCGTCCCGGCCGCCGAGGCGACGCGGACGGCCATCGTCTCGCCCGTGCCGACGCTCAACGGCGCCTCGATAGCGAGTCGGGCGGTCTCGTCCGGACCGGCCGTCGGTGGGGTGGCGGTCACCGCGGGAGTGGCGGGGTCCGAGGTGCTCGGGCCCTCGACCGCCCCCGCTGCCAGCGGGTCGGTAATGGCCCGCCCGCTCGTGCGTTCCGTCACCGGCGTCGGGGTGTCGCTCGCCCCGGGCGTCGAGGACCGGCTCACGTTCGCGTTGGCTTCGATGGCGGGCCCGATGCTGACAGCCGCCGGGTCGGATGAGCCACCTCCGCGGCCCTGAGCCAGGATCACGACGATCAGTGCCGTCGCCGCTGAGGTGACGAAGAAGATGAGCGCCAGCGTGGTCCAGCGCGTGCCCGCGACCGTCATGTCGATGGAGGCTCCTCGGCGCGTCGCGTCGCCCGCCAACGGCGCACCACAGTCAGGGTACCCGCATCGCCACGCCCCGTCGCCCGAGGTCATCGCGAAACCTCATCGCAACCGAAGGCCTGTTTGACGTTGTTATACTGGCGCCGTTCGATCCGGCTCGGGTCGAGCGCTCCCACACCCGGCGACGGCGCTGGCAGGTGCCGGTCGTCGGCTGCGCGTCTCAAATCGCGGCTTGCGGATCAGCGGAGGTCCGGCTTGGAAGACCCTCGGATCGTCTCGGAGCGCATCCTCGCGAACGTGGAGCGCGTGATCATCGGCAAGACCGCCGAGGCCCGGCTCGCGCTCGTCACGCTGCTCTGCCGCGGCCACCTGCTCATCGAGGACGTGCCCGGCGTCGGCAAGACGATGCTCGCCCGCGCGCTTGCGACCTCCACAGGCTGCACCTTCCAGCGCATCCAGTTCACACCGGACCTGCTGCCGACGGACGTCACGGGCGTCTCGGTGTACTCGCCGGCGAACGGCAGCTTCGAGTTCCACGCCGGGCCGATCATGGCCCAGATCGTACTGACCGACGAGATCAACCGCGCCACGCCGAAGACGCAGTCCGCCCTCCTCGAGGCGATGGAGGAGCGACAGGTCACCGTCGACGGCGTCAGCCACCAGCTGCCGCGGCCGTTCATGGTCATGGCGACCCAGAACCCCATCGAGTACGAAGGCACGTTCCCGCTGCCCGAGGCGCAGCTCGACCGCTTCCTGCTGCGCGTGCACCTCGGCTACCCCTCGTCCACGGACGAGGTGCTGATCATGGACGCTCAGCAACGCCAACACCCGATCGACGCCCTCGAGCAGGTGACGTCGGCCGACGAGGTGCAGGACCTCCAGCGCGCGGTCGGCGAGGTCTACGTCGACCCGCTCATCAAGCAGTACATCGTGAGCCTGGTGAACGCGACGCGTGAGCACGAGGCCGCCTACCTCGGTGCCTCACCTCGAGGCTCACTCGGGCTCATGCGCGCCAGCCAGGCCCTCGCGATGCTCGACGGGCGCGACTTCGTACAGCCGGACGATGTGAAGCTGCTCGCCTATCCCACCCTCGGGCATCGCGTCATCGTGAGCCCGGCGGCGCGCGTCCGTAGCGTGACGAGCGCCGAGATCATCGACGAGAGCATTCAGCGCACGGCCGTCCCCGGCGTGCGCGCTCGCGGCGGGGTGTGAGCGATCGCGCCTCGGTGAGGACCGCCCGATGACGGCGCTGTCATCGTTCGTGCAGCTCGTGCGCACGCATGTGAACGTGTCGCTCGCGATCACACTCGCGATCGTCTGCGTCCTCGTGGGCTTCGCGACCGGCTTCTGGCTGCTCTTCCGCCTCGCCTACATGATTCTGCTCGCGATCCCGGTCGTGTACCTGTGGTCGCGCTCGATGCTCAACAGCCTCGAGGTCGAGGTCGTACGCCAGACCCATCGCGTCAGCCAGGGCCAGTCCCTCGAGGGTCGGGTCATCCTTCGCTCGACGACGTGGATCCCGAAGGTGTGGCTCGAGGTCGAGGACCAGTCCTCCATCCCAACGTACCGCTCGACGCGTGTCGTCACGCTCGGCGCCCGAGGCGTCGCGGCCTGGTCGTACTCGGTGCCCGCGCGCCGACGCGGCATCTACGAGCTCGGACCGCTGCGCGTGACGGCGAGCGACCCCTTCGGTTTCTTCCGCCCCCAGCGCGAGTTTGGTGAGCCCATCACCGTCCTCGTCTACCCCGCCGCGCGCGAGCTGCCGAGCTTCTACATCCCGCCGGCGAACCTGCCCGGCGAGGGCCGCTTCCGCCGCCGGACGCACAACATCACGCCGAACTATGCCGGCCTCCGCCAGTACGAGCCGGGCGACTCGTATAACCGCATCCACTGGCCGCAGACGGCCCGCAGCGGCTCCCTCATGGTGAAGCTCTTCGAGCTCGATCCGGCCTCGGACGTCTGGATCGCGCTCGACCTCAACGAGGCCGTGCACGCCGGCGTCGGCGACGACAACACCGAGGAGGCGGCCGTGTCGGTCGCGGCCTCGATCGCGCGCTACTTCATCACCGCCAACCGCTCGATCGGCATGATGTCCTTCGGCGACGACCTCCGCATCGACCAGCCCGACCGAGGCCAGAACCAGTTCACCCGCATCCTCGAGTCGCTCGCGCTCGCGCGCGCCGAGGGCGAGGTCCCCATCGACGCCCTGCTGCTCGAGGAATCGAGGCACTTCGGCCGGCACACGACCGTCGTCGTCATCACCCCGTCGATGGACGGCGCTTGGCCGCTCACCCTGATGTCGCTTGCCAGCCGAGGCGTGAAGGTCGCGGCCGTGCTCCTCGAGGCCGAGACCTGGGGCGCGCCGGGCTCATCACTCGATGTCTACGGCACGCTCACGGCCGGCGGCGTCTACACCTACACGGTGAAGCGCGCGGACGACCTCCAGCGCGCGCTCGCCGGTCGAGGTGAGACGTCGGCCTCGACGCCCGAGGGGGCCTCGCGATGACCACACAGGCCTCGTGGGCCGACTTCATGCGCGGTTCGGACGCCGAGCGTCCGGTGCAGCCGTCGCACGCGTCCGCGCCGTTCTACCGATCCTGGGAGACGTGGGTCACGTTCTCGCTGGTGCTCGTCGCCTTCCTCGCAGTCACCGCCTCCATCGAGCAGGCGGACTGGGTCGACGAGATGCCGTCGCTGTTCGCGGCGGCGCTCATCGGGATCGTCGGCGGCTTCGTGCTTGCGCATGTGCGCGCGCCGGGCGCGCTGCTCGTGCCGCTGGCGACGGTCGTCGGCATCGTCGTGAGCTTCGCGCTCACGATGCAGACGATGGCGCTGACCGATCCGCTGCTTGGCACCGGCCTCCGGGCGCGTTGGGACGACCTCTGGGCGCGCCTCGATGCGTGGGGCGCCGCGCTCGTCGACGGGAACATCTCGACCGACCCGCTGCCGTTCATCCTCGTAGTCGTCTTCGCGAGCTGGGCGCTCTCCTTCCTCGCCGCGTGGTCGGTGTTTCGATGGCACAACGCCTGGCTCGCGGTGATCCCCGGCGGCTTCGCGCTCCTCACCAACATCTCGTACCTGCCGGGCCAGCCCTCGCTCGCCCTCGTCGTCTACCTCTTCGCCGCGATGCTGCTCGTTACCCGCCTCCAGGCGCTGCACGCCGAGGAGGACTGGGTCCGCGAGCGCACTGTCCGTCCGCCGTTCCTGTCCCTCGAGGTGCTGAACGTCGCGACGTGGCTCGGCCTCGTGCTGATTGTCGCCGCCTGGCTGCTCCCGACGGCCAACAACTGGGGCCCCGTCGCCGATGCCTGGCAGCGTGCGCTGTCACCCGTCACCGAGCGCGTCGACCGCCTCGGGCGGCTCTTCATCGGCATCGATGCGAAGCGTGCCGACATCGTCCACAACTTCGGCGACATCCTGCCGCTCCAGGGCCGCATCAAGCTCTCCGAGGACCCGCTGTTCCGTGTCACCGCGCCCGACGACGTGCCGCTACTCCGCGCCGCCGTCTACGACGAGTACACCGGCAACGGCTGGCGCGTCTCCTCCGGCGGGACCGTGGCCCTCGAGGGGACGAGCGTCGACGCCGCCTCGTTCGGCACCCCGGCGACACGCTCTCAGTTCCGCCGCCCCGTGGTGGTCGATATCACCCTCGAGCGAACGCTCTCCGAGCGGCGCCTGCTCACCCCCGGTGAACCGCTGGCCGCCGACGTCGACGCCAGCCTGCTCGTGGGCGGCGCCGAGGCCGACGTGCTCGGCCTCGTCCCGGACGACCGAGTGCGCGCGGAGGATTCGTATACCACCGTCGGCACCATCTCCGCCGCGACGGTCGACACCCTCGCGGCCGCCGGCACGAACTATCCCGTCTGGGTGCGGGAACGCTACCTGCAGCTGCCGGCCGACCTGCCGCCCGAGGTGGGCGCGCTCGCCGCGACCGTCACGGATGGCTCAACCAACCCGTACGTGCGCGCGCGCCGCATCGAGGAGTTCCTGCGTGCCGAGTACCCCTTCGACCTCGAGATCGCCGACCCGTCGCCGCTCGAGGACGGCGTCGCCTACTTCCTCTTCGAATCGCGGCGCGGCTACTTCGACCAGCACGCGTCCGCGATGGCGGTCATGCTGCGCACGCTCGGCGTGCCGGCGCGCGTCGCCGTCGGCTATGCGCTCGACCCGCGCGACATCGACCCCGAGACGAAGGCCTATGTCGTCAGCGACCTCCGCGCGTGGGCTTGGCCCGAGGTCTACTTCGAGGGCCTCGGTTGGGTCGAGTTCAACCCGACCCCGGGTCGCGCGCTCGTGCAGCGTCCCGGCGACGACTCCGCGTTCGGGGGCGTCGAGCTCGAGTTCGATGACCCGTTCCTCGCCGGTGAGGCGCTGCTCTTCGACGAGGCCGAGCTCGATGGTGCGATCGGCACCATCTCGGGTGGGCCCACGGTCGTCGCCGAGGAGGAATCGCCGCTGTCGGGCGTCGGCTCGGCCGTCGCGCGGCTGTTGGCGTTCCTCCTGCTGGTCGGCGCGGTGCTTACCGTCGCGGTGGTGGCCGTCCGCGTTGCCTGGGAGCTGCGCTACCGTCGCCTCGGTCCCGCGGCGAAGCGGTGGGCCGTGCTCCAGGATCTCGCCGCGCTGGCCGGCATCGATGCACGCTCGCACCTGACGGCCAACGAGGCTGCACGAGCCGTCGATCGCGCGGCCGGCCTCGACGGCACGGTCTCGAGGCTCGGTCGGGCTTACAGCCGCGAGCGGTACGGGGCCCCCCTCTCCGACGAGGCAGCGGGCGCGAGCGACGACGAAGAGCTCGCGCACTCGTACCGCACGGCGCGCAACCGCCTCGTCAGGATGGCGCTCAGCCGGCTCGTCCCGAGGCGCCGCCGCCGTCGCGCCATCCCTGCCTAGCGTTCGAGATCCCGAGGTCTAGCGGTCCGGCAGCGTCCCGCCCGCGCCACCGCCCCCTTCGAGCGGTGAGACGGCGTTCAGGTTGCGCAGCTGATCGAGGATGGCGAGCGCCTCTTCCGGCGTCACGTCCTGCCCGAGGCCGGCCAGCGCCTCCTCGAGCAGGGCGCGTGCCTCGTCGGCGCTGAGTGGCGCGGTCGACTCGGCCTGGCCGGCACCGGTCCCACCGACGCCCCCGTCGCTGCCGCCCGCCCCCGGATTCGTCGAGGGACCCTGAGGGTCCGTTGGGCCGGTGCCCTGCGAGCCACCCGAGCCCTCGCCGGTGCCTCCACCGCCCGGGGCTTGCCCACCGCCTTCGTTTGGCTCGGGCGTCGTCTCGGCTCCCGGCGATCCGGCGCCGCCGCCGGACTCGGTCGGTGTCGCCTCGGGCCCGGTCTGGCCACCCGAATCCCCCTCGCCGCTGCCAGGCGGTGTGTCGGGCGGCGAAGGAGGCTGCTCGGCCTCACGCATGAGCAGCAGGACCAGCTCGAGGTTATACCGCGCGTCCTCGTTGGTCGGATCGCGGCGCAGGACATCCATGTATGAGGTGCGTGCCGTCTCGAGGTCGCCGCGCTCGAAGGCGTGGGATCCGAGGGCGTACGTCGCGTGCTGCTGCACCTCGAGCGTCTCGGCGCCCTCGACGGCCGCAGCAGAGGCGACCGACGCCTCCTCGAAGCGGCCGAGCTGGTGCAGCGCATTGCCGGTGTCGTACGTAATCACCGGATCGTCCGGGGCCTCGGTGGCGGCGCGTCTGTAGGCGGCCAGCGCCTCCTCGTACTCGCCCGCGCGGTAGTGGTCATTGCCGTCGCGCACGTACTGGTACACCGCCGTGCCCCCGCAGGCGCCGAGGAGCAGTGCGGTTGCAGCCGCACCGGCGGCAACTGCGCCCCGGCGTCGCCGTCGAGGGGCCGCGACCGGCTTCGTGTCGCCGCTTCCCGATGGGCGGCCGCCGGCCCCCGCGAGCAGCTCGCGCAGGATCAGGAGGGCGATCGCCCCGCCGAGGAACCACTGGAAGCGCTCGATCGGCTGCTCTTCATCGGTCGTGGCGAGCTCCGACTGGCGGAGCCGCGAGAACTCGACCGCGAGGCCCGCCACGGCATCGAGGTCCCGCGCGTTGCCGCCCGTCTCTTCGGCGATGCGCTGCAGCGTCGCGCGGTCGAGGCGCGTGACGCCCGTCTCGCCGCCCGGCTCGTCGGTCGGCGGCAGGTCGCCGCCGTCCTCGGTCCCCGCCGCCACCGTGTAAACACGGATGCCGAGGTCCTGCGCGCGGCGAATCGCGAACTCGAGGTCGCGGCCCACGTGCTCACCGTCCGAGACGAGCACCACCACCTGGCTGTCGGCGCGGTCCTCGACATCGAGAAGCGTGACGGCTGCCTCGATCGCTGCCGCGAGATCCGTGCCCTGCTGCACGAGGGGCACTTCGGCCTGCGCCTGGCGGATGAGCTGTGAGACGACGTCGAGGTCCAGCGTGAGCGGCGAGCGCTGGAACGCTGTGCCGGCGAACGTGACGAGCCCGACGCGATCTCCGGTCGTCGCTTCGAGCAGCCGATCGAGGCCGGTCGCCGCCGCCTGCGCGCGCGTCGGCGCGATGTCGGTCGCCTCCATCGACCGCGAGATGTCGAGGGCAATTGCGATGTCGATGCCCGTCCGCGTCAGCGGCGTCTCCGCGGTGCCCCACGTCGGCCGCGCGATGGCGATCGCGGCGAACACGACGCTCGCAGCGAGCAGCACCTCGAGGACTGCGCGTCGTCGAGGTCGCAGGCCATGTCGCAGTGCGGGCGCGCCGCCCGCGGCCGCATCGAGGCGCCGTCGCGCCCTCAAGGCGTGCGTCGCAAGCACGGCCATCGGCACCAGCGCGAGCAGCACCAGCAGCCCGAGCGGCTGCGCGAGGCCGATCACGGGTACCTCCGCAGCCACGTCGCGCGCAGGAGTGCGTCTGCCAGCAGCAGGGCGACCGCGCCTGCCGCCAGCGCCGGTCCGAACTCGCGGAAGCTCGTGAAGCGACGCTCCCCGACGATGCTGCGCTCGAGGTCACCAATCGTCGCGTACGCCTCGGCGAGCTCGTCGGCCGTCGACGCATCGAAGTAGCGCCCGCCCGTCTGCTCGGCCATCTGCTGAAGCGTCGCGACGTCGACGTTCACCTCGCCGCCGCGCGATCCGAGGAAGGCGATGGTGTAGACACGGACGCCGAGCGCCTCGGCGAGGTCGGCGGCGGCGATCGGCGTGATCTCGCCCTGGTTGTTCTGGCCGTCGGTCAGCAGCACGACGACCCGGCTGCGTGCCTCGGACTCGCGCAGCACGTTGAGCGACTCCGCGAGACCGAGGCCGATCGCCGTTCCGTCCACGAGCACGCCCGAGCGGATGTTGCGCACGGCGCGCGCGATCGCCGGCTGGTCCAGCGTCAGCGGCGACAATGTGATCGCCCGCGCCTGGAACACCACCAGGCCGACACGGTCCCCCTCGAGGCCATCAACGAAGTCATCGACGACATCACGCGCGGCCTCGAGGCGCGACCGCGTGTCGACGGGCTGCCCGACCGGCGTCACGACGCGGTCGTTCATCGATGACGAAACATCGAGGGCCACGACCGCGTCGATGCCCTCTTCGGGGATGAGGGCGATCGCAAGGCCCTGTCGAGGGCGCGCGATCGCGATGATCAGGAGCGCCAGGGCCAGCGCCCGCAGCACGTCCGGCATCGCGCGGAAGCGCAACCGCCACGAGCGCACCTCGGCGGCCGCGACGGCGGGCGTCGCCTCGGCCACGACGAACGAGGCCGGTCGGGAGCCGGCGCGCCAGCGCATCGCGAGGACGATCGCCACGATCGGCAGGAGCAGCAGCCAGGCAGGCGTCGAGAACGTCACGCCGGCACCGCCTCGGGTTCGTCCTCTTCGCGACGCGGCCTCGAGAGCTCGACGATCTCGTAGGCGAGCGTCAGGTCATGGTCCGCCGAGGCCGGGTCGGGCCACACGCCCGCGTAAATGGCCGCGTCGCAACGCTGAAGCAGCCCACCAACCAGGCGTGCCTGCCACCGATCGATCGAGGTGTTGCGCGCCCGCCGCTCGAGCTCGCGCGTCGTGAGCGCCGTGGCACGGAAGTCGAACCGCTCCTCGAGGTAGTCGCGCACCGCGATCGAGAGCTCGCCGTAGTACGCCTCGAATTCGCCCTGCTGCACGAGGCCCGCCCGCCCGATCGCATCGAGGCGGCGCCGCGCTCGGTCCTCGGCGGTTGCCGGCCGCAGCGGCGTGAGGACCTCATCCGCCCCGCCCCAGCGCCAGGTCCGCCACAGCACGATCAGCGCGATCACCGCGAGCAGCCCGAAGGCGCCCGCAAGCGCCGCCGGCTGCCTCCAGGGTGGAGGCGCACCCACCGTGTCCAGCTGAGGAGGCAGCGGCCGCAGCTCGAGGTCCGCCTGCGTCACCGTCGCCTGGATGCCGAGTGGTGGCAGCGGCACCTCGATAACCGAGCGCGCGCCCGAGTCATCGAGCGCCGATAGCACCAGCGATCCGAGGTCGATTGGCCCGAGGTCGTATGGCGCGAAGACGTACGCGAACTCGGTCACGGTGCGGTCATCGAGCGGGACCGACTGCGCCGGCACCACCTCGATCACGTCGATGGCCTCGGACGACTGCAGCGGCCGCGTCGCCACGATGAGCAGGTCCGAGGGATGCGTGACCGTCACGGTCAGCCGCACGCGCTCGCCGAGGCGGGGGACGCCCGGCTCCATGTTGAAGACCACGTCGACCTCCGGGATCGGAGGCTCCTGGGCGACAGCTGGGCGCGGGCCGAGGACGAAGGTGATCGCCACGAGTACGAGGGGCACGAGGATCGACCCGACGAGACGTATCCATCGGGCCATGGAGGGCGCACTCATCGACGCGCCGCCCGCCGGCGGAAGAAGCGCAGCAGCGGCTGCACGTAGTCCTCGCCGATGATGAGCTCCACCTCCTCGACGCCGGCGGAGGCGAACGAGGCGCGACGCGCGACGGCCCGCTCCTCGGCGGCGCGGGCGTAGCGACGCCGCACCTCGGCGTTCGAGCTGTCGAGGAGCACGCGCAGGCCGCTCTCCGCGTCCTCGAGCTCGACGATTCCGAGGTCGGGCAGCTCGAGGTCATGCGCGTCAATGAGCGTGAGCGCGATCACCTCGTGCCGTCTCGCGAGCGTCCGCAGCGTCGACTCGAAGCCGGTGACGAAGCCGTCGGTGATGAGGAAGATCGCAGACCGCCGTTGCAGCACGCGTGCGAGGTGATCGCACGTCGAGGCGAGGTCGGTGCCCGCCGGCGCCTCCGGGTGGTTGAGCACCTCGCGCACCAGCCGCAGCACGTGCGTCGTGCCACGCGCCGGCGGGACGAAGCGCTGGGGGCCCGCGCTGAACGTCAGCAGCCCGCTGCGGTCGCTGTTGTACGCGGCGGTGAATCCGAGGAGCGCCACGAGCTCGGCGGCGAGGCCGAGGCGGCCCGAGGTGGGACGCGCCGCCGACTGCGAGGCGGACACATCGACGGCGCAGACGACCGAGAGCTCGCGCTCCTCCACGTACTCCTTCACCCACGGCGTGCCCATGCGCGCGGTGACGTTCCAATCGATGCGGCGCACGTCGTCGCCCGGCGTGTACTCCCGCGCCTCGGCGAACTCGATGCCGCTGCCGCGGAAGACGCTGCGATAGTCGCCGGCGAGCAGCGTGCTTGCGAGCCGGCGGGCACGGATCTCAATGCGCCGGATCTGAGCGACGACCTCGGGCGGGAGCCCGGCCGTGTCGGGCGAGAGGTCGCTACTCGCGCGACCCCCGGTGGAGGCGGCCGTCGCGAGGACGGCCATGCTCAGGGGATCCCGACGCCGTCGAGGAGTCGCGCGACGATCTGCTCGGCGTCCACGCCCTGCGCCTCGGCCTCGTACGTCACGACGAGGCGGTGGCGCAGCACATCGGGCGCCAGCGTCTTCACGTCGTCCGGCAGCACGTAGTCGCGCCCGTCGATGAACGCGAACGCCTGCGCCGCGCGAGCGAGGAACACTGAGGCGCGCGGCGACGCACCGAACTCGATCAGCGGCGCCAGGCTCGCAAGCTGGTAGCGCGCCGGCTCACGCGTCGCCTCCATCAGCCGCACGATGTACTCGCGCAGCCGCTCGTTGATCTCCACCGAGGCGACGGCCGAACGCAGCGCGGCGATGCCGGCGGCGTCGGTCACCGGCTCGATCTGAGGCGCGTGCCCCTCGAGGGCGCGCTCGAGGATCTCGCGCTCGGCGTCACGTTCCGGGTAGCGAACGACCACCTTCAGCATGAAGCGGTCGAGCTGCGCCTCGGGCAGCGGGTACGTGCCCTCGTGCTCGATCGGGTTCTGCGTCGCGAGCACGAGGAAGGGCTCCGGTAGCGGCAGCGAGTCGCCACCGATCGAGACCTGGCGCTCCTGCATCGCCTCGAGGAGGGCGGACTGGACCTTCGCGGGCGCGCGGTTGATCTCGTCCGCCAGCACGATGTTGGCGAAGATCGGCCCGCGCCGCACCGTGAACTCGCCGTCCCGAGGACTGAAGATCAGCGTCCCTGTGACGTCGGCGGGCAGCAGGTCGGGCGTGAACTGGACGCGCGCGAACGAGGCATCGAGGGTGTGCGCCAGCGTCGAGATGGTAAGCGTCTTCGCGAGGCCCGGCACGCCCTCGATCAGCGCGTGGTTGTTGGTCAGGAGGGCGACCAGCAGCCGGTCGATCAGGTCGTCCTGCCCCACGATCACGCGGCCGATCTCCGCCTTCACGCGTGCGAGCGTGTCGTGCAGCGCGGCGTGGCGAGGGGTCGCGGACTCTTGAGCCATCGAGGCCCGGCCTCCCGATGCGAGCGTGACGGTCCGATGCGCCCTCGGCGGACGCGCGGCGGCGGTGCATCGAGTCTAACCGGTTTGGTGAGAGATCGAGGCCGACTGCTCGGAGCTAGCCGCCGACGGCGGCGATCGCCGTGTCGCGCTCGTAGGCGCGCTGGCCGATCTCGGTGGCGCGACCGAGCACACCGAGGAGGCTCTGGAGCTGGCGCACGAGATCCTCGCCGGGCGTGACGCCCTGGTCGAGGGTCAACGGGTGCACTTCGCCGCTCCGAGCCTGGATCGCGAGCTCCACCGGCAGGTCGCCGGGGTTCGAGGCCAGGAGCTCCACGATGCGGCGGATGCGACGGCGGTCCGCGCCCTCGTCGGTCGTCTCCTCCATGAACACGCGCAGCCGAGGCGGCCCGGAGACCTCCTCGGGCGCCGGCCCGCGAGGCGCGGCGGGCGTCCCCGGCCCCGAGCCCTCACGGCCGCCGACGGCACGCAGCTGGCTGCGCCCGCCGGCCTGCTGCGGGTTCGAGGAACGCGGTCCCCCACCGAATGAGCCGCCGCCGGGTCCGCCCGGAGGGCCGGACGGGCGCTTCGTGCGAGCACGGAATCGTCCCGGGTCGAAGTCGATCGGCGTGTTCGTGTCGAGGTTGTAGCCGGCGATGTCCTCGGCGACCACGCTGAGGCGGTCACCGCGCTGTCGCACGCTCACGCGCACGATCAGCACGTTGCCCTCGATCAAGCGGTCGCGGAAGCGCTCGAACCCCTCGGGCCAGAGCGTCAGCTCGGCGCTGCCGCCGAGGTCCTCGAGGTTGAATGCCGCGAACGACTTCCCCTGCCTGGTCGTCAGGCGGCGCACGGTCGTCAGCGTGCCGGCCACGATCACGTCGTTGCCCGCGAGGTCGGGGCCGAGCTCGCTCAGCTGCGCCGTGACGATCTCGGCGAGGTGCGCGCTCGCCTCCTTGAAGGGGTGGTCGGAGATGTACGTCCCGAGGAGCTCGCGCTCCCATCCGAGGATCTCCTGGCGCGGTGCCGGCACGGGCACGAGCTCGAGCGAGGGCATCGGCGATTCCGCCGGCCCGCCCAGCATGTCGAACATCGAGGTCTGGCCGGTCTCCCGCAGGCGCTGCTCCTGCTGAGCCAGTGCCACGATGCGGTCGAGACCGCCGACGATGCTGCCGCGGTCACCGAAGGCATCGAGGGCGCCCGCCTTCGCGAGCGACTCGAGGACGCGGCGGTTCGTGTCCCGTGGGTTGATGCGCCGCGCGAAGTCCTCGAGGTGCTCGAATGGCCCGTTCGCGTCGCGCTCGGCAAGCATCGAGTCGATGGCGCCCTGCCCGACGTTCTTGATCTGCGCCAGCCCGTAGCGAATCGAGCGCTCGCCGGTGTCGCGCGTCTCCACCGAGAAGTTCGCGCGCGAGCGGTTCACGTCCGGCGGCAACACCTCGATCCCGAGGCGAGACGCCTCGGCGGTCGCGGCGGCGATGCGGTCCTGCGAGCCGTGAGCGGCCATCATGACGGCGGCCATGTACTCGACCGGGTAGTGCGCCTTCAGGTACGCGGTCTGGTACGCGATCACGCCGTAGGAGAAGGCGTGCGCCTTGTTGAAGGCGTAGCCGGCGAATGGCTCGATGAGGTCGAAGAGCTGCTCCGAGAGGCGGCGGTCGTACCCCTGTTCGACGGCGCCTTCGACGAAGTGCTCGCGCTCCGCGAGCATCACCGAGGCGACCTTCTTGCCCATCGCCTTCCGCATGACGTCGGCCTGACCGAGCGTGTAGCCCGCGAACTTCTTCGCGATCTCCAGCACCTGGTCCTGGTAGACGATCACGCCGTACGTCTCATCGAGGACTTCCGCGAGGTCCTCGTGCGGGTAGTGCGGTGCCGCGCGGCCGTGCTTGACGTCGATGTAGCGCGGGATGTGCTCCATCGGCCCCGGCCGGTACAGCGCCACCATTGCCGAGATCTCGCGGATGTCCTGCGGTTGCAGATCCTGCACGTGGCGGCGCATGCCCGCCGACTCCATCTGGAAGATGCCGAAGGTCTGACCGTCGGCGAAGATCGCTGCCGCATCCGGATCGCCGTCCGGCAGCGCCATCAGGTCGAGGTCTTCGCCGCGCTCCTCGCGGATCAGCTCGACCGCGCGGCCGAGGATCGTGAGGTTCGTCAGGCCGAGGAAGTCCATCTTCAGGAGGCCGATCTTCTCGACCTCCGACATCGCGTACTGCGTCGTCGGCAGCGCCTCGCTGTCGTCCGCCCCGCTCGAGGTCGCACGCTGCAGCGGCACCACCTCGGTCAGCGGCTCGCGCGTGATCACGACGCCGGCAGCGTGCGTGCTCGAGTGACGCGCCACGCCCTCGAGCTCCCGCGCGGTGTCGACCAGTTCCCGCACGATGGGGCTGCCGTCGTACTCGCGCTTCAGCTCCTCGGAGAGCGAGAGCGAGCGCTCGATGGTGACATGCAGCTCGTCCGGGATGAGACGCGCGATGCGGTCCGTGTCGCCGTAGGCCATCCCGAGGGCCCGGCCGGTGTCGCGGATCGCGGCCTTCGCCCCCAGAGTCCCGAAGGTGACGATCTGCGCCACCCGGTCGCGCCCGTAGCGCTCCGCGGTGTACCGAATCACCTCGTCGCGGCGGTCGTCCGCGAAGTCGAAGTCGACGTCGGGCATCGAGATGCGCTCGGGGTTGAGGAAGCGCTCGAAGACCAGGCGGTACTGCGTCGGCTCGATATCCGTGACGTCGAGGCAGTACAGCACGATCGAGGCCGCAGCCGACCCCCGGACGCCCATCGGGATGCGCTGCTCCCGCGCGAAGCGAGCGATGTCGCGCACGATGAGCATGTACTCCGCGAACCCCGTCTGCTCGATGACCGAGAGCTCGTAGCGCAGCCGGTCGAACTGGGCCTCGGCGGCGTCCGGGTAGCGGCGTCGCAGCCCCTCTTCGCAGAGCTGGTGGAGGTACTCCATCGCCGTCAGCCCGGCGGGCACGCCCGGGTCCGGCAGCTGCGTACGCCCGAAGTCGAGGCGGATGTCGACCTGCTCCGCGATGCGCGCGGTGTTGTCGGCGGCCTCAGGCAGCTCGGGGAAGAGCGCCCGCATCTCGTCCTCGGGGCGCAGATAGAACGTGTCGCCGTCGAGCTTGAAGCGCGTCTCGTCCTGCATCGTCGCGTTCGTGCCGATGCACAGCAGGACCTCGTGCGGGTGGTGCTGCTCGGGGCGCGTGTAGTGCGAGTCGTTCGTCACGACGATCGGCAGCCCGAGGCGGCGACCGAGGTCGACAACCGGCTGGTTGAGGCGGGAGAACTGCTCCTGCCCGTGCTCCTGGATCTCGAGGTAGTAGCGGCCCGGGAAGACCTCGGCGTACCACTTCGCCGCTGCCTCCGCGTCCTCGACGCGCCCCTCGCCGAGGGCGCCCATGAGCTCGCCCGAGGGGCAGCCCGAGAGCACGATCAGGCCTTCGCTATGCGCCTCGAGCAGCTCGCGGTCCATCCGAGGCCGGTAGTAGAACCCCTCGAGGTGCGACGCCGTCGAGAGCTTGAGCAGATTGCGGTAGCCGGTCTCGTTCTGCGCGAGCAGCGTCAGGTGGTAGGGCGAGCGCTCGGCGGGGTTCCGCACGAGCCGGCTGCCCGGCGCCACGTACCCCTCGAGGCCGATAATCGGCTTGATGCCCGCCTTGTTCGCCGCCTCGTAGAGCTCGATCGCGCCGTACATCGCACCGTGGTCGGTGACCGCGATCGAGTCCATCCCGAGCTCGCCCGCGCGCGCGATGAGGTCCGGGATCTTCGAGAGCCCGTCCAGCAACGAGAACTCGGAGTGCGTGTGGAGATGGGTGAACGGCATCGGGCGATTGCTCGCTGGCGAATGTTCAATCGAATCGACTGAACGGCTTATCTACCTACGCGAACGGGCGTGCGGCTCGTCGGCCTGCGCACCATACCACCGGGGGCCTCGAGGGTGCCAGCGGGAGCGGTCGCTAGCTCGCCTGGTCGAGCGCGAAGGCGTCGTGCAACGCCCGCACGGCGTCCGTCACCTGGCTGCCGGCCACGATGCAGGTGATGCGAATTTCCGAGGTCGAGATCAGCTCGATGTTGATCCCGGCATCGAACAGCGTGCGGAACATCGTCGCCGCGTATCCCGGCGAGGTCGCCATCCCGGTCCCCACGATCGAGACGGCGCCGAGGTCCGGGTCCGTCACGATCGACTGCGCCTCCAGCGCGGGGAGGACGCCCTCGACGGTCTGAACGGCGCGGTCGAGGTCGGCCTGCGCCACCGTGAACGTCATGTCCGTGAGGTCCTCGACGCTCGCGTTCTGCACGATCGTGTCGACCGAGACGCCAGCCTCGGCCAGCGGCTCGAAGAGGTGCGCGGCGATGCCTGGGCGGTCCGGTACGCCCCGCACGGTGACCTTCGCGACGTGGTCCTGGTGTGCGATGCCGCGGACCTTGTTCGCCTGCTCCATCGTGACCTCCCGGTGGATGATCGTGCCCGGCGCCTCGGTGTCGAAGGTCGAGGCGACGAGGATCTCGACGTTGTAGAGCGCGCCGATCTCGGTCGCGCGCGCGTGCATGACCCGCGCGCCGGTCGTCGCCAGCTCGAGCATCTCGTCGTACGAGACGTCGCGCAGCGGCCGCGCCTGCGGGCAGATCCGAGGGTCGGCAGTCAGCACGCCCGGCACGTCCGTATAGATCTCGCAGCGGTCGGCGCCGAGCGCCGCCGCCATCGCGACAGCCGTGAGGTCGCTCGCCCCACGACCGAGCGTGGTGATGTCGAAGGTCTCCGAGACGCCCTGGAACCCCGCGACGATCACGACGTTCCCGGCCTCGAGCTCGCGATTGATGCGTTCGGTGTTGATGCCCGAGATGCGCGCGCGGCCGTAGACGCCGTCCGTCTGGATGCCGGCCTGCCCCCCGCTGAGGCTGACGGCCGAGACGCCGAGGTCGTGCAGCGCCATCGAGACCAGCGTCGAGGAGACGATCTCACCCGTCGACACGAGCACGTCGAGCTCGCGTGGGTGCGGGTTCGATGTGACCTGCGCCGCCAGCTCGTACAGCTCGTCGGTCGTGTCGCCCATCGCCGAGACGGTCGCGACCACGCGATCGCCCTTCGCAACCCGCGCGGCGATACGGCCGGCGACGCGCTTGATGCGCTCCGCCGTCCCCACCGAGGTGCCGCCGTACTTCTGAACGACCAGGGCCACGAAGTGCTGCTCGCCTTCCGTGCTCGAGGCCCTCAGGCCTCGACGATGGCCGCGCCGCGGCCGTTGAACTCACAGACGCGCGTCTCCGCCGTCTGGCCGTGGACTGCGGCCGCCTCGCGCATCGCCCCCGCGATGTCATCGAAGTGGTCGGTCGCGAAGGCGGCGATGGTCGACCCACCGCCGGAGAGGTACACGCCGTGCGCGCCCGCGTCCCGCGCCGCCTGGAAAATCTGGAACATCGGCTGGAACAGCTGCGCACGCGCCGGCTGATGCAGGATGTCCTCGGTCGCAATGTTCAGCGCTTCGAACTGCCCCGTCGCGACCGCACCGACGAGCATCGCCGCTCGGCTGATGTTATGCACGGCCTGATTGCGCGTGACGCGCTCGGGAAGCAGCCGCCGAGACTCGTTCGTGGGCATCGAGAAGTCCGGCACGAGAACCACGAGACGCAGTGCCTCAGGCGGATCGATGCGCAGATACGAGTACTCGTCGTCATCCGTCGCCACCACCTGCAGGCCACCGAACATCGCAGGCGCCGCGTTGTCGGCGTGACCTTCGAGTTGCACCGCCACCGCGAGCAGCGCCGAGTCCTCGAAGTCCGTCTCGAGGAGCGCGTTCGCCGCCACCACCCCGGCGACGCGAGCCGCCGCCGAGATGCCGAGGCCGCGCCCGACCGGGATGTCGCCGTCGTAAGTGACCTCGATGCCGGCGGGCGCGTTCACCCCCGCCCGCTGGTAGATCGCGAGCGCGGCGCTCAGCGCCATCTGCTCCATCGCGTTCGAGGGCCGCTCCTGGCGCTCCGAGGGCGCGAAGGACCAGCGCGCCGTCCAGTCGAGCGCGACGCCGAGGGAGTCGAATCCCGGCCCGAGGTTCGCGGAGGTCGCCGGCACCTCGACGGTCACGCGGTTCGCCATAATCGCGAGTGTACGGGCGGCCCGATCGAGCGGCAATGAACGCGCTTTCGAGGCTCGGCGACGCCACCTCGGGGGCTTCCGACGGTCGATATTCCGCAAGAAACCACCCGAATGGAGGGTTCGGGCCAGCGAGTCTGACACGGCTCCGATATACTCACGTCATTCCCGACGAATCCGGACCCGGGCGGCGCGGCACTGCGAGGGGGTTGCCATGGAAGAGATTGTGCTCGTCAGCGGTGTGCGTACCGCGATTGGAACGATGGGCGGGGCGCTGAGCGAGACGCCGGCGTCCGACCTCGCAGCTTCGGTGATCCGCGAGTCGGTCTCGCGCGCCGGGCTGTCGCCGGAGCAGATCGACCAGGTCATCCTCGGCTGCGTCGGCCAGGTGGCGGAGGACGGCTACATCGCCCGCCACGCCTCCGTGAAGGCCGGCATGCCGATCGGGACGCCCGCCTACACCGTGAACCGCATCTGCGGCTCCGGCCTCGAGGCCATTAACACCGCGGCCCGCTGGCTCGAGACCGGCGACGCCGAGGTCATCGTGGCCGGCGGCGCCGAGAACATGAGCATGATGCCGTACTACCTGCGCAAGGCGCGCTACGGATACCGCCTCGGCGACGGCGCCCTCGAGGACGGCACGATGGACCTCGTGACCGACCCGTTCGAGAACGTCCCGATGGGCATCACCGCCGAGAACCTCGCCGAGCGCTTCGAGGTCTCGCGCGGCGTCCAGGACGAGTACGCCATTCGCTCCCAGGAGCGCGCCCGCGCCGCCATCGACGCCGGCTACTTCCAGGAGCAGATCATGCCGCTCGAGGTCCGCAAGGGCCGCGAGACGCTGACCTTCGATGTCGATGAGCACCCGCGTTCGACGACCATGGAGGCGCTCGGCAAGCTGCGTCCGGCCTTCAAGCAAGAGGGCAGCGTTACCGCCGGCAACTCCTCCGGCATCAACGACGGCGCCGCCGCCGTGGTCGTCACGACCGCCTCGAAGGCCCGCGAGCTCGGCCTCACGCCGCGCCTGCGCCTCGTCGGTCGCGCCGAGTCCGGCGTCGAGCCCTCCATCATGGGCTCCGGCCCGATCCCCGCGATCGAGAAGGTGCTGGCGAAGACCGGCCTGACCGTGGACGACCTCGACGTCATCGAGCTCAACGAGGCCTTCGCCGCCGTCGCCGCGGCCTGCTCGACGGCCCTCGGCCTCCCGCAGGAGAAGACCAACCCGAACGGTGGCGCGGTCGCCCTCGGCCACCCGGTGGGCGCGACGGGCACGATCCTCACCGTGAAGACGATGTACGAGCTCGAGCGTACGGGCGGCCGCTACGGCCTCGTCTCGCTCTGCATCGGCGGCGGCCAGGGCATCGCCTCGATCTTCGAGCGCGTCGGCTAGGGCACCCGCCGCCGCTGGGCGGCCTGCGAACACAGAACGAGGCGGGCGTGAGCCCGCCTCGTTTGCTGCTGAGACGCCTCCGGCGCGCTACGGATCGAGCAGGTGGGCCACGGCTTCGACTTCCTGGTACGACCGCCGCAGGTGGTCCATCGCGCCCTGCAGCCAGCCCCCGCAGCTGCCGCAGAAGTAGTGCATCCTCGACGTCCCGCGCTGTGCGATGCGCAGCGCCCCCTGGTCGCTGTTCACCGCCTCGCCGCGGATGACGTGCACCTCGTAGGCGCGTCCGCGCATCGGCTGGCCGCAAAGGTCACAGAGCACCGCGTGCATGTTCCGCCTCGGATCGTGCGCGGGTCGGGCCCCGCGTTCGGATCATCGAGGTGTGGCCGCCATGCCGAAGGTGATGAACGCCGCCGTGGGCGGATCTCAGTCCGCGGGCAGCGCCTCGTCAGTCCGCCGTCAGGGCAGACAGCCGAGCCCAGATTGCGTCGGTGATCTCGTCGACGCCGAGCGTGGCATCGAGGACCAGCCAGCGCGCCGGCTCCTCGGTCGCAAGTGTGAGGAATCCCGCCCGCACGCGATCGTGGAACGCGCCCTGCTCCCGCTCGAGGTAGTCGCCGGCGCCCCCATTGCGCGTTCGGCCCTCGGCCGGCGCGACATCGAGGAGCACCGTCAGATCCGGAGTCAGGCCGCCCGTGGCGACGCTGTTCGCCGCCTCGACGGTTGCGCGCTCGATGCCCCGCCCGAAGTGCTGGTAGGCGAGCGTCGAGTCCGTGAAGCGGTCGCAGATCACGAGGTCCCCACGCTCGATCGCCGGCCGGATCACGCTCTCCACCAGGTCGGCTCGTGCCGCCTCGAAGGCGAGCAGCTCGGCGGTCGGGCTCGGCGGCTCGGGAGCGCCGAGGAGTGCCTCACGAATCCGCTCGCCGAAGGGCGTGCCGCCCGGCTCCCGACACGTGACGACCTCGAGGCCGGCAGCGCGCGCTCGCGCTGCGATCCGCTCGAGCTGCGTCGACTTCCCGGCGCCCTCGCCGCCCTCGAGGGTGACGAAGCGGCCCCGGCTCACGAGCGGCCCACGGGCGTCATTCGCCCTGCGCGTCCTGCCAGGCGTGGAGGTCGGTGCGATCGCCGAACGAGACGACGACGCGCCGATACGGCTCCCGCCCCCGCGAGATCGAGCGCTGGCCGTGGCGGCTCACCAGCTCGTGCTGGAGGCGGCGAACATACGCGTTCTGAGGCGACAGCTCGACGTGGTCCTGCCCGCCGAAGGAGACCGCGGCGACTGCCTCTTCGGCCTCGCGCAGCGCTGCGGTCGTGGGATCGAGGGCGGCGCCCTGCCGCATCCCCATCAGCGACTGCTCGATCTGTCGAGGTGTGTTATTCCGCAGCACGTAGATCGGGATGCCGCGCATCTCCGCTTCGCGCAGCGGGCCGCTACGGCGTCGGTAGTACGGCCGCAGCGTCAGCACGGCGTCCGCGTCCTTGACGCTGTCGACCACTGAGGCGGCGCTCCTCGTAGCGTCGATCGCCTCTTCGAGGCGGCTGCGGCTGATGCCGAACGGCAGCAACCGCCGGCTCGTGCCGCCGGGCGCGGGCTCCACAGGCGTCGCGCGCCGCTCTCGCGGCTCCGCGACCTCCCGACTCCCATTCGTGGTGGGCCGAGGCGTGGCGGCCTCGGGCCGCTCGACGACCGGGACCTTCTCAACCGTCGCGATCTCTCCGCCCTCACCGAGGACGCGCACCTCGGCCTCGGCCTCGAAGCCGCGCAGCAGCACGTCGACGGTTTGGGCGATGTCGTGGTGGATCGCCACGCGGTCGAAGGCCTGGATTTCGACGAGCGCGTCGAAGGTCGGCGGGTTGCGGCGCTCGAGGACGGTCTTCTGCGTGCCGCGCCGGCGCGCCTCCTCGTCCGACAGCGTCACCGCCTCGATGCCGCCCACGAGGTCCGACAGCGTCGGGTTCTGCATGAGGTTCTGCAGCGTGTTGCCATGCGCCGTGCCAATGAGCTGAACGCCGCGCTCGGCGATCGTGCGCGCCGCGTCCGCCTCGAGGCCGGTGCCGATCTCGTCGATGACCACGACCTCCGGCGTGTGGTTCTCCACCGCCTCGATCATGACGTGGTGCTGCAGCTCGGGCCGCGCCACCTGCATGCGGCGCGCTCGTCCGATCGCTTTGTGCGGGATGTCGCCGTCGCCGCCGATCTCGTTCGAGGTGTCGACGATCACCACGCGCTTGCCGAACTCGTCCGCCAGGATGCGCGCGGCCTCGCGCAGCATGGCCGTCTTGCCCACGCCCGGGCGTCCGAGCAGCAGCACGCTGCGTCCCGACTCGAAGAGGTCACGCACGAGGCCCGCCGAGCCGGACACGCTCCGTCCGACGCGCAGCGTGAGCCCCACGATGCGCCCTCGCCGGTTCCGAATTGCCGAGATCCGATGCAGCGTCCGCGGGATGCCGGCGCGGTTGTCCTCGCCGAACTCGGAGACCTGCGCCACGACGTGCTCGATCTCGTGCGACTGCACGTCCTCGTCGGCGAGCACGCGCTCGCCATCGAAGTAGCGCGCCGTCGGCACCCGCCCGAGGTCCAGGACGACCTCGATCAGCCCGTTTGTGCCCGCCTCGCGAATCGGCGCGGCCACGCGCGCCGGCAGCGTGTCGAGGAGCATCGTGATCTCGTCGTCGAGCGCCGCCTCGAGGGTCGCATCGACGTCGACATCGATCTCGAGCGCGCCGCCGTCGGGTACCTCAGCGTCGTGGGACAGGGGCTCGCTAGCCACTCGTCGGCACCGCCATTCCCGCCGGCACGCGCCGGCGCTCGACTGCTTGTCGTGTCGTTCGATGACACAGCAGGACGTACTCAGCGTCGAGCTCGAAGCCACGAGCCTCGAGCAGCGAAGTGGCCGGGGACATCGCGCCGACCACCGCGAGCGCGCCACGCTCGGCGTCGCGCCCCTCGAGGCTCTGCGCCGCGACGTTCAGGAGCGCGCCTCCCACCGAGGCCGCGCTCTGCCCGTCGACTTCGATCTCCACCTCGAGCTGCGACGGTTCGCCGGGGCTCAGCGCCAGCGCACCCACCACGCCGCCTTCGTGCAGCGCCACCCACTCGCTCGAGCCACGGCCAAGCCAGCGACGCTCGCGCGTCCGGCGCCACTCCTCGAGGGTGGCCGCCACTGCCTGCCGCGCCTCGAGCGGCAGCGTGCGATTGAAGAGCTGGAAGCGACCCAGGTCGTCCGCCTCGGCAGCCGGGCGCACCTCGGCGTCGCCGTCGGCGACGGTCTCGAGACGCCCTCGATACGTGCGTTCGACGTTCACCCGACCGAAGCCGGCGTGCATCGCCGCGACATGCGCCGGCCCCTCGAGGGGCGTGCGCAGCAGCACGTGTGTCACGCGGTGCTCGCGCGCCGCATCGACGGCCTTGCGGAGCAGCGTTGTCAGCACCTCTTCGCCGATGCCGCTCGAGGGCGCCGAGGCGTCGACGAGCGCGTCGATCTGCCACACGCCCTCGGCGAGCTCGCGCGCGGTGGCAATGCCTTCGATCTGACGGCCGCGCACCTCGACCCAGGTCTGCCGGCCGAGACCGAGCCACTGCTCGATGGCGGCGCCGATCGGGTGCGGCGCCTGCTTCGGCCGCACGAGGTGCTCCCGGGTGACCGCCTGGTTGGCGAACACCTCGCCGTCGAACGTCACGAGGGCCACGAGGTCTGTCGGTCGCACCGCGTGCGCTTCGAGAGAGCGGTCGTCGGTCATGCCCGCACCTCGCTCCCGCGCCGCTCGGCCACCGTCCGCGCGAAGAGCGCGTGCAGGCGGGCGTCCGGCGTCAGCTCCGGGTGGAACGAGGTCGCCCAGCGGTCGCCTTCGCGGCAGGCGACGACCGTGCCGTCATCGAGGCGTGCCATCACCTCGACGCCCTCGCCGACGCGCTGGATGGCCGGCGCGCGAATGAAGACCGCGCGGAGCGGACCACCCTCGATGCCGGCGATCTCGAGGTCGGCTTCGAAGGAGTCGATCTGCCGCCCGAAGGCGTTGCGTTCGACGCTGATGTCCATCGCGCCGATCGGCGGCCGGTCGAGGCCGGGGACGTCGTTCGCGAGCATGATCGCGCCGGCGCAGGTACCCCAGACGGGCATCCCGTCTCGAATGCGCGCGCGCAGCGGCTCCATGAGGTCGAACGCCAGCAGCAGGCGCGCGATCGTCGTGCTCTCGCCGCCGGGAATCACGAGACCCTCGCAACGGTCGAGGTCGGCCCGAGTCCGCACCTCGAAGGCGTCGGCGCCCACCGAGCGGAGGTGCTGGACGTGCTCGGCGAAGTCGCCCTGCATTGCGAGCACGCCGATGCGCGGCGTGGCGGCTGCGTCTGCGGCGCCGTTCGCGCGCTCCATCAAGGGGCGGTCAGTTCCCCCGTGACGCCAGCTGCTCCTCGACGGGCAGCGAGGCGACCGATCGCCCGCGCATCGCCTCGGCGTTGCCCAGGTCGCGTGAGACCTCGGCCAGCATGTGCGGGTCGTTGAAGTGCGTGACGGCCTTCACCACGGCGGCGGCCATCTTCGCCGGGTTGTCCGACTTGAAGATGCCGGAGCCCACAAAGACGCCGTCCGCGCCGAGCTGCATCATCAGCGCCGCATCGGCCGGCGTCGCGACGCCGCCGGCGGAGAAGTTCACGACCGGCAGCCGTCCGAGGCGCTTGACCTCCTGCACGAGGGCGAGCGGCGACTGCAGCTCCTTCGCGAGGGTCGGCAGCTCGTCGTCGGGCGCGTGCTGCACGAGGCGGATGCCGTCCCACAGCGAGCGCATGTGGCGCACCGCTTCGACGATGTCGCCGGTGCCGGCCTCGCCCTTGGTGCGGATCATCGCGGCGCCCTCGGCGATGCGTCGGAGCGCCTCGCCCAGGTCGCGGCAGCCGCACACGAATGGCACGCCGAACTTGGTCTTGTCGATGTGGTGGCGCTCGTCGGCCGGGGTCAGCACCTCGGACTCGTCGATGTAATCGACGCCGATCGCCTCGAGGATCTGCGCCTCGACGAAGTGGCCGATGCGCGCCTTCGCCATCACCGGGATCGTGACGGCGCTCTTGATGTCCTCGATGAGCGCGACGTTGCTCATGCGCGCCACGCCGCCGGCCGCGCGAATGTCTGCGGGCACGCGCTCCAGGGCCATGACGGCGCAGGCGCCCGCCTCTTCGGCGATACGAGCGTGCTCGGCCGTGACGACGTCCATGATGACGCCGCCCTTGAGCATCTGCGCGAGGCCCGACTTGACGGTCCACGTGGCCGTCTCGCCGTGCGCGCCGTTCGATGCGCTGCCGTTGCTGCTCGAGGTCGATTCGGAGGTCATGCGGCTCCCCGCTGCTGGATTCGCGCTCCTGCAGGAGACACGATCGATAGACAGGAACATTGTATGTCAAAGCACCGAGGCGAACAGTGGGACTCTCGCGACTCCAGGAGGGGACCTCCGATTCGCGACGAACGGGCCTCGAGGCGATAGAGTTCGGTTCATGAATCAGAGTCAGGAAGACCGCCCCTGGATCCAGGAGCACGACTTCTCCGGCGACATGCGCATCGGCCTCATCACCGACACGCACGTCCCCGAGGCGCGTCGCGAGCTCTGGGATGAGGTCTACGAGGTCTTTCGAGGCGTCGACCTCATCCTCCACGGCGGCGACATGCACCATGTCGTCGTGCTCGACTGGCTCGAGGCCGTCGCGCCCGTCATTGGAGTCCGAGGCAACGGCGACGACGGCACTTCCGGCCGACAGATCGCGCCGAACGACCCGAGGCTCGCCTACAACCAGATTCTGAACATCGACGGCCTCCGCATCGGGATGACGCACGACTTCCCGCACCTCGACCTCCCGGGCTCACCGATGGAGGCGCGCATGCAGCGTCACTTCGGTGGGCCGGTGAACGTCGTCGTCGCCGGCGACACCCACGTGCCCGTGGTCCAGCTGCTCCACGGCGTGCTCGTCGTGAACTCCGGCTCCCCCACCTACCCCCGGAACCTCAACACCCAGCTCGGCACGGTCGGCTTCCTCGAAGTGCGCAACGGCCGCGTCGACGCCTGGATCGAGCAGCTCTACTAGCTCACCTGTGCTGATCTGAGGGACCTCCCTCGGAACCGCAGCGCACTCCGCAACGTTCTCCTCATAACGGCTTGTGCGCGGTGTGGGCGCCGCCGAGGAGGAGAGCACGAATGAACACGCGAAACATTCGAACCTGGTCGCGCCGATCGAGGCTCGCCGCACTCCTGGTGGCGTCGATCGCCGTCGCCTCGATGTCGCTCGTCGCCTGCGCGGGTAGCGACGACGCCGATGACAGCGGCTCGCTCACCTCAGGCGAGAGCCGAGGGAGTATCGGCGTCGCTCAGGATGCGCCCGCGGCCGCTCCGGCAGCCGATGGCTCGTTCGGCTTCCCCGGTGGTGGCGGAGCCATGGCGGAGAGTGCCGTCGATGCCTCGGCACCGAACGCACCGGGCACCGGCGGCTCGTTCGACCTGCTCGGTCGCTCGATCATCCGCTCCGGCTCCGTCGACATGCAGGTGACCTCCGTCGCCGAGGCGTTCGAGCAGGTGACCTCGGTCGCGACGGGCGCCGGTGGATTCGTCGCCAGCTCCCAGTTCTTCGGCAGCGGTGACGAGCAGACCGCATACCTCACGGTCCGCGTGCCCTCCGACCGCTTCGACTCCGTCCTCGAGCAGCTGCGAGGCCTGGCCGTCGAGGTTGACTCGATCTCGACGAACTCCGAGGACGTGACCGGCGAGGTCACCGACCTCGAGTCTTCGCTCCGCAACCTCCGCGCCGTCGAGGCGCAGTACATCGAGCTGCTCGGCCGCGCGAACGCGATTGGCGACGTTCTCCAGGTGCAGGACCGCCTGAACCAGACTCGATTGCAGATCGACCAGATCGAGGGACGCATCCAGGTCCTCGGCCGCCTGTCGGACCTTGCGACGCTGAGCGTGCAGCTTCGTCCCGAGGCCGCCGCCCCGGTCGTCGAGAACGAGGGCGGGCTGAGCGGCGCGGTCAGCGACGCCTGGCAGGCCTCGCTGAACACCCTCGAGAACATCGCCACCGTCGCGCTCGTCGTGGTCGTCTACTCGTGGTGGCTGGTCCCCGTGCTGGTGCTTGGCGGCTTCGTCCTGAGGCGCTGGCTCCGCTCGCTCGGGAGCGACTCCACCCCTCCGTTGACCTCGATTGACACGCCGCAGGGCACGGCATAGCGTCGAATCGATCCGGGCGCAGGGGCGCCCCGCGGCGGTCGATGCCGCCCTGGATCAGCAACGATGCAGGGCGTCGATGCAGCGAGCGAACCTGATGATCGCGGGCGCGTCGGCGGCAGCCGGCGCGCTCGCCCTGCTTCTGACGGCCACGGCCGGCGCCGGCGCGCTTGTCTTCGTGCTGGGCGTCCTGCTGCTCGCAAACGCCTTCGTGCGCTATCAGCTGGCACAGCGGGGCCGCCCGCAGAGCTGAGCCGTGCGCTCGAGCTCACGAGGGCGGAGAGAGCGAGGGGCTTCGTGGCCGACGTCGACCCGTTCCGCTCGGTCCGCTCCATCCTCGTCGCCGTCGACGACGAGACCGCCTCGGTGAACGCCGTCGCCGCCAGCTGCGACATCGCTCGCCACACGAAGGCCTCCGTCTCGCTCCTCTACGTCATCGAGGTGCCGCGCTCCCTCCCGCTGGACGCCGACCTCGGCATCGAGGTCGAGCGCGCCGAGCGCTCCCTCTCCGAGGCCGAGTCCGTTGCGGCGAAGCACAAGGTGAAGCTCGAGGGCCAGATCATCCAGGCGCGCCAGGCCGGCCACGCCATCGTGGACGAGGCCGTCGAGACCGGCGCCGATGCGATCGCGCTCGGTCTCGCCTTCGAGCGCCCCTTCGGCAAGTTCCAGCTCAACGAGGCCACCGAGTACGTGCTCGAGCACGCCCCCTGCGAGGTGTGGCTGTTCCGTTACGCCCCCGCACCCGTCGATGGCGGTGGTGAGGCTTCGTGAGAATCCTGATCATGGGCTGCGGTCGCGTCGGCTCCTCGGTCGCCGTGCGCCTCGAGCAGGAGGATCACGAGGTCACCGTCCTCGACCTCGACGAAAGCTCGTTCCGCCGGCTGCCGTCGTCCTTCAAAGGTCGCCGCATGGTCGGCTCCGGCACGAACCACAGCGACCTCGAGTCCGCCGGCATCGAGGGAACGGACGCCTTCCTCGCGTTGTCGCAGGGCGACAACCGCAACATCCTCGCGTCGCAGATCGTGAAGCACCTTTACGGCGTGCCCCGCGTGGTCACGAGGCTCTACGACCCCTTCCGCGGTGAGATCTTCGGGCGGCTCGGCCTGCGCACATTCAGCCCGACCGTCGTCGGTGCCGACCTTGCCTACCGCGCCCTGATGGACGCACAGCCCGCCCCATCTTCCGAGGACCGTGACACGGACACCGCTGTGTCGGCGCTCGGCGAGTAGCGAGGGCGCATGTACATCGTTGTGATCGGCGCCGGCACGGTGGGCTACGGCCTCGTCCTGCAGATGCTCGAGAACACCGAGCACGAGATCACCCTCGTCGAGCTCGATGGCCGCCGGGCCTCCGACCTGCGCGACGAGCTGGGCCAGATCGTCGTGCACGGCGACGGCACCGAGGTCGTCTTCCTCGAGAGCATCGGCCTCGCCCGCGCCGACCTCGTCATTGCCGTCACGGGCAACGACAGCCACAACCTGACGGCCTGTCAGGTGGCGAAGCAGTGGTTCCACGTCGATCGTGCGATTGCACGCGTGAACGACCCGAGGAACGAGCGCCTGTTCCGCCTCCTCGGCATCGACTCCACGGTCTCGGCGGCCGCGGCCGTCCTCGCCCAGCTTGAGTTCGACCTCCCCGAGCACACGCTCATCCCGCTCATGCACCTCCACAAGGGCGGCCTCGAGGTCGTCGACCTGCACGTGCAGGAGGGCTCCGAGGCGGCCGGCAAGTTCCTCCGCGACCTCTCGCTGCCGCCCCAGACGACCATCTCCCTCGTGGTCGGCCTCGATGGCATCCCGCAGGTGCCGACCGGCGACACCAAGCTCCGCATCGGCGACGAGGTGATCGCCGTGATCGCCGAGGAGTCCGAGCCCGAGCTGCGACGCCTCGTCTCCACGCCCCAGGCGCCCGAGGCCGACCCCGTAGCCGGCGGCGGCGCATGACCCGGCTGGCCCACCTCGGGCCGCGCGGCACCTACACCGAGGCCGCGGCGATCGCCTTCGATCCCGCCGCCGACCTCGTGCCGTGCGCCACCGTCGCCCTGGCACTCACCGAGGTGCGCGCCGGTCGCGCCGACGCTGCCGTCTGCGCCATCGAGAACTCCATCGAGGGTGGGGTGAAGGACACCATCGATCAGCTGCTGAGCGAGGGCTTCGAGCTCCGCGTCAGCGGCGAGGTGGTGCTGCCGATCCGGCACGCCCTCGTCGGAGCGGCGGGCATCGATCTCGCCTCGGCGACGCGCGTCTATTCGCACCCGCAGGCGCTCGCGCAGTGCCGGCGCACCCTCGAACGGCTCGCTCCGCGCGCAGAGCCGGTCGCCGCGCTTTCCACGGCCGCCGCCATCGAGGGCGCCCTCGAGGAGGGGTCGATCGCCGTCGGCAACTACTTCGCGGCCGACCTGTACGGTGCGACCGTCTACGCCGACGACATCGCCGATGAGCCCGGCAACGAGACGCGCTTCCTCGTGATCTCGACCACCGACGCTGAGCCGACCGGCGACGACAAGACTTCGATCGCCTTCACGACCCACCACGACCGCCCCGGCTCGCTCGTCGAGGTACTGCAGGCGATCTCGAAGCGCGGCATCAACCTCACGCACGTCGAGTCGCGACCGACCCGCCGCCAGCTCGGGACCTACGTCTTCATGCTGGACCTGCAGGGCCATCGACTCGACGAGGCCGTCGCCGCGGCCCTCGATGAAGTCTCGACGCTCACGCTCCAGCTGCTGGTCTTCGGCTCGTATCCTCGATGGACGGGGCCCCGCCCGCTCACCGAGGACGACGACGATGCCTGAGATTCCGGACCTCGAGGCGATTCGGAACTTCTTGACGCCGAGGCTCCGTGAGTCGACCGTCGCGTCGGTCGACGTGCGCTACCCCTGGACCATCCGCTCGACCGATGGCCTCGACAGCATCGTCGGGCATCGCATCACCGAGGTGACGCGCATCGGCAAGTTCCTCGAGTTCCACCTCGACGACGGGCGCCTGCTGATCGTGAACGCGATGCTGACCGGCCGCTTCCACTGGGCCGAGGCGACGGACCGGAAGCGCCCCGGCACCTGCGTCGTCATCGCCCTCGAGGACGGCCACGAGCTGCGCTACTCCGACGCGCGCCGCATGGGACGCTGGTACATCACCACGCCCAAGGACATCGCCACCGACGTGCCCCAGATCGGCGAGCTCGGCCCGGACGCACTGCGCGTCGAGGAGGACGAGTTCCTCGCACGCCTGAAGCGCCATCGAGGCCAGGCAAAAAACACGCTCACGAACCAGCGCTTCATCGCCGGCATCGGCAATGCCTACTCCGACGAGATCCTGTGGGAAGCGGGCGTCCATCCCCATCGGCGCATCGCGACCCTCGACGACGATGGCCGTCGCGAGCTGTACCGGGGGATGCGTGCCGTCTTCGATTGGGCGATGCCGATCCTCGAGGCCGAGGTGAAGGACGGCCTCTACCAGCGCAACGAGGAGTGGCGCGACCATCTGCGCGTCCATCGCAAGGCCGGCGAGCCCTGCCCGCGATGTGGCAACGAGGTCAAGGGCCAGACCCGGAGCGGCAGCGAGACCAACTACTGTCTCCACTGCCAGCCGCTGTTCTGAGGCGCAGATCGCTCGCCCGCGACGGCGAGACTGGCAGCGGGCTCACGTAACCGGCAGACTGACGGCGGGAACTGGACGCGAGGCCGCACGACGGCCGTCGCATGAGGCGGGGGCATCATGAGGGTCATCGGTCGCGACCTCGGCACGGCGCTGGACTCGCTCTACGAGCAGATCGAACGGCGCGTGCGTGTCGAGTCCGAGCGCGAGCTCCGGGTCGAGGCATTCGAGGGCGCGTCGACGTCGAACGTCCACTGGACCGACGACACCGTGACGATCTCGCTGCACAGCGGAATCCCGACGCATGCCCTGCCGCACGTCTTCGGCGTCGCGCTGCACCACATCCGCCAGCGTCTCGACCTTTACCCGGACGTCCGACAGCCGCCGACCGACCTCGAGGGCGGCACCATCGTCCGCCAGGCGCTCCGCGAGCTCGTCCTCGAACCCGAGGCCGACATGCAGCTGAAGTCGCTGAGCCTCGATGCGCGATGGGAAGCCGAGCAGCGACACCAGGGCATGAAGGAGCTGCTGCGCGAGCCGCCGGCGGAGTGGAACGAGGCGGGAAGCATCGGCAACGACTTCATGGCGCTGCAGTACGCGCGCTTCGCGATCCAGCACCCCGCCGAGATGTGGGACGGCCTCCGCAAGACGATGGAGGAGCAGCTGCCGGTCGCGTGCGAGCGCGGGAAGGCGGCGCTCACCATCGTGCGTCAGTTCGGATGGGGCGGCCCCGGGGCCTGCCTCGAGTCGCTCGTCGGCGCGCGCAACGAGCTCGAGCTCATGGACGTCGCGCTGATCGAGGACCGACGCTCGGGCGAGCTGCTCTAGCGCCCGAGGCCCACCCTAGCTCGAGGACGCGCCGTCTAGCAGGTACACGAGCGCCGACTCCCACCACGCGACCTGCGTCGCGGAGAGCGGCCCGCCGAGGATGGCGGTCGCCTGCTCGAGGCTCTCGATGTTCGGCGTGCCGCCCGAGGCCTGCGTCACGATCGCCTCGGTCGAGGCGTCGACGGCCGTCCGCACCGCGCCCGGCCGGCTCACTGTCGAGCGCATCGCGTCCCAGAGCTGCGCCGGGCTGTCGAAGAGCGACACAGCCCGCGCGGTCGCCCCGATGATCGTGTTCGGGCCACCGAGGGCGCCGGCGGGTGGCGTGAACGAGCCGTCCTTCAGCACCTCGAAGAGCCGGTCCACGGCCTCGACGGGAGACCCGGGCTGGGACTGCAACGTCTGCACGAGCTGCGGCGGCAGCGTCATGAGGACATCGCGCGCCGCCGCCGTCTGCTCGCTCGAGCGCAGCGCATCCGAGAACGCACGAGTCGCGGCGTTCGCGGCCGGTTGAGTCGAGCTGTTGGTCGCGGTGGAGGAAGTGACGGCGCCGATCTGCATGCCATCAGTGTGCCGTGGGTGGCCTCAGCGCGTCTTCGGGGGCATCCCGTCCCGATGGGCCTCGATTCCCCGACTCGCGGCTACGAGGCCGCCCACTGCTCCTTCGAGGTGCGGTCCATCCACCCGAAGAGGAACGGCCGCCACTCGCGATACCCCTCGAGGTAGTGCGCGAACAGCGAGGCGGGTGTGGCCACGGGGCGCGTCGGCTGCCGCAGCAGGCGCATATGCGCCTCCGAAGGCGTGCGTCCGCCCTTGCGGTGATTGCAGGCGCGGCACGCCGTGATCAGGTTCTCCCACTCGTGGGGGCCGCCCTTGTGCCGCGGCACGACGTGGTCGAGCGTCAGGTCGCCGTTGCGGCCGCAGTACTGGCACCGTCCGCCGTCGCGCGCGAACACTTCGCGGCGCGTGAGGCGAATCTGCGGCAGCGGACGCCGCACCTGATACTGCAGTCGAATCACCGACGGCAGGTCGAAGGCCGTGTCCACGCCGTGAATCTCGACGTCCGAGGCCTCGATGACCTCCGCCTTGCCGAAGTGCACGAGGACGAACGCGCGTCGAGCGGAGCACACGTGCAGTGGCTCGAAGTTCTGGTTCAGCACCAGCGCGCGACGCTCGAGGCTCACGGGACACCCCCACGCGCGAAGCATGATCGCCCCGCGCGCCATGCGAGTGTGCCACAACCGAGGGGCCTCGTGTGTCCCCGCCGGCCTCGAGGGACCTAGACGAACGGCGCGATGCGCTCTGCGAACTCGTGGGGGAGCAGCTGCAGCGCCACCGGGACCGCATCGAGGAGGACCGGCGCGAGCGTCGACTCCTGGACCGCATTCTCCATGCCGGTGGCGGCGGGGAAGACTGCGAAAGCGATCACCAGCACCTCGACGATGACGACGCCCTTCGCGAATCCGAAGACTGCGCCGCCCATGTGGTCGAGCGGCCCGAGCATCAGCACCGAGGCGGTGCCGCGCGCCACGGTCGCCGCGAGCTGGCCGAGGACCACGACGCCCGCGAAGAGCGAGATGAACGACACGAGGTTGCGCGTCGTCCCGTCTGCGATGAGGAACGAGATGTTCTCCGACAGGTCGCCGTAGAAGCGTCCCGCGATCAGACCGCCGAGGAGCACGGCCACGATCGTCACGACCTCGCGTATGAGGCCGTTCGAGAAGGCCGAGAACGTGAACCACGCGATGATCCCGACGATCACCAGGTCAAGCCACTGCAAGCAGCCTCCGCGCCGACCCGCCTCGGCGTCTCCACAGTTTATCAAAGGGCCCGGTAGGGAATCCCCGATGCGTGGCGCCCTCGAGGGCGCTTCCGCTAGGCTGCCCGCGCTTCGACCTCGAGTCGAGATCGAACCAACATCGAGGGGACGCCGATGACGAGCGACGCCGCACCGAGGGCGCACGACAACCCGTTCGTGAACTACCTCGATCTCCAGTTCGACGAGGAAGACGTCGACCACGTCATCTGCCGGATGGCCGTCACCGACGCGATTCGCAACCGCACCGGCGTGGTCCACGCCGGCGCCTTCATGGCGATGGCCGACATGATGGCCACCATTCTCGCGCGCCAGGGCGTCGAGATCGGGCCGAACGGCGAAGGCTTCCCCCTCGCGATCGACGTGCACAGCACGCTGCTCGCCAACCAGCGTGACGGCGAGGTGCGAGGCGAGTCACGCATCGTGCGGCGTGGTCGTCGCGTGACCGTCGTCCGCACCCGCCTCACCGGCACCGAGGGCCGCCTCCTCGCCGAGGTCACCAGTACGCACATCCCGGCGTAGGATGCGCCCGGGAGGCCCCATGAGCTCGACCAGCGACGCACCTGATCGGGCATCGAGGCCGAAGCGGCTCGGTCGAGGCGCATCGACCATCGTCCTGCTCGCGCTGACGTCCCTGTTCACCGACATCTCGTCCGAGATGACTCTCAACGTGCTGCCGATCTACCTGACGGGCGCCCTCGGAGTCTCCGTCGCTGTCGTCGGCATCATCGAGGGCGTAGCGGAGTCGACGGCCTCGCTCACCCGACTGTTCTCGGGCCAGCTGTCCGACCGCCTGCCCCGGCGCCAGCCGGTCGTCGTCGCCGGGTACGGGCTCTCCGCGCTGACCAAGCCCCTCTTTGCCCTCGTGGCCGGCGCCGGGCTGGCCGGAGTCCTGCGCTTTGCCGACCGCGTCGGCAAGGGCATTCGAACCGCGCCGCGCGACGCGCTGCTCGCCTCGGCCGCGTCCGAGGAGCGTCGAGGCCTCGCCTTCGGCTTCCACCGCGCCGCCGACACCATGGGTGCAGTGCTCGGGATCCTCGCCGCCGCTGCCGTGATCGCGATTGCCGGCGGCCAGCTCGAGGAGTCCGATTTCCGAGCCGTGGCGCTGATCGCCGCCATCCCGGCGGCGCTCGGGGTCATCGTCCTGTTCTTCATCCACGAGGACCCGCGTCCCGCCTCGACGACTCAATCGAGGCCGGGGTGGCTCAGCCTCCCCGCCTCGCGCGACCAGCGGCGCTTCCTCGGCGTGATCTTCCTGTTTGCGCTGGGCAACTCGAGCGACGCGTTCATCATCCTGAGGCTCGTCGACTCCGGCGCGAGCGTCGTGCAGACGCTGCTGCTGCTCGCGCTGATGAACGTCATCTACTCGGCGATGTCGACGCCCGGCGGCGCGCTCTCCGACCGCATCGGGCGTCGTCGTCTGCTGCTCGGCGGCTACCTCGTCTACGCCGCGATCTACGTCGCCCTCGGCCTCGCACCCACGATGGGCGCCGCTGCGACCGCCCTCGTGCTGTACGGCGCCTACTACGGCCTCACCGAGGGCGCGAGCCGCGCGTTCCTGGCGGACCTCACCCCCGCGGACAGCCGAGGCGCCGCGTACGGCTGGTTCCACATGCTCTCCGGCATCGCTGCACTGCCCGCGAGCATCGTCGCCGGCCTCCTCTGGGTCGAGGTCGCCCCCGGCGCCGCCTTCATCTTCGGCAGTATCTGTGCGCTGGCGGCAGCCGCCCTGCTCTTCGGCGTGCACGAGACGAGACCCGTCCGAACCGCCTGAGGCGCCTGACCGAGGCTAGGCGAACCCGAGGTGCTGTTCGCGCATCGAGACGTAGCGTCCGTGCCCGAATACGACGTGGTCCAGCAGCTCGACGTCGAGCAGCCGCCCCGCCTCGACGAGCGACTCCGTGAGCCGCACGTCGTCGCGGCTCGGCGCCGGGTCGCCCGAGGGGTGGTTGTGCGCGACCGCGATCGCCGTGGCGTTCCGCCGCACCGCCTCGCGAAAGACCTCGGCGACGCGTACCGGTGCGCTGTTCACCGAGCCACGAACGAGCGTTGAGGTCGCCAGCACATGGTGCTTCGTGTCGAGCGTCAGCAGGCGCAGCTCCTCCTGAGGCAGCAGCTCCATCTCCGACTGCAGCAGGCGCGCGATGTCCGCAGGCGAGTTCACCGTGGGCCGCAGGTCGTCACCCTCGAGGGCGAGGCGACGTCCCAGCTCGAACGCCGCCGCCACGGTCGTTGCCTTCGCGCTGCCCATCCCGGGCGTCGAGGAGAGCGTCGGGAGATCCGCAGCGGCGAGGCCTCGCAGCGATCCACTGTCGCGCAGGAGCCGCTGTGCGAGCTGCAGCACGTCCTCGGTGCGCGTGCCCGTACGCAGCAGGATCGCGAGTAGCTCACCCGTCGTGAGCGACTGCGGCCCCAGCCGCTCGAGGCGCTCGCGCGGGCGCTCCGAGGCCGGGAGCTCGCGTACGCCACCCGGTGCGCGCTCGACCGCCTGCCGAGGATCCGGCGGCACCGTGGGCTCGGCCACGATCAGCGAGTGGGGCGGGTGCGACGCGTGCCGCGACGCTCCGACGCCGAGGCGCGCGCCGGCTTCGCGGCTCGCTCGACCGTCGAGAGCCGCATCACCGTGTGGGTGTGCGGCCAGTGCTCGATGACGACCGAGGCCCCTTCGGTGAGCGCGAGGAACGCCTCCTGCGACACGACGAAGACGTGGCGGTTGGTCCGCGCGGGGTCATCGGCACGCGTCGACCGCACCAGGGCGTAGTAGGTGCGGCTCATCCAGAGCACCGTGCCCTTGTCCCACATCCGTTCCACCACGCCTCGCGTGGTCGTCGGCCTGGCACCGAGGTCACGAAGCGCCGTGACGGCCTGGAAGCCGGTCGCGATGGCGATGATCCCGAGAATCAGCACGCCGATGATGGCGCCGATGGCGCCGTTCAGCAGGTTGAAGAGGGCGATGCCGCCAATGACCGAGGCGGCGATCACCATCGGCGTGTACATCAGCGCCATGCGCACGACGGTGCGACGGGACCGGGGTTCTCGTAGACCAGCGTTGCGCGGTCGTCCGTCTGGGCCGGGTCGGCCATCGCCCACCTCGAAGGCTCGGCGGGCGGCCCGCTTCCTCGTCGCTATTGCGGGATGAGGAGGACCTGGCCGACCGCGATCGTGCTCGGGTCGACGATGCCGTTGTACGCCACGATCTGGTCGACGAACGTCAGCACCTCGACGCCCGGCGGGACGTACTGCTCCGCGATCGAGAAGAGCGTCTCGCCGGGGCCGACAGTGTATTCGATGTCCCCCGGCGTAGTGGTCTCCGTGGGCGTCGCCGTGGCCGTGGCGGTCGCGGTGGCCGACGCCGTGCTCGTCGCCGTGCCGGTGGGCGTCGGCCCGGCGGCCACCGCCGTCGAGCTCGCCGTCGCCGTGGCCGTCGGCGTCTCGATCAGCCCCGACAACGAGGCGGGCGGGCTGTCCGCGTCCGTGCTCGACTGCGGCGTCAGCAGCAGCCAGACCGCGAGGAGCGTGCCCACGAGGAGCGCGGCGAGCGAGCCTCGATAGACGCGGTAGGACGGGAGCGCGAGCGCGGGATCCTGACAGCGGACGCACAGCGCCTCGCCGTGGTTCTCGCAGTAGAGCGCACCGCAGCGCGGGCACTCCTGCACCGCCTCCGCGTCGCAGTAGTAGCAGTCGACCACGAGCGGCGTTTCCCTACGACTCGCTTGCCCCGGGGGTGACGCAAGATCAGGTCACGTCCCGAGGCTATCACCGATGCCCGCCGCCGTCGGCGCGCCGCGTGCGTCCTGCACCACGACTCGCCAACGTTCTGTCAACAACAGGCTCTGACATGCAACGAGGCGCCTCGCCGCTGCCGGCGAAGGCGCCCCGTCTGGCGCGAATGGACGAACTACTTGAGCTCGACGGTGGCGCCGGCCTCCTCGAGCTTCGCCTTCGCGGCCTCGGCGTCGGCCTTGGACGCGCCCTCCTTGATCGCCTTCGGGGCGGCCTCGACGAGGTCCTTCGCCTCCTTCAGGCCGAGCGAGGTGAGCTCGCGCACCGCCTTGATCACGTTGATCTTGTTGGCGCCGAAGGTCGTGAGGACGACGTCGAACTCGTCCTTCTCCTCGGCAGCGGCCGCGCCACCGCCATCGCCGGACGGAGCGGCGGCCATCGCCATCATCGGCGCGGCGGCCGTGACGCCGAACTCTTCCTCGATCGCCTTGTTCAGATCACGGAGCTCGATGATCGTCATCCCCTTGATGATCTCGAGCGCGTCTTCGACCTTCGCCATCTCAGTCCTCCTGCATCGCCGGGCCAGCGGCCCGGATCATCACGTGGTTGCTGCGAGCCGCCGGCTAGGCGGCCGTCCCCTCCGCCTCGAGCTGCGCGGCGCGAGCCTCGATCAGGCCCGCGAAGTCGCGAGTCGTCGCATCGAGGAGCATCATCAGCTCGCGGATCTTGCCCACGAGCCCGCCGGCGATTCGCGCCAGCAGCTCGTCCCGCGGCGGCACCGAGGCAAGCTCGCGGACGTACGCGTCATCGACGAGCGCACCCTCGACCACCGCGTTGCGGATCTGGACCGGAGTGTTTGGGCGCGACTCCAGGAACGCCGTCAGGGCCTTCGCGGCGGAGACGATGTCCTCGGTGCCGATCGCCAGCGCCGTCGGTCCGGCCGTCAGCTCCCCGTATGCGGGGTTGCCGGCACCGTCGGCCGCACGCTTCAGCAGCGTGTTCTTCACGACGCGGAACTGCACGCCGGCGTCGGTCAGTGCCGCGCGCAGCGCGTTCTGCTCCGCGACCGAGACGCCCTGGTACGAGGTCGCGATCGCGATCTTCGCGTCCTGCAGCAGCGCCTGGATCTCCGCGACGAGCTGCACCTTTCGATCGGTGGCCACCCGCGCTCCCTTCTTCGTTCCCGGTCACGAGGACGACCTCGCGACCGCATGAAAAACGCCCTCGCGCCAGACGGCGGGAGGGCGCATCGAGACGCGCGACGGCGTCCGAGGTTGCGCTTCGTCCCACCTGCACCGGCGGCCCGTGGGCCTTATCCGCTCGACGCGGACCGATGGTCTCTGGCGGTTCGGCAGCCCGCAGGCCGCCTTGATGTCCGATGAGTGTAGTCCGCTACGCCTCCGACGCAAGCGCGACGAGCGTCGAGACGTCGATCGCGACGCCCGGGCCCATCGTCGAGGCCAGCGACGCGCTCCGCACGTACTGCCCCTTCGAGCCGCTCGGCTTCGCCTTCACGATCTCGCCGATCAGCGCCGCCAGGTTCTCCGACAGCTGCTTCTCGTCGAACGACACCTTGCCGATGGCGCAGTGCACGAGGTTCGTACGGTCGAGGCGGAACTCGACGCGGCCCGACTTCGCCTCGCGCACGGCGCGCTCCACCTGGTTCGCGTCCACCACGGTGCCGGAGCGCGGGTTCGGCATCAGGCCGCGCGGGCCGAGCACACGACCGAGGCGGCCGACCTTGCCCATGAGCTCGCGCTGCGCCAGCACGATGTCGAAGTCGAGCTCGCCGCCCTCCATGCGCGCCATGAGGTCGTCGCTGCCGACGACGTCCGCGCCGGCGGCGTTGGCCATCGAGGCCGCTTCGCCCTCGGCGAAGACCGCGACGCGCATCGTCCGACCGAGGCCGTTCGGCATCACGACGGAGCCGCGGATCTGCTGGTCGGCGTGGCGCCCGTCCAGTCCCATCTTCAGGTGAAGCTCGACCGTCTCGTCGAACTTCGCGGTGGCGGTGTCCTTCACGACGGCGATCGCGCTGTCCACGTCGTAGATGCGATCCGGATCGACCTTCTCGCGGACGGCGGCCGTGCGCTTCGAAAGCTTGGGCATGGCTACTTGACCTCGATCCCCATCGATCGGGCGGTGCCTTCGATCGACCTCATCGCCTGCTCGATGTCGTTGGTGTTCAGGTCGGGCAGCTTGGTCTCGGCGATCTGGCGGATCTGAGCCGAGGTGACCGTGCCGACCTTGTTGGTGAGCTGGCTGTTCGAGCCCTTCGGCACGCCCGCCGCCTTGCGCAGCAGGTCCGAGGCCGGCGGCGTCTTCAGCACGAAGCTGAACGAGCGGTCTTCGAACACCGTGATCTGCGCCGGGATGATCTGGCCGGCTTGCCCCGCGGTGCGCTCGTTGTAGGACTTCACGAAGTCCATGATGTTGATCCCGTGCGGGCCGAGCGCCGTGCCGACGGGCGGCGCCGGGTTCGCCTGGCCGGCGGGGATCTGCAGTGTCAGCACTGCGCGGACTTTCTTCGACATCGCTCGCCATCCTCACGCCGTCACGGTGACGGCGCTCTTTCATACGCTCAGTTCGGTGTAGGCGCTACTGCTTCTCGACCTGCAGGAAGTCCAGCTCGACCGGCGTCTCCCGGCCGAACATCGTCACCATCACGCGGACCTTGCCCTTGTCGAGGTTGATCTCGTCCACCGTGCCCACGAAGTCGGCGAAGACGCCGTCCGTCACGCGCACCTGCTCGCCCACCGTGAAGCCCACGTTGATCCGAGGCTGCGCGACCTCCATCTGGCGGAAGATGCGGTTCGCCTCGGCGTCTGCGAGCGGCGTCGGCCGCGAGCGGTCGTCCGTCTGCGCGCCGGCGAAGCCGGTGACCCCCGGCGTGTTCCGCACGACGTACCAGGTGTCGTCGTCCATCACCATGTGCACGAAGACGTAGCCCGGGAAGAGCTTTCGAGACACCGTCTTGCGCTGGCCGTCACGAATCTCGATCTCGTCCTCGGTCGGGATGACGACGTCGAAGATGCGGTTCTGCACGTCCATCGAGCGCACACGCTGGTCGAGGTTCGTCTTCACCTTGTTCTCGTAGCCCGAGTACGTCTGCACGATGTACCAGGCGCGGCCGTCGTCCGGCTCCGGCTCGCCGGCCGGTGCGTCGGACGCGCCGTCGCTGTCGAGCTCGGCCTCGAGGGTGCCCGTGTTCGGCTCGTCGGAAAGCGGATTCGTCAGCGCGGTCTCCTCGTTCTGGCTCGTGCTAGCGCAGGATCGTCTGTTCGACGAACCAGCTGAAGCCGAGGTCCGCCACGCCGAGCAGCGCGCCGATGAGCAGCGAGACGACCACCACGACAGCCGTCAGGTGCCAGACTTCCTGCCGCGACGGCCACGTCACCTTCTTCAGCTCGCTGATGACGTCCAGCGCCCAGCGCGGCTTGAAGAACGAACCGCGCTGCCGCACGTCCTCGACGGCCGGCGGCGCCGACATCGAGGCGCGCGTCGGAGCCTGCCGCTGCTGCGTGCGCTGACGGCGGTCCGCCCGCTCCTGTGCTCGTCGAGCCGCGCGGCCCATAGTGGTCTCCAGCCCTGGCGGTTAGCGTGCCTCGCGGTGGGGTTGATGCACCCGGCACCGTGGGCAGTACTTGTTCAGCTCGAGCCGATCGGTCGTCGTGCGCCGGTTCTTCTTCGTGTGGTACGTCCGGCTCCGACAGACCGTGCAGGCGAGCGTGATGTGCTCGCGGTCACCCTTCGCCATCGTGTGTTCCCCTCGCCCGGTCGGTCTCTGTCAGGGTACTCCCTGACTGGTAGTGCTACTCGATGACCTTGGTGACGACGCCGGCGCCGACGGTGCGGCCGCCCTCGCGGATGGCGAAGCGCAGGCCTTCCTCCACGGCGATCGGCGTGATCAGCTCGATGTTCAGCGACACGTTGTCGCCCGGCATCACCATCTCCGTGCCCGATGGCAGCTCGACGTGACCCGTCACGTCCGTCGTCCGCACGTAGAACTGCGGCCGGTACCCGTTGAAGAACGGCGTGTGTCGTCCACCCTCGTCCTTGGAGAGGATGTAGACCTCGCCCACGAACTTGCGGTGCGGCGTGATCGAACCCGGAGCGGCAAGCACCTGGCCGCGCTCCACGTCGTCACGCTCGATGCCGCGCAGCAGGCAGCCGACGTTGTCGCCCGCCTCGCCCTGGTCCAGCAGCTTCTTGAACATCTCCACGCCCGTGACCGTCGTCTTGCGCGTGTCCCGGATGCCCACGATCTCGATCTCTTCGCCCACCTTGACGACGCCGCGCTCGATGCGCCCCGTCACCACGGTGCCGCGACCCTTGATCCCGAACACGTCCTCGATCGGCATCAGGAACGGCTGGTCACGCGGGCGCTCCGGCTGCGGCACCCACTCGTCGACCGCCTTCATCAGCTCCCAGATGCAGGCGTACTCCGGCGCGTCTGCATCCGTCGAGGTCGACTCCAGCGCCTTCAGCGCCGAGCCGCGCACGATCGGCGTGTTGTCGCCGTCGAACTGGTTCGAGCTCAAGAGCTCACGCAGCTCGAGCTCGACGAGCTCCAGCAGCTCCTCGTCCTCCATCATGTCCACCTTGTTCAGGAAGACCACGATCGAAGGCACCTCGACCTGCTTCGCCAGCAGCATGTGCTCCCGCGTCTGCGGCATCGGGCCGTCCGGCGCCGCCACGACGAGGATCGCCCCGTCCATCTGCGCCGCGCCCGTGATCATGTTCTTGATGTAGTCCGCGTGACCCGGGCAGTCGACGTGCGCGTAGTGACGGCTGTCCGTCTCGTACTCGACGTGCGCGATCGCGATGGTGATGCCGCGCGCGCGCTCTTCCGGCGCGTTGTCGATCGAGTCGAACGCCCGGAAGTCCGCCTCGCCCTTCAGCGCGAGCACCTTCGTGATCGCCGCCGTCAGCGTCGTCTTCCCGTGGTCCACGTGTCCGATCGTCCCCACGTTCGCGTGAGGCTTCGTCCGCTCGAACTTCCCCTTCGCCATCTGTCTCTCCTACGCCCGCGTCGTTCCGACCGGCTGGCTGTCCTCGTTCGAGGCTTCTCGCTGATCTCTACTCACTGATGTGTACCACGAGCCGCGAGCGGCACGTCGTCAAAGTCTGGAGCCCTCAAGCAGATTCGAACTGCTGACCTCGTTCTTACCAAGAACGCGCTCTGCCGACTGAGCTATGAGGGCGCTGGGTGGTCATGTCCGGTGGTGCAGGGGGCAGGATTCGAACCTGCGTAGCCGTAAGGCGGCGGATTTACAGTCCGCTGGAATTAGCCACTCTCCCACCCCTGCAGGTTGGAGCCCGAGAGGGGATTCGAACCCGCTAACCTACCGATTACAAATCGGTTGCGCTGCCATTGCGCCACTCGGGCCCGGCCCCCGGCAAATGCCTCGAGCGGCATGCCCGGACAACAAAACACGCCCCCCGATGTCAATCGGGATGGCGACACCATGAGTATAGATACGCCCGCTCTCGGGGGTCAACGCGAATCGCCCGCGAGCGTTACGTCGAGGACGCAGCGCCTTCGAGGTCCCACTCGAGCATGACCTGCTCCGAGGGCGCACCGCTCCCCGCCGCCCGATAGGTCGCCAGCGCCGCCTCGTTGTCGGCGTCCGTGAGCACCCACATGCCAGTGCAGCCACGTTCCCGCGCCAGGCCCGCCAGCGCCTCGACGAGGCCGCGACCGATGCCCCGACGCCGGTACGCTTCGTCGACGCCGAGCTCGTAGAGGAACATCTCGGTCCCCTTGTCGGAGTGCGTCATCTCGACCCCGCTCACGAAGCCGGCCGGCACCCCGTCCTCGTAGGCAACGAACAGATGGTGCCCCGGCTCATCGAGGAACTTCGCGGTCGCGTCCTCGAGCGGCGTCTCGTCGAAGAGCGCTGCCGCCGCCAGCACCCGCGCGTCGTCGCCCGGACCGAGGCGCACGATCTCGCGCACCACGTCAGCCCTCGAGGCCCGAGCCCTGCAACCGCAGTCCCGCCTCGGCGAGCGCCCGCTCGATGCCATCGGCCGTCGCATGCTCGCGCGGCTCCGCGCTCTCGCGTGCCGCTTCGACACGCGCCCGCAGCGCTTCGAGCGTCGCATCCAGGTCGATGCCGCCGCACGCCACATCGAAGCGAGCCGCGATCTTCGCAGCCGCGATCGCCTGCGCCCGCTCCGGCGAGGTCACGAGGACGTGCCCGGTCCCGGCGGCAGCAGCGCGTACTCGTACAGCGCGCCGGCGTCGTCGAAGCGGTACTCGACCTCAATCGTCGCGAGGACCTCGCAGGCGCGGCAGTCCTGCACGGGGATCGAGAGGTGGAAGGCCTGGCCGCCCTCCATCGGGGCCGCCGCGGGCGTGATCGTCGTGTACTCCGCCCACGCGATCGGGTCGTGGCCGGCGATCGCCTCGGCGTACGCGGGCTCCGCGAGCCACCCATCGACCGGCGACGCGTCCCCGCCGAACAGTAGCCACGTCACCGGCAGCATCGGCACCTCGCCGTTGAGGATCACCGGCTCGCCGCGGCCCATGTTCACCCACGCCGCGCCGATCGAGCCGACGTCGACGGTCCCCTGCTCCTCGAAGCTCGCGAGGAACTGCCCGTACTGGTGGAGGAACGCGATCGCCTCGGGCGACTCGCCCGCGACCGCGTCGTCGAAGCAGGCACGCGTGCCTTCGTCTGCCGGGAACGAAGCCTGGCCGTCGGTCACCGCTACGCTTTCGACCCCCGCGCACGGCACGAGGAAATAGTCGAGATACCCCTCGACGACCGCGCGCTCGTCCCACTGGTCCGGGATCGTGTCGTTCGCCGGCCCGTCGGCCGTGACCCACTCCTCGAACGTCGCGTCGAGGCCGGGCGCCACGGTCGTTTCGACGACCTGCAACGGCTCCCCGTCACCCGTGCCTGCGGTGGCGGTGGGCGAAGCGGACTCGGTGGTCGTCGCCGTCGCCGAGGCGGTCTCGCTCGCCGTCGCTGAGGCCGTCGGCTCCGTCGTGGGTGTCGCCGTCTCGTCATCGGAAGAGCTGCAGGCGAACGCGACGATCGAGATCGCGACCGCCGCCAACAGGATCGCGAACCGTCGAGGTGCCAGCGTCATCGTCATGCCTTCACGTTCCAGGTCGCGCCCTCGGGCGTGTCCTTCACTTCGATGCCAATACCGAGGAGCGCGTCGCGCACCGCGTCCGAGGTGGCGAAGTCCTTCGCCTGCCGTGCGTCGGCGCGCCGCGCGAGCAGCGCTTCCACCACGACGGCCACCTCACCCCCCGCCTCGACGCCGAACTGGGCCGCAACGCCGCCAAGCGCCTCGGCATCCACGGCGTCGGCCGGCGTCTCCCGCTCCAGGCGCAGGCCGAGGACCCACGCCAGCTCGTACAGCACGTGCTGCGCGTCGCCGATGTCGTGCCCCTCGTCGCGACCGCGGTTGATCGCCCGCGCGAGGTCGAACATCGCCGCCATCGCCTGCGCCGTGTTGAGATCGTCCTCCATCGCCTCCACGAAGCGCGCGCGCTCCGCCGAGGCGTCGACGGCCGGCGCCCCCTTCGATGCCGAACTCGCTGCCTCGAGGGCGTTCGCGAGGCGGTCGACGGCACGCTGTGCGGCCTCCATCGCGTCGTCGGTGATGTTGTTCGGCTGCCGGTAGCCGCTCGTCAGGATGAAGACGCGGATCGCGTCGGGCGTCCAGCGCTCGAGCGCCTCGCGCACCTCGATGACGTTGCCGAGCGACTTCGACATCTTCTCGCCGTCGCGCAGCACCATGCCGTTGTGCATCCAGAGCCGCGCGAACGTGCCGGGCCCGTTCGCCGCCTCGGACTGCGCCACCTCGTTCTCGTGATGCGGGAACACGAGATCAGATCCACCGCCGTGGATGTCGAAGGTCGTCCCGAGGTACCGCTGCGCCATCGCCGAGCACTCGATGTGCCAGCCCGGTCGCCCGTCCCCCCAGGGCGAGGGCCACGCCGGCTCGCCGGGCTTCTGCGCCTTCCACAGCGCGAAGTCCAGCGCGAACTCCTTGTCCTCGCCCGGCTCGAAGCGCGTGCCCGACCGAAGCTCGTCGATGTTGCGGTGCGAGAGCTTGCCGTAGTCGGCCTTGGATCGGACGCGGAAGTAGACGTCGCCGGCGGGCGTCACGTACGCGTGCCCCGCCTCGATGATGCGCTCGATGAGGGCGATGATCGCCGGGATCTCCGTCGACACCCGAGGTCGCACGTCCGGAGGCAGCAGGCCGAGCGCCTCCTGCTCCTGCTCCCACCGCGCGATGTTCTCGTTCGCGAGGTCGAGCGGGTCCTGGTTCAGCTCGTGACCGCGGTCGATGAGGCGGTCGTCCACATCCGTGTAGTTCGAGACGAACGTGACCTCGTAGCCGCCCGCAGCGTTGCCCGGCCAGCGCAGGTACCGCACCAGCGCGTCGTACACGATCAACGAGGTCGCGTGGCCGATGTGGCTCGGCGCGTAGGGCGTCACGCCGCAGACGTAGATGCCGATGCGCCCCGCCTCGAGTGGCTCGAGGGTGTCGATGCGTCCGGTGAGGGTGTTCGTCAGTCTCACGAGCGCACCCCGGTCATTCGAGGCGCCTCGAGGCCGCGTCGCGCGGCGTTGTTAGTGCGCGAGCGGCGGAGTCTCGCGAGTCGTCGTGTCGGCCAGGTCACGGGTCCATCCCGTCTCGTGCGTTTTATGTGACGTCGCGTGCGCGGGACGTGCTCGAACATCGAGCCGTCCCGTCCGACAGCAACATCGACACTGCGCCATGCGCGAGGTTCGCGCCACCGACCGCCGCCTCTCGATGAATCGAGGCCCATCGAGGGCTATGGTACCTCCTCCTCGAGGAGGGCGACCGCGTACGCCGCGACGGCGCGGCCCTCGCCGATCGCGTCCAGCCCCTCGTTCGTCGTGGCCTTCACGTTCACCGCTCCGCCCTCGATCCCGAGGGTGTGCGCGATCGACTCCTTCATCGCCGCGATCGCGGGACCGAGGCGCGGCCGCTCGGCCACCACGACTGCATCGATGTTGTGGACGCGATAGCCACGTGCGCTCACGAGGCGCGCCACCCGGCGCAGCAGCTCGCGGCTGTCGATGCCGGCCGTCGCCTCTTCGCCGGGCGGGAAGTGCTGGCCGATGTCCCCCTCGCCGGCCGCGCCCAGCAACGCATCGATGATCGCGTGGATGAGCGCGTCGCCGTCGCTATGACCGGCCAGCGCGGGCGCGCCCTCGACGTCGATCCCGCCGAGGCGCAGCGTGCCGTCCTCGCGGAAGCGGTGGATGTCGTAGCCATTGCCGACCCGCATCAGGCGCCCTCCCTCGCAGCCAGCAGCGCTCGCGCCACCACGAGGTCGGTCGGCCGCGTGATCTTGATGTTCGCGGGATCGCCCTCGACCAGCCAAACCGGCGCGCCGAGACGTTCGACCAGTTCGGCGTCGTCTGTGGCGTCCTCGACGCTCGAGGCGTGCGCGTGGCGCAGCAGTCGCGCCTCGAAGGCCTGCGGCGTCTGTGCCGCCCGCAGGTCCGCCCGAGGCACGGTCTCGACGACACGTCCGGCCTCGTCCGCCCGCTTGATCGTGTCCGCCACCGGCACGGCCGGGATCGCCGCGCCGTGCTGCCGCGCCGCCCCCAGCACCCTCGAGGCGAGTTCGGTCGTCGCGAGGGGCCGTGCGCCGTCGTGCACCAGCACCCAACCGGCGTCGAGCGCGGCCTCGAGGCCTGCCGCCACCGAGTCCCGTCGGCGCGCGCCGCCCTCGACGCACCGCGCCTCCACACCTGCCGGCACGAGGGCCACCAGCGCCGCATGCCGGTCCGCCGGCGCGACCAGCACGAGGGCCGTCACGCCCTCGACGCGTGCCATCGCCTCGATCGAGCGCGCGATCGCGGGACGACCACCGAGGTCGGTCCAGAGCTTGTCCTCGCCGCTCATCCTCGAGGATGTGCCCGCCGCGAGGACGATCGCCACGACCGAGTCCCCTGCCTGCTCAGCGGTCACGTCGACTCCTCGCGATTCGATGGCAGCCTACCGCGCGGCCCCGCTCGGTGCTGCGACCCTATGATCGAGGTGCGTGGGAGCGGTCACAATGCGACGTCTGCAGCACTGGTTCGCGGTGGCCATCGGCCTGCTCGTACTGAGCCTCGGGGCAGCCTGCACCGACGATGGGTCCTCGGACGAGACGTCGCCACCGACCGCCACCGCGACCGCCACCGAGGCCGGCTCGCCCGAGGCCTCGCCGTCGGCCACCGAGGCACCCCCAACACCGACGCTCGAGCCGGCGACGCCGCTCCTCGGCGGCGAGATCGTCACCTTCGAGAGCGATGGGCCGTTCCCCGTCGAGATCACCGGTGAGCTCGTCACGCCCGAGGGCGATGGCCCGTTTCCCGCGGTGCTGCTCATCTCCGGCTCGGGCTCGCAGCGTCGCGACGGCACGCAGCCGCCGTTCGCCTTCGGCTACGACGAGATCGCGCAGGCCATCGTCGAGGCCGGCTACGCTTTCCTCGCCTTCGACGACCGGGGCGCCGGCAGCACCCCCATCGGCACCGACGACCCCACGCAGCTCGGCTACGAGGCGCTGCTCGGCGACGCCCGAGGTGCGTACCACCTGCTCCTTGACCGCCCGGAGGTCGATCCAGAACGCGTCGTCCTCATGGGGCACAGCGAGGGCGGCGTCACCGCCATCGTCCTCGCGAGCGAGCAGCCGCCCGCAGGCCTCGTGCTCATGTCCTCGCCGGGGCGTCCGCTCGTCGAGGTCAGCGTCGACCAGGTGCTGTCGCTGATGCCGGACACCGCCACCGAGGAGCAGCGCCGCCTCGCCGCCATGCAACAGCGCGCCGTGCTGCAGGCGATGATCGAGGACCGCATCGACGATTACCCCGCCACCGAGGACGAGCGCGCCGTCATGCACGCCCAGGCCGCCTACGTGCGCGAGCTCGCCCCGTACGACCCTGCCGAGCTCCTGGCGGGCCTCGAGGTGCCGACGCTCATCTTCCAGGGCGACAAGGACTTCCAGGTGCTGCCGGACAAGGACGGCGCCGCGTTGGCCGCCGCCATCGAGGGCCGCGCAGGCTCCGAATACCACCTGCTGGAGAACGCCGACCACCTGCTGTGGGACGAGCCGCTGGACAGCTCGATCAACCGCTACCTCCAGCGGCGCCCGTTCCACCCCGACTTCCTCCCCACCCTCCAGCGCTGGCTCGAGGCGCTGGCCGGCGGCTAGCCGCGGGCGTCGCTCCGGCTGGGTGCGTGTTCCATGCCCATGTAGACGCCGCCGGCCCGGAGCTCGTCGAGCATCTGGCGCAGCCGCTTCTCCCGCGTCGCGGCGCGCTTCGCTCGGGTGATCCATCCGAGGTAGTCGTTGCGCTGGTAGAAGGGCCGAGCCTCGTACACCGCGAACAGAGACTCCGCATCGAGGGCCGCCGTGACGTCGTCCGGTATCGGCTGCACGGGCCGTCTCGAGGCCATCACACCCGCTCGAGGAGCCAGTCGGGGTAGCGCGTGCCGACCTCGCCCGAGGCCACAAGCGCCTCGTATTCCGCCTTGTCCATCCCGAGCAGCTCGCGGTAGACGTACTCGTTGTCCTCGCCCAGTCGCGGCGGCGGACGCCGAGGCGGCATCTCGGTGCCGTCGAATTGGAAGAGGTAGCCCGGCTGGTCGAACGTGCCGATGTCGTCACGCGTGATCGGCTCGAACCAGTCGCGCTCGCGCAGCTGCGGGCACGCGAACGCATCCGCCTCGTCCTGCACCGGGCCGGCCGGCACTCCGACCGCCTGCAGCGCTTCGAACAGCTCGAGGCGGCTCCGTGAGCGCGTCAGCGCGCCCAGCTCCACGTCGAGCTCACGCCGGTGGCGGTAGCGCGACAGCGAGTCCGCGAAGCGCTCATCCGAGGCGAGGCCGGGCGCCTCGAGGACCCCGCACACCGCCTCGAACTCCTCGTCCGTCCGCGCGTCGATGGCGATCCAGCAGTCGTCGCGCTCGCCTTCCGGCGCGCAGCGATAGACGTTGTGCGGCGCATGGGTGCGGTGGTCGTTCCCCATCGCGCCCGCGACCCGGCCGTTCATCGTGAAGTCGAGGATCTCGACGCCCATCATCTGCACGAAGGCCTCGATCTGAGGTACTTCCACCTGCTGCCCTCGGCCCGTGCGCCGTCGATGCCGCAGTGCCATCACCGCACCGACCGCAGCGTTGAGGCCGGCGATCGAGTCGCAGGCGTACGACTCACCTGCCGCATCGAGGGTCATGTCGGGGTACGACCGCACGAGGTGGTGCCCCGCCATCCCCTCGAGGTGGTTGCCCCAGCAGCGGTAGTTCGCACACTCGCCGCTCAGCCCGAAGCCCGGCATCCGCACCATGATGATCCGCGGGTTCACCTCCCGTAGCTCCTCGTACGTGACGTGCATCTTCGTGATCGTTTCCGGCACGTTGTTCTCGATCACGATGTCCGAGATCTCGACGAGCCGCATGAATGCCTCGTGCCCGGCCTCTGTGCGGATGTTGCCCGTGAACGAGCGCTTGTTCGCCGACGAGGAATTGAAGGTCACCCGCCGGTTCCACGGGTCGTCGCCCGGGTCCCGATTCGGGAACGCTCCCGTGAACGCCCCGCGCTCGGCCTCCCGACGCACGAACTCCCGCGTCACGTGGCGCGAGCCCTCGACGCCGCGTGTTTGAGGCTGGAGCGCGGTCAGCGGCTCCATGCGAATGACTTCGGCGCCCCACTCCGCGAGCAGCTGCCCGGCGAACGGCCCCGCCCACACAACCGTCAGGTCGAGGACCCGGACGCCCTCCAGCGGCAGCTTTGACACGACCCACCTCGATGCCCCGCCCCTGGGGCGGTTCGTCCATCGGGATTCTACCGGGGGCCGTTGGTCCCCGTTTCCTGACAGAGATCTGACACCGCGTCTGTTCACCCCGGCCGGTGCGGGTTCTCCCTGATCGTCCGCGTTCTTTGGCCTGCCAACAATTGCCTAGTTAAAACGCACGGGCTCCGCGTGGAGCGATCGCCGAAGGGGCACCTGAAGATGGCGCAAGGCAACGTGTCGCTGCTCGATCGACTGGGGATCAACGAGGAAGATCGCCGCACCCGACTCCGCTGGGTGGGCATCACCGACCGTGACGTCGAGCTCATCCGAGCGGCCGCCCAGTACCTGCGCCCCGAGGCCGAGCAGCTCGCGCGCGAGTTCTACGACCACTCCTTCCAGTTCCCCATCCTCACCGAGAAGCTGAACGTTGCGAAGAGCAGCCGCCAGATTCTCGAGGGCGCGCAGGCCGGCTACTTCAAGCGCCTCCTCGACGCCAACATTGACGCCGGTTACTTCGAGTTCGTCGGCAACATCGGCATCCGCCATGCCGAGCTCGATGTGAAGCCCCGCTGGAACCTCGGCAACTACGCCACCTACGCCCAGCTCGTCTTCCCGCGCCTGGCGAAGCACCTCAAGGGGCCGCAGCTCCTCGAGACGATGCTCGCCTTCCAGAAGGTGTTCACCCTCGACGGCTCGATGGCTGTGGAGACATACCTCGCCGGTCTGATGGACCGCATGGTGGACGTCAACACCCGCCTCGCCCCGACGTCGTCGGCGCTCGCCCTCGGCGCGAGCCAGGTCGAGTCCGCCTCCCGTGAGATCGCATCGGCCGTCCAGCAGATCGCGCAGGGCGCGAGCGACCAGACCGTCCAGCTCAACAACGCCCAGCAGGAGATGGACGCGCTGAGCCAGGCCGTGAAGCGCGTCGCCGGCGCCTCCGTCGAGCAGGCCAACGGCGTCACCCGCGCCAACGAGGCGGCCGGCAAGGTGAAGAGCAACCTCGAGCGCGTCGCCACCGGCGCCGACCGCGCCGGCGAGCAGAGCCGCCAGAGCCTCGAGGCCGCCGAGGACGGCATGCGCAGCGTGGACGAGACCATCTCCGCCATGGAGACCATCAACTCTGCCGTCGTCTCCACCGCCTCCCAGATCTCCGAGCTCAGCGCGAGCGGCAAGGAGATCGACGCCATCACCCGCACGATCTCCGAGATCGCAGACCAGACCAACCTCCTCGCCCTCAACGCCGCCATCGAGGCCGCGCGTGCCGGTGAGGCCGGTCGCGGCTTCGCCGTCGTCGCCGACGAAGTGCGCAGCCTCGCCGAGCGCGCCAGCGCCGCGGCGAAGGACATCGCCACCCTCATCCAGCGTGTGCAGGCCGGCATGTCGAAGTCCGAGGAGTCGATGAACGCCACCGTCGGCGACGTCGAGTCCGGCTCCGCCAAGGCCCGCGAGGCCGGTGACGCCCTCCGCCGCATCGTCGACGGCTCGCGCGAGTTGAGCTCCGGCGTGCAGGACATCGCCGCGACCTCGGCCGAGGCCGATCGCGCCGCCAGCCAGATGATGGAGATCGTCGATCAGGTCGGCGAGCAGGCCCGCTCCACGAGCGAGCTCACCACTGAGATGGAGCAGCGCGCCGGTTCGCTGGAGAGCGTCATCTCCGCCGTCGGTGCGGTCGCCGAGGAGGCAGCCGCGTCCGCCGAGGAGGTCTCCGCCTCCACCGAGCAGGTCACGGCCCAGATCGGCGAGATGGCCACGCAGGCCGACTCGATCGGCACCCTGGTCGGCGAGCTCAGCGAGTTCCTGGTCTGGATCGGCGCCATGAAGCAGGAGGACGCCACGCGCCTCCTCGCCGCCGCCTAGTCCCGAAGTTCACAGCGGCCGCGGGCGCCACCCCTCGCCCGCGGCCCTCGACTCCCCCGCCCGATCAGCCCACGAGGAGCCGCCATGACCACCGCATCTCGTGAGGCTGCCATCGAGCACACCCGCCAGCTCGTCACCTTCGACCTCGGCGGCGAGCGCTACGGCGTCGACATCCTCGCCGTCCGCGAGATCATCCGGCCACAGGCCGTGCGCGACGTGCCGGACAGCCCTGACGCCGTTCGAGGCGTCATCAACCTTCGTGGCATCGTCATCCCGATCGTCGACCTCCACGTGCGCTTCTCCCTGCCCCAGGCCAGTGAGACCGAGGCCAGCCGCATCGTCGTCATCGACATCGACGGCGACCCCGTCGGCTTCGTCGTCGACGCCGTGGACCGCGTGCTCCGCATCGAGACGCGCGCCGTCGACCCCGCGCCGCGCTACGTGCTCGGCGCCCGCTCGAGCTACATCGAGGGCTTTGCACGCATCGACGAGTCGCTCGTCACCCTGCTCGACCTCGGGGAGCTGCTTTCCTCAGACGCCCTGAGCGCGTTCAAGGTCGACTTCGCCGCGCTGGCCCGCGCCGAGGCCGCTCGCGCCGAGGCAAACGCCCCCAACGCCGCCGTCGAGGACGAACCGCAGCCCGAGGCCATCGTGGAGGAGGCTCCCATCGAGGCGCCTGAGCCCGTGCCCCCCGTCGTCGACGAGGCGCCCGTCCCGGACCCCGAGCCGGCCGCCGACGAGGAGCCGGCCGAACCCGGCCTCGACGTCGAGACGCTCGAGACGACCTTCGCGCTGCTCGCCCCTCGAGGTGAGGAGCTCGTCGAGCGCTTCTACGCGAACCTGTTCGCCGCCCATCCCGGCCTCGAGGCGATGTTCGCCAACGCCAACATGGCCGAGCAGCGCGGCAAGCTGCTGTCGGCCCTCGCGACGGTCGTTGCCAGCCTCCGCCAGCCCGAGGTGCTCGTGCCGCACCTGCAGCGCCTCGGCGCCCGCCACGTCGAGTACGGCGTCGAGCCGTCGCACTACTCCGCCGTCGGCGGCGCCCTGCTGCAAACCCTGGCCGAGATGGCGGGCGACCTCTGGACCCCGACCGTCCGCGACGCGTGGGCCAACGCCTACGGCGTCGTCGCCGACGTCATGATCGAGGCCGCATCGCCCTCGATGGAGCAGGCCGCCTAGCTCGCTCCACCGGGCTCGGCAGCGACCTTCGCCCGCGCGCGTAACACCGGGTGCTGGGCCGCCTCGGCCCGGAATCCCTCCACCGAGGTGCCGTCGGACGTCTCGAAGTACGGGTGGGTGATCGGGTTCTTCGCGTAGTAGCGCTGGAGCACCGGGGCGGCGGTCTGAGCGTCCGTGATCTCCTCGAGGTGCAGGGGCTCGCGCCCGCCTCGACGCTCAAGGGCGGCCTCGCCGTTTGCGCGTACGTTTCGCACCCATTCGCTCTGGCCGTACGGCGAGACCAGCCAGCGCTGGCCATCGAAGTCGAGTGGCGCCACGGGCACCCGATGCTCGCGCCCGCTGCGCCGTCCCCTCGTGACGAGGACCGGCGGCCCGACACCGAATCGCGAGAGCGCCCTCATGAGGCCGTTGAATGTCCGTCTCAGCGGGTTCATCCGGTACGTCTTTGCCATGATCGACTCCTCGTCTAGATCGCCCCCGCCGTCCGCATCTGCCCGATCTCCGCAGCCTCGTAGCCGAGGCCCGTCAGCACCTCGACGGTGTGCTCGCCCAGCAACGGCGCTCGTCGCGCCGGCGGCCGAGGCGAGTCGGACATGATGAACGGCCGCCCCGGGTACTCGACCGGGCCCATCGTCGGGTGGTCTATCACTTCCCACAGGCCCCGCTCGCGGAAGGTCGGGTCCGCGAGCACATCCTCGATGGTCGCCACCGTGCCGCCGAGGATGTGGTGCGACTGCGCGATCGCCAGCGCCTCGCGCATCGTGTGCTGCATCGTCCAGCCGAGGTACGCCGCCTCGATCTCCTCGATGAGCGCCTGCGGCAGCTCCGAGTCGGGGCCCGACACCTCCGGCCGCGCCGCGAGGTCCTCGCGCCCGATCATCCGCAGCACGATCGGCAGCCGAGGCCCGTTCCCGAGGAGGTTGATGAACCCGTCCTGGCAGGGCCGCACCCTGCTGCAGATCGCGAACGCGCCCGCGTCGCGCTTCGCCACGATCTGCGCGTAGGCGTAGCCGAGCATCCGGATCTGGCGCCGGTCCTTGCCGCCCACCTGCGTCTCGTAGATCGAGAGGTCGATGCGGTCGCCCCCGCCCGTCTCCTCCGCGCGATACACCGCCAGCAGCACGGCGAGCGCACCGGCGAGCCCAGCGTGCCACTCCCCGAAGTTCCCCCCGAGGCGCAGCGGCTCCCGCTCGATGTGTCCCGTCTGGTGCATCGCGCCGCCCATCGCCTGCAGGATCAGGTCCGTCGCCACCATCGTGGCGTACGGCCCGGTCTGCCCGAACGGTGTCATCGAGCACACCACGAGCGCCGGGTGCTCGCGCCGCAGCGCATCGAGGTCGAGGCCGAGCCGCGCGAGCTCGCCCGGCGCGTAGTCCTCGACGACGACGTCGCTCGCGGCGATCAGGCGGCGCGCCACCTCGACGCCGCCGGGGTGTTCGAGGTTGGCCGTGATGCCGCGCTTGCTCGTGTTGAGCCAGAGGAAGGGTGCGCTCGTCTCGAGGGTCGGACGGTCGTCCTTGAACGGCCCCCAGCTGCGCGACGGGTCGCCGCCCGGCGGCTCGACCTTCACCACGTCCGCGCCGTAGTCCGCCAGCAGCTTCGTCGCGTGCGGACCCGCGATGCCGCGCGTGAGGTCCGCGACGCGAATGCCCTCGAGCGGTCCCGTCGAGGCGACCATCGAGGCCCTAGCTCCTCGGCTGGCTGCGAGGCCCGAAGGGCTCTGGCTGGAACGGGTTGTCCCGCGCCTCGAGGAAGGCGCGGAAGCCGCCCTCCTTGCGCGCCTCCTCGAGGTGCTCGATGTCCGGCCCGTCGTTCGAGGCCTGCACGATCGTGGAGAGGAAGGCGTTGATGTTGAGGGCGTTGCGTAGCCCCATCGCCTCCAGGCCGTAGGTGGTGATGGCCTTGTTGATGCGCACCGCGTCCGGCGGCACCTGCGCCAGCCGCTTCGCCAATGCCATCGCGCGGTCCATCAGCTCGTCGTGCGGCACCACCTCGTTGATCGCGCCGATGCGCAGCGCTTCCGGCGCATCGAAGTGGTCGCCGGTCAGCGTGTAGCGATGTGCGGTCTTCCACCCGCACAGCGCCGCGAACAGCACCGTCGAGTTCGAGATCATCCGGATCTCCGGCTGCGCGAAGACCGCGCGATCCGAGGCAATGGTGATGTCGCTCGCGAGGGCGTACCAGAAGCCGCCGCCGACGCACCAGCCATTCACGGCCGCGATCACCGGCTTCGGCAGCTCCATCAGGTGCATCATCATGCCCGGGTTCCGCATCGCCGACTGGAACCCCGCGCGCAGGAAGAGCCCGCTCGGCACCCGAGGCCGCGCCGGCCCCTCGCCCGAGGAGATGTCGTACCCCGAGGAGAACGCGCGCCCCGAGCCGGTGAGGATGATCGAGCGCACCGAGTCGTCCGCCGCCGCCTCATCGAGGCCTGCGTGCAGCTCGTTCTCGAGCGGCCTCGACAGCGCGTTGAGCGCCTCCGGCCGGTTCAACGTGATCGTGACGACCGACCCGTCCTGCTCGTAGACGATGAACTCGTACTCGGCCATGGTCGCCTCCGGCCCGCCTCGATGGTGCGAGCGGAGTCTAGCGATGCCGTCGAGGGGTCGAGGAGTGCCGGTCAAACCTCGTCGCGGAGGTAGGCGGTCGCGAGGGCGTCCGCGTACTCGTTCCAGAGCGACCCGTCGTGCGCCTTGATCCACTGGATCCGCGCCAGCGGCCGCTGCTTCGCCATCGCGAACGCCTCTTTCACGAGGTCGAGGTTCGCGACCTCGCCCGAGGGGCGGCGCCAGCCTCGACGCTCCCACCCGGCCGCCCACTTCGTGATCGTGTCGACGACCAGGCGGCTGTCCGAGTACACGTTCGTGGCCTCGTTCGGGCCCAGCATCCGCAGGCCCTCGATGATCGCGCGCAGCTCCATGCGGTTGTTCGTCGTGTCGGCGTCGTCGCCCCAGCGCTCGTCGATGAGCTCGCCGTCGCGCACGAGGACCGCGCCCCAGCCCCCCGGCCCGGGGTTCCCCGAGCACGATCCGTCCGTGAACACCCCGTCCTGCGGCCCGTCGCGGAACCGCTCGAGGACCTGGTCGGTCGTGCGCGACACCGGTCGAGGTGTCGTCGACCTCGAGGTCACGCGCGACGGACGGCGGTCGTCCGCGCCGCGGTTCGGGGGCCGGCGGCCGCGCATCGTCACTCGAGCGAGACGCCGTTGTACATCATGACCGGGTCGCCGCTGAACACGTCGCTCTCCAGGTTCGCAACCACCACCACGGGCCGGTCGGAGACGATGATCGCGCTCCCCACCCAGCCGTCCGGGAGGTTCTTGTCCTCCCACTGGCGGAACGAGCGCTGGCGGTCGACCGTCACCGGCTGTGAGATCAGCCCGTTCGGGAACGCCTTCGAGTAGTAGACCACGCGCACGTGCGCTGTCGTCCCGTCGAAGGTGAGGACGCTGAACCACGAGTTCCAGCCCTCGTTGCCGCCGAACGGCCCGTAGTTCTTGTTCACCACCGGCAGCACGACCTGCCTCGAGGCCTCCTCGGCGGTGAAGCCTCGATAGTCCGCCAGCGGCCCGCCCGCCGCGAGGCGCTGCGCGACCACAGCGATCGGCTCGATCGACTGCATGCGCACGGTGCCCGAGAACGTCGGCGGCAGCGACTCGTCGGGCGGCAGGCAGCCGCCCCCGCCGTTGAGTGCCTGGTCGCAGGTCAGGCTGCCGAGGACCTGGACGGTGTGTTCGATCTCGATGCGCCCGCCGGCGCCGTCCGTCCCCTCGAAGAGCAGCGTCACGGCGTTCGGCGCCGTCGGGTCGCCGCTCAGGATCCGGAAGCGCGTCGTCCAGGTCGAGCCGTTCTCGAGGGCGTTGCGGCTCACGAGGGGCAGCACGACGACGCGGCTGAGCTCGTCGCGCCCGATGGCGCGGCTGCTCGCGAGGCCGATGCCGTTGCGGCTCCTCGTGTCCACGCTCACCGAGGGCAGCTGCGCGTCGGCGTTCACGCCGGAGCCGGTATCAAACGCCCGCACGACGGCCGCCCCGTCGAAGCCGATCGGCACCGGCAGGTTCGTCTCGTCCCGCATCATCGAGCCGCGCGGCGCCACCCGCTCGCCGCCGTTCGGGCACCCCGCCGTCGGCCCCGAGGGGTCCGTCGCGACCGGCGAGAGCGACCCCTGGCGGTAGTAGGTGATCTGGAAGCACGCGTCTGACTCGTCGCTCGTGTTCTGCACCGTCAGCCGCGAGACGTACGCGTTGGTGTTCTGCACGATCGGCACGAACTGCCTCGACGATCCGCCACCGAGGCGCAGCGAGTCGCCCGCGATCTCGAACTGGCTGCCGCGGAACACGTCCCGCGCCAGCATCGCCACGAACGGCTGATCGATGGTCACGAACGCCGAGCCGCGATAGCCGGGGTTGAGGCCCGACAGCCCTTGCTGGAAGAAGGAGCGTCCGAAGCCGGGTCGCAGCGCCTCGCAGCCCGCGCCCGGGCAGCCGTCGCTCGCGACCATCGTGCCGTCCGGCGTGTAGAAGTTGAGGTCCACCGTCGCGGCCCGCACGCCGACGTTCTGGATGCGAATCCACGAGTTCTCGTCGCCGAGGTCCAGTGGCTGTGCCTCGGAGCGCACAGCGCCGAGCGCAAACGCCATCGCGCCCGCCAGCACGAGGAGCAGAGGGACGCGCAGCGCGCGCCGAGACCGGCGTCGGAGGAAGTCACCAGGGGGCAAGGTGTGTTCAGACCCTTCGCCCCGCCGCCTTCGATGATACGGGTTTCGCCTCGAAGGCCAAGCGCGAAGTGGACGAATTCTGCGGCCTCGACACGGGCCGCGAGGCGGGGGTACGATCGCGCGCCGGCGCTCCCCGCGCCGATGCCTCCGGGGTGTAGCTCAGCTTGGCAGAGCGCGTCGTTCGGGACGACGAGGTCCGCAGTTCAAATCTGCGCACCCCGACCACTTCTTCTAGCCCGTTGCCTGCTCACCCGACCTCGAACCCCATGACGGGCCTCGAGGCTGCCTCGTCACGCCCGAGGCCGTTGAATCAGCTCGATGCGAATGCCGCCCGGCGCCGAGACGAAGGCGATCTTCCCGCCCGTGGCCGTCTCCGTCGGCCCGTCCTTCAGGACGGCGCCCATCGAGACGAGGCGGGCGACGTCGGCATCGACGTCCTCCGAGTCGAACCCGAAGTGCTCGAGGCCGTAGTGCACCTCGTCGTCGGATGGTCCGAGCGTCTCGCCCGCCTTCTCGCTCGAGATGCTGATCGCCAAGCCGCCCTCGGTCATCGTCCGGATGAACCGGTCGCCGACCGGCCGCTGCGTGTCGCCCTCGATGGTCACGTTGAAGGCCTCGCTGAACCAGCGGGCCGTGGCCTCCGGGTCACTCGACTTCAGGTGGATGTGGTTGACGACGTACGGCACGCGAGGCCTCCTCGGTTCCAATCCAGCAGCGTTCGAGGCGGGAACTACGTCCCGGTGAACACGGGCCGTCGCTTCTCCCGCCACGAGGCTCGAGACTCCGCCGCGTCGTTCGGCGCCTTGCGCGCGTAGTCGAGGCCCTGCACCTCGGTGCGCAGCGCGGCCTCGAGGTCCTGGACGAGGTTCCACTGGATCGTGCGCTTCCCGCTCCGGATGGCGAGCGGTGGGAGTGCCGCGATCTGCTCCGCGATCCCGACGGCGGTCTCGAGGACCTGCTCTTGCGGCACGAGTCGGTCCAGCACGCCGATGCGATACGCCTCTTCGCCCATCAGGTCGCGGTTCGTGCTGAAGAGATCCAGCGCCCGCGAGTACCCGGCAATCCGAGGCAGGAACCACGATGTGCCGGAGTCGGGCGACAGCGACCGCTCCGCAAACATCACCTTCATGCGCGTGTCCGGGTGCCCCACGCGGATGTCGCAGGCGAGGGCGAGGCTGAATCCTGCGCCGACCGCCACCCCGTTGACCGCCGCGATGGTCGGCTTGCTCATGCGGAACACCGCCAGCGCCTGCAGACCGACCCAGTGGTACGGCTCCAGGCGGGCCACCTGCGTCGGCGGCCCCGTGTCGGGCCGTCCGCCGCCGCTCAGGTCCGCCCCCGCGCAGAAGCCGCGTCCGCTCCCGGTGAGGACCATCACGCGCAGCTCGTCGTCCGCCTCGACCTCCGCGCACACGGCGCGCGTGTCCTCCTGCAGCCCGTAGCTCATCGCGTTGAGCGTTTCGGGGCGGTTGAGCGTGACGATGGCCACATGCCCGCGCCGCTCGAGGATCAGATTCTCGTATGTCACCGCCGGCTCTCCGTCCTCGGTCCGTCTCGTGGCTCTGGCGCGCGATGGTACTCGTTCGGTCGAGCGACGTTGTTCGTTCAGGTTCCGCTGGTACACTCCCGTGCCGGTCGACAGAGCCGGCAGATGAAGTTCTGAAGAAATCAGGGGAATGCCGGAGTGCCTCACACTCTGACGCTGCCAGAATCGTCTCGACGTTCGGGCTGAGGGCGTGGGAACCTTTTCGGCGATCCGTACGTTCTGACGACAAACACAGCCCTCCAGTCGAGCGCACGTCGCACCCGCGCCCGGCTCGAATCTGAGGAGAGGGGGCCCTGAGTTGGTACAAGCCCCGCGCACCAGTCGACGCCACCGCATCGACCTGGCCATCAACCACGCGCTCGAGCGCCGCTGGGACCTCGCCGCCGAGGCGAACCGCGCCTTGCTCGAGGAGGATGAGACCGACGTCGAGAGCGCGAACCGCCTCGGCAAGGCGCTCACCGAGCTCGGTGACGTGAAGCGCGCCATCGAGGCCTACGAGCAGGCGCTGCGCATCGAGCCCACGAACGCGATCGCCCGCAAGAACCTCGCCCGCCTCGAGGAGCAGCGCAAGACGAAGCGCACCGTGAAGGCCGCGAAGCCTGCCGCGAAGGGCCGCGCCAAGGCAGCTCCGAGCGGGCCGCGTCGCATCGACGTCGCGTCGGAGTCGCTCCGCAGCTCGCCGCTGATCGAGGAGCACGGCAAGTCCGCCGATCTCCCGCTGCAGCGCGTGAACGTCGACACCGCGGCCGACATGTCGGCCGGCGACGAAGCCGTGCTCGAGCCCACGAACTCCGGCGTCGTGGTGAAGACCTCGGACGGCGCCGTCCTCGGCACCATCGAGCCGCGCATCGGCCTCCGCCTGAAGCGCATGATGGAGGGCGGCAACCGCTACAGCGTCGTCGTCCGCCGCGCCGAGGGCGACCGCGTCGTGGTCCACGTCCGCGAGACCTTCAAGCACCCCTCGCTGGTCGGCCAGGCCTCGTTCCTGCCGCCCGCCTCGGACCCGCGTCGTCGCGTCGCGCCGCGCGCGTACACGAAGACCTCGGTCGTGCGCTACGAGCGTGGCGATGACTACGACGAGGAAGAAGAGGACGAGGACTGGTCGTCCGACGAGGACGGCGGCGACGACTTCGAGGACAGCGCTGAGCTGGGCGAAGAGCTCGGCGAGGACTCCTCGTTCGACGACGACAGCTCCGACGACGATGGCGATGACGACGACGACTAGCTAGCGTCCGCGTCTAGTTCAACCGCACGAGGCCGGGCCGACGCCCGGCCTCGTTGCTTCTCACGCGCCGCGGTCCCAGAGTCCGAGGACGCCCCCTCGACGCGAACGGTAGGATGCCGCTCATGACGAACGAGCGAGTGCACGGCCACATCACCCAGGTGCGACCCACCGTGCTGATCACCCGCGCCGAGGTCATCCCCTACGAGCGCTGGGAGGACTACGCCGACCGCGTCCTCGAGGCCGGCGCGCGCCCGCTCGAGTACCGCCTCGAGCAGTGGCTTGCGGGCACCCCGGTGCCCGCGCATGAGGGCCTGCTGATGACGGCCGGCGTCGACATCGATCCCGCGCGCTACGGCGAAGAGCCCGATGTCCGCACCGGCGAGCCCGACCCCCAGCGCGACGCCTTCGATTTCGCCCTGCTCGAGTCCGCGCTTGAGCGCGACCTCCCGGTGTTCGCCATCTGCCGCAGCCACCAGCTCCTGAACGTCGCCTATGGCGGTTCGCTGCTCCAGCACCTCGAGGACCGGGAGCCCCATCGAGCCCGCCGTGGCGCCGATGGCGAGACCATCGAGTCCGGCTGGCACGACGTCGATCTCGCTCCGGGCTCCCGGCTCGCCCGCCTGCTCGGACGCGATCGCGTGCGCACCAACTCGCGTCACCACCAGGCCGTCACGCTCGACCGCGTCGCACCCGGCCTGACCGTGACCGGCACGACCGGCGACGTCGTCGAGGCCCTCGAGGACACGTCGAAGACCTGGGTCCAGTCCGTCCAGTGGCACCCGGAGCGCCCCGAGAACGCCGCCCCCTTCAAGGCGCTCTTCGAGGACTTCGCCGCCGCCTGCGCCGACGCCGCATTGCGCGTGCGAGGCGAGTCGCGGTGACTACCGAGGGAGCGCCGCCGGCGTTCCTCTACTTCGCCTTCGGCTCCAACCTCGACGCCGACCGCATGCACATCCACTGCCCCTCCGCGCGCCTCGTCACGATTGCCCGTCTCGCCGACCATCGCCTCGCCTTCACCATCGAGAGCAAGAACACCTGGCGAGGTGGCGTCGCCGACATCCTCGCGAGCCCTGGCGACGAGGTCTGGGGTGCCCTCTGGATCATCGAGGGCGCGGAGTCGCGCGCGCTCGACGAGCAGGAGGGCGTCTTCCGCGATCCGCCCGCCTACCGCCGCTACCAGGTCACCGTCGAGACCCCCGCCGGCGACCGCGTCACCTGCCGCGCCTACCGGGTCGCGAAACCCAACATCGAGGGCTACGCCCCCTCGCCCGCCTACAAGGCGACCATCCTCCGCGGCGCCCGCGCCCTCCCCCTCCCCGCCCCCTACCTCGAGGCCCTCGACCGCATCGAGGACAACGGCGTCGAGGACGACTCGCACTAGGCCGTTCTCTCGAACCTCACCAGTTCCGCTGGTAGAATCGACGCACTCCCCGACCCGGCACACTGCGAGCATCGAGGCGTGCGCGGGCCGCTCCGAAGGGTGTCCACGTGGTTCAGGAATCGACCGGCCAGGAAAAGCTCGTCCGCATCGAAGACGAGATGCGCGAGTCGTACCTCGACTACGCGATGTCGGTCATCGTCCAGCGCGCCCTGCCGGACGCCCGCGACGGTCTGAAGCCCGTCCAGCGCCGCATCCTCTTCGGCGCGCAGGAGCTTGGCGTCGGTCCCAACTCCGCCTTCAAGAAGACCGCCCGCCTCGTCGGCGAGGTGATGGGGAAGTTCCACCCGCACGGTGACAGCGCTATCTACGACGCGCTCGTCCGCCTCGCCCAGGACTTCTCGATGCGGTATCCGCTCGTCACCGGGCAGGGCAACTTCGGCTCGGTCGACGGCGACCCGCCCGCGCAGATGCGCTACACTGAGGCCCGCCTCGCCCCCATCGCCACCGAGCTCCTGGCCGACATCGACCGCAACACAGTCGACTTCCAGCCGAACTTCGACGACTCCATCAACGAGCCGATCGTCCTGCCGTCCCGCATCCCGAACCTGCTCCTCAACGGCGCCGCCGGCATCGCCGTCGGTATGGCGACGAACATTCCGCCCCACAACCTCAACGAGGTCCTCGACGCCGTCGCGATGCTCATCGACAACCCGGACGCCACCGTCGACGACCTGATGACGCACGTGCAGGGGCCGGACTTCCCGACTGCGGCCTCGATCTACGACCGCGAGCAGATCCGGCAGGCCTACGCCACCGGCCGCGGCAAGGTCACGATGCGCGCCAAGATGGACATCGAGGAGTCGCGCGCCGGCCGCCACCAGATCATCGTCACCGAGCTCCCATATCAGGTGAACAAGGCCACGCTGCTCGAGCGCATCGCGGACCTCGTCCGCTCGAAGCGCATCGACGGCATCTCCGACCTTCGCGACGAGTCCGACCGCCACGGCATGCGCATGGTCATCGAGCTTTCGAGGAACGCCTCGTTCCGCTCGGTCCAGAACCAGCTCTACAAGCTCACCGCGCTGCAATCGACGTTCGCCGTCAACATGCTCGCGCTCATCGACGGCCAGCCGCGCACCATCACCCTCAAGGAGGCCCTCGAGGCCTTCATCGACCACCGCCGCGAGGTCATCCGGCGCCGCAGCGAGTTCGACCTCGAGAAGGCGCGCGACCGCGCCCACATCCTCGAGGGCCTGCTCAAGGCGCTCGACCTCCTCGACGAGGTCATCGCCACCATCCGCGCCGCCGAGTCCGCCGACGCCGCGAAGACCGCGCTGCAGGCCGCCCCCTTCGAGCTCTCCGAGCGCCAGGCGCAGGCCGTCCTCGATATGCAGCTCCGCCGCCTCGCCCAGCTCGAGGCGAACCAGATCCGCTCGGAGCACGCCGAGCTCATGGAGCGCATCGCCTACCTGGAGGACCTGCTGGCCCACCCCGAGAAGATCGACGCCCTCATCAAGGAGGACGGCAACGAGATCAAGCAGAAGTACGGCGACGCTCGCCGCACGCTGGTCTTCGCCCCCGCCGTCGAGGACATCAGCGAGGAGGACCTGGTCGCGCACCAGGCCATCGTCGTCACCATCTCCGACCGCGGCTACATGAAGCGCGTCCCCCTCGAGACCTACCGCTCGCAGGGCCGCGGCGGACGAGGCGTGACCGGCATGACCACGCGTGAGGAGGACGCCGTCCGGCACCTCCTCGTCTGCGACACCCACGACTCCCTGCTGCTCTTCACCGCCGCCGGCAAGGTCTACTCCCTGCGCGGCTACGAGGTGCCCGAGGCGTCGAGGCAGGCGCGCGGCATCCCCGTCGTGAATCTCGTCGAGATGGACCCCGAGGACCGGGTGACGACCATCGTGGTCGTCTCCGACTTCTCCCGCGACTCGATGGTGCTGGCCACGCGCGACGGCGAGGTGAAGCGCACGCCCCTCGACCAGTTCGAGTCCGTGCGCCGCGCCGGCCTCATCGCGATGAACCTCAAGGACGATGACGAGCTGGTGGCGGCGCGCGCCGCGAGCGATCGCGACGACGTGCTGCTGGTCTCCTCGAGTGGCCAGGCGATTCGATTCAACGTCGGCACGCTCCGAGTCGCCTCCCGCGCCTCCGGCGGCGTCCGAGGCATCAAGATGCCCGCCGGCGGCCACGTCATCGCCATGGTCGTCTCCACCGATGGCCACGACCTGCTGGTCGTCTCCGAGAACGGAGTCGGCAAGCGCACCCCGATGGACGAGTACCCGACGAAGGGTCGAGGCGGCCAGGGCGTGATCACCTTCCGCGTCTCCGACCGCTCGGGCCCGCTCGCCGTCGCTCGCGCGATCACCGAGGACCAGGAGATCATCCTCGTCTCCCGCCACGGCATCATGATGCGAACCCGCGCCGACCTCGTGAGCCAGCAGGGCCGCGCCACTCAGGGCGTCGCGGTGATGGCCATCGACGACGATGACGCGCTCGCTTCGATCGCCCAGATCGACATGGGCCCCCGCGAGGGCTAGCTCCGCCGAGGCCGACCTACTTGCACCCCCCTCCGATGCTGGAAGGGGGGCGTCGATGCTGGCAGAGTGGCTCTGGACGACGTGGCGCGAGGCGGGCCTCGTCGCGCTCTCCGCGCTCCTGCTCTACCCCGCGCTGATCGTGCTGACGCGCCTGAACGGGCTGCGTAGCTTCGCGAGGCTGTCCGCGTTCGACTTCGCCATGACCGTCGCCGTCGGCAGCGCCCTCGCCTCCGCCATCATCACCGGTCGACCGTCGGTGCTCGATGCCGTCGTGGCCTTCACCCTCCTGTTCGCGCTCCAGCACCTCGTCGCCCGGCTCCGGCTCGCCGTGCCCGGCGTCGCGAATCTCGTCGACAATGCCCCGCTGCTCCTCGTCGACGAAGGGCGGTTCATCGAGGCGCACCTGCGCGAGGGCCGCGTGACCGAGACCGACGTCTGGGCCGCCCTCCGACGCGCCGGCGTCTGGCATCTCACCGATGTGCGTGCGGTGGTCCTCGAGACCACGGGCGATATCAGCGTCATCAGGAACGCGGTCGGTCGATCCGAGCACTTCGACGAGCGGCTGCTCACCGGCGTCCGTCGAGGATGACCGCGACCACGGCCCGTCTCGCCCCGTGCCCGCTGGCTCCATAGACTGAGGGCGTGGCGGAACCCAACGAGGCCCTGGGCGAGTTCGCGCTGATCGACCGCATCGTCGAGCGCCTCGGCGACGCCGCAGCTCGCGACATCCTCGTGCCCCCGGGTGACGATGCCGCCGCTTGGACCACCGAGGCCGGCGTGTCCGTGGCGACCGTCGATGTGCTCGTCGAAGGCAACCATTTCCGCGCCGACACCATGTCTCGAGGCGACCTCGGCTGGCGCGCGATGGCCGCGAATGTCTCCGATATCGCCGCGATGGGCGCGACGCCCGAGTTCGCGTTCATCGGCCTCGTGCTCCCGCCCCACGAGCCCCTCGAATCGATTGACCGCCTCGTCGACGGCATGGCCGAGGCTTGTCGAGCGATGGGCGTCCGCGTCGGCGGCGGAGACATCGTCCGAGGCGATCGCCTGACGATCAGCGTGACGATCACCGGCCGCACCGCCTCGAGCGATGCGCTCCTGCGCCGCGACTCCGCCCGCGTCGGTGACCGGGTCGCCGTCTCGGGCCACCTCGGTGCGGCCGCCGCCGGACTTGCGCTCATCGAGGCGGGGCGCGGCGGTGGAGACGGCGCCGGCGCGCCGCTGCTGCTCGCGCACCGCCGTCCGATGCCGCGCGTCGCCCTCGGCCGCGCAGCTGCGGAGGCAGGCGTGCGCTGTGGCATGGACGTCTCGGACGGCCTGCTGCAGGACCTCGGCCACATCGCCGAGCGCTCGAACGTGGGTATCGAGGTCCAGACCTCGAAGATCCCGCTCCACCCCGCGGCGGTGGCCGAGCTCGGCGCGCAGGCCGCGCTCGACCTCGCGCTCGGCGGTGGTGAGGACTTCGAGCTCGCCATGACCGCGCCGAGCGCCATCCTCGAGGCCGTGGGGCACACGGAGCCGCGTCTCACCTCGATCGGCGTCGTCGTCGAGGACCACCCGGGCGAGGCGTGGGCGCTGCACGACGACGGCACACGCTACGTCCCCGCCGTGAGCGGCTGGGACCAGATGCGGGCGGGCGCATCGTGAGCACGGCAAACCGCGTGCAGGTCACCACGACCTCGGTGGGACGGACGCGTACCCTCGGCCGTCGTGTCGCCCGACTGCTGCGCCCAGGCGACGTGCTGCTGCTGCAGGGACCGCTCGGGGCCGGCAAGACCGCGCTGGCGCAGGGCATCGGCGCTGGCCTCGGCGTCGAGGGCCCCGTCAACAGCCCGACCTTCGTCCTCCTGGCGCGGCACGACCCGCCCGAGGACGGACGCGGGCTCGCGCTCTTCCACGCCGACCTCTACCGCCTCGGCGGGCCCGACGAGGTCGACGACCTCGGCCTCGCCGAGCAGGCTGCCGAGGGCGTGCTCCTGGTCGAGTGGCCCGAGCGCGCCTTCGAGGCGCTGCCCGCCGAGCACCTGCTCGTCGCCATCGAGCTGGACGAGGCCGACCCGAAGTCGAGGCGCTTCACCTTCGTCGCCACGAGCGACCGCTACCGCCGCGTGCTCGATGGTCTGCTGGCCGGTGGCGCGGCGTCGGGCGGGAGCGCCCGTGTCCGCTAGCCCGAGCGGCCCCCTGCTCGTCATCGACAGCGCCTCGCGCCGAGGCCTGGTCGCAGTCGTCGAGGCAGGCACCGTCCTCGCCGAACACGCGTGGGACCTCGGCACGACGTTCTCGCGCGAGCTGCTGACCGCGATCGATCCCGTGCTCGACCGCTCGAGTCGTGCGCGAACCGACCTCGCGGGCATCGCGGTGGTGACGGGCCCCGGCGGCTACGGCAGCCTCCGCGCCGGCGTCGCGACGGCCCAGGGCCTCGCGCTCGCACTCGATGTCCCGCTCGCTGGTGTGCACCGTCTTGAGCTCGACGCCGCGCCACACCTCGAGGCCGGGCCGGTAGTCGCCGTACACGATGCCGGGCGCTCAGGCCTCGCCTGGGCCGCCTACGAGCGCGCTGAGGGCGGGGCACCGCCTCGCGTGCTGGTCGAGCCGCGCATCGACGAAGCGGCTGCCTGCGCCGCCTCCGCGCCTCGAGGTGCGCTGTGGTGCGGCGAGCTGACCGAGGACCTGCGCGAGGCCTGGCAGCACGCCGGCACCGACGCACGGGAGGCCGAGGCGGCACCGCCCGCCTCTCGTGCCCTCGGGGCCGTCGCGCTCGCCGACGCCCACGACGCGTTCGGTGATCCCGCTGGCGTCGACGTCGTGTACCTGCGGCCGCCCTCGATCACGCGGCCACGCTCGTGATGGGTCCCCGAAGCACTGGTGGGCGCTACCGGCGCCCGACGGCATAATCCCCGGCGGCCCCTTCGACGGGCCCCAACCGATGGAAGGCGAGACGACGTGGAACGAACCCTGATCCTGGTGAAGCCGGACGCGATGCAGCGCGGGCTGGCCGGCGAGGTGCTGTCGCGCCTCGAGCGCCGCGGCCTCCGCATCGTGGCCCTGCGCCTGCTGCAGGTCGACGAGGCGATGGCGAAGCGTCACTACGCCGAGCACGACGGCAAGCCCTTCTTCGCGGGCCTCGTCGACTACATCACGAGCAGCCCCATCGTCGCCGCCGTCTTTGAGGGCGTGAACGCGGTCGCAGCCGCGCGTCAGACTATGGGCGTCACGCGCCCCACCGAGGCCGCGCCCGGCACCATCCGAGGCGACTTCGGCCTCGAGGTCGGTCGCAACCTCGTGCACGGCTCGGACAGCCCGGAGAGCGCCGCGCGCGAGATCGGCATCTTCTTCGAGGGTCAGACCATCGAGACGTGGCCGCGAGACGTCGACCGCTGGATATTCGAGTAGTCGAAGTGGCCGGCGTCAGCCGGCCGCCGCGGCCTCGGGCGGCGTCTCGCTGCGGATGAGGCTGTACCCCAGCGTGCCGCTGTTCATGTCGTACGCGGCGTGGAACACGATCGCCGGCCACAGGGCGCCGCTCACGAGGTAGAGGGCGAGGAACACCGCGCCCAGCGCCGCCGTCTGCAGCGTGCTCTGCCACCCCTGGTACACGTGCCCCGCCCCGAAGACGGCGAGCGCCAGAGCCACCGCGACCACGAGTGGCACGAACTCCTCGAGGTACACGAGCAGGTAGCCGCGGAAGAACAGTTCCTCCGCGATGCCCGCCGTCGCCGACAGCGCGATGAACGCCGCCAGTTCCGGCCGCGTCCGAGGCAACATCGGCCGCAGGCGCTCGATCGAGGGCTCCAGCTCGCGCCGCATGACCTCGTCGCCCGTCGCGCGCAGGCGATACATCGTCAGCATCCCGACGGCGACGGCCACGAGGGCGAAGCCGCCGCCGAGGCGCCACCACTCTGCGCCCCGCAGTCCGAGGTCGCCCCACGAGCGGTCCTCGACGACCCACAACACCAGAAGGGCGGCCGTGAGTGACCACTGCAGCACGATCGTCCGGGCGTAGGTCCGAATGCGCTTCGCCCGCTCGCCCGCCCGCCGCAGCCGAGGCATCACGACCAGCGCCGCGAACGACGGCACCACCACAACCCACGCAATGACGAGGAGATGGTCGAACGGACCCAGCGTCATCGAGGCCTCGCGCCCGTTCCTACGGCCCGACCGCGACCGCTACTGGATGTGCACGAGCTCCGGCGCGCGGCTCCACAGGCCTTCGAGGTCGTAGTAGCGCCGCCGGTCCGGCGAGAACAGGTGCACGATGACGTCGCCTACCTCGATCAGGACCCAGCCGGTCCCCGCCAGGCCCTCGCTGCGCAGCGGCTCGCCGGCCGCGCGCGCGGCCTCATCGAGGGCGTCCACGACGGCGCGCATCTGGCGCTCGTTGTCGATGCTCGCGATGACGAAGTAGTCGGTGAACGCACCCTGCGCGGTGAGATCGAGCAGCACGACGTCGGCGCCCATGTGGTCGACGACCACGTCGATCAGGTGGTGTGCGAGTTCGATCCCCTGCAGTGAGCCCTCCCCGCCGGGCGCCCCCCGGCGGATCCGAGGGCGCATCAGTGTACCAACGGCCTCGCGAATTCGGCGCGCGCGGCCTGTGAGCCTACGGCCGCGCGCAGTCCGCGTTGATCACCGAGTGCGCCGGCGCCTGCCCGGCCCCGAAGTCGATGTCGAACGCCGCGCTCAGCGTCTCCGCGTCGAACGCGAAGTCGACCATCGTGACGGCGGCCGAGTCGCCGAGGGCGGGCGGGCCCGAGAACGTCCCCTGGTTCGTCGCTCCATCGAGGCGCAGCTCCGCCACCCCGAGGAAGCCGAGCGGCGCGCTCACCACGACCGCGCCGTCTCGCAGCGCGTACGGCATCTCGATCGTGCCGCCCGAGGCGCCGAACACGTTCCCCCCGAGGTCCAGCGTGATCTGGCCGCCGTCGCCGCCTACCTCGATCGTCGCCGCAAACGCGCCCGATGACCCGAAGGTCTCGTTCTGCCACTGGCCGGTGCACACAAGCCCGTCGACGTCCTCGGCCGTCAGCCCGAAGGGTGCCGCCGCGGTCGCCGTCTCGGTCGGTGTCGAGGTCTCGGTCATCGTGGCCGTCGAGGTCGCAGTCTCGGTGGCTGTGGGCGTGGAGGTCGCCTCGGCCGTCGCGTCCCCGTCGTCGTCGCTCGAGCAGCCGACGAGCAGGCTCGAGGCCGCGAGCAGCGACAGCGCCAGCCCGAGGAGCGCGCGTCGTCTCGGCATGAATGCGTCCCTCCGTACACCCCCGCACGAATGATGCTATCGAGCCTGTGCCTACAATCGAACGTACGAGGCCGCAGGAGGCCCGAGGGAGGCGCATGGCGCGCGAGCGGGTGCTGGTGGCGATGTCGGGCGGCGTGGACTCCGCCGTTGCCGCTGCATTGCTGCACGAGCAGGGCTACGAGGTCATTGGCGTCACGATGCGCCTCTACACCGAGCCCGACGACCTCGTCCTCAGCTCGAAGCGCACCTGCTGCGGCATCGAGGACGTGGGCGACGCCCGCGCCGCCGCGCAGCGCATCGGCATCCCGCACTACGTCATCAACCTCGAGCGCGAGTTCGAGCGCGACGTCATCGATGACTTCGTGCGCTCCTACGAGGCGGGGCGCACCCCCAACCCCTGCCTCGCCTGCAACCGCTACCTCAAGTTCTCGACGCTCCTCGATCGCGCGCTCGCGATGGGCGTCGATCGCTTGGCGACGGGCCATTACGCGCGTGCCGTCCGCGACGGCGACGTCGTCCGCCTGCACGCCGCGCGCGACGAGGCGAAGGACCAGTCCTACGTCCTCTACACGCTCGACCAGCACGCCCTCGAGCGAACGCTCTTCCCGCTCGGCGACCTCACGAAGGACGAGACGCGCCGCATCGCCGCCGACCTCGGACTCGCCTCCGTCGCCGACAAGCCCGACTCCGCCGACATCTGCTTCGTCCCGGGCGGCGACTATCGCGACCTGCTCGCCGGACGCGGCATCGAGGCACGACCCGGCCCGATCGTCTCCACCGAGGGCGAGCTGCTCGGCACCCACGCCGGCACGACCGGCTTTACCGTCGGCCAGCGTCGAGGCCTCGGGCTGCCCGGCCCCGAGCGACGCTTCGTCACCGAGATCCGCCCCGCCACGTCTACCGTCGTCGTCGGCACTGAGCGCGAACTGGGGCGAACGCTCGTCGAAGCCTCGGACCCGCGCTGGGTCGTCGAGCCGCCGCCCGTCGGCGCGCGCGTCACCGCCCGCGTGCGCTACCACGCGGCCGCCATCGAGGCGTCCGTGACCGCCGTCGAGGCCGATCGACTCGAGGTGGAGTTCGCGCGTCCGGTGCTCGCGGTCGCGCCTGGACAGGCGCTCGTGCTGTACGGCGGGGCGGACGGCGACGAGGTGCTGGGCGGTGCCACCATCGAGGTCGCCAGATAGATCACTGCAACGTCCTGTTTACGTGCTGGTTTGTCTGCCCCTCGCCGTCCCGGTTAGCATGAGGACGTACTCACTCGAATGGAGCGGCATGGACAACGTCCTCAGCCTCGCTGACTGGCGCGACGTCGTGATCATCGTCTACGGCGTGCTCGGCGCACTGCTGTTCGTGCTGCTGATCGTCGTGGTCGTGGCCGCGTACTTCCTGCTGCGGTCCGTCACCAAGAGCTTCAAGTCGCTCGTCGAGGACCCCGTGCGCCCCACCCTCGAGGAGATTCGCCAGACCGCGGCGAACACCCGTACGGCCTCCGAGTTCTACGCCGACCATGCAGTCAGCCCGCTGATCAAGACCGTCGCGGCCGTCCGAGGCGTCAGGCGTGGCGTCCAGCGCGTCAGCCGTCTCGCGAAGCGCGGCAAGGACTAGCGCGCCATGGGCCCCCTCCTGCTCCTCGCAGGCGCTGCGGCCGGCTACGTCGGTGCTCGACGCCTCATGGATGACACGTCGACGATCGAGGCGCTGCCGGCCGAGGTGCGTGGCTACGCCGCCGCCGTGCGCCGCCGCCTCCTCCAGGCTCGAGGGCTCACCCGCGACCTCCTGAGCGCCATCGAGGAAGAGCGAGAAATCGCCGAGCGCGAGCTTACCGCCGAGTTCCTCCTCCGCGCCGGTCGCGAGTCCTCGGTCGCGCCCGAGTCGCCGCTGAGCCGCTCCCGCTAGGACCACCGTCCGAGGCTCGTTCCTCGTTTGTTCGCCCCTCCGCGCACTCATATACTCCCTCGCGGAGAGGTGGCCGAGTGGTTGAAGGCACCGCTCTCGAAAAGCGGCAGGCGAAAGCCTCGCGGGTTCGAATCCCGCCCTCTCCGCCAGCCGTCGCCACCTCGGCGATCACACTCGGCACATAGCGACGATCGACCTGCGCGCCGGCACTGGGCGCGCTTCCCACATGGCCTGCGGAGAGGTGCCGGAGCGGTTGAACGGGCTCGCCTGGAAAGCGGGTAGGGGATAACCTCCCCTCGTGGGTTCGAATCCCACCCTCTCCGCCATCACACGAGAACGTTCCGACGCCTCCGCGACGGCCATCGAGGCTAGTCGACCCGGCTGACCGCCCGCTCTCCGGCTTCCGCCAGCACCGCCTCGAACGCCGGCACGAGCTCCGCCATCGGCGCGAATCCCTCGAACCGTGCCCGCACGACCCCGTCCCCATCGAGGATGAACGTCCACTCGTCCGAGGTGAGGCCCCATTCCTCGAGGACTGGCGTGCGCCGCGCCACCTCGAGCCCGCCCGAGCGAATCTCCGAGGGGTTCTCGTACAGCTCGACGTGGACGTAACTGGCTTCAGGCCCATAGACCGTGCGCAGAGCGCTCACGAGCTCCACCTGCGGCCCGCAGAGGGCATTCGTGCAGAAGCCGGGGCTCGCGAACACCACGACCGTTGGCCGCCCTAGGGCGATCGCGTCGTCGATCGTCAGGCGGTACAGCCCCGCGTCGAAGTCGACGCCCGTCGTCAGCTCCTCGGGTGGCGTGTCTTCCGAGGTGCGATTGTGGCTTCGAGGCGCCAGCTCGCCGACGGCCGGCGTCTCGGGCGCCTGGGCCACCTCGAACGTGAACAGCGTCGTCTCGAGGCTCCCATTGGGCTGCGCGACCCCGGCCTCGATGCCCCACGTGCCGCTGCGGTCGAACTCGAGCGTCGTCGAGTACAGGCCTCGAATGCCCTCGGGAAACTCGTAGAAGCGCGCCAGCGTGTCGGCCAGCGGCTCGCCGGCGACCCCTCGAGGTCCGTCGGCGAAGAAGTACGTCCGCACGCGCACCGCCGGCGTCCGCACGAGGCCCGTCTCATCGCTCAGGACGAACGTGACGCGCTGCGACCCGACGCCGAGGTCCGGCGTGCCGAGGATGGTGTGCAGGTCGTTCAGCCCGTCCTGGTACTGCGGGTACGGCCCGTCGAGCGGCGATCGAGGCTCGATGCGTCGCGCGGTCGCGCCGCCATCGACGAGCGCATCCGCGTCATCCCCGCCGCACGCCACCGCCAGCGCAGCGAGCCCGCCGAGGCACAGCACCATGGCCATCGCCATGAGCGCTCGGAGCGAACGCGGCGGGATCATGCTCGTCAGGCGCCCTCGAGGTACGAGCCGAAGGTGAACGCGTGGATCGCGAGGTCAGGCGACGCCGATCGCAGGCGCAGCTCGTGGAAGTCGTGCGAGGGCAGCTCGACGAGGTGGTACATCCTCGGTCCATCGTACGTGACGATGCTGCGGCCGTCGGCATCGAAGGTCACGTCCGCGCCCGCCTCGTCCGCCGCGAGCGCGCGTCCATCGAGCTCGACCACCACGTCGTACGTGGCCCCGGAGTCCGAGCTCAGCACGACGTTCACGCTGCGCGCAATGAACCGGATCGCAAGGTAATCCGCCAGCTCCGCCGACTCGCGCGCGTGGACGATCGCCTCCGCCTCGTTGCGCCAGGCCCCCTGCAGGTACCAGCGGTCCGGGTCACGTGTGCCGTCGTCGGTGTACATGCGGACCTCGTCCGCACCGAGGTAGTAGTCCGCCTGCCCTGCGAAGCCGCCGCGCCCGGCGTAGTTGATCTCGTATCCCGCGTACAGCTCCGACGTCTGCCGGCGCGCGCTCGGGTCGAGCTCCGGCGCACGCACCTCGATCGGCTCGACGCCATCGAGGTCATGACCGGCCGCCGCCAGCGCCCGCCGAATCGCCAGCTCCGTCTCGTCGTACGCGCCCTCACCGAAGTGCGAGTAGATCACCCGCCCGTCCAGACCAATGAGGTACTTCGCCGGCCAGAAGTGGTTGTTGAAGGCCCGCCACGTGGCGTAGTCGTTGTCCTGCGCGACCGCGTAGCCGAGCCCGTACTCCTCGATGGCCGACTGCACGTTCTCCGTGCGCCGCTCGAAGTCGAACTCGGGCGTGTGAACACCGATCACGGTGAGCCCGTGGTCGCCGTAGCGCTCGTGCCACGCCTCCACGAACGGCAGCGTGCGAATGCAGTTGATGCAGGTGTACGTCCAGAAGTCGACGAGGACGATCTGCCCCCGTTCGACCTCGCTCCCGATGGCCAACGGTTCGCTGTTCAGCCACCCGTTGATGCCCGTGAGTTCGACCCTCGGTCCCGAGGCGGGTGCGGGCGTCGAGGCGGCGTCAGAGGTCGCCGTCGCTTCAGCGCCGTTCGAGGCCGGTGCCGGCTCGCTCTCCGAGCCGCACGCCCACCCCACGAGGACGAGCGCCGCCACGAGCCCGATGCCCCATAGCCGACGCCGAGGGCTGCCAACTACATCACGCAGCATGTGGAGATTGTGCGGCCGCACGCGCGTTCGATGATGACGATTCGGTGACGCTCGACCGCGCCTAGATGCGAACCGCCCGCACCACCGTGCGATGGACGTAGCTGCGGCTCGTGAAGTCGAACTCGCCGCCGCAGGTGATGAGCGTCAGGCTGTCGCGCCCCGTGTTGGCCGTGAAGATGTCGTTCCAGTTCGCCGAGGACGCCTCGACCTCCTGCCGCCAGTCGACGGCGTAACGCAGCGTCTGGCCCTGGTAGTCCATCTCGATGATGTCCCCCGGCGAGAGCTGGTTGAGGTTCACGAAGACGCCGACGCCGTTGTAGAGCACCTCTGCGTACGGCACGAGGTCCGCGTAGTCCACGTGCCCGGAGACGATGGCGTTCTGTCCGCTGCCCGGCGTGCCGCCCAGCCCGGGCCATGTGCTCATGTCGTACCAGACCGTGTCCGCGGGGCCGGCCGGCACCGCCATGTGCCCGTCCTCGCCCACCGCACGCGCCCCCACCGGCGCATCGACGCCCAGCGACGGGATGCGCAGTCGCGCGAAGTCCGCCCCCGGCGGGTCGCCGTACTCCGACACGAACGTGCCGAGGTCGCGGATCGTCGGCGGTCCGGGCGGTCGAGGCTCAGGAGCGGCCTCGAAGCCGTCCTCGTCCGCCGATCGCGCGACGACGTCGCCCTCACTGGGCGGCAGCGTCGAGGTCGCGCTCGCGCTCGGGCCCGAGGTGGCCGTGGTCGTGCTTGCCACGACGGCGCCGTCGTTCGCGTTCGCGCCGCCCGCGGTACCGAGGACCACCACGACGCCCACGATGGCGCCGACGACGATGCCGGCGCCCCCGATCGAGGCGATTCGATTCGCTGGAGGCTGCGACGCCCACCAATCCGCGACGGCGATGCGCGTGCGCACCCACCAGGGGGAGGCGGCCTCGTTGCTCCCTGCCATGGGCACCAGCCTATCGCGCATCCATGCGGCGTCTGTGACGGCGCTCGCGAGGTGGGGTACCTCTCAGGATAGCGGAGCGACCCCGAGGTGAAAAACGGGGAGACACCGAAGGCTTCCGAGTCGAGGGCGAGCGGTCGAGGACAAAAACAAACCGGCCCCCGTGCTCAGCACGGGGGCCGGTCCGATGCTCTTACGAGCAGTGCGCCTTAGGCGCGGCGGCCCGTCATCGCGCGGGCGCCGGCGAGGCCGGCAAGCGCGAACGCGCCGAGCATCAGGGCAATCCACGGGCTCGTGGAGGTGCCCTGCGGGAGCAGACCAGCGTTGCCGGTCGACGGCGGGGTCACACCGGAAGCGGTGAGGGTCACGCCGTTGGCAACGTCGGCCGGCGCACCGCCGGCCTTCCAGGTCTCGGTCTCAGCGGCAGCAGCGCCGTTGAGGGTGAAGCCCACGGTGTCGCCGTCGGAGGCGGCGCAAGCGCCACCCTCGTCGACCGTGAGCATCCAGAAGCCGGTCGCGTCGGCAGTCGCGGTGGCGCAGACGGTGCCGTCGATCGTGGCTTCAATCGTGTCGCCCGCGGCGGCGGTTCCGTAGAACGTGGCCGGCGGGTTCTGCGCGTGGGTCGGGGCGGCGAAGAGCGCGGAAACGCCGAGCGCTACCGCGACCACACCGAACGCCAGACCGAGCCGCGCGAGGCCCTTCGTCAGGATCATGTCGGTCGTTCTCCTTGGCTCCGTAGATGGGAGCTAGTTGGCTGATTTTCACTCCCCGGGGCCCTCATCCGTGAGGACCCCGGGGATAGTGCGCTACTCGCGCACTACGTCAGGCCGAAGCCTAGGCGCAGCGCGTGAAGAACGGGGTGGTCGCGGCCAGGCTGGCCGGGAAGGCTGCGTTCACGACGTCAGGAGCGCCGTTGATGTAGACCTTCCAGGTGCCCGCCTCGAGGACCGCCAGGGACTCGACGGTGCAGCCAGCCGTGCCGAGGGCAGCGATCAGGCCAGCAGCGTCAGAGGCCTCGGAGGTCACGAGGAGGCCGATGGAACCAGCGGCCGGGGCCGTGCCGGTGAAGCCACCGGTGCCGCCCGTGGTCGGAGGCGGTGCAACCGTGCCGGTCGCCTGGACCGAGCCGGTGCAGCTGATCGGCGCGTTGCCGGTGCCGTTAGGCGAGTTCGCACCCAGGGCGATGGCGCCCGGGATGGCCGCAATCACCGAGAACGAGGACTGGCCGTTGGTGGTCGTGCTCGGGCTACCGAGAACGGCCGCGTTGGCGCCGGAACCGGGGTTCACCTGCTGCAGCGCGGTGATGGTGCCGTCCGGCACCAGGCCGCCTGCGTTGTCCTTGACCTCAACAGTGATCGTGGACGAGCCGCCAGTCTGAACCGTGGCCGGGTCGGCCATGATGGTGCAGGTGGCGGGGTTGCCGCCGAAGGCAACGTCGACCGTGGCGGACTTGCCGCCTGCCGACGCCGTCACGGTGGCGACGTCGCCGTTCTGGCCCGACGTGCCGGACGCGAGCGTGCTCGCGTTGGCGCGCTGGCCGCTGGTGCCCGTGATGTCGGTCAGCGGGGCAACGGTGCCGTCAGTGGTCGAGTAAATGACCGCCTGGTTCGGCAGACGCGTGCCGGAGCTGTCCTTCACGAGCGTGCAGAGGAACGCCACCGACTGACCGGCAACGTTGTCGTTCAGCACGTTCGCGGTCGCCGAGTCGATGACGTTCACGGTCGTGCCCTCACACGTCGTGGTCGACGTCGAGGCGGCGGTGAACGCCGAGAGCTCAACCGTGTCGGCCGAGCCGCGCACGGTCACCGTGGCGGACTTCGCCACGTTGTCCTGGATCGCCGTGACGCTCGCGCTCGCCGGACCCGTCGCCGGGCCCTGGTAGGTCACGAGAACCACGTCGATGTTGTTGCCGGCGTCCGGGACGGTCACGTCACCCGTGGCGTCGCCAGTCTCGGCCGCACAGGCGACAGTGCCGCCGGTGCAGGACGTGGCGGTGAGGCCGGTGTCGACGTGAATCGTGCCCGTCGTCGCCAGGATGCGGATGTCGCCGTCGCCCTCTTCGGCATCGATGGTGATGACGGAGTGCGTGGCGACAGCGGCGGCACCGATGAGGCCGCCGGCGTTGATGGTGGTCGGGTTGGCAGTGATGGCGATGATGTTGGCCGAAGCCGTACCAGCGCTGCCCAGACCGACCAGAGCGATCATCACCGCGCCAAGCGCGGCAACTACGCCACCAGTCACAAGCTTCTGAAGCATTCGTTCTCCCTGTGAAGAGTCTGTGTCTTCGATCTCTACGTTCAGCTAGCCCTCGGCAGCCCCCTTTCCCCTGTGCGCTCGGTCAGGCGCTTGCCTGCGAGCTGCCGTGGCATCGCTCGAGCGGGACGCCACGATCAAGCCGTGCGCAAGGCACCTACTCGCCGCGCACGGAATCTAGAACGTGCCAGCAAGGCATGAGGTTAACGGTGAATCCCGCATTGGGTGCGCGGGATACATCTACTGGGGGGCAGAGCCCCAGATTTCGAACTCAACGACCGCGAGCCGGTCGAGTACGGGAGGATCGACGGGCGATGTCTCGATCGTGCTGTCGAGTTGTCCGGCCACTTCCACGGGACCGTCCTGGAACAGCGAGATCAGCGTTCCGCGGGCGTCGCGGGCCAATCCGACGACCCATGCGGTCCGGCGGCTCTCCTCGCCGTTAGAGACGGTGAGACTGACGCTGTCACCGCCTTGCGCCTGGTCCGGTTCGATCTCCAGAGCCGTGGCCAGGATTTCCCGGTCTGATCCACGCGCGCGACGCACATTCAGGAGCGGCTCGAACCCCGACGCGTCGAATGTGGTGCCGTCGGGGATTCGGAAATCAACCCTGAATGGGAGCGTTCCACCCGGCTCGACGAAAGGTCGCGCGAGGACGCTGGACGGCTCCGCCCGCAGAACCGCGCCCTCGGCGCTCAGCATGGAGCCGGGAGTACTGAGGACCAGCCACGTTTCTTGGCCGACGTTCGTGAACTCCCCGATGATGACAAAGGTCTGTCCGTCTGTGCTCGTGTAGGAATTCGTGACTTCCCAGGTCTTCGGGAATGGGTCGAATTCCTCCGGGATCGACACGTCTGGGACGCGCGCCACGCGCCAGTTGCCTTCGCGTCGGACCAGCGCGACTTGCACCCGCCCCAGTTCGGTATTTGCCGTGGCCCGCACGACGCCGGCATCCGAATCAACCGTGGCTGCCTCGATGGCACGAAAGTTGAATGCCAACTCCGCAGACTGCAGGACACCGATCCTGAACACCATCCGAGCGAACTCTTCGATGCCGACCTCCCCAGGTGTCAGCATCACCTCGCCCGCTAGCTGAGGGTTGTAGGCATCCACACCCGCGAAGAAGTTGCGCACGACCTCGCCGATACGCTCGCGGTCGCCGTCGGACAGCGAGTCCGGCAGCTCGTCCGGCCCGAGGCCGAAGGGGTTGCACGCACTCAGCAGCAACGTGAGCGCACCGAGGAAGAACGAGGCCAGGGCCAGCCTCGGCACGCGACGCATGCTCAAGGTGTCGGCGTCTGCGCCACGCAGCGGAGGAAGAACGGCGTTCCGGCGCGAAGCGTCTCCGGGAACAGATCGTTGACGGAGGCCGGCGCTCCCGGGATGTAGACGTTCCATGCACCCTCGTCCAGCAGCGCGATTGTCCCCGCGAAGCAGCCTGCGTCGGTCAGACCGAGCATCAGGTCGGCGGCCGTCACGTCGGTCGCCGCCACCAGCAGGCCGACGTCGCCCGGCTCAGGCAGGATGCCACTGAACGTCGTACTCGCAAGCGTTGGCGCCGGCGCGATCGAGGCCGTCACACTCTTCAGCAGCGGTTGCTCCCCCGCGAACGCCGTCGCCGTGATCGTCCCCGCCTTCGGCTTCGACTCCGCGCCCGCCCGCCACGTCAGCGTGCCCGTCGAGGAGCCCTCGACTACCCCCTGGTTGAGGCGCATCTGCGCCACGTGCGAGGGCGTGATCTCCTGCCCGTTCACCGCCACGAATTCCCCCACCGAGGTCGAGATCGTCACGAGGGTGCTGTCATCCAGCGGCTCGCCCGCAGCCGTGCCGCGCACCGAGATATCGAACGTGTCCTCGCTGCCCGCCACCCCGATCAGCCGCCGCTCCTGCCCGATCGACAGGCCATCGAAGATGCCCGAGACCCCCGAGACGCAGTCGCTCGTCTCCAGGCGGTTCTCCGTCACCACCTCGAACTCGCCCGCGATGTTCGCCGCCGGCATGCGGAACGTCAGGTCCCCCGACCCATCCGAGGCGGCCTCGATCGACGCCGGCGGCAGCCAGCGCCCGTACTCGAGCGCCGTGTTGTCCGCGCCAGGGTCACGGATCAGCAGCCCCAGCTCCCCATCGAGCTGCGCGCTCAACGGGCTCTCCTCGTCGTCGGCAGGCGACGAAAGCACGACGCGGCTGGGAATCACGTTGCTCAGGGGCGAAGGCGTGACGATGCAAACGGCGTCGCCCGGTGCCGCCAGCGCCACGCCGCCATCGAGGCGCGCGAAGGTCGCAACGGCGCTCAAGACCGCGAGCAGGACCAGCCGGCGAACGACCCGCGGACCCATGGCACCTCTCAACTGACCGCCCTCGAGCGGCCTGGGTGTCGTCCGGCCCCGGAGCGGCGGGTCCCCTTGGCGGAAAGTGCTGTCGAAGAGGAAACGCCCTTGCCGCACGGCAGTTAACGGAACGACGAGCCACCCGGAGGCTCCGGGAACCCCCTCATATTCTGCGCATACTCAACGTACACCCACCCCAGACCCCTCGGAACCGTTAACCGGCGGCCGATCCCGGCGTTACCACTCATGACGGCCCATGTGGACGTCATGGGGATAGTTCGGAGGAGCGGGGGAAGGCCGGGCGTCGACTTCGGGAGTATCCGAGGCGCGAGCTTCGATGCGGGGACACCCGCTGGTCAGGCTTGTGTGCCGCCGATACGCTGTGTGGACCGCAGGAGCCGCTGCACCCATCGAGGTGCGAGTCGGCTCGGAACCGCCGCACGGGGCCGGAGCGCCAGTGCCAGACCGCCCACCGCCGCCGCCAGACGATCTCCAGCGCGAACGCGACATGGTCGCGCGCGCGCAACGAGGTGAAGCCGAGGCGCTCGGCGGCCTCTACGACCTGTATCTGACCCAGGTGTATCGCTACTGCCTGGGTCGGGTGAGGAATGCGGCGGACGCAGAGGACCTGACGGAAGAGATCTTCCTGAAGGTCATCGGGGCGATCGAGGGGTTCGAGTGGCGACCCCTCGGTGACTCGGACCGCAGCCCGTTCCGGGCGTGGGTGTTCCGAATCGCCCACAACCATGTCGTGTCGTTCCATCGGCGCGCCGCCACTCGCGGGCCGTCGGCCGAACTGTCGGAGTCGTTGCGCGACGAGCGCCGCGGCCCGCAGGAATTGGCCGAGACGAAAATGGCGATCGAGGAGGTGTTCGAGGCCGTCCGCGAGCTGCCCGATGCGCAACGGGAGGTCATCCTGCTGCGCTTCGCTTCGGGACTCACGGTCGCCGAGACCGCCGAGGTACTGGACAAGCAACCGACGAACGTCAAAGTGCTCCAGCACAAGGGCGTTCAGCGGCTGAAGCGAATCATGGAGGAGCGGGCGGCGCAGGCGCCGACGCCGATCCAGTTCAAGAGGCAGGGGCCGTTCTAGGTCCCGCATGACGAAGCAGTCGGCGAGAGCCGACGATCGAGGAAACGAGACGGGGAGCGGGACCGCGGTGAGCACCAGTCCACTGACGCCCTTCGAGGACCTGGAGCAGGTCGAGGCCGAGCGCTTCGCCCGTGCGCTTGACGCCCTCGAGCGCGGTGGCAGCTCCGACATCGACCCGCGCGAGGACCCGACGCTCTACGGCCTGCTTGAGACCGTCGATGAGCTCGACACGGCCATGCGCCGCACGAGCCCGCGACCGGGCTACCGCACGCGCTCCCGCGCCCTCCTGATGGACGCCGCCGAGCCGGGCTTCCTGCGCCGAGTCGCGCGGGCCGGTGGGCGACGCATCCCCTTCTACGACCGCCGTTCCTTCCTGGTGCCGTTCGCGACGGCCGCCGCGGCCGCCGGCATCACGATCGCGGCGATGCTGGGCGCCGGCATCCTCGGTCCGGCCGACGACCAGGGTGCGCCCGCAATGGCGTCGTCGTCACCCGTTCAGGTGGCGCCCGCGACCGCCGAGGCGGCCGCCGCCGTCGCAGAGCCCAACCTCACCAAGCTCTCCATCAGCCAGGACCTCGAGAGCCTGCGCACCTCCCTCGACGCCGTGCTCACGGCGACCGGTCGAGGCGAAGACGTGGACCCGAAGGCGCTGCGCTCGATCGCCGAGAGCAACCTGATGGTCACGACCCTCATCGAAGGGTCGCCTGAGCGCCTCAGCACGGATGAGGTCATCGTCTACTACCAGACCGCCGCCGAGACCACGATCCGCCTCGGTGAGCTTGCCCAGGTCGTGGGCGACGGACCGGCCCTTGTCACCGCACGCAGCTCGTCCGAGGTCGGCGTTGACGCCGCAGCCGCGCACCTCGTCAACGTGCAGCAGCAGGCCGAAGTCCGGCAGGTACTGCCCTAGCGGCCCACCGTCCGTCCCAGCACCGCTGAACGATCGCCCGCCTACGGCGCTGCGAATCGCACGACGTACGGCGTCCCGAAGTCCATGACGTCGAAGGTCTGTACCGCCGCCGGCGCTCCGATGATGTGGCGGTCGAAGGTCTCCGTGACGCTGTCGAAGCGGAAGAACGCCTCCGGCACGCGCGGCTCCGTGAGGTTCTGCGCGAAGCGCACTGGGTAGCCGTTCGGCCCGACATACACCACCACCGCCAGGCCCGCGTCCGGCGGTGGCGGCCCGATCAGCTCCGCCGTGTCGGCGTCCGCCGGCAGCAGCGGTCCGAGGCCGCTCAGTGGACCGAGGTTGGCCAGTCGCTCCGGCGCGCCCGGCTGCGGTGTGCCGGTCAGCAGAACTGAGCGCGTCTGGATCTCGGTGCGAATCTCCGCGGGCGTCGCGTCCGGCCGCGCCTCCGCGAGGATCGCGGCGAGCGCGGCAACGTGAGGCGCTGCCGCCGACGTCCCGGCAAACGTTGCCTGCCCGGGCGACCCCTGGCCCGTCGGTGAGACCACCTCGGGCTTCGGCCGTCCGTCGGCGGTCGGGCCACGCGAGGAGAACACGGCCGCCCGCAGCACGCCGCTCGGGCTCGTCGCGCCGACCGTCACCACCGCGGGGTGGTCGGCCGGCTCCGAGAGTGAGCCCGAGGCAGTCGCCTCATCGAGCACTTCGGCGCGGTCGGGCGAGCCGACGAACAGCAGGTCGAGCGTCTTCCCGTCCTCCGCACCGGCATCGACGATGCGCGCGCTGTAGCGCCCCGACTCGGTCGCGAGGACCTGCAACCCCTCGACGGGATCGCCGCTGCAGTCCTGCGGCCGGCGTGAGGCGCGCGCGAGCGTCCCGCTCGGCCCGAACAGCTCGAGGTCGAAGTCCGAGCAGGCGGCGCCCCACTCGTCGTCCCAGCGCAACGACAGGATGATCAGGTCGCCCGCCTGGAAGTCACGGCCGTTCAGGGTCACGCCCGGCGCGAACTCGTGGATCGAATCGTTGTTCGTGTCGAGGAACGGCCCCGACCAGTGCTGTCGCGCCCAGTTGCCGGCCGAGACCACCCAGAGCGCGCCGTTCGCAGTGCTCCGCGTGACGATCGAGTCGACGGGCCCCGACCCATCCCCCGCCCCGTTGTGGATGAACCCCAGCGAGAACGAGACGACGTCGATGCCTTCCGAGGCGATGAAGTCCGCGGCCGCCGAAAGCTCTGTCACCGTCCCGAAGGACAGGAGGTAGAGCTCGGCGTTGGGCGCGATCGAGTGCACGACCTCGGCGGCCAGCGTCCCATGGTCAGTGCCGGCGTCCGGCGCGAGGTCCGCGCGGAACGATCGCGCCACGGTCTTCGCCGGTAGCGAAGTCCCGAGGCGGTTCATGTACCCGCGGAACCCGGCGTCGACCACCGCGACCTTCACGCCTCGACCCGTGAATCCCGCCTCGTTCCATCGCTCGGCGCCCAGCAGCGCGCCGACGTCGTCCGCCACCTGGAGCGGCACGAAGTATCCGGGCTCGTCGATCGAGAGCAGGTCCGGCACGGCCTCGAGGGCGGGCATGGCCTCGGCGGGCACGAGCGCCTGGACGCGATCGCCCGAGGTCACCTCGACCCGCCCACCGAGGTGCGCCACGAGGTCCTCGACCGCCCCCACGTCGCTCATGGCCACGAGCTCGACTCGTTCGAGCGTGTGCTCCGCCGCCGCCGCAGGCATCGAGGCGCTGTCGGACCGGCCCATCGCCGCCAGGCTCGCGGCCATGAGCGCGATCACCAGCAGCCGATGGCCACGCCGTCGACCGTCAGGACGATGCTTGGATTGGGCGCGCCGAGGCACTGCCCGCCAGTCCACGTGGGTCCCCGATCCGGATCACGTTGGTCGCACGAGCGGCGCAGGACGGGCCGCGTTGGCTCAGTCCGAGCCGGTGCCCGACGCTCGCTTCTGTCGTGATGTTAGCCGAGCGAGGCGATACCGAAATGCCTCGATGTGCCGCGCGTGGGCAAATCGAGGCTCGGCGCGGGTCGCGAGCGCCAGCGCCTGCTCGACGACGTCGCTCGCCCGCGCGAAGTCGTGGCAGCGGTGCTCGTAGTACTTCGCCAGCTCCTCGTGCGCGTGCAGCGACCACAACCCCGGCGTCGACACCAGCTCCCACCACAGCGGTTCGGCGAGGTCGTGCCGCCCGGCGCGGCGATAGTGCAGCCCGAGGCGCATCAGCGCTTCGCGCCGTGCGTCGCCCGGACCGAGCTCGGCCGCCGCTCGCTCGAGCCAGCGCTTCGAGGACTCGAGGTCGGCCGCCGCGCCGAGGAGTCGCGCCAGCCCGAGGCTCTCGCCCCCCTCCGGCGCACGCCGCCCCCCGACCAGCGCACCGAGGCGTCCGGCCAGCGCCGCCAGCGACACCACGTCGATCGCGTTGTGCGATGCGATCGGCTCGATGCAGCGCATGTCGCCGGTGCGCAGGTAGCGGAAGTACCACGCCGGCACCTCGGCGCCGTCGACGTCCGCCGAAGGGCGCGTCAGCCCCATCACCTCCGACTCGATCGTCGCGAGGCGGCACGACGCCAGCCAGCCGCGATAGACCGCACGCGCCGGCATGAGCAGGTCGACGTGACGCAGCGACTCGAAGCCCGCGCGACGGCGGTGCATGGTCGCGCGCGCGTCGAGCATGGGTGCGTCGAAGGCGCGGCCGTTGTACGTCGCGAGGACGGGCTCGCCTCGCTCGACCTCGGTGTCCGCGATCAGCGCATCGAGGAGCGCCCCCTCCTCCGCCGGCGACTCCGCGAGGTACTGACGCAGCACGAATGCCCCGCCCTCCACGCGCCCCGTCGCCACGAGGAAGGCGATCGCCCCCGCCCCACCGAGGCCGGTGGTCTCGATGTCCAGGAACAGCAGCGACTCCAGCTCCGCGCCCTCCGCGCCGGCGTCTGGCGCGAGCACCCCGATCGCGCCGGCGAGCGCCTCGAGCTCCGATAGCGACTGTCCGCCCACCGCGTAGTCGAGGTCGTACCGCAGCTCGCGGTAGGTAAACGTCCCCTCGTCGGTCTCGCGCCGGACCGCCTCGCGCAGCCCGCGCTGCGGCACCTCGAGGTCGTCGCCGCCCTCCCACGGCCGCGCCGGCACGGCCTCCGGCTCGCGCTCCATCGAGGCGGGCGCGGCCGCGCGAGGCCGCGTCTCGATCTCACGAATCAGCAGGCGCAGACGCTCGCGCGTCTCGGCCCGGAGCATCGCTAGCCGCCGCCGGCCGCATCGCCGGCGCTCGCGAGGACCTCGGGGGACGCATCGACGTCCGAGGCCATCGCGTCGCACATCGAGGTCAGCGCGGCCAGCACGAGGTGCTTCACGCCCTCGCCCGGCGCGGCGGGAGGGCCGACGCACGCCGGGCAGCCCGAGGGGCACGGGCACTCATCGACCACCGAGCGCGCAATCCCCAGCAGCCGCGCCGCCTGATCGAAGAGGTGCTGCCCGAAGCCGACCCCGCCCGGTACGGACTCCCAGAGGAAGGCCGTCGGCGCGCCGGTGTGCGGCGATCGCACCTGCGTCGCCACGTGCAGGTCGCGCGGGTCGCACATCAGCAGCAGCGGCGCGACGTGCACCAGCACCTCGCCGAGGCCGTACAGCGCGCCCTCGATCTCCGCCCGCGTCCGCCCCTCGATCAGCGAGTCGGGCAGCGTGACCCAGAACGCGCCGGTGTGGAGGTCGTCCTGCGGCAGCCGGATCTTGCCCCAGCCGATGTTCTCGTGCGTGTAGAGCTTGATCTTCTTGAACAGCGTCGCGAGGTAAAACACCGCCACCTCGCCGTGCCCGCGCCGAAACTCGGTGCGCTCGCCATCCCACTCCTCGAGGACGCGCAGGTCCACCGCGAGGTGCGCGTCCGTGTAGTAGTCGACGTCGACGGGGCGGATGTAGGCCTTCAGCTCGGTCCAGTCGAGGCGGTCGACGTGGTACTGGCGGCCGTCGTGGATGTAGATCGCCTCGTCGTGCACCGTCGTCATCGCCGCCGGGCGCGCGATCTCACCCACCACCTTCGCCGGCGGACCCTGGTCGATGATCACGACGTTCTGCTCGTCGGCGAGGCGCAACGAGATGTCCTCGGCGGGATACGCGAGGTTGGACCAGTACGTCCGCCCGCCCTGCTGGTACACCGTCCCGTCGTCCGCCAGCACCTCGAGCAGCGCATCCGTGTGCGCGCCCATCGCGGCCAGCTCGTCCGCCTCGAGGGGCAGCTCGAAGACGGCGCACTTCAGGTGCTCGGCCGCCACGATCGGGTTGTCCGGGTTGATCAGCCCGGCCTCGACGCTTTCACCGAAGACGTACTCCGGGTGCGTCACGACGTACTGGTCGAGGGGCCCGTTATTCGCGACCAGGATGCCGAGCGCCGTCTCCTGCCGGCGCCCGGCACGACCGAGCTGCTGCCACATGCTGGCGACCGTCCCCGGGTAGCCGGCGAGTACCGAGGCGTCGAGCCCGCCGATGTCGATCCCCAGCTCGAGGGCGTTCGTCGCAACCACCGTGCGGATCTCGCCGGAGCGCAGCCCTGCCTCGATCGCGCGACGCTCCTTCGGGAGGTAGCCGGAGCGGTAGCCGCGGACCGTCGCGGCGGTGGTGGGGTTCTGAGGCAGCGCGTCGCGCAGGTACTGCGTCAGCAGCTCCACGTTGTGGCGCGAGCCCGTGAAGACGATCGACTGCACGCTCTCCTCGCGCAGCCGCTCCGCGATCGCGCGCGTCGAGTGCACCACGCCGCGTCGAATGCCGAGCTCGGCGTTCACGAGCGGCGGGTTGTACAGCGCGATCACGCGCTCCCCCCGAGGCGCGCCGTTGTCGTCGACGACCTCCACCTCGCGCCCCGTGAGCATCGAGGCCAGTTCGCCGGGGTTGGCGATCGTGGCGCTCGAGCAGATGAAGACGGGGTCCGATCCGTAGAAGCGACAGATCCGCAGCAGCCGGCGCAGCACGTTGGCGACGTGCGATCCGAAGACGCCTCGATAGGTGTGCAGCTCGTCGATGACGATGTACCGCAGGTGCTCGAAGAGCCGGACCCACTTCGTGTGGTTCGGCAGGATCCCGCTGTGCAGCATGTCCGGGTTCGTGATCACGACGTGCCCGGCGGTGCGCACGGCACGTCGCTCGCGAGGCGCGGTGTCACCGTCGTAGGTGAAGGTCTTGAGGTCGATGCCGGCCTCGGTGATGAGCCCGTGCAACTCGTGGAGCTGGTCCTGCGCCAGCGCCTTCGTCGGGAAGAGATAGAGCGCCCTCGAGGCCGGGTCGCGCGCCACGGCGTCGACGACCGGGACGTTGTAGCAGAGCGTCTTGCCCGAGGCCGTGGGCGTGACCACCACCTGGTCGCGCCCGGCCATGGCGTGCGCGATGGCGGCCGACTGGTGCACGTACGGGCGCTCGATGCCCCGCGCGCGCAGCGCACCCACCAGCCGAGGGTCGAGCCCTCGAGGCCACGCCCCGAAGCGCGCCTCCTCGGAGGGCAGCGTGCGCCAATCGATGAACCCGTCTGCCAGCGTGGGGTCGGCGCGCAGCGCGGCGAGCGCGGTCTCGATGCTCATCCCTGCACCTCATGCCCGGAGCGGTCCGTCGCAAGAACAGATGTGCGACATCGCACGATGCATGAGAACGGGTGTTCGTGTCAAGCGTGCGTGACAGTTTTCTGAAAAAGATGCTCAACACGTCAGGTGACGTTGACCCAGCGCTGGCCGTCCGAAAGAATCCCGAGCGCGTGCCGTGGAGGCTCCAAGTGCCACCACGACGAGGGCACGCGCAGGGAGGGAACGAAGTGAGACTGGTGAGAGCCCGGACGTTGTTGATCGGCACCGCCATCGCGGCGGTCATGCTGGTCGGCGCGTGCAGCAGCGACGACGACGAAGGGGACGCGACCCCCACCGAGGCGGCTCGACCACCGAGACCGCGACGGCCACCGAGACCGCCGCCGCAGCGACCGAGACCGCGACGGCGACCGAGGCCCCGACCGAGGCCGAGGCCAACGCCGTCACCATCGGTGCCTCTGAGTTCGCGTTCGACCTCTCGAACGCCAACTTCGTGCCTGGCACCAACGCCATCACCATGAACAACACCGGTGAGCAGGTCCACCACCTCCAGTTCGTCGGCCTCACCGAGGGCACGACGATGGAGGACCTGACGGCTGGCCTTCAGGCCTTCGAGGAAGGCGGTCCCTTCCCCGAGTTCGCCACCCTCACGGGCGGCGTCGGCCAGATCGGTCCGGGCGCGAGCGCCGGCACCGTCGCCGAGTTGCAGGCCGGCACCTACGCGCTGCTCTGCCTCGTCCCCGACCCGGCCGATGGCGTGCCGCACTTCGCGAAGGGCATGGCTGCCCTCATCGAGGTCGCCGGTGACGAGAACACCGCTGCCGTGCCGGAGGCCAACTTCGAGGTCACGGCCGTCGACTACGGCTTCGAGGCCCCCGACTCCGTCGCCGCCGGCGACGTCGTGCTGAAGCTCAGCAACAACGGTGGCGAGCCGCACGAGGCCAACCTGCTCCAGCTCGCCGAGGGCGCCACGGTCGAGGACGCGGTCGCGTTCTTCACCTCGGAGGCCCCGCCGGCCGGCCCGCCGCCGTTCACGAACGTCGGTGGCGCGCAGGGCATCTTCCCGGGTGACTCGACGGTCGCCACTGTCAACCTGGCAGCGGGCAACTACGCCCTGATCTGCTTCATCCCGAACGCCGAGGGTGCACCGCACTTCGTGCTGGGCATGACCAAGGAGTTCGCGGCCGAGTAACGCTCGTCCGCTCGATCGAAGCGAAGCCCGCGGCGATGCCGCGGGCTTCGTCGTCTCTGGTCTTCGAGGCCCGGACGGCCGTTCCGAGCGCTGGCCCGAACGACCCGAGGCGCGATAGTCTGCGCACCGCGAGGAGGGCGCGATGAGCCTGCTGACCACCATCTTCGGCCCCGGGAACCCGCGCCCGCCGCAGTTCCCGGACCCCCAGACGTGCCCGCACGAGCGCCTCATGGCGCGCTACCGCAACAATGTCGCCCTCGAAGAGCACCGCCCGATGGGCTACAAGTGCCAGCGCTGCTACGCGGAGTTCCTGCCGGACACTCCGCTCGTCAACAACTGGCGCGCGAGGCAGGCTGCCGCCGCGCAGGCCGCTGCCGCCCCGGCCGCCACCGAGGAGCCCGCTGCCGAGGAGGCGCCGGCGGAGTAGCCGGCCGCCCGCTTCAGAGCGCCTGAGGCCGTCCGAGCTCGCGCCGCGACTCGTCCCGCGCGCGATCGATGATCGTCAGCAGCTGCGACGGGTGCTGGATGTTCCCCAGCACGAACTTCTCGCGCTCACCCGCCGTCTGGACCTGCAGGTCGCCGAAGTCGAGCATCGTCTCCAGCACGCCGCTGCGCTGCATCGAGACGTCTTCGATGTCGATGAGGTCCGCCGAAGCTACCTGGTGATGGAACCAGTGCCGCTTCAGGGAGTCGACCAGCCGCTGGTTCGTCACGAGCCACAGGTCGTTCTGGTACCGGTACCAGCGGAAGTACGCCCGCACCGCGATGCCGGCCACCCACAGCACGCCCGCCACGAGGATGATCGTGCCGACCGTGCCGTCGATGTTCGATCGCGCCCAGATCGCCAGGCCCAGGGGCACGAGGGCGACCAGCGCATCGAACACGAGCCACGGGTACAGCACGATCCAGTGCCGGCGCGAGAGCTTGATGATCTCTTCGCCGGGCTGCAGTTCGACGGGGGTCATCGCATGCTCCTCGGTCCCGGCCCGCTCGCACGGCGATCCTAGGGCCTCGCTGCGCGCACGCGAACCGCCCGTACACTGGGCGCATGACCGAGGACTCCATCGAGCGCGTCACCCCACCGAAGACCGAGCGTCCCCGCGACGAGTTCGGCCGGCCGATGCCCTACGGCACCGAGCCGCGCCTCGTGCTGCCCGACTTCGACGTCATGTCGATGGACGAGTGCCACCGCCGAGGGATCGAGTACTTCGACGCCGGCGTCTACTTCGGCGCCCACGAGGCGTGGGAGACGGCCTGGCGGATGGCCCGCAAGGCCGAGGACCCCGACGAGGAGTTCTTCAAGGGGCTGTCTCAGCTGGGCGCTGGCTACACCCACGTCCAGCGCGGCAACCCGCGCGGCGCCCACACCCTCATGCATCGAGGCGTCAGTCGGATCCGCGCCTACGGCGCCCGCCATCGCGGCATCGATGTCGAGACGCTGGCCTCCGCCAGCGAGGCGAACATGTCCCGCCTCGAGGGCCTCGGCCGCTCAGACGCGATGCCGCAGATCGAGACGCCCCACGTCGGCGCGCCGTAACAGCGGCACGCGGCCGGACACGCTCGACCATGAACATCCGTGCCCTGTCCCCTCACGAGCTGTCCAGGCTCTCCGACATCGACGTCGGCGAGACGATCGAGCGCACGTATCGGTTGGTCGATGGCGAGCTGCTGCTCGAGACGAACCGCCTGGAGCGGCCCCGCTGGGACGCCGCAGAGTGGGCCCATCGTGTGCGAGTGTGGCAGGACGCCCACGTTCCGGATGTCTGGCTCGGCGCGTTCGATGCCGGCACCCTCGTTGGCGAGGCGTCGTTGCGCTATCGGCTGACGGAGACCATGGCGCAGCTCGCCACCCTGCACGTGGACCGCCACCACCGGCGTCGGGGCGTCGCGCGCCTGCTCCTCGCCGAGGTCAGGCAACTGGCGCAGGCGCAGGGTGCGACGTCCATCTACGTCTCCGCCGCGGAGACCGAGGCGGCGGTGGCGTTCTATCTCAGCCAGGGCTTCGCGCCCACGCTGCACCCCGACCCGCGGCTGTACGAGTTCGAGCCGACCGACATCCACATGGTGGCGAGCCTGTAGCCCGCCGTCGGCGCAGACCTATACTCGCGATGTGACCCTCGAGGACGCACTCCGCCCACCGCCCGAAGGCATCGAGCGCCGCCCCGCGAACTTCGCGGCGCGTCTGCTCATGGGCGGCCCCGTCACCCTCGTCACCAGCGCCTTCCGAGGCGAACAGAACGTCATGCCGCTCGCGTGGCACGCGCCGCTCTCCTCCGACCCGCCGCTCATCGGCATCTCGATCGAGCGCTCCCGTCACAGCGTCGACATGATTCAGCACTCGGAGGAGTTCGCCCTCAACTTCCCCGCGCGCCCGCTCATCCACCACGTCCAGTACCTCGGCGCCCTCACCGGCGCCGAGGTCGACAAGTTCGAGGCGACGCAGCTCGCCACCTTCCCCGCCGCGCGCCTCACGGCCCCCCTCATCGAGGGCTGCGCCGCCTGGATCGAGTGCGAGGTGCAGCAGGTCGTGCCGATCGGTGACCACGTGCTCTTCGTCGGCCTGCCCGTCGCGGTGCAGGTCGATCCCGAGGCCTTCGACGAGCGCTGGAGCGTGGGGCCCGAGCCCAGCCGCCCGCTGCACTACATCGGCGGCAACCGCTACGCCGTGCTGCAGCGCACCCTCGAGGCGCGGGTGCCCGGTCGAGGCGAGGCGCCCGAGCGCTTCCTCGCCGAGCGCATCGAGGAGGAGCTCGAGCTCACCCGCGAGGCGCAGGAGCGCCGCGAGGAGCTGCTCACCGAGCTCCGTGAGGAGATCGAGGCCGGCAACATCGTCGACCTCTCGCAGTTCGACCTCGACGCCTTCATCGCGCAGGCCCTGCCGGACCTCGGGACAAGCGAACGGCCCGGGCTCCCCGGGCCGTCCGAAAGCGATCGTTCCGAGCGCTGAGCGCTAGCTCGTCCGGGTCACGCTCCGGCTCTCCTGCTCCGTCATCTCGTCCACGGCCTCGATGAGCTTCGAGTCGGCGGGCGCACCCGTGTCCTCCGTGCTCGTGTCGGCCTCGGCGTGGGTCGCGCCGTTCGAGCCGTTGCCGTTCGTGCTGTTCGCACCATTGGTCTGAGCCGTACGAGCCTTCTTCGCCTCGGCGCTGGCGCGCGCCGCCGCGGCCTCGGCCGGCTTGGCGAAACGCGCATCGGCCTCGCTCGTCGATCGCAGGACTTCGGCGAGGTGCTGCGCGCCCGGCGCGTTCGAGGGCGCCTGCGGCACCGCGCTCGCCTTGGCGCGAAGCGCGCCGGCGATGGCGGTCGGATCGGTGACGTTGCGCTCGGACAGGTCGACCAGCGCCTCGTGGCGCTCGGCCAGGTAGTCCTTCACCGCGAGGAACGTGTCCGACCGCATCGCCTCCAGCAGCCGCGTCGTGACCCGACGCTGCTCCGCCTGGATCTCCTCGAGGAGGGCGACGTCCTGGTCGAACCGCGCGAGGGCGGTCTCCACCGCTCCCTGCTCGTCGTCGGCGAACCGCTCGAAGGGCACGCGCTGCTCGCCGATGCGCGTGCGCGTGTCGTTGATGCGCTCGCGCTGCTGCGCGATGTAGTCGGAGAACGATCGGTTGAGGAACTCCGTGCCGTCCTCGGACAGCCGCTCACGCAGCTTGGCGAGGTTGGCCTCCTCGGTCTCGGCGTACGTCTCGAGGGGCCGCAGCCGCTCGTCGAGGTTCGACATCACGCGCTGCATCGTGTTCGCCTGTCGGAGCAGCAGGTCGATCAGCGGCGCCGTCTCCTGCTCCACGTCTGAGCGAACGCCGTCCAGCATCTCCTTCTGCACGGAGAAGTACTGCGCGAGGCGTCGCAGTCGAGGCGAGTCGATCACGCCCGGCGCGCTGGCCGCCGTCGATGTCAGTGCGGCGTTCGCTGCGGTCGCGGTCGTGTTCGCCGCCGCCGCGGGCGTCAGCTGCGCCTCCTGACCGGAGACGGTGGCTGCTTCGGACTCGGTGATGGCGTCGTTGCCCGTGTCGTCGTTCTGCTGTTTTCGGAGGCGCATGACCGGGTCCTTCCGGCTGGGGTCGCGGGGTTCATCAGCAGCATAGTCAGGGCGTCTTGTGATGGTCATGCGGGAATCCCCTGACTCTTGGGCCGAAATCGACACCACGTGCTCGTGCGCCCCGCGCCGGCGAGTCCAGATCGCGAACGTCGCCAGCGCCATCGCCATCGCCGCGACGCCGGCCGCGCTCGCCCCCGCCGCCGGCGGCACTTCGATCGGGAACCACGAGGGCGTGACCGTCGGGATCGGCTGGACCGACGCCGGAGCCGCCTCGATCACCGGCGTCGACCCCGCGAGCCCCGCGTCCGCCGCCGGCTGGGCGACCGTCGCCGCGGCCGGCGCCGGCGCGAACGTTTCGACGGGCGTGCCGATCGGACGAGGCTCCGCTAAGGCGTCGTACGTCAGCGAGGCGAGCGCGGGGATGAAGGTGTAGGACGCCTCGATGCCGGGGAGCGGGTCGGCCTCCGTCATCGCCACGACGACGTACGAGCCGCCCGGCGCCGTCACGAGGCCGGCGTCGTGCGCGTAGTAGTCGAGGTTTCCCGTCTTGTGCGCGAGCGTCGTGCCCTCTGGCAGGCCGAGCGGGAGCATCGTGTTGATCCGCTGGCGCCGCAGGATCTCAAGCATCCGCCCGCTCGCGAGCGGGTTGATCAGCTCACCGGCGTACAGCCGCTCGAAGAAGGAGGCGACGTCCTCCGCCGAGGTTTCGTACGTGTCCTCGGCGAGCGTCGTGCCGGGGAAGTCGAAGCGTGACGCGATCGTGGCGACGCGGTCGTAGGTCAGCCGCTCCATCAACGCGACCGCCGAGCCGTTGTCCGAGACCGTGATCATCTCGTCCACGGCCTCGCCAATCGAGACCGTCCGCGAGACCGTCGCGCGGAACCCCTCCGGGTCATCGATGGTGTGGCGCGGCTCGATCGTCAGCCAGTCGTCGAAGGAGAGCGCGCCGCGATCGACCTGGTCGAACACCTCGAGCATGACGAAGAGCTTGTAGAGCGAGGCCGACCGCGTCGGCGTCGCCGCATCGAAGTCGCAGCGCTCACCCGACTGGAGGTCGACGACCGCGACATGCGCGTGACCGGCGAAGTTCTCCGCCAGCTGCTCGATGTCGGCACAGGTCGAGGGCGTGAGCGCCGCCTCGGCAGGACCGTGCACCGAGACGAGGGCTCCCGCCAGCACGCTGGCCGCCACAACCGACGCGCCAAGCGCACGCACCATCGACCGGGAGGCCAGGCCCCGCATCGCACCCCGCTGGGTCGCCTGCGCACCCCGCTCGCAGGCGCGGCGTCGTTCGACGCCGGAACTCGATGGTCGGGATCAGGCTCATCGGGGTCAACGGGTTCGCATCCACAATATGTCCACAAGATCGGCGCACGCTGTTGATCGATGTCCCTCGCGGCTGGCGACCACGTCGGGTATATGATCGCCTCAGTTCGATCCGGCGCCGCCTCGAGGGCGCGCGCCGCCGCGATGACAGCACAGATCGAGGAGGCATCGATGGATTGGGCAGACAGCGCAGATCAGGCAGCGTTCCGCGACGAGGTCCGGACCTTCATCCGAGCCCGCCTCCCCGAGCGCTACCAGAGCGGCTCCGAGGGCGGCGAGGAGTACACCGGCGGCTGGCAGGGTGACCGCAAGTCGGACGACCCGGTCGCCAAGAAGGCCGCGATGGACTGGGCGAGCGCCCTGGCCGAGAAGGGTTGGATCGCCCCCCACTGGCCGAAGGAGTACGGCGGCGCCGGCCTCACGACCATGGAGCAGTTCATCTTCAACCAGGTCATGGCGGAGGAGCAGGCACCGTCCGTCGGTGGCATGGGCGTCTCGCTGCTCGGCCCGACCCTGATCGTGCACGGCAACGACGAGCAGAAGGCCGAGCACCTGCCGAAGATCCTCTCCGGCGAAGTCGCCTGGGCGCAGGGCTACTCCGAGCCTGGTGCCGGCTCCGACCTCGCATCCCTCCAGACCCGCGCCGTCCGCGACGGTGACGAGTACGTCATTAACGGCCAGAAGATCTGGACCTCCGGCGCCCACTTCGCCGACTGGCTCTTCGCCCTCGTCCGCACCGACCCGGAGGCGCCGAAGCACCGCGGCATCTCCTTCCTCATGATGGACATCACCACGCCGGGCCTTACCGTCCGCCCGCTCATCAACATGGGCTGGGAGCACGGCTTCAACGAGACCTTCTTCGAGGACGTGAAGGTCCCCGCGAAGAACCTCGTCGGCGAGGAGAACCGAGGCTGGTACGTCGGCATGACCCTGCTCGACTTCGAGCGCTCGGGCATCGGCGGCGCCGTCGGCTACCGCCGCACCATGCAGAACCTGAAGGAGTACATCGCGACCCCCGAGGGCGCCGCGCAGTCCCGCCTCGCAGAGTTCGACACCCTCCGCCACGAGCTCGCCGACCGCGCGATCGAGACCGAAGTGCTCTTCAACTTCGCCTTCCGCATCGTCTCCATCCAGGCCGCCGGTATGGTGCCGAACTACGAGGCCTCGATGAACAAGCTCTTCGGCTCCGAGGTGCACCAGCGCCTCGCCCGCACCGGCACGAAGATCTTCGGGCTCTACTCGAACCTCTGGGAGGGCGAGCAGGCGCCGATGGATGCGCACTTCACGAAGGACTACGTCGGCAGCGTGCCGCACACCATCTTCTCGGGCTCGTCCGAGATTCAGCGGAACGTCATCGCCACCCGAGGCCTGGGCCTCCCCCGCGGCTAGCCCCCGTCGAGGCTCGAACGAACGAAGGCCCGGTCGTCAGACCGGGCCTTCTGCCTGTCAGCGCCTCGTGCCGGCCGACCGCGGACTAGTCGCCGTCGAAGAGCGTCTGTGCCCCGCAGACGGTCTTCGCGATCGCCACGACCGGAGGGGCATCCGTCTCGTCGCCGATCTCCCGGTCGCAGCGCGGCGCGAGCGTCAGCACAGACCCCAGAACCAGCGCGACGAACATCACCCCTGCGAGAACGATGCCGCGGACCGCACTCGGTGCCGATTTCACAGCTACCCCTCACGTTCCCCCCGCCGCTCCGAGCGGCATCGTTGTACCTCACAGAACTATACATTGCGCTTCAATGTATGAATAGCGCCCCACCCCTCGCCCGCGCGGACTAAGGTGATCCCTGCGCCCCCGGGACCCTCGAGGTGCCCATGCAACCCCGAACGCTGTCCGCCGCCGCCTTCCTCCTCCTCACCCTCCTTCTCGCGACCGCCTGCGCCGACGAGGATCTCGAGGCGTCTCGAATCGATGGTCTCGAGCCTCTCGCGCCCTTCCGCGTCGATGAGCTCACCTCCGATCTGCCCGACGCATACGTACTCCACCTCCGCGAAGTCCAGTTCACGCGCGGCGGCACACGAAACGGCCTCGTCGGCAGTCCCGAAGCCGGCCAGCGCCTCGAGTTCGAGTTCGATACGCCCGAGCACGCCGTGTTCGATTGGTGGATACGCGTCGAACCCGACGGTGGTCGTCACTTCCTGAGCCTGCTGCGCGATGCCTCGGGTGCACACCTCGTCCGCACGCAGGTCGAGGACGCCCATCTCACGCAGATCCACGTGCCGTCCGGCACGACCGTCGAGGTCGAGTCCGCCAACTCCCCCGACGCCGCCGAAATGCTCGCGAGCCTCGAGGACACGCTTCCCACCGAGCGGGACCGCCTCCTCGCCGGCGTCGAGGACGGCACCTTCTGGACCCGCCCGTCCGAGGCCGATGACCGCATTCTGATCGGTGAGCCGAGCGACGGCTGTGGCCGCAACAACGAGCGTCTACCCGACACGTCTCGCGTCCAGGAGGTCTGGGCCGACGACAGCACGCCCACGGGCCTCCGAATGTGCGTCGCCGGTCCCGCCGACGCCGAGACGCTCCTCGAGCGCACCGAGACCGGCATCGAGATCCTCCCCCTCGACCGTTGGCCCGAGATCGAGGAGTTCGTACTCGGCGACATCCCGGAGCCCGACCGCTAGAGGAATGGTCGAGGTCGGCCTTGCGGACTTCCGTCGAGGCGATTCACGTCCGCCGAGTGAAGGTCACGTGCGTCACCCCGCTCGGTGACGCGACGGTCTCCACGTCGTAGTTCTCCTCGAGGCCTTCGAGCCCGTCCCAGAGCCGTTCGCCCCGCCCGAGCAGGATCGGCACCACCACCACGTGCATGTAGTCGACGAGGCCAGCCGCGAGGAAGTCGCGGACCATCGTCACGCCGCCACCGATGCGCACGTCCTGGCCGCCCGCCGCCTCCCGCGCCGTCGCCAGCGCCTCCGCCGGCGATGCATCGATGAAATAGAAGGTGGTCCCTCCCTCCATCTCGATCGGCTCGTGCGGGTGATGAGTCAGTACGAAGGTCGGCGTGTGGAACGGCGGGTTGTCGCCCCACCACCCCTTCCACTCCGCGTCCTCGTGCCATCCGGGCGGGCCGAACTTGCCCGCACCCATGATCTCCGCGCCGATCCCCGGGCCGTGCCGCTGCGCGAACGCGTCATCGATGCCACGACTGCCGCCTGGCTGCCCGACCATCTCGTGCCAGAACCGCGTCGCCTTGAACCACTCGACCAGCCGCTCGCCGGCGTGGCCGAACGGCGCCTCGAGGCTCTGGCCCTCGCCCGTCCCGAACCCATCCAGCGAGAGAAAGAAGCTGTGAACGCGGGCGAGTGACATCGTGCGATCTCCTTCGCTCATCGAGGCGAGACGCCTCGATGGTCATTCCGATCGGTCGGTGGCCGGGCGATTCCCGGCTCGGCCCTCGAGGTACCCCGCCAGCCGCCCCAGCGTCTGTTGCGCACCCTCGAGCGCGTGGAACTCCTCGACAACCTGGTCGCGCTGAGCCTTCGTCGCGAACACCGACCGCAGCGTCACCTCCGTGTGCCCGTCGCGCTCGACGAAGGCGAAAGTCGAGACGAAGGCGTCGGGGTCGTGCGCCCGCGCACCGTGCAGCGCGACGATGCGTTCGGGCGGCACGATCTCGCGCCACTCGATCCAGTTCGGGTAGTCCACGCCGTCCGGGCCGTGCATCGTGTAGTCCCACACGCCGCCGACGCGGAACTCGAACGCGTGCGTCGTGGTCGTGAACCCGTCGGGTCCCCACCACTCCCCGAGGTGCCGCGCCTCGGAGAACACCTCGAACACCAACTCCCGAGGCCCATCGATCACCCGCGAGACCACGATCTCGCGCTCGGACTCCGGCTCCTGCTCAGGCATCGCCCCGCTCCTCATCCGCCTGCAGTTCCCGGACGTACGAGTTCAGCCGCTCGAAGGTGTCGTTCCAGTACCGCTCGAAGCCGCCGATCCACTCTTGCACCGGACGCAACCCTTCCGCGTCGAGGGCGTACACCCGCTCGCGCCCGGATTCTCGAACGCTCACGAGCCCGACCTCCCGCAGCACCCGCAGGTGCTTCGAGGTGCCGGGCTGCGTCATCCCCAGCTCCCGCGCGAGGTCACCGACCGGCCGCTCACGCTCCGTCAGGAGCGTGAGGATGCGGCGCCGCTGGGGCTCCGCGATCGCGTTGAACGCATCGGACGTCGTCGCTGCCCTGGCCATGCTCAGCAAGATATACCCATATGGGTATGGGTGGTCAATCGACGCTCGTCAGATCGAGGCTGGTGAATCTGCACCGCGGCTCTGTTAACTGCCTTGACGCGCGCGTGAGACCACGCCGATAATCCGCGCGGCCGAGCCGCGGCAACTCGGTCCGCCCTGCATGCGCTCGCATCGCGAGTCGGATGCCCGGGTGTGACACCCGACTGCAGGTTCACAATCAAGAGCCGCGAGCGTGAGCCTGCGCGACGAGGAGGCCATGTGGACTGGGCTGACACCCCAGATCAGGCCGCCTTCCGGGACGAAGTCCGGTCGTTTATTCAGACCCGGCTTCCAGACCGTTACCGGAAGAACGGCGACACCGGCGGCAGCGAAGCCGTCGGCTGGCAGGCGGACCGCAAGTCCGACAATCCCGAGGCGGTCAACGCCGCCATGGAGTGGGCCAACGCCCTGGCCGAAAAGGGCTGGATCGCCCCGCACTGGCCGAAGGAGTACGGCGGCGCCGGACTCTCGACCATGGAGCAGTTCATCTACAACCAGGAGATGGCGCAGGCCCAGGCCCCCGGTGTGGGCGGCATGGGCGTCTCGCTGCTCGGCCCCACGCTGATCGTGCACGGGAGCGACGAGCAGAAGGCGGAGCACCTCCCGAAGGTGCTCTCCGGCGAAGTCGCCTGGGCACAGGGCTACTCAGAGCCCGGCGCCGGCTCGGACCTCGCGTCCCTTCAGACGCGCGCCGTCCGCGACGGTGACGACTACATCATCAACGGGCAGAAGATCTGGACGTCCGGCGCCCAGTACGCCGACTGGCTCTTCGCCCTCGTCCGCACGGACCCCGAGGCCCCGAAGCATCGCGGCATCTCGTTCCTGATGATGGACCGCAACACCCCGGGCCTCACCGTCCGCCCCCTGACGGACATGGGCTGGGCCCAGCCCTTCAACGAGACCTTCTTCGAGGACGTGCGCGTCCCCGCAAAGAACCTCGTCGGCGAAGAGAACCGCGGCTGGTACGTCGGCATGACGCTGCTCGACTTCGAGCGCTCCGGCATCTCCGGCGCCATCTCGCACCGTCGCAACATCAGCGACCTCATCGCCTACTCGAAGACGGATGACGGCAAGGCCAAGGCACGCCTCGACGAGTTCGACACGCTGCGCCACGAGGTCGCCGACCGCCACATCGAGACCGAGATCCTCTTCAACTTCGCCTTCCGCATCGTCTCGATGCAGAACGCGGGCATCGTGCCCAACTACGAGGCATCGATGAACAAGATGTACGGCTCGGAGCTGGCACAGCGCACCGCGCGCACCGGCACCAAGGTCTTCGGGCTCTACTCGAACCTCTGGAAGGACGCCGAGGGCACGGACTACCTCCCGATCGGGGCGCGCTTCACGCACGCCTACGTCCGGACGGTCCCCCTCACCATCCTCTCCGGTTCGAACGAAATCCAGCGCAACGTCATCGCCACGCGCGGCCTCGGGCTGCCGCGAGGCTAAGGCGAGAAGCAGACACCAAGCGGAGCGCGGTCGCAGGGCCGCCAGAAGGAGAACACCGTGGACCTGGGTCTGACCGAAACGCAGGAACTGCTGAAGAACGCCGCTCGCGACTTCCTCGAGAACGAGTGCCCTGAGACGCTCGTGCGCGAGATGGAAGAGGACGAGAAGGGCTACAGCCAGGACCTCTGGGGCAAGATGGCCGAGCAGGGCTGGCAGGGCCTGCTCGTGCCGGAGGAGTACGGCGGGGCCGGCTTCGACTTCCTCGACCTCTGCGTCCTGCTCGAGGAGTTCGGCCGCGCGCTCGTGCCCGGCCCCTTCATGTCGACCGTCTTCGGCGGGGCCATCCCGCTGATGCACATCGGTTCCGAGGAGCAGAAGCAGGAGTTCCTGCCGCGCATCTCGTCCGGTGACCTCATCTTCACCCTCGCCCTCACCGAGGCCTCCGCTCGCTTCGACGAGCAGGGCGTCCAGTGCGAGGCGAGCGTCTCGGGCAACGAGGTGACCTTCAACGGCACCAAGCTCTTCGTCTCCGACGCCAACGTCGCCGACTACATGATCGTCGCCGGCCGCTCCGGCGCCGGCGTCACCCTCGGCATCGTCGCCACGGACCAGCCGGGCGTCGAGGTCACCCAGCTCGTCACCATCGCCCGCGACAAGCAGTGCGAGGTCAAGCTGAACGGCGCCAAGGGCCAGCTCCTCGGCACCGACGGCGGCGGCTGGGAGGCCCTGCAGCCCGTCCTCCAGCACTACATCGTCGGCGAGTGCGCCTACCTCGTCGGCCTCTCCCAGATGGACTTCGAGATCTCCGTCGACTACGCCAAGGAGCGCGTGCAGTTCGGTCGCCCGATCGGCTCGTTCCAGGCCATCCAGCACAAGTGCGCTGACATGGTCACCGACGTCGATGGCTCGCGCTTCATCATGTACAAGGCCGCCTGGTCGCTGAACACCGACCAGGACGACAAGCAGCTGGCCGTCAACATGGCCAAGGCGTGGACCTCCGAGGCCACCCGCCGCGTCGTTGCCCACGGGCAGCAGATCCACGGTGGTATCGGCTTCACCAAGGACTACAAGATCCAGCTGTACTACCGCCGCCAGAAGCGCGCCGAGCTCGCCTTCGGCGACGCCGACCTGCACCGCGAGCTCGTCGCGCAGCAGCTCGGCATCTAGCCCCCCGACCAACCGCTCGACTCCGGTCGAGTGAGCACGAGGCCGCCCGCAAGGGCGGCCTCGTCGTTTGTCAGGCCGCTCGGACCTATCCTCGCCGCGAGTGAAGGAGGTGAGAGGTGACCGAGTACGACCGGCGCGCCGTCCTGGAGTCATACGCTCGCGTACAGTCCCACTCGCGGGCCAGCAGGAGCCTCCAAGTCAGCCGCCACATCGAGCGCGCGCTCATGTCCGCGGGCGCCGATCAATCGAATGCGAAGGCTGCCGCTGGGGCGCTCGGTGACCTCTCGATGTGGATGGAGCTGGTGTCCGGCGCCATCGATCTGCTGGTGGCCGCGGATCCGTCCGAATCCGCCAACCCGGACCCCGAGATGGACCGCGACTCCGTCGAGTGGGCGCTCCGCGAGTTGAGCGCCGATCTTCGCGGCTTCATCATCGACGCCGTTCGAGTCGCGCGACACACCCCCCGCGTCGGCCGCGCGCTCTCCTCGTGGGAGACACCGGCGGATCGCGCCGAGAGCATGCGCGGAGCTCGTGACTGGTTCGCCCCCGTCGACGATGCCGACCTGGGACGCCTGGTCGTCGACCTGCAGGACCAGGTCGATCGGCTCGTAGAGCTGCTGCACCCGGGGCTCTTCGTCGAGATAGAGGGCGCGCCCCGGCCTACCCGCCCCGAGCGACGACTCCTCAAGCGGACCATGGAGCGCGTGCACTCTCTGACTGGCCAGCTACGTGTGAAAGGAGCGTGATGTCCCGGCGTCCGCTCCGGCCCCGCGGTCTCACACTCCCTTACGCCGCCTTACATCGTTGTCTCATCGATGCCTCACGGGACTTGATATGATCGACATGCGACACCGTCGATGTCGCATGACCGCACCACCGAAGAACGAGCAGAAGAATGAACAACCTCAAGACGGTCGTGCTGTTGGCCACGCTCAGCGGCCTCCTGGTCGCTGTCGGTGGAGCCCTCGGAGGCGCGGGCGGAGCGATGGTCTTCTTCGTCATCTCGCTCCTGATGAACCTCGGCTCCTACTGGTTCTCCGCCGACATCGTGCTGCGCACGTCCCGCGCCCACGAGATCACGAGGGACCAGGACCCCCCGCTCTTCAACCTCGTCGAGCGCGTGGCCACCGAGGCCGGCATGCCCATGCCGCGCGTCTACATCATGGAGTCACCGCAGCCCAACGCCTTCGCCACGGGCCGCAACCCGAAGAACGCCGCCGTTGCCGTCACCACCGGCATCCGCGCCCTGCTCACCGAGCGTGAGCTCCGAGGCGTCCTGGGCCACGAGATGGCGCACGTGAAGAACCGCGACATCCTCACCTCTTCGATCGTCGCCTCCATCGCGAGCGCGATCTCGATGATCGGCTGGATGGCCCTCTGGTTCGGCGGCAGCCGCCGCGAGGGTGGCGGCATCGGCGCGCTGGTCGCCGTCATCGTCGCGCCCATCGCCGCGACGCTCATCCAGCTCGGCATCAGCCGCAGCCGCGAGTACCAGGCCGACCTCGATGGCGCCCGCACCGTCGGCGACCCCGAGGCCCTGGCCTCCGCGCTCGCCAAGCTCGAGATGGGTGCGAAGCGCGTGCAGATGCCCGTGCCGGAGTCCACCGCGCACCTGTTCATCGTGAACCCGTTGCGCGGCGGCATGTCGGGCCTCTTCTCGACGCACCCGCCCACCGAGGAGCGCGTCCGCCGGCTGAGGAACATGACCTCGTCCTAGCGGCCATCCCGACTGAAGGCGCACACATGAAGAGCCGGGGCATCAGCCCCGGCTCTTCGATCGCGGCCCGGCGAGGGGGAAGCCGGTTCGCTTACGAGGAAGTAGAGGCGGCCTGCAGCGTCATCCGAATCGACGCGCCGCCCGCGGTCGAATCGTCGATCCAGACCCGCCCGCCGTTCTGCTGCACCAGCCGTCGCACGGTGGCCAGCCCGAGACCGAAGCCCGGCGTCGAAGCCGCGGCGGGGCCGCGCATGCCCGGCTCGAAGGCCGTCACGCGCAGCGAGGCCGAGATGCCGGGGCCGTTGTCGCCCACCTCGATCTCCCACAGCTCGCCTCGGCGGGTCGCCGAGATCGTGATCTCGAGGTGCGCGGTGCCGTCTCGATGACGGAGCGCGTTCTGCACCAGGTTCAGGAGCACGCGGTACATCGCCTGCCCGTCCGCGCGCACGCGCGGCAGCTGGCCGATCTCGAGGGTCGCGCCGGCGTCGGCCAGCTCCATCGAGAGCGCATCGCGCACGTCGTTCGCAATCAGCGTGAGGTCGGCCACCGTCTCGGCGCCGCCGCCATCGAGGCCGATACCGGTGTCGAGGCCCGTTGTCCCGCGCGAGCCGGACAGCGGTGCCGAGGCCTGCTGCGTCGCGTACGACAGGAGCCATCCGTCGAGCATTGCCTGCGCGCGCGTCATCGCGTGCGCGGCCCGGCCGGCGGCCTCGCGGCCGTCGTTCGTCAGCGGCCCGAAGGCGCCTTCCTCCATCAGCTCCAGGTACGCGCGCACCGCCAGCAGCGGCGAGCGCAGGTCGTGGGCGATCGAGGAGGCCTCGACCGAGGCCGAGACGTCGAGTTCCTTGAGCCGCAGCCGTCCGAGGACGAAGCCCGCACTCACCGCCGCGGTCATCGCGACCGCCGCGAGCACGATCCGGGCGCCCGGCGCCTCGAGGATCGCGTGCCAGCCGACGTCGATGATGGCGGCCGCGAGCATGCCGATGAGCAGGGCCGCGCCCAGCCGCAGTGCGCGGCGTGAGGCCGGCGACGTGCGGATCATCGTCAGACGCATCGTGGTCAGGCGGGCAGCATGTTCGATCACGTGATGATCCCTGTGGCGCACACCGGCGGCGTGCTTCTCGATGCACCTCACGCTAATCGGCGTGCCCCCACCCCCACATCGGTAAACTCCCCAACAACGGCCGCTGCGCGCGAACCGAGAGGCTGATGCGCGTGAACGAGCTCCAGCTCCTCCGATCGAGGCGCGACGCCGCTCGCGCCGGCACGCTCGAGGTGCTGTCGCGCTTCGAGGATTCCGATCTCGCCTTCCGCCCCTTCGACGGTGGCCGCGACGTCGGCGCCGCCTTCCGCCACATCGCGCACGAGGAGGCCATCGAGGTCCACTGGGGCCTCGCTCGCCTCCTCGACGAGATGCCGCCCGAGCCGCCGAGCCGCGTCGACGGCACCGAGGCCGTTCGAGAACTGCTGGCCCGCGCGCAGGCGGTGACCGACTCCTACCTCGACGGGCTCGGCCCCGATGCTCTCGACGACGAGGTCGAGATGGCCTGGGGCGACACGATGCGCCGAGGCGACCAGCTCTGGCACGTACTCGAGCACGAGCTCCACCATCGCGGCGAGCTCTCCCTCGCGCTCGGTCTCCTCGGCCGCAAAGGTCTCGACGCGTGACGATCGAGGACGCTGCCGTCGATCTCCGCGAGCGCATGGCCCCTACCCTCCCCGAGGGCCTCCTCGCGCACATCGACCGCGTCGTGGAGATCGCCTCGCGGCTCGCCGAGGCGCACGGCGGCGATGTCGCGCTCGCGAGGCTGATGGCGCAGGGCCACGACGTGCTGCGCCACGTCCCGCCCGAGGACCTGCTGGCGCGTGCCGAGGCCGCCGGCCTCGAGATCGACCTCTCCGAGCGGCACGACCCCGTGCTGCTCCACGGCCCGCTCGGCGCCATCGAGCTACGCGAGCGCTATGGCATCGAGGACGAGCGCGTCCTCCACGCGATCCACTGGCACACGCCCGGCCACCCCGACTACGGCATCGAGGCGTGGTCGATGTTCATCGCCGACAAGATCGATCCTCGCAAGGTGCGCCGCTGGCACGCGCTCCGCCGCGTCCGTCGCGAGGCCCCCGAGTCGCTCCATCGAGCTGCCGTGCTCTACCTCGACCGCGTGACGAAGCGCGCCATCCGCGAGGGTTGGATGCTCCACCCGATGGCGACCGTCACCCGCAACGCGCTCCTCCAGCGCCTCGAGGACGCCCGCTAGCACATCCCCGCCATCGTTCCTGAGCGCGCGTCGATGCCGTGCGTGAAATTGATGTGCGTTTAAACACGCATCGAAGTCTCAGACTAAGTCGTCTCGAAAGTGTGCAATCGAGTCGTTGAATAAGACGGCGCCTCGGTGCTACTCAATATGTCAAATGAACGAGGTCGATTCGAAGCCGGCCTGCCGAGTCCGCCCTTTGGGGCGAGCGACACAGCCCGCTTCACGAAATCGAACATGCGTTCTATAGTGGCCGCCCGCTGAACGAGGAGGTGCTCGTGCCTGGCGTCTGGGGACAACTCGCAACCGCCGAGGACGCGGCGACCTTCGCCACCGGCCTCGCCAATGCCGGCTACTTCGCCCACCGAGCCCGGAACGCGGGTTCCGGTCCTCGGCGCGTCGCCGCCGGCGTCCTCGTGGCCATGACCGCGGGCTCTGCGGCGCTGGCCGTCCTGCTGCTGCTCCCCGGCACGCTGCACGTCGCTATGGACGCCGCCCTGCGGCTGCCGCTGCTCGCCGGCAACCTCGCCGCCTTCGCCCTCATCGCGATGGGCCACCGCCGATGAGCGCCTTCGACGGACACACCTTCCATCGACGCCCGGGCACCCATGGCGCCCTGTCCGCCGCGCTCGAGCGCCAGGACTACGAGGAGGCGGCGCTCCGCATTCTCCTCGGCGTCGTGCGCGGCGTCGAGGCGGTCGGCGGCCTCGCCCCCGACGCCCGCGAGGAGCTGCTCGCCCTTCTCGCCTTCGACGGCCTCGAGGGCGACGACGACCTGCCTCTCGATCGGGACGCCCGATGACCCCGCGCCTCTCTCGACCCTCGCGCGCCCGCGTCTCAGAGCGAGCACGCGTCTTCTACGAGGCCGCGCTCGCCGAGGCGGAGCGCACCCACCTCGCCGACGCGCGCCACGTCGAGGGCCTCGACGACGAGATCGCGCTGCTGCGCCTCTCGCTCCGGCGCGCCTTCGAGACCGATCCGCTGGACACGAAGGTGCTGCACGCCGGCGTCCGGGTGCTCATCCAGGCCCTGCTCGCCCAGCGCCGCCTCTCGCCCCAGCAGGCCGACGACCTCAACGAGGCCATCGCGAGGACCGCCGAGCTCCTCGGCTCCTACATGGGCGGTCCGACCGATGCCTGAGCCCGCCCTCCGCCCCTCTGCGCAGCGGCTCGTCACCGCCGTGCGCGCGCTCCGTCGCGATCGCCCCGCGCCGCCTGCTGGCGACATCGAGGCGCGTCTCGACTACCTCGAGCGCGACGTCGCCGAGGTCCGCAACCGCGTCGCCGCGCTCTTCTTCGCCGTGCTCGGCGCCGGCCTCCTCGAGCTCGTCGGACGGCTGGTGTCCCGATGACGACACAAGCGCCCGCGGTCGGCCTCCCGCCGCTGCGCCCCTACCAGGTGCAGGTCGCCCGCGCGATCCTCCGCCGCGTCGCCGGCCGTCACGGCGGCTCGGTCTCCGTCGAGATCGCGAGGCAGGGCGGCAAGAACGAGCTGTCCGCGCAGGTTGGCCTCGCCACCCTGCTGATGAACGCCTCGGCCGGCGGCACCGCCGTGAAGTGCGCGCCCACCCTCGACCAGGCCCGCATCTCGCTCGGCCGCCTGCGCCGTCGCGCCGTCGATGCCGGGCTTGGCTCGATCGTCGAGCCCGTCGCCCGCGAGGTGCGCTGCGGTCGTGCGCGCGCCCTCGTGCTCTCCGCCGAGCGCGGCGCGAACGTCGTCGGCCACACCGCCGACCTCCTCCTCGAGGTCGACGAGGCCCAGGACGTCGAGGTCGACAAGTTCGACCGCGACTTCCGCCCGATGGCCGCCTCCACCGACGCGCCAGTCGCCTACTACGGCACCCCATGGGCCGCGAACTCCCTGCTCGAGCAGGCAAAGGCGACGCACCGCACCGCCGAGCGCGCCGGCGGACCTCGACGCCACTTCCGCTTCGACTGGGAGGAAGTCGCGCAGCACGTCCCGGCCTACCGCCGCTACGTCGAGGGCGAGCGCGAGCGTCTCGGCGAGCGCCATCCGCTCTTCCGCACCCAGTACCTGCTCGAGGTCGTGAACGACACCGATCGTCTGCTCGACGCCGCTGCGCTCGCGCAGCTCGAGGGCCACCACGCGCGCCTGCGCGCCCCCGTCGAGGGCGAGCGCTACGTCGCCGGCCTCGACCTCGGCGGCCCCGCCCGGGCCTCGAGCGCCGGCCGCGACCACGACTGGACCGTGCTCACCATCGCCCGTGTCGTGCCCGCCGAACGCGGCCAGCCCCGCATCGAGGTGGTGGAGCTCCAGGCCTGGCAGGGCGCCGCCACGGAGCCTCTCATCGAGACGCTCGCCGACCGCCTGCGCCGCGTCTGGCGCATCCGCGGCGTCGCCGTCGATGCCACCGGCCTCGGCGGCCCGATCGCCGACCTGCTCGCGTCGCGCCTCCCTCGAGGTGTCGTGCACCCCGTCGTCTTCAGCGCGGACCGAAAGTCGCGCCTCGGCTTCGGCCTGCTCGCCGCCGCGCACTCCGGGCGCCTGCGGCTGTTCGGCGCCGACGGCTCGGGCGAGCGCTTCGAGTGCCGCCGCCAGCTCGAGGTCGCCCGCGTCGCCTACGGCGACGGCCGCTCCATGCGCTTCGACGTCGACCTCAGCGAGGGGCACGACGACTACCTGATGAGCCTCGCCCTTTGCGTCGACGCCGCCCACCTGGACGGCGGCCCGCGCGCCGCGCGCGGACGGCTCGGCCACCACACCCAATCCGTCGAAGCGGTCGGAGGCCCGATCGGAGAAAGGAGATCCGCATGACCACGTTGGACCTGCGCACGGAGGAGCGCACGCGGCCGCCGAGGGAGGACGCGCTCCCGGAGCACGTGCAGTACCGCGACGACGGCTGCGATCTCTTCGCGTCGTGCCTGAGCTGCCCGCTGCCTCGATGCCGCTACGACGTCCCGGGCGGCGCGCGCACGATGCTCAACGTCGTCCGCGACGCCGAGATCCGCCGCATGCGTTTCGAGGGCGACGCCGAGGTCGACGAGATCGCGAGGCGCTTCCGCGTCTCTCGCCGCACGGTGTTCCGCATCCTCCGCCCCGGCCGCGCCTCCTCGTCCGACGCTTCGATCGGAGACTGCCCGTGACCATCGAGCTCCTGCCCGCCTCCCTGAACGGCTCGGCCGGCGGCGCCGTCCCCGTCCCGCGCCTCATCGAGGGCCGCGACCTCGACCGCCTCCGGCGCTACCGCGAGTTCCTCGACTACTACGAGGGCCGGCGTGGCGCCCCGCCCCACCACGGCCGCCAGCGCGTGCTCGCCTTCAACTACGCGCGCTCCGTCGTGGAGAAAGGTGCGTCCTACCTCGTCACCGACCACCGGCCGCTCGTCGTGCCGGCGGACGACGGCGCCGAGGCACGTCGCACCGCCCAGGCCGCCGAGCGCGCGCTACTCGAGGTGTGGGAGGCCAACGAGCTCGCCCGCCTCGACTTCGAGACCGAGGTGGACACCGCCGTCCTCGGCGATGGCGCCTTCAAAGTGACGTGGGACGATCACGAGGAGCGGGTCGTCGTCTCGGCCCCCGACGTGCAGGGGCTCTACGCCTGGTGGGTCGGCGACGACGTGCGCCGCATCTGGCGCGTCGCCAGCCGCTACGCCCTCGAGGCCGATGAGTTCGCCTCGAGGTACGGCCGTCCGCCGCGCCGCATCGCCGGCCGCACCCCGCCGAGTGTCGAGGTCGTCGAGGTCTGGACCGCCTCGACCTTTGAGCTCTGGGCGCAGGGCGACCTCATCGAGGTCCGGCCCAACCCCTACAGCGCGCTCCCGTTCGTCGTCTACCCCAACGTCCCGAGGCCGAAGCAGCCGTGGGGCGTCTCCGACATCGAGCCGCTGCGCGAGTCGATCGTCGAGCTCAACCGCGCGCTCACCCAGCTGAGCCGCATCCTCGAGCTCTCCGGCAACCCCATCGCCGTCCTCGAGAACGTCGAGGAGGCACGCGACATCGCCGTGCAGCCGGGTGCCGTCTGGGAAGTCCCCGAGCAGGCGAGGGCGTACCTCCTCGACTTGCTTCAGGGCGGCGGCGTGCGCCTGCACGTGGACTACGTCGACCTCGTCTACCGCACGCTGCACGATCTCGCGGAGACGCCTCGCATCGCGTTCGGCGATGGCGCGGGCGACCGCTCCGGCGTCGCGCTCCAGACCGAGCTCGATCCGCTGATGCGCCGAGTCGCGCGCAAGCGCCTGATCCGCACCGCCGCCCTACGCCAGCGCGACCGCCTGATCCTCGCCGTGCTTGCCCACCACACGGGCCGCACCTTCGACGGCGTGCGCACGGATCTGACCTGGGCGCCGACCTTCAATCAGCCCGCGCTGGCGGGCGCCCCGTGATGTCCGTGCGTCATGCCAAGAGTTTTACGTACACGTGAGGGTGACGTACACTGCGGGTTCCGCTGCGACGGCGTGGTTCCGCGAGGACCCCCGAATTCCCGTCGCGCGGGAGGCTGCATGCGCTCGCGTTCCATGCCGATTCACCTCCGCCTGATCGGCCGCGCATGGCCGTATCGAGGCTGGATGGCGCTTACCATCCTCGCGGTCGCCGGCGCGAGCGCGATGGTCGTCGTCACCCCGAAGCTGGTCGGCTGGGCCATCGACACCGGCCTCGAGATCGACTCGAACGTCGATCCGCCGGTCGCCCTCGGCTCCGTCCGCACCCTCCTCATCGCCGCGGCCTTCCTGATGCTCGCCGCGGTCGCCCGAGGCGCGTTCACCTACGCCCAGACCTACGTCGCTGAGAAGGTCTCGCAGGGCGTCGCCTACGACTTCCGTAACGACATCTACGACCACCTCCAGCGCCTCTCCTACGCCTACCACGACGATGCCCAGATCGGGCAGATCATGTCCCGCGCCACCCAGGACGTCGAAGGGGTGCGCTTCTTCGTCAGCATGGGCGTGATCCGCCTCGCCTACATCCTCGTGCTGGTCGGCGTCTCCGCGGTGCTCATGCTCACGACCAACGTGAAGGTCGCGCTCGTCGGCCTCGCGTTCATCCCGATCATCGCCGTCCAGGCGTCGGTCGTATCGCTGCGCATGCGGCCCGTCTGGCTCGAGGTCCAGGACCTCCAGGGCCAGATCTCCACCGTGCTGCAGGAGAACCTGACCGGCCAGCGCGTCGTGAAGGCCTTCGGCCGCGAGGCCTTCGAGGAGCAGAAGTTCAACTCGAAGGCCCTCGCGCTCTTCGAGCGCTCCTACATGACGAGCAAGATCCAGGCCTTCAACGAGCCCGTCATGCTCTCGCTGTGGCTCGCCTCGCTCGCCCTCGTCTTCTGGTTCGGCGGCCGCGAGGTCATTGCCGATCGCATGACCGTGGGCGACCTGACCGCGTTCCAGCTCTACCTCACGATGCTCCAGGTGCCGGTCCGCTCGATCGGCTTCGTCGTCAACATCTTCGCCCGCGCCCACTCCGCCGGCGCCCGCATCTACGAGATCCTCGATGCCGAGTCGGCCGTCCGCGAGAAGGAGAACGCCCCCGCCATCCGCGCCGAGCGCGGCGCCGTGCGCTTCGAGCACGTCTCCTTCGGCTACGACGCCGTCTCCCCCGTGCTTCGCGACATCGATATCGATGCGCAGCCCGGCGAGGTGATCGCCCTCCTCGGACCCACCGGCTCCGGCAAGTCCACCGTCGTGAACCTCCTCCCGAGGTTCTACGACGTCACCGAGGGCGCAATCCGCATCGACGGCACGGACATCCGCGACGTCACCCTCGACTCCCTCCGGGGCGCCATCGGCATCGTGCAGCAGGACGTCTTCCTCTTCGCCGCGACCATTCGAGAGAACATCGCCTACGGCAAGCCGGACGCCACCGAGGCGCAGATCACCGCTGCCGCCGAGGCCGCCCGCATCCACGACTTCATCGAGCAGCAGCCCGACGGCTACGACACGTGGGTCGGCGAGCGTGGCGTCACGCTCTCCGGCGGGCAGCGCCAGCGCATCGCAATCGCGCGCACGATCTTGCTCGACCCCCGCGTCCTCATCTTCGATGACTCGACGTCCTCCGTGGACATGCGCACTGAGTACCTCATCCAGGAGGCGCTGCAGAACCTCATGCGAGGCCGCACGACCTTCGTGATCGCTCAGCGCCTCCGCACCGTGCAGGCCGCCGACCAGATCCTCGTCATGCGCGACGGGCGCATCGTCGAGCGCGGTCGCCACGACGAGCTCCTCGAGGCCGGCGGCTTCTACCGCGAGATCTACGACCTCGAGCTCCGCGACCAGGAAGAGGCGCAGGCTGCCATGGCCGCTCAGGCGGGGGACGCCTGATGGCCTACTGGGGCGGTGGAGGCGCATCTGGCTGGAGCGGCGACGGCCACGGCGGCGGCGGTCGCCGAGGCCGCATCGACGGCTGGGACTACCAGGAGCTGGGCAAGGTCTACGACCCGGCGCTCTTCCGGCGCCTGATCCCGTTCATCGCCCCCTACAAGGGTCGCGCGCTCCTCGCCCTCTTGAGCATGATGGTCTACTCGGCCGGCTCGTACGCGCAGCCGTTCATCATGGGCTTGGCCGTGAAGAACCTGACGACCACCCGCGACGTAGACGTGCTGAACCGCGTCGGGTTCCTCCTCGTCGGGCTCGCGATCCTGTCGTGGTTCGCGCTCTGGTCACAGCGCTTGATGACCGGCTACATCGGCCACAACGTGCTGCTGCACCTCCGCACGCTGCTCTTCAGCCACCTCCAGAAGCTCTCGCTCCGCTTCTACGACAACGAGGAAGTCGGCCGCGTGATGTCGCGCGTGACCTCGGACGTCGTGGTCATGCAGGAGCTGCTGACGACCGGCATGCTCAACGTCCTCGCGGACTTCTTCGGCCTCGCCCTGATCGTCTTCTTCCTCTACGCCCAGGACCCGATGCTGGCCACCGTCGCCCTGAGCGTCATCCCCGTGATGATGCTCTTCATGTGGGTCTGGCAGCGCCACGCCGCCAACGCCTTCATCCAGGTGCGCCAGGCGATCGCCCTCGTGAACTCCAGCATCAACGAGAATGTCTCAGGCGTTCGCGTCGTCCAGTCGCTCGGCCGCGAGGACAAGAACCTCGAGGAGTTCAACCGCCTCAACCGCATGAACCTCGACTCGAACCTCCGCGCCGGCCGCCTCCAGGCCGCCGTGATGCCCATGGTTGAGGTGCTGTCGACGGTCGCGACGATCATCGTGCTCATCGTCATCGGCATTCGCGTCTTCGACGGCAGCATGGAGCCGGGCGCCGCCCTCGGCTTCGCGCTCTCCTTCACCCTCTACATCCAGCGCTTCTTCAACCCCGTGCGCGACATCGTGCTGCAGTACACCCAGCTCCAGCGCGCGACCGCCGGCGCCCACCGCATCTTCGAGGTCCTCGACACCGTCCCCGAGATCCAGGACGCCCCCGACGCCGTCGTGCTCGATGACGTCGTCGGCCGCGTCGACTTCAACCACGTCGACTTCTCGTACATCGAGGGCGTGCCGGTCCTGAAGGACTTCGACCTCCACGTCGAGCCGGGCGAGACGATCGCGCTGGTCGGCCACACCGGCGCCGGCAAGACCTCGGTCACCGCGCTCATCAACCGCTCGTACGACATCCAGGGCGGCAGCATCGAGATCGACGGCATCGACCTGCGCCAGCTCGAGCGCCACTCGCTGCGGAAGCGCATGAGCGTCGTGCTGCAGGAGCCCTACCTCTTCTCCGGCACTATCGCCGACAACATCCGCTACGGCCGCCTCGAGGCGACCGACGAGGACGTGCGTCGTGCCGCCGAGGCCGTCGGCGCCGACGGCTTCATCGAGCGGCTGCCTGAGGGCTACGACACCGAGCTGCACGAACGAGGCCAGAACCTCTCGGTCGGCCAGCGCCAGCTGCTCGCCTTCGCCCGCGCCATCATCGCCGAGCCCCGCATCCTCATCCTCGATGAGGCGACGGCCACCGTGGACACGCAGACCGAGCGCGTCATCCAGGCCGCGCTGCGAGCCATCCTCCGAGGCCGCACGTCCTTCGTCATCGCCCACCGTCTCTCGACCATCCGAGACGCCACCCGCATCGTCGTCATGCGCGACGGCACCATCGTCGAGATCGGCAGCCACGATCAGCTGATGGAGCAGAACGGCGTCTACGCCGACCTCTACCGCATGACCTACTCGCAGCAGAGCGAAGGTGCGGCCGTCGCCGGCGACGGCGCCTGATCCCCCGCCCGTCACCCTCCCAATCCTTCAGCTTCAGGTGCTGAGATCGATCGAGGCACGCCCATCGAGGACGGCCGGAAGTCGAGGAGCATTCGCGGTGCTTGAAGAAGAGGTGGTTCCCGAGACCCGAGGCGTCACGATGGAGCTGCTCGGGGTCGTTGACCTCGGCCCGGAGATCGAGGGCATGACGGGCCGCCAGCTGCGGACCCGCCGCTTCACCTTCGAGCCGGGGAGCGTCTTCGGCCCGCTGCACGACCATGTAGGGCGACCCGGCACCGTCTACATCCTGCAGGGCACCATCACCGACCATCGCAATGGCGTCGCCACCGACTACGGTCCCGGGCTCGGCTGGCCCGAGGACGGCAACACCGTGCACTGGCTGGAGAACCGAGGCACGACCAGGGCCATCGAGGTCTCCGTCGACATCGTGCAGGCCTCGCCATGACTTCCGACGAGTCGAGCCTGTACGAGGCGGTGGGTGGCGACGAGGGTCTGCTCCGCCTCGCCGAGGCGTGGCACGAGCGCGTCATGGCCGATGAGGTTGTCAGCCACGCGTTCAGCCACGGCTTCCACCCGGATCACAGCGAACGCCTCGCCGCCTACTGGGCCGAGGCGCTCGGCGGACCGCCCACCTACTCGACCACCATCGATGACGAGACGTCCGTCGTCCGCATCCACAGCGGCGAGGGCGAGCACGAGGAGATGGACGAGCGCGCGATCGCCTGCTTCGACCAGGCCCTCGAGGATGTCGGCCTGACCGAGGAACCGCGCCTTGCTCAGGCGCTGCACGACTACTTCGCGTGGGCCACCCGCACGACGATGGCGCGCTACCCGCGGTCGCCCGACGACGTGCCGGGTGGGCTCACGATCCCGCGCTGGTCGTGGGACGGTCTCGAGGCCTAGCCGGCGCCGCGACCCCGCCGCTGCTCGACGTACTTCTCGATTCGACGCTGTCGCCAGTCGTCGCCAAAGACCTTCAGCTCCGCGAACAGCACAGCACCGTGGATCGCCAGGCCGATGCCCCACGGGATCGTCGTCCAGTACGCCCAGTTGATCCCGCCGCCGGTCACGAGGTCGAGCACCCACAGCCCCGCGTTCACCAGCACGTACACGAGCGCGTGGATGAAGAAACCGATGATGTCGTCGGTGCGCTTCTTCGCCGCGTCGTAAAGCGCCTGTTCGTTCAGGTCCGGCTGCATTGGTGCGCTGGCCATGGCCCGCTCCCCTCGATGACGAGATCCACCCACAGCCTAGAGCCGGGGCGCGCCCTGTCATCGGACCTCCGCCCCGCGCCGGACGGACGTTCGGACCGCCATCGAGGTCGCAGTCGGCCCTGCGCGAGGCCTCCGGCGATGGCGTAGCATGGAGGTCTGACGCTGCGGTGGGAGGTTCGAAATGGCAGACACGCGTCTGACCCGCGACACGGAGCACGCGATCTTCGGCGGCGTCTGCGCCGGCATTGCGGCCCGCTACGACTTCGATCGCTCGATGGTCCGAGTCGTCACCGTGCTGCTGACCATCCTCACTGGTGGCCTGCCAGCCGCGCTCTACATCGCCGCGTGGCTCATCATGCCCACGCCGGAGACGGCAGCCGAGCCGCCCGCCCGCGTCGCGCGTGAGAACGCCAACGACGTCATCGGCGCCGCGAAGCGCACCGCCAGCACCATCGTGCACACCAACCCCGACGAGGTCGCGGAGCAGACCCGCCGCGCCGCCCGCGAGGTCGGTCGCGTCGCCGAGGACGCCGCCCGCGCGGCTCGCACCGCGCTCGACCGCAACTCGTCCCGAGGCGGTGCCGCCACCGAGGCCGGTGAGACCTCGACCGGCTCCGTCGCGACCGCGCCGCGCCCGACGCCGGCCCGCCCGGCCGCACGTCCCGGTGGCGGCTTCAAGCCGCCCTCGACGTCGATGCCGCCCTCGTCCCCGAAGCCGCCCTTCGGCGAGGGCAGCAACTAGGTGGCGCTCGACGCCGCTGAGCGCGAGCGCCTGCTCGGCCTCATCGACGCCTCGGGCGTCGCCTTCTGGCGCACCCTTCGCATCGAGGTCGCCGAGGTCCACGACGTCGGCCACATCACCCTGCGCATGCCCATGCACGAGGAGCTCGGCACCCGCCTCCCCGGCGTGATGCACGGCGGCGCGCTCGGCTCGCTGGTCGATGCCGCCTGCGGCGGCGCCGTCTCGACCCTCCGCCGCCCCGACGACGAGACGTGGTCCGGGCAGGCCACGACCGACATGAACATCACCTACCTCAATGCCGCGATGGGCGACGTCCTCGCCGAGGGCCGCATCCTCCGCAGCGGTCGCGCGCTCGCTTTCGCCCAGGCCGAGGTGCGTGACCTCGAGGGCAAGCTCATCGCCGTCGGCCGCGCCACCTACACGATCATTCGCCGCGGCTAGCCCCCGACCGAGGAGGCCCCACGTGCCCGAGGACCGCGAGGCGCTGCTCCAGCACTACCGCGACATGCGCGCCGATCTGCTGGCCACCATCGAGGGCCTGACCGACGACCAGCTGACCGAGGCCACGCTCGACGGCTGGTCCGTGAACGACCACCTCGTCCACCTCGCCGCCTGGGACGAGATCCGCGCCGCCGAGGTCGAGCGACTCTCGGCGGGCCACGACTCCGCCTGGCGCCTCGAGCCCGGCCGCGACGAGGAGTTGAGCGCCCTCTTCCACGACGCCCGCCTCGGCCTCTCCGTCGAACAAGCGAAGTGGGAGCTCGAGACCTCGAGGCAGCGCCTCCTCGACGCCATCGCCGCCGCCCCCGAACGCGCCCTCGAGCCCGACCGCTACGGCGAAGCCGCCCTTCGCAGCGAGCACGAAGCCCAGCACACCGGCTGGCTCCGCCGCTGGCGCACCGAGCGCAACTACTAGGTCCAACGCTGCTTCCTCGCGCGAGAGGCGAAACCCCCGAGGAGTACGCGTGGGGGGACGAGGCCGCCCGTTGGCGAGGTCCCGAGGCGCTACTCCGACCGCAGCTCCGAGGCCAGCCCGCCTACATCGCCGAGGCGGTGCAGCACCGAGTACCGAGGCGCCCCCTCCTCGTGCCGCCCCCGAGGCCAGTGCTCGATCTCCGTCACCGAGCCGCACGGTGTCACCGCCCCGAAGAACCACCCGTTGTTCGAGGCCATCCCGACGGCCCAGCGCAGCGCGGCATTGATGACGCCGGCATGCGTGACGAGGACGTAGACATCGTGCGGCCGCGCCTGCAGTGTCATCGCCGTCAGCATCGCCGTCACCCGCGACTGGAAGTCGCCCAGCGACTCCGCGTCGCGTCGCACGCGATGCTCCGGCCGCCAGAGAGCGAGGTCCGGCCGCGGCCGCTGCGCCGCCTCGTCGGAGGTCGCGCCCTCGGCGCCGAGCTCGAACTCGCGCAGGGGCGCGTCGACCTCGGGTTCGAGGCCAAGCGCCGTCCCGATGATTTCGGCGGTCTCGAGGGCGCGTCGTGTCGGGCTCGAGAACACCCGATGCACCCCCGCGCCCGCTAGCATCGAGGCCGCATGTTCCGACTGCGCCCGTCCCACCTCGTCGAGGGGCGTCGACGCATCGGGCGTCACCGAGGGATCGACGCGCCCGTGCCGCACCAGCAGCAGCCGCACCGACGGCCGCTCCCCCGTTCCGTTTGTCATGAGCCCGAGGATCCGATCACCGCTTCCACCTCGATCTCGACGCGGTGCGCCGGCAGCAGCAGCCCGGCGACCTGCACGAGGGTCATCGCCGGCCGCGCGACACCGAGGCGAGGACGCGTGGTCTCCGTGACCGCCTCCCATTCCTCGATGCGCGTCACGTAGACCCGAGCCGCCACGACGTCGGCGAGGGAGCCGCCCGCCTCGCGCAGCGCTCCTTCGATGATGTCCAGGGCCAGCGAGGTCTGCTCGGCCACGCCCTCCGGCACCGTCCCGTCCGGCCGCGTGCCGGTCGTGCCCGACACCCACGCGCGATCACCGACGACCACCGCGCGCGAGTACCCCACGCGCTCCTCCCACGGCCCGCCCGAGGAGATATGCCGCCGCCCCGCCATGAGCCGTCCTCCACCCAACTATCGAGGCGCCAACGATACCCGAGGCGCTGCCCACCGGCTGCTGCACCGACAGCGCGGCGTCCCGAGCAGCCTCGGCGCATTCTCCGAGGGACGCCGTCCGCGGAGGTGCCGTGGGTTCGGCGAGGTCCGAGTGCCACCTAGGACCTCCCGAGGACCGGGGGTTTGGGGGCGGAGCCCCCACGATCCGAAGGGTGGGCGGGCGGGCCACCCTTCGAGGGGGGAACCAGGCGGCGCCCCAGGCGCGTCGCCCTCCGAAGGCGCGCGGACCATCGATGGCGCTAGGCCGTCGCCTCGTCCTCACTCGCCTCCGCCTGCTCGCTTGCGTCGAACAGGCTCCGCTGCAGTGCCGCTGGCATCGAGGGCCGGCTCGACAGCGGCGGCAGATCGATGCCCAGGTGTTCGTACGCGAGGCGCCCCGCCACCCGCCCTCGAGGCGTCCGCTGCAGGAAGCCCAGCTTCAGGAGGTACGGCTCGTACACGTCCATGATCGTGTCGGGCTCCTCCGAGATCGCCGCCGCCAGCGTGTCAAGGCCCACCGGCCCCCCGCCGAAGCGCTCGATCATCGCCCGCAGCAGCTCGCGGTCCATCGCATCCAGGCCGAGTGCGTCGATCTCGAGGTGCTCCAGCGCGCCCTGCGCCGTCTCACTCGTCACGCGCCCGTCGCCCTCCACCTCGGCGAAGTCGCGCACGCGCCGCAGCAGCCGGTTCGCCACGCGCGCCGTCCCACGCGAGCGCCGCGCGATCTCCGCCACGCCCTCGTCGTCCACCTCGCACCCGAGGACGCCCGCCGAGCGGTGCAGGATCTGGCTCAGCGCCGTCTCGTCGTAGAAGTCGAGGCGGAACGCCGCCCCGAAGCGGTCGCGCAGCGGCTGCGACACCATCGCGAAGCGCGTCGTCGCGCCAATCAGCGTGAAGCGGTTCAGCCGCAGGCGCACGTCCCGCGCCTTCGGCCCCTTCCCCAGGATGATGTCGACGGAGAAGTCCTCCATCGCCGGGTACAGCACCTCTTCCACCGCCAGCGGGAGGCGGTGGATCTCGTCGATGAACAGCACGTCGCCCGTCTGCAGGCTCGTCAGCAGCGAGGCGAGGTCACCCGAGCGCTCGATCGCCGGCCCGCTCGTGATCCGAATCGAGACGCCGAGCTCGGCCGCCACGATCATCGCCAGCGTGGTCTTGCCGAGGCCCGGCGGGCCGTGGAACAGCAGGTGGTCGAGCGCCTCGCCCCGCGCCAGCGCCGCGCGGATCGCGATATCGAGGTTGCGCTTGACCGTCTCCTGCCCGAAGTACTGCTCCAGCCGTCGAGGCCGCAGCGATGTCTCGAGGCCGGCGTCCTCGTCGGTGAGGGTCGGCGTCAGCGGCCCGCGTGCGGGCGCCTCGGAGTCACGGGCGTCGCGTTCCTTGCGCGTCTCTGCCACGGCACCGCCCTCCCTGCTCCGCCGCGCCTCAGTATAGGCGTGCGAGTGGCATAAGAACAGGCGTTCTGGCGGCCAGTTGCCGGCTGAACGCGCCGCCAGAGGGGCCCCCGGAGCCACCGCTACTCGACGGTGAAGGCCGTGTACATCCCCAGCTTGTAGTGACCCGGCAGGTTGCAGATCAGCACGTACTTGCCCGGCTCGAGCGTGAAGTTGGCGTCCTTCGTCGTGCCCGGCTCGATGTCCTCGATCTCGCCCTCCGAGGTGATCTGGTCCTCGTCGACGTCGCCGACGACGTGACCTTCGGCCGGCGTGTCGTTCTCGCCATAGACCGGGAGCGACGCCGGATCGAGGTCGCTCTTCACGATCACGAACTCGTGCATCGTCGCGCCGGTGTTCTTCACGAAGAAGCGCACTTCGCCCGCGGGCGACAAGGCCGGATCGACCGCGACCGAGAAGTCCGCGAGCGTTGCATCCACCCGCGTCGCCGACGACTCCATGGTCCCGCTGGTGGCGGTGGCCGTCGCAGTCGCCGTCTCGTCGGAGTCCCCGCTCGAGCAGCTCACGAGCAGCCCGCCGAGCACCATGACGCATACCGCCGCGACTCCCGTGAGCCATATCGAACGATTGCCCCCGCGCATTCGAGTTCCCCTCTGCCGTCGGTGAATAACCTTCGCGGAGAGGCTACTGAGCCAGATTCTAGCCGGAACCCTCTGGCGCCGAACTTTCAGCGGACGCTCAGCGGCTGGGCGCCGGGACTCGAGGCACGTCGCCGACCGCCTGGGTTGGGCGCCGCGCCGAGGTCCCTAGTACACCCCGAGGACCATCGAGTCGGCGGGGTTCCCGAGGTCGAACAGCGCCACCGCCACCCGACGCCCCACGACCATCTCGCTCGACGCGATCCCCCGCGAGACCGGCACGTTCGCGACGACTGCCGACAGCGAGCCCGCGAACTGCACCGTCGCCACATACGTCGAGGCGTTGAAGGCCGCCAGCGTCCCGCGCTCGATCACACTCACACCTCCGACAGCGAGAGCGTCAGGTCGTAGCGCGGGCGCGAGCCGCCCCGCACGTAGCGGTAGCGCAGCCCCACCACGCGCGCGCGCGCGGCATCCAGGCCCGAGGCCGCGTCGCTCACCTCGATGACGTCGCCCAGCTCCTGCCCGACGTTCATCGGCACCACGATCTCGCCGAGGTCGCTCGTCAGCGCCGCCTGCCGCAGCGCCGTCTGCGCGCGCGCATCCACGCGCGCCTGCACCGTGAGGTTGTCGTCCACCACCACCGCCGTCGGCGCGCCGGCGAGCAGCGCCTCGTCCTCGACCGCCTCGCCGAACAGGCCCGCACCGAGGACGCGCACCCAGCCGGCGGCCCGCTCGCCGGCTCGCCAGCGCACCGCCGAGAGCGCGTGGTCGAGGCCGTACGCGTAGCTCGTCGCATCGGAGGCGAGTGGCTCGAACGGCCGGAACGCCCCACCGGAGGGCCGCAGCTCGTCCGGGATCGTCGCCAGCACGCGCCGCACCGCCGAGGCGCCATCCTGCCCCGCGCGTACCGTCGAGGCCGGAAGCAGCAGTGACGCCTCGCTCGAACCGCTCGTCAGCAGCCGCAGCCCCGCCCGCGCCATCGTCGCGTCGATGATCTGCCACGCCTGCAGTGCCCCCGCCGCCCACGTGAACTGCCGAGGCGCGTGCCACGCCCGCAGCACCCCCCAGCCGTCCACCGCCTCGATCTCGACCGTGCCGCGTCCACCCTCGCGACGCCGCACCACCGAGGTGATCCAGTACCGAGGCCCGATCGACCACTCCGCTCCCGCGCTCGTGACGAAGCCGAGGTCGATCTGCAGCTCCCCCCGCGGCTCGAGGGCGATCGGCCCACTCGAGGCGTAGTAGCGCCCGTCGTCGTTGCGCAGCACGAGCCGCAGCCGCCCGCCCGCCATCGAGATGCTGAAGTCCGCCTCGATGACGTCGTCCGTGAGGTCCTCGGCCGGCGTCGAGGTCGGCGCGTGCCACACGCCGTCCGGCGCCACGAGCCACGCGTCGTCGTCGCCGGCGGTGAGCCCGAGGCCGTACGCCGAGGTGTGGGAGAACGGCGCGGGGTCGCGCCACTCGTGCACCGCACTCGAGGCGCCCGGCACGCCGCTCGCGAGCTGCACGCGCGAGGCCGCGCCGCCCACGGTCTCGACCAGCGCCGCTCGAGGCACGATCACGAAGCTCGCGCCCGTCGCGAGGTACGTCACGCCCGTTCCCGCCGAAGCGAGCGTGATCTCGGCGAGCGGGTCCCACCCGCCCCCACTGGCGCTGAGGTGCGAGGACCAGGCGCCCGCGTCGCCGGCGCCGTCCGTGCCGCTGACCACCATGTCGTAGTCGAGGCCCGCGCGCACCGCGAGGCCGTTCACCGTCGCGAGGCTGTGAGGCCACGCGGTCGGCGTCGACCACGCGCCCGTGCCCGTCCGCCGCATCTCATACACGACGCCGCCCGCCGCGAACACGACCGCTGCGGTGCCCGTCCCATCGAGGAGGCCGCACGCTACCGCCGTCACCGTTCCGCCCGCGACCGTGACCACCGCCGAGGCACCGAATGTCGCGCCCGAGTCCGTGCTCTCACGCACTTCGACCGTCACGCCGTCGACGCGCACCGTCGCCAGCAGCGCCCGCGTACCGGCCGCCGCGAGCCCAAGTCTCGAGGCCGTCGCCACCGTCCCGAGGCTCGTCCACGCGCTGTACGTGCTCGAGGCCGTCGGCGCGGCCACCCGCTGGTGGCTGAGCGTGCCCGTCGCGGGATCGATGCGCGCGCGCAGCAGGGCGCCGTCGTCCGGCACCGCCGCCGCGCAGGGGCCGTCCGCCTCGGCGCCCGTGTACCAGCGCTCCCACCGCAGCTTCGGCACCCCGACGTCGAGGTCGGACAGCGTCACCCGCAGGTAGGGCGTCGCGCTCGAGGACCGCTGCGCCGCCAGCAGCGTCGAGGACAGCGTGCGCATCGCCGCTACTCGCCGAGCGGCCGCGCGCCGAGGGCCCCGCCTGCCGGCACGAACAGCCGTCTCGATCGCAGCCGCCGCTGGCGGCCGTGCTTCGCGAGCGCCTTGTGGAACGCCGCGAGCCGCTCCTGCGCCCAGGTGTGGAAGTGGCTCCACGTGTCTGCCCCGCCCACGTTGAGGCGGTTCGTCGCGTACGAGGACCACTCGAGCGCCGCGTACGCCGCCGCCCCCGTCGCCACCAGGTCCTCGAGCGCCGCCGGCAGCGTCGAGCCCGACCCATCGAGGGTGTGCGTGCGCGCCCACCGCACGATCACGTCCTGCCCGCCGCTCGGCACGCCCTCGAGGTCCATCGTGAGCGTGTCCCCCCACAGCGAGAACGAGACGAGCGAGGGCGGGTACTCCCCCGTGGGGAACTCCACCGCGTCGATCGCCACGCGCTCGGCGAGGCTCGAGACGTCGAGGTCCCGACTGCCCGCCGAGGTCGTCAGCGTCGTCGAGGTCTCGAGCGGCGCCGCCAGCGAGAGCTCGTCGAGCGCCCGCCCGATGTGCCGGTCCAGCTCGTCGTCGGACCAGCGCTCGTCGGCCGGGTCCTCGTCGCGCAGGTCGCGTCGCACGAGGCCGCGCATCGTGTCCAGGTCGATGCCCGCCATCACCCGCCTCCCGTCATCCCAGCTCGCGCCAGCCCAGCGGCCGCGCCAGCCGCCCGACGATCGCGAGCTCGTGAAGGTCGAGCGGGCGATCGAAGATCGCGATCGGCCCGATCACCCCATCGAGGTGCCCGCTCGCCCCGTCGATACTGCCGAAGTCGATCGGCGTCGCGCCGAGCACCGGCACGCCCGCCGCCCGCGCTGCCGTGACTGGTGCCCCGCCGTCCACCGAGATCCCGATGCGCGTCGCGGCCCACGAGGCGACGACCACCTTCGAGGCCCCGCCGCTGAACGAGTCGACCGCCGAGGCGACGCTGTCCGTCACGCCGCCGTGCGTGCTGTCGAAGCGCCACCGCCCGGTCGCGTGGTCGAACAGCAGGTCGAGCGCCTCGTTCGCGCTCGGCGCGACGCGCAGCAGGCGTGGGGCGGCCGGTGCGCCCCCGCTCCCCCACGCCGGCCGCACCCACGCCGCCACCGCCCCCCGCCGCGCATCCAGGGCCCACGAGGCCGCGCGCACCCTCGAGGCCGCCCGCGTGGAGCTCGAGGCGTGCGCCGTCCCCGTCCACGCATAGCCGCTGCCGAGCGACCCATCGATCGTGCTGGACGCGTACGCCCCCACCTCGAGCTGCACCCCGTCCACCCGGAACGACATCGCCTGAGCCCCGAACGTCAGGGCGTAGAGGTCCACCTGGCCCGTCGTCGCCCCGGTCGTGAACGTGAACGCGATGCGCTGCCACGCGCCCGTGAGCGCCGTCGAGGGCCCGAAGTGCGTCGTGACGTACGCGCCGCCGCCGGTGTACGCGTTCAGGTTGATGTGCACGTTGCCCGACGCACCCGCAAACCACATCGAGCACGTGTACGTCGTCGAGGGCGACACGGCGATCAGCGCGCTCTGCGTCGCGCCCTCGTCGCCCACGCTCCCCGGCGTCGTCACGAGGAGCGAGCTCGACCCGAATCGCGCATCCCCGCCGTCCTGCGCGATCGAGGCGCCGTTGAACGAGGCCCACCCCGCCGTCCCCGTCTCGAACGACGGGTTCGTGACGAGGTTCGTCCCCGCCGGCTCCACCTGTCGCCCGCGCCCGACGGCGCCCGCCTCCGCGAGCGCCGCCCCCGAGAAGTCGAGGCCGAACGCCCCCGCCGAGGTCAGCGCCACGTCCGTGGCCCCCGGCCACAGCCACCGCATCGACGCGCCGCGCGCCCCCATCCTCGAGCGCACGACCTCGCTACGCACGACCGCGACGTCTGCCAGCCCGGCGCTCACGTCAACGACGCCCAGGCATCGAGGTCGAGCGTCGGGCTCGTGCCCGTCAGCGCCACGACCTTCAGGTAGGTGACCGCCCCGCGGCCCTCGGCCCGGACGCGAAAGCGCCCGCTCGAGTTGAAGAACGCCGATTCCCCCTTGAACCACGCGTCCGCCGTGGCGTCGAAGTAGATCGGCGCCACTTCCACTAGCGGGTCGGTCCCGCCCAGCGTGACGTCGAGGTCGAAGTCGACCGCCTCGAAGCCCGCCGTATCCACCCCGGCACTCGACGCAGGGTCGGACCCGTCCACGGCGGTCACGTTGCTGCGGTGGACGGCAGGGGCCGTGTGCTCGAACACGACCCCCTTCGCCACCCCGTTTTCATCGATGCGCACGTTCGCCATCGTTGCCTCCGCTCGCTACCGCTCGCCTACGGCCGAATGCCGACCAGGCGCGCGAGCTTCAGCTCGTTGAACAGCGCGCTCGCCACGTACCACTTCACGCGGATGCGCGTGGCATCCTTCGTCTCCAGCGATCCCACGCGCTCCACCGTCAGGCCGCCCGGCCCCGTCAGGCCCGCGATCGCGCCCTCGCCCAGCTGCAGCGCGAAGATCGTGGAGCAGTCGCTCGAGGTGCCCACGGCCTGCGCGTCCGAGATGTAGTCGTTCACGCCGATCGGGATGCCGTCGTAGAACTGCACCATGCGGCCGAACTCGTCGCGGTCCTGCTCGACGATGCCCGAGCCCGTCGCCCGCGACAGCGCCGTCAGCGACCGCCGAGTCCGCCGCGACATCAGCAGCAGGTCCGGCTTCCCGCCCCGCACCTTGTCGATCGCCTCATCGAGCTTCGCGAGCGTCAGCGTGGCGCCGTTCGTCCCCATCGAGACCGTCTGTCCCGACGCGCACAGCACATCGAGGCCGTCGAACGCGTTCGCGTCGCTGCCCGTGTCGCCGTTGACGAACGTGTCGTCGAAGGCCTGCTGCACCGCCTTCGCCTTGAGCGCCACGACTGCGGCTTCGAGATCCTGGACGTTGTTCCGCGTCCGTGCGAGGTAGTTGTCGACGTCCGCGTCCCCGCCGAGGATCTTCAGCGTCGCCGTCACCTGCGCGAACGTCGGCGTGTCCTCGGACCACGTGTCGCCCACCGCGTAGAAGTCCGCCGAGGCCGCCGCGTTCTCGCGGTTGTACGTCAGCCCGTTCCCCACGATCTCGATGAACGGCAACCGCTGCAGCACCGGGCTGTCGTTGATCACCGTCTCGATTACGCCCTCGAGCAGCACATCGTTCGAGAGCTTTGCGCCCTCCGCCAGGGTGAGTGCCATCGTTCCCCCTCCCGCACCACGCCACCGACGTTACGTCGAGGCCTGCCGAGGCCGAACGATGATTTGGCACCGAAAACGACGACTCAGTTGTGACCGAACATTGCGGAGAATCGGGTAGTGACAAGCGCGCAGATATGCACGTCTATGATCCACCGATGAACGCGACGTCGTTGCTCGCCACGCTATCGACACTCTGTGCTCTTGCGGTCGGAGTCTCGTGCACCGAGGCCGAACGCGAGCAGACTCCCGACCCGCCACCCGAGGCCACAGCAGCGAGCACGCTCCCTGCCGCCTTCGATTGCCCGGTCACGATTCCGAATGCCTCAACGCCGCCCGGACAACGCCCGTTTCCGACGCAACATGGCAACGGCGACTTGTGGGTGGTGCTCCCGATCGACGGCAAGGCGTTGGTCGGACCGCAGCAATACGCCGGCCCGCTCGGCGAAGGCGCCGCCGCGAAGTTCGGCGTCTTCCGGGCCGACCCCAACGCCGACATCGTCATCGAGGGCCGTCGCCTCGACACCGCCGCCTCGCCCCTCGAGGCCGACATCATCGAGGGCTACGACGGTCTGATCTTCCAGGCCGCGTCTGTCCGATTCCCGACGCTTGGCTGCTGGGAGATCACCGTCCACGGCGGCGACGACATCCTCACCGTGGTCATGCTCCTCGAGGAGAGCTAGCTCCCCTCAGCGGCCCGCCTGATCGCCTCGATGTCGATCTTTCGCATCGACAGCATCGCGTCCGTCGCCCGCTGCCGCCGCTCCGGGTCCGGGTCACCCAGGTACATCCCCAGGTCCGCCGGGATGATCTGCCACGACAGCCCGAAGCGGTCCACGAGCCAGCCGCACATCGACTCCTCGCCACCGTTCGAGGTCAGCAGCTCCCAGTAGCGGTCCACCTCCGCCTGGTCCTCGCACGCCACGAACAGCGAGAACGCCGGGTTCAGCTGATAGTGCGGCCCGCCGTTCAGCACCATCAGGTCCTGACCCGCCAGCCGCAGCGTCGCCATGAACAGCGGCCCGCCCTCGCCCTGACGCTGCTCCGAGGTGATTTCGCTGTCCGGGAAGATCGAGGTGTAGAAGCGAATCGCCTCCTCCGCGTTGTCGTCGAACCAGAGGAATGGCGTCACCCCGTGCATCGATGCCCCTCGATCCCTCGCGCGCCCGACCGCCGCTCGATGCGCGAGCCGGGCGCACGAGTGTAGGCCACGGCCCTCCGGCTACCCCAGCGCCCGCTGCTCGAGGCCGGTGCGGATCTTCTCCGCTGCCGACATCCCGACGGTCGATGCCGCGCCCCGCGCCGGCGCTCCGGCCGGGAACCCCCGCTCCCGCACCGGTTCCTCTCCCGATTTCACAGCCTCCGACTCCGCCTCGAGGCGCGCACGCACCCCGGCGACTGCCGCGCGAGCCGCCGTCAGCGAGGCCTCCAGCTCCTCGAGCGTCTCCCCCACCACGAGGTCCGGCGGCAACTCCGGCTCCGCCGCCAGCACCGCCGCCCGGTACCGCCCGAGCGCCGCGCGCGTCTGCGCCCGCTCCGCCTCGAGGCCTGTGCGCGCCTCGTCGAGGGCGCTCGCCTCGGCCTCCGTCACCGCCGCCAGCTCGTCCAGCGTCTCCTCCGGCAGCGCCTCCCCGTCGTCGTCCACGAGGTCGCTCGCCTCGACCTCATCAAGGTCATCGCGCTCATCGAGGTCCTCCAGCCCCGTCCCGAGGCCCGTCTCCTGCTCGCTCATCCGTCACTCCCCTCATCGTCGCGTCCTCGGCAGGCGTGCCTCGAACGTAGGAGCGACACGAGCGCTTCCCCGAGCACCCAATGGCGCACCTGGCTCACAGAGACGAGGCCACGCCTCGCCGAGGTACACTGCCGCCGAGATGGCGGTCACCACCGATCGACGCCGCATCGTCCTGCGCGAGATGACGCAGGCCGACCTGCCGAACGTCCGCGAGATCGAGAAGCGGGCGTACGCCGACGCCTGGCCCGCCACCACCTTCGAGGCCGAGCTCCGCAACGCCTTCGCCACCTACATCGTCGCCGTCGAGTTCGCGCCCGAAGAGCCGCTCGAGCCCGCCTTCGAGGTCCGCCCCACCTCATGGCCCATGCGCTGGCTCGCGCCGCCGAAGGAGCAGCCCCGAGGCCGCCTCCTCGGCTTCTGCGGCATGTGGTTCCACGTCGATCAGCTGCACATCGTCACGATCGCCACGGACCCCGCGCGCGAGGGCGAGGGCATCGGCCAGCGCCTGCTCCTCGATGCCTTCGAGCGCGGCATCGAGGCCGAGCTGCGCAACGTCGCCCTCGAGGTCCGCCCCTCGAACGCCCGCGCCCGCGCGCTCTACGAGCGCTTCGGCTTCCGCGAGCAGGGCCGCTCGAGGGGCTACTACAAGAACAACAACGAGGACGCCATCATCATGCTGACGGACGATCTCGACTCCCCCGCGATGACCGAGCGCCTCGAGGCGATTCGTGCCGCCCACGCCGCCCGCTTCGATGCCGTGGAGTGGGTCGTCGCCCCCAGCACCGCCGAGGACCCCGCCTAGCTACCGCCCGTGTCCCCGGCCGCCACCGAGTCGATCGCCCACTGCTGCTGAGGGCGCAGTCCAATGCGCGAGGCATAGAGCACGATCCCGAGGAGTGGCAGCAGTCCGCAGATCGCGAACCCGAGCGCGTACGAGGTACGGTCGATCAGCAGCCCCAGCACGATCCCGCCCAGGACCGCGCCCACGTCCCACGCCATCGTGTACGTCGCCGCCCCCGCCCCTCGACCCTCCACCGGCGCGCGGTCGACGACCAGCGCCACCACGGTCACCTGCACCGCCGCGAACGCCGAGCCGTACAGGACCGCCGTCGCCAGCAGCATCGCCTGCGAGTGCGTGTTCGCGAGAAGGAAGAGCGAGATCGAGACCAGCACCAGCGAGGGCAGCACCACCTGCGCCCGCCCGAAGCGATCCGAGAGCCCGCCGCCGCCCGCCCGGAACACGAGCAGCGCGAGCCCCCACACCGTGTAGAACAGCCCGACGTTCCCCAGGTCGCGCTCCTCGGCGAACAGCGGGAGGAACGCCTGCACAGCGCCGACCGTGGTCGTCACCGAGAGGAACACGAGCGCCGGCATCAACGCCGGTCTCGAGATCCACGAGCGCTCCCGCCACGGCTTCCGAACGCGCCCGACCGTCTCCGCGTCGGGGTCCCGCACCGTGAGGCCGAAGACCAGCGCCCCCGTGGCGAACGCCGCGCCGACGAGGAACGCCACCTCGAACGACACCGCCGCCGCGATGCCCACCGCCAGCGGCGAGGCGTACATCTGCGCCCCCGCGTTCACAGACTGATACACGCCCATCCCGAGGCCGCGTCGACGCTCGGCCAGCATCCCCGAGACGACCGCGAGCAGCGCCGTCGTGAACAGCCCCATCGCAATGCCGTGGATGAATCGAAACCCGATCGTGACCCACGGCGTCGGGCTGATCGCGTACCCCACGAAGGCGATGACCGTCCCCGTCGCCCCCAGCCTCAGCCAGCGCTGCCGATTGCCCGAGTCGACCCACACCCCCACCAGCGGCCGCGTCACCATCCCCGCGATGCCGAGGGCGCCGACCACGAGGCCCACGAGCCAGTCCGGCTGGTCCGAGATCGACTGCGGCACCGCCACGATCGACATCGCGTACGAGGCGAAGAACAGGTGCACCGATACGAGCGCGAGCAGGTACGAGAGCCCACCCAGCTCGCCGAGGAGCCCGGTCTCGAGGCGTCGGTCTCGTGCCAATGCCCGCTCCTGCGTCATCGAACGGTCGCCGAGTGGTCGTCGAGGGTCGCCGAAAACGTCGCACCGGACAGTATCGCGCCCCTCGGTGTCGTGACGCACATGCGACATCGAGGAGACATCGAGGCAAACGACGCAAAGCGACGCAACAAGAAGCCCGCCGGGGGGCGGGCTCACCAGGTACGTCGACGAACCGCGGGGGCTACTCCTCCGCTTCGTCCTCATCCGTCGCGTTCGGGTCGTGCGCGTAGATCATGAAGCGGCCGGCGCGCTCGACCAGCAGCACCAGGCGACCTTCGGCCTCGTGCTCGGCGACCGTGCGCGTCAGCGCGGCGCTGTGGCCCCGGATCAGGAGCGTCGCTCCCGTGAACGCGAACTCGCGCCCGTCGACCAGCACGTAGTACGGCGGCGTCGTCTCTTCGAGGTTCCAGTTCAGCAGGAAGACGTTCGTGGCGCCCTCGGAGAGGACGGCCAGATCGTCGAAGGTGACCTCGACCTCTTGCTGAATCGCTGCCTGCGTCGTCATCGCCTACAGCCTCCCCTGCGCCGCCGAATCATACGGTGCCGGCCGTGCTGCGGCCAGCCGATCGCGCGTCCGGCAGTGCCAGCACGAACATCGCCGTGATGATCAGCGCCGAGGCCACGCACCACGCGCAGATCGCATCGATCACCCACAGTTCGAGGTACGTGAGGTACGCCGAGTACAGCGTGCCCGCCAGCGCGATCGCGAAGACCGCCGTCGGCACCCACGAGGGCGCCATCGAGGCCCACGGCCCCCACCGCCGCGCCGCCAGCAGTCCCAGCAGCGCCACGTACATCCCGAGGCCCAGCAGCGCGACCGGCACCCCGGCCACATCCGCGTACTGCGAGTTCTGCACCGTGTGGCAGTCGCCCAGCGGCCCGCACGAGATCGCCCGCTCGGGGTCGAAGCCGACCTTCGTCAGGTAGGCCGCCACGCCGACCCCGACGACCGCGAGGAGCAGCATCGCGTCCAGACGCCACCGTCCGAGGCTCGCCATCGACTGGCTAGCTCCCGCCGCTCGCGGCCGCTTCCACCCGCTCGATCGTCGAGCGCAGCGAGTCGTACGTCGGCAGCCCCACGATCGCCTCGCCGTTCACGAGGAAGCTCGGCGTCGAGCTCACGCCCGCCGTCCGCGCCTCACCCGTCTCGGCCTCGACGATCGCCGTCGTCTGTCCGCCGTCGACGCAGGCATCGAAGGCCGCCTGGTCCCACCCGAGGTCCGGGATCGCCGCCGCCATCTGCTCCGCGAATGTCTTCAGGTTGCTCGTGCTGAACACCCCGGCGTTCTCCGCGCCTTGCCGCAGGAACAGAATGTCGTGGTACGGCCAGAACGCGCCCTGCTCGTTCGCGCATTCCGAGGCGCTCGCCGCCGCGACCGACTCCGCCCCGAGGAACGCCATGTGGTGGTACTCGACCACGACACGGCCCGTCTCGATGAACTCGGACGCGAGCTGCGGCTCCAGCTCCTCCGTGAAGCGGCGGCATACCGGGCACTGGAAGTCCTCGAACATCACGATGCGCACCGGCGCCAGCGGGTCGCCCCACGTCTTCGCGTCGACCTGCGCTCGCTCCTTCGGCTCGAAGGGCGTGTTGTCGATGGACGAGCCCGGCCGGTTGAGGAACACCAGCCCGATGACGAACACCAGCGCGAGGCCGATCGCGCCCACCGTCACCGGCCCGCCGAAGGAGTCGATTGTGCCGCGCAGGCCGCCCCGCGAGGCGGGCGCCCGCCGCTGGACGGGGCTCGTCGGCCGCGTCCGGTTGGAGGCGCGCTCCGCACGCCGTCGCCGTCGGTCATTGCTCATGCTTGCCTCGCTCGCCCGCCGTCGACGCCCCGTCTCGAGGCGTCGCGCACAGCCTTCGATGCTACCGCGAGGTGGCGCTGAGACCCACGGACCATCGACCTCGAACTAGCGGACGCCCGGCTCCGGCGAACGGTTCGTGTTCACGTCGATGAAGTCCTCGATCGCCGAGGTGTCGAGGGCATCGAGGCGCAGGATGCGCCCCCAGGAGACCACCGCGATCGGCAGCGTGTTCAGCGGCCGAGGCGAGAGGATCGTGTCCCCGCCGTGGTCGTCCGCGATGTTGCGCAACTCCTCGAGGTCCGCCTCCGAGACGAGATCAGGGCTGTACGAGATCCAGACCATGCCGTGCTCGAGCGAGTGGATCGCGTTTCCGTCCGGCACCGGGCTGTCGTAGATCCCGGCACGCAGCGGCTGATCGAAGTGGGGCCCGCCGGTGGGAGGCTCGCCCTCCGGGATGATGAGCTGCGCCTCGCTGTCGACGTGCTCGACGGTGCCGAACTCCATCGCCTCGCCCAGCAACGGGTCCGACGAGGGGCTCACCGGCCGGTTCTGCCACACGATCACGCCGACGAACGCGATCAGCGCCACGCCGACCGCGAGCATCGAGAGCCCACCGAACGAATCGATGCGCTGACGCCACGCCGGCTGTGTCGGGCGCGGTCCTCCCGCCCCCGAACCACGCCGCCGTCGCCCGCCTCCACCCGAGGCGCTTCCACCCGAGGCCACGCGCATCTCCTCCGTCGCCGCGGGCCGCACGCAGCGACCCGCCGTCAGTTCCCTCCCTGCCAATGTAGCAGCGAGACCCCTTCCACCCCCACCATCCAGCGCTACGCTGTCCGACCCTCGACGCCCTGCCCCGGCCATCGAGGTGCAAGAGCGAGCACGACCATCACCATCGCTGCGTCGCCCACGGCCTTCAACGTGAACCGCAACGTGCGGTGGCTCATGGCGTACGCCTTCACCGTCTCGTTCCAGTTCTGGCTCGCGATCTGGGTCGTCTACCTCACCGACTTCCGAGGCATCTCGCTCTTCCTCGTCGGCCTGCTCGAGACGTTCTTCCAGGCCGTGAACGTCTTCGGCGTCGTGCCGGCCGGCGCCTTCGCCGACCGCTTCGGCCGCAGGCGCGCGCTCGCCATCGGCACCCTCATCGAGGGCGTCGGGCTCTCGCTGTTCGCCTTTGCCGGCAACTTCCCGATGCTCCTGCTGTCGTACCTGCTCTGGGCCGGCGGCGGCACGATGCGCGATCCCGCGGCGAGCGCCTACCTCTACGACGCCCTCGGCTCCGGTGGCCGCGAGGCCGACTTCTCGAGGCTCTTCGGTCGCTACACCGCGCTGATGAGTGCGGGCTTCATGCTCGGCGGGCTCATCGGCGCCCCGATCGCCGGCGCCAGCTCGCTCCAGGTCCCCGTCGCGATCAGCGGCATCTCCTACTCGGCGGCGCTCGCGATCGTCCTGCTGCTGCGCGAGCCGCCGAGGACCCAGGCCATCGGCGGCATGACCTACTGGCGCACCGTCGCCGAGGGCGGTCGCGTCCTCAAGCACGACCGCGCCATCCGCTACCTCGTGATCATCACTTTCGGCCTCGCGTTCGCCGCCGCCGCGAACGTGATCCTGATGCAGCCCTTCCTCAGCCGGCACGACGTCCCCGTCGCCTACTTCGGCCTCATCCTCGTCCCGTTCCGCCTCGGCGCCGCCGGTGCGTCGATGTGGGCCTACGTCGTCGAGCGCGCCCTCGGCTTCCAGCGCGCGTTCGGAGGCCTCGTCGTCGTGCCGATCGTGCTGCTGCTTGCCCTCGCCGCGATCGACCACGTGCTGATGGTCGTCGCCATCGGCCTCATCAGCGTGCTCGGCTTCGCGAGGCAGCCCCTCGTCGCCGACTACCTCAATCGACGCACCACGTCCGACACGCGCGCCACGATCCTCGCGCTACGCCGCTTCTCGAGCTCGGTCGTCATGTCGATCGGCAGCCCCATCGCCGGCGCCCTCGCCGAGGGCTCGATCCGACTTGCGTTCCTCTCCCTCGCGGTTGCCACGGGTGTCGTCGCCGGCCCCGCCTTCTTCCTCTGGCGGAAGGCCGATCGCGAGCCGTGGCCCGGCCAATCGAGGCTCGACGCCGCAGCGCGCGATGCCGCCGCCGAGCCCGCCGCCGTCGAGGACTGACGGCACCTCACTCACGAACGGAGACCACCGTGGACCCTCGAACCAACGAATTCGGCCAGCCGATCGGCCCGCCCGTCGAGGGCTGGACCGCCCGCCCCCGCCCGCCCCGCACGCCGATGCAGGGCCGCCTCTGCCGCCTCGAGCCCCTCGAGGCCGCGCGCCACGCCGAGGCCCTCTTCGAGGCGAACGCCCTCGACCCCGAGGGCCGCAACTGGACCTACCTGCCCTACGGCCCCTGGCCCGACTTCGACGCCTATCGCGCCTGGGTTGCCGAGCGCGAGACGAGCGAAGACCCGCTCTGGTACGCCATCGTCGAGCTCGCCACAGAGCGCCCCGTCGGCGTCGCTACCTACCTCCGCATCGACCCGCCGAACGGCGTCATCGAGGTCGGCCACCTCGCCTTCTCGCCGCTGCTCCAGCGCCGCCCCGCCGCCACCGAGGCGATGTACCTCATGGCGCGCCGCGCCTTCGACGAGCTCGGCTACCGCCGCTACGAATGGAAGTGCGACGCCTTCAACGCCCCCTCGTGGGGCGCCGCCGAGCGCCTCGGTTTCACCTACGAAGGCACCTTCCGCCAGGCCGTGGTGGTGAAGGGCCGCAACCGCGACACCGCCTGGCTCTCCATCACCGACGCCGAATGGCCCCCCATCCGCGCCGCCCTCGAGGCCTGGCTTGCCCCCACCAACTTCGACCCCGAAGGCCGCCAGCTCCGCCGCTTGGCCGACTTCATGCCCGCACGCAGCGAGGGGGCCTGACGGCCCCCTCGCCTTCACGAACCCGTCCCGGTGCCTAGGTACCGCTCGGACGTCCTGCGACTTCGTAGGCTTCCTGCCCAACGCCCGCCTCGGCCATGATCTTGAAGTCCGTCATGCGAGCGAGATTCGCCAGGCCGGACCCGGCCTTCGCCAGGTCGGGGTTGGGCTGCTCGTCCATTTCGAACGAGGAGCACTCGACCAGCACCGCGATGCTGTCCCAACTGGGCCAGTAGAACTTGGCACTCGAGACGTTGCTTCGGGCCCGTTGGACGCGACAAAGCTGCAAGGCCGCGAGAGCCATCTCGTTTCTGTCCGCATGATCTCGTCGCTCGAAGGTCTGCATCACAAGCATGGGGGCCGCACCTTTCCGGCTGCTGCGATTCCTGAACCGCGGCTCGATAGGGTGAAACACATACATGTTGATTGTGCACGCTGTCTACGGACGCAGAAAGCAGGAATGAGCTGTTCTCAGCGTGCGACGCCCATCGAGTGGCATGAGAGAGGCCCCTCGTCGAGGGGCCTCTCTCCGAATCTCACTTGTTCGAGCCAGATCTCACACGGCGACCTGCTCCCGCGTCCCGACCGTCGTGAACGAGTACCCACCGTCCGAGGTCACATCGACCTCGACGGTGTCGCCGTCGCTCACCTCGCCGGCCAGCACGCGCCTCGCCAGCTCGTTCTCCACCCGGCGCTCGATGACGCGCCGCATCGGGCGAGCACCGAAGTTCGGGTCGTAGCCCTCGCGTAGCAGCGCGCTCTTCGCCGCCTCCGTGACGCGGAAGTCCACGCCACGCTCGGCCAGTCGGCCACGCACCTCGTCGAAGATCAGGTCCGCGATCTGCGCGATCTCCGGCTCCGTCAGCGGCTCGAACACCACCACCTCGTCGAGGCGGTTGAGGAACTCCGGCCGGAAGGCCTTCGCCAACGCCTGCTCGACGCTCCGCACCATCGTCTCCCGCTCGCGCCCGTTGTGCGTCCGCACGAAGCCGAGCGCCTCCTGCCGCTGCCCCGTCCCGAGGTTCGAGGTCAGGATGATCACCGTGTTGCGGAAGTCCGCCGTGCGGCCGTGCGTATCCGTCAGCCGCCCGTCGTCCATGATCTGAAGCAGCGTGTTGAACACGTCCGGGTGCGCCTTCTCGATCTCGTCGAAGAGCACCACCTGGTACGGTCGGCGCCGCACCGCCTCCGTCAGCTCGCCGGCGCGCTCGAACCCGACATAGCCCGGGGGCGCACCCACGAGGCGCGAGACCGTGTGTCGCTCCTGGTACTCCGACATGTCCAGCCGCAGCAGCGCGTCCGGGTCGTCGAACAGGTACTCCGCCAGCGCCTTCGCGAGGTGGGTCTTGCCCACGCCCGTCGGCCCCACGAAGACGAACGAACCGATCGGCCGGCGCGGGTCCTTGAGGCCCGATCGCGCCCGCCGAATCGCGTTCGACAGCGCATCGATCGCCGCGTCCTGACCCACGACGGAGCGGTGCAGGAACTCCTCCATGTGGAGCAGCTTCTCTGCCTCCTCCTCCATCATCCGGTCGACCGGGATGCCGGTCATCTGCGCCACCAGCGCCGCGATGTCCGAGGCCGTGACCTCGTCCCCGAGGCCGTGCTCCTCGTTCCACACCGTGCGCTGCGCGTCGTACTCGTTCTGGATCTGCAAGACCTCCTGCTTGACCCGCGCCGCCTCCTCGAAGTCCTGCCGCTCGGCGGCCGCATCGACACGCTCCGAGGCCGCTCGCAGCCGCTCCTTCAGCTCGCGCAGCTCCGGCGTCAGCGCCTCCGCCTCGATCACGTGCCGCGAGGCGGCCTCGTCGATGAGGTCGATCGCCTTGTCCGGCAGGTGCCGCTCGGTGAGGTAGCGCTCGGACAGCCGGGCCGCCGCCTCGAGGGCTTCGTCGGTGATCTTCAGGCCGTGGTGCTCCTCGTATCGAGGACGCAGCCCCTTCAGCACTTCGACCGCCTCATCGACGCTCGGCTCGTCCACGTACACCGGCGAGAACCGGCGCTCGAGGGCCGGGTCGGCCTCGATGTGCTGGCGGTACTCGTCCAGGGTCGTCGCCCCGATGACGTGCAGTTCGCCGCGTGCCAGCGCCGGCTTCATCATGTTGGAGGCGTCGATGGCGCCCTCGGCGCCGCCCGCCCCCACCACCTGGTGCAGCTCGTCGATGAACAGCAGCACCTCGCCCTGCGACTCGCGCACCTCGCGCATCACCGCCTGCAGGCGCTCCTCGAACTCGCCGCGGAACTTCGAGCCGGCCACCAGCGCGCCCATGTCGAGGGCGAGCACGCGCTTGTCGCGCAGCCGGTCCGGCACGTCGCCCTCGGCGATGCGCTGCGCCAGCCCCTCGACGATCGCCGTCTTGCCGACGCCCGCCTCGCCGATCACCACCGGGTTGTTCTTCGTGCGCCGGTTCAGTACCTGCATCACGCGGGCGATCTCGACGTCACGACCCACGATCGGGTCCAGCTGGCCCGACTTCGCGAGCTCCGTCAGGTCGCGGCTGTAGCGGCTCAGTGCCTGGTACTGCGACTCCGCCGTCGGCGAGGTCACCCGCGCCGATCCGCGCACCGCGCGCAGCCCCGCGTACACGCGCTCCTTCGAGATCGAGAACTCCCGCATGATCGCCGCGGAGTCGCCGTCCTGCGCGTCCGCGATCGCGATCAGCAGGTGCTCGACGCCGACGAAGTCGTCCTTAAGCCGCTCCGCCTCAGTGTTCGCCACCTCGAGCATCCGCACGATCCGAGGCGTGGTGTAGATCTGCACCACGTCGTGGCTCAGCTTCGGCGCCCGCTCGAGGCGCGCGCTGATCGCCGAGGCCACAGCCTCCGGCTCCACGCGCATCTGCTTGAGGATCTCGCGCGCCAGTCCGTCTTTGAGCTGCACGAGGGCAAGCAGGACGTGCTCGACGTCCCACTGTGCGTGCCGCTGCTCGCGCACCAGCTGCTGCGAGTTCTGCAGCACCGTCTGCGCCTGCTCCGTGAACCGGTCCTGTCTCATCATGGTCGAACTACCTCATTCCTTGAGGGTGATGGCGTCATGCCGGGCCGCGGGCTCATGCCCGCCTGTCGAGGCGTGCGCGCATCGAGGCGAGTTCCTCGCGCGCGCTCGCGAGCTGCTCCTGCAGCTCCTCGATCTGCTGCGTCATCCGCAGGATCACCTCGACGCCCGCCAGGTTGATCCCGAGGTCGTTCACCAGCCGCAGCACCTGCTGCAGCCGCTCGATGTCTCGCTGCGAATAGAGCCGCGTGTTGCCGCTCGTCCGGTGTGGCTGCACGAGGCCGATCCGCTCGTACGAGCGCAACGTCTGCTGGTGCAGCCCGACCATCCGAGCCACCACCGAGATCTGGAAGACCGGCTCGTCGTGGGGGATCGTCATGCGCCTCCTCCACCGCCCGCCGCGCCACTGGCGCGCTTCTGCTTCGTCGTCTCCCGCAGCCGTTCGAACAGCTCGCGCTGCTCGTCGGTCATCGACTCCGGCAGCACGAGGCGCACACGCGCATGCAGGTCGCCGAACCCGCCTCGCTGTCGCGGCATCCCCTGCCCCGCCAGCCGGAACGTCTTCCCCGCCTGCGTGCCCGCCGGCACCGTCAGCATCAGCGTCCGGCCCTTGAGCGTCGGCACGCCGACCTCGCCACCGAGGGCCGCATCGGCCACCGGCACATCGACATCGACGCTCAGGTCGTCGCCCTTTCGCTCGAAGCGCGGGTGCGGGCTCACCTCCACCCGAAGGAAGAGGTCGCCGGCGTTACCGCCGTTCCCGCCCGGGCCGCCCTTGCCGGCCACGCGGATGCGCGTGCCGCTCGCCACGCCCGGCGGGATCGTGACCTCGATGCGCCGAAGCGGCGCCGCCGACCCGCTGCCGCGACAGGCGTGGCACGTCGCACCCGCGAGCGATCCCTCGCCGCCGCAGACCCGGCAGGTTTCCGATCGGTCGCGCACCTCGATCGTGCGCGTCGTGCCCTTGTACGCCTCGTCGAGGCTGATTCGAGTCTCGTGCTCGATGTCCTGGCCGCGCTGCCGTCCGGCTGCCCGTCGGAAGATCGAGTCGAAGATGCCGCCGCTCGCACCGCCGCGCCCGCCCGAGCCGAACAGGTCACCGAGGTCGCCCAGGTCCCCCTCGAAATGGATGCCCTGAGGCCCACCGGGACCGCCCGGCGCGCCGCGACCACCGCGGAAGCCGCGCGCCTCCATCTCCTCGAGCTGGTCGGCGTGCTGCCACTGGTCGCCCCAGCGGTCGTACTTCTTGCGGTGGTCCTTGTTGGACAGCACCTCGTAGGCGGCGCTGACCTCCTTGAACTTCGCCTCCGCCTCCGCATCGCCCGGGTTCACATCCGGGTGGTACTGGCGCGCGAGGCGACGGAAGGCCTGCCGAATGTCCTTGTCGGAGGCATCCTTCGCCACTCCGAGCACGTCGTAGAAGTCCCGTACCATGTGTGCGAGTCTAGCACGCCTGCGCGGATGGTGTGCAAATATCTGAGTGAACTCGACTCATAAATATTGACAGGCACGGTTCCGTCTGGGTACGATCCTGCCACGGTTTGAGTCGATACCACTCAGAGAAGGGAATCAGGCAATGGCAGATATCGTTCGTTCCGACCCGTTCGGCGGCATTGACCGCGACTTCGGCAACCTCCGCCGCATGATGGAGCGCGTCTTCGACGACTCCATGTTCCGTCTCCCCGCCGTTCGAGGCGGGCTGGACGAGGGCTCACTCGAGCTCGACGTCTTCGAGCAGGACGGCAAGGTCGTCGTGAAGGCCTCGCTGCCCGGCTTCAACAAGGAGGACGTCGACGTCCAGGTGCACGAAGGCGTGCTCTCCATCAAGGCCGAGCACACCGAGGAGCACGAGGAGAAGGACGCGAAGTACTACCGGCGCGAGCGCCGCTGGGGCTCCGTCGCCCGCCGCGTCGCCCTCCCCGGCGTCGTCGCCGAGGCCGATGTCAACGCCGAGCTGAAGGACGGCGTCCTCACCGTCACCGTCCCGGTCCCCGAGAAGGCCAAGCCCAAGCAGATCGAGATCAAGGGCTAAGCACTCCCACCCCTCGAGGCCCATCGAGGATCGAAGAGGCCCCGGTCACCCGGGGCCTCTTCACGTCCCGCACACCCGATCGATCCGCCTGGAAGCACTTGCATGCGCCTATCGAGGTTGGTCGTGCCTCGAGGTGTCTAGCCCCCTTCGAGGAAGGGGTGGGGGCGAAGCCCCCACGATCCGAGGGTGGGCGGGTGGGCCACCCCCGCAGTAACATCGGCCGCGCCATAGGCGCGACCTCACCCTCCGAGGCCGGGCGTCGCCCCCGAACGACTCCCTAGCGCCGCATCATCCGCGCTCGAGGCCGAGGCGGCTGCCGCAGCCGCACCGGCGTCGGCCCCTCGATGTCGATGTAGTTCTCGTCCGCCGCCAGCGCTCGTGCCAGCCGCCGCCGGTTCGCATCCAGCTGCGACAGCAGCGCCAGCGCCTTGCGCGTGTCCGAGGCCACGCGCGCCGGCTCCGCCATCCGGAAGCGGTACTTCGAGCACCAGTACGTGAAGCGCTGGAACTCCGTCAGGCTCGAGTGCTCCGCCAGGTCCTCGCCCGTCTCCGCGCGGTACAGCGCCACCAGCTCGTCGAACGGCTTCCCGTACACGCGCTCGTAGGCCTGCACGTCCGCCGTCCGCCCCGTCGAGGTCGTCGTCCCCGCCTTCAGCAGCTCCTGCTCAGCCGACAGCAGCAGCACCTCTTCCACCACCACGCCGTACTGGAAGTTGAGGTGCGCACGGTGCTTCTGAGGCCCGATCGCCCCGCCGAAGGCCTCCTCGTCGCTGCCGTCCGGCGCCATCCCGAAGAACAGCAGCGCCTCGCGCTCGTCCGCCGGGATCGAGCCCGGCAGCCAGCGCTCCGCGGACTCGATCAGCCGCTGCGCCAGCCGCAGCCAGTCGAACGCCTCGCCCTCGATCAGGTAGTGGTACGCCACGTCGTCGACGAGCTCCGAGGGCGCCGTCCAGCGCGCGATGACCGAGAGCAGCGCCGGGTACCAGGGCTCGTGACGCTCGAGGGCGCGCAGGAACGCCTCGACGCCCAGCTCGGCGTCGAGCGGCCCCTCCTCCGGGATCTCGCGTCCCGAGCGCCGTCGGCGTCGCTCCGCCTCGGTCTCGAGGTCGGTCGGGCGCGCGCGCTCCTCGACGTCCGGCTCGTCCGGCTCGAGGACGTCGTCGACGCTCGGCTCCGAGCGGGCGGCGTGGTCGGTCTGATCCATCGCGTTATTGTACCGAGCGCTCTCCGGTGGCCGAACGGCCGCCTGCCTTCACGCCACCTTCCCAGCACGTACGCTGCGCCGAGCCTCGAATCGAGACGTCGAGGCCGACGAAGCTGCGCGAGGGGGGGAGCGCCGATGCAGGCCCTCGGCCTGGGCTACCCGGCGATCATCGTCAAGAACGTCGAGGAGTCGATCGCCTTCTACCAGCGCGCCTTCGGCATGGAGGTCATCGCCCTCGAGCCCAACCGCGACGACTCCGAGTCCGTGCAGGCCCTCCTGCACGCCGGCAATGACACCTTCGTCCTCCTCATCGGCCCGCGCGACCCCAACCTCAAGCTCGCGGACGCGTCCCTCGGCGTCGGCTCCATGCAGTACCTCGCCCTGAAGGTCAGCGGCGAGGTCATGGACCGCGCCTTCTTCGAGATGTCCCAGTCCGGCGTGCGCGGCTCCGAGGAGATTCGACGCGGCTACGAGCGCCTCATCTTTCTGGAGGACCCCAACGGCGTCCTCATCATCCTCACCGCCTGGACCACCGAGCCGCCCGACTCCCTCTCGCGCGTCGACGTGCTCCGTCGCGCCGCTGCCCTCCGCGAGTCCGAGCAGGCACCCTTCATCGAGGACCGCCACCTCCAACAGGCCATCGCCGAGCTCACCGCCTGACCGAGGCGGAAGCCGCTCAAGCCCTCGCCCTCGACGCCGGGCGTACGATCGACGCTCATCCGAGGAGGCCCTCCGAGGAGGCATCGGTGTTCCAGCCACCGCAGGAGTCCGGCACCTACGACAGCGAGGCCGAGGCCAAGCGTCGCGCCGAGCGCATGAACTACCCGTCGATCTGGGTGGAGCTCTGGTACATCACGCTGGGCGTCGTGCGCCTGCCGATGCGTCTGTGGCGCGCCGTCCGCCGGCGCTAGGCCCAACTGACCCGGGAGGTCCGATGCCCGAGCCGCTCACCGCCATCGAGGGCGCCTGGCGCGGCACCTCCCGCACCTGGTTCCAGCCCGGTGAGCTCACCGACGAATCCTCCTTCGAGGCCACGGCGAAGCCCCTCGCCGCCGGCGGCGCCCTCCTCATCGAGTACGCCTCATCGATGCAGGGCGCTCCCCTCGAGGGCGCGCTGCTCATCGGCGACGCCCCCGAGGAGGACGCCGGTCGCGCCATCGCCTGGGTGGACTCGTTCCACTCGCCCGCGCTGATGCACCTCCAGCCCGGCGCGGCCTCCGCGACGGACGAGGCCCTGCTCGTCAGCGCCGGCAGGAATGGTCTGCTGGCGAGCGACGGCCTCTTGGCCGGGACACCAGATCGCCCTCGAGGACGCTGGCGCCACGCTCGCCATCCGCCACTTCAACATCGTCCCCGGCCACGACGCCTACCTCGGTGTCGAGTGGCTCGCCACCCGCTCCTCCTAGCCGCCCTGCTCGCGCTTGCCCTCGCCGCCTGCGCGGACGAGGAAGTGTCCGCGACGCCAGTCTCCACGTCCGCACCCATCCCGTCACCGACGCCCATGGGCCCTTGGCTTGAAGCTCTTGGTTTGGAGGACCCCGCCCTCACGCCGCTCGCGCTGCGGTTCATGTTTCCCGATCCAGACGACTTGGAGCCGTTGTTCTCCACCTTCCCGGCGCCGTGCTCGATCCACGGCCGCCTGCTCGCGAACTGCGAGAGGGTCGGGCTGACTGCCATCGATCGCTTCGATGGTGTGCTCGTATCGAGTGGCCTCTATTGCGAGCCCTGCGGTACGCCCGCCAGCTATCCGCTCGATGCCATCGCTAACCTCAGCCGGACTGGGCCTGTCCCGATCGTTGAGTTCTGGAATGCCACCGGTCCCAGAACCGATCCTTCACGGCCGCTCCGGTCCTTCGACCTCGTCGCCTTCGGCACCCTCGACCCCTTCAGCCGCAACCGCATCGCCAAGCTGACCAGCGGTCTCGAGGCCACCCACCTCCTCGAGTTCCGGTTTCGCGAAGAGACCACCGAGGACCGCGCCATCGGCTTCCTGCTCTTCGTGAATCCCGAGGCCGAACGCCCGATCATCGGCATCGAGCCGACCACCCCGACGTGGGATGGCGACGACTACCGCCGCGAGATCGGCAACTGGACCCCGCTCTACGAGGCCCGCTAGCTACTGCGCGTCAACGGGCCTGACGCGCCGGTTCCGAGGGGGTGTGGGGGCGCAGCCCCCACTTCGAGAAGGGTGGGTGGGCGGGTCAGCCGGCCCGCAGGGCCGTCCTCGCTCCGAGATGGCACGCCGCTCTACGAGGCCCGCTAGCCCCCGCGCCCGAACCGGTCCGTCGCCTCCACCAGCGCCGAGGCGATCCCGCTCGCGCTGCCCGAGTGCCCCGCCTCGTCCACCATCACCAGCTCGCTGCCCGGCCACGCCTCGTGCAGCAGCCACGGCGTCCCCACGAGGTTCCCGAGGTCCAGTCGCCCCTGCACGATCACCCCCGGCACCCCCGCCAGCCTCGAGGCCGCGCGCAGCACCTGCCCCTCCTCGAGGAAGTGCCCGCGGCTCCAGTAGTGCGTCACGATGCGCGCGAACGCCATCCGGAACGCCGGATCCTCGTAGCGAGGATTCGAGGCCGCGCCCGGCACGCTCGCGTCCTCCCACGCGCACCAGTCGCGCGCTGCCCGTTCCCGCACTGCCGGGTCCGCGTCCTCGAGGAGCCGCGCGTACGCCCTCGCGAGGTCGCCGTCACGCTCCGAGGCCGGCACGCCGTCGCGAAAGCGCGCCCACGCCTCCGGGAACAACGGGCCGATGCCCCTCGTCAGCAGCCGCACCTCGGCGTCCGTGCCCGTCGCCACGCCCCACAGCACGAGTGCCGAGACGCGCTCCGGGTGTGCCTCCGCGTACGCCAGCCCGAGGACCGAGCCCCACGACCCACCGAGGACGAGCCACCGCTCGATGCCCAGCTGCTCGCGCAGCGCTTCGATGTCACCGAGGAGCTGCGCCGTCGTGTTCGTCTCGAGGTCCACGGACGGGTCGCTCGCGTGCGGCAGGCTCCGCCCGCAGTTCCGCTGGTCGAACAGCACGATGCGATAGATCGAGGGATCGAACAGCCGTCGATGCCACGGCGTGCAACCCGATCCGGGCCCGCCGTGCAGCACCACCGCTGGCAACCCGTCGGGGTTCCCGCACACTTCCCAGTAGATCGAGTGCCCGTCGCCGACCGCGAGCATCCCGTGCTCGAACGGCTCGATCGGCGGGTACAGCTCAGCCACGCCTCGACCGTCCTGGTCCGGCTCGGCTATCCGCCCCCGGCGAGGCCGGCGCCCAGCCCGATGAGGAAGAGCGGCACGAACAGCCCGACTGATAGACCCAGGCGCACCGGCCCCGAGTGACGCCGCAGGGACAGCCACATGGTCCCGACGGCGAGCACTCCGGGGAACATCACAAGGCCGGTCGTCTCGCTCATGTCGCTCTGACCGATCAGCATGATCGCGGCGACGACGGCCGCCGAGCCGATCGTGAGCGCAACCGCGACGACCGTGTCGGTGCGCGTCGGCTCCCGCATGGCCGGGCGCTAGCCCCTCGGCAGACCGAGGCCGCGCTGCGCGATGATGTTGCGCTGAATCTCGGACGTCCCCGCCGCGATCGTCGAGGACACCGCCGTCAGGTACGACCGCGACAGCGCCCCGTGCAGCGGCGCGTTCGGCGAGTCCGCCGCCAGCTGCCCGGCCATCCCGAGGAGCTCGATCCCCGTCGAGGCGATGCGCTGCGTCAGCTCCGAGCCGTACAGCTTGGAGATCGAGGCCTCGTAGCTCGGCGACATCCCCTGCGCCTGCAGCCACGGGATGCGGTGCGCGATGTTGAACCCCACCTCGAGCTCCAGCCAGCGGTCCGCCAGCTCGTACCGCACCCGAGGGTTGTGCTCGACCAGCGCGCGGTCCTCGCGCGCGATCTGCACCAGCTTCTCGATGTTGCGCTTGCCGTTCGCGTACGCGCCCACGCCCGACCGCTCGAAGTCGAGCGTCGTCGCCGCCTGGTACCAGCCGCGGTTCTCGCGCCCCACCAGGTTCTCCGCGGAGATGCGGACGTTGTCGAAATAGACCTCGGACAGCACCTTCTCGTCGGCCATCGTCTCGACTGGCGCGATCGTGATGCCCGGCGTGTCCATCGGCACCGCGAACGTGGAGATGCCCTGGTGCTTCGGGCCGTGTGGGTCCGTGCGAGCCGCGAGCCAGCCCATGTTGGCCTGCTTCGCGCCCGCAATCCACGTCTTCTGTCCGTTGATGACGAACTCGTCGCCGTCCCGCACCGCTCGCGTCTGCACCGAGGCGAGGTCGGAACCGGCGCCCGGCTCCGTGTACAGCAGGCACCACGTGTCGTCGCCCTGCGTGATCCGAGGCAGGTACAGCCCCTTCTGCTCCTCGGAGCCGAAGTTCATGATCGCCGGCCCCACCGAGGACACGCCGACCCCGCCGCCGCCGGGCATGCCCCGGTACGCCGTCTCTTCGTTGTAGATCAGCTGCATGATGTGGCCGGCGTCCAGGCCGCCGTACTCCTTCGGCCACGCCATCGCCAGCCACTGGCGCTCGGCCAGCGCCTTCGTGATGCGGCGCGCGATCTCGTCGCGCTCCTCGGCGTCGGCCGCCAGCAGGAAGGATCGATCGGACCAGTCGCCGGGCAGCTGCTGGCTCAGGAACGAGCGCAGCTCCTCGCGAAAGCGTTCCTCGTCAGGCGTGAACGCGAAGTCCATGGTTCCCCCTCCGCAGCCGGTCGCCCCTCGTCTCGAGCGGACGCCGGCCTCTCATGGTACCGAATCTGGCCGGGGCCCGCTCCCGAGGCGCGGTCCCCCATCGAGGCCGACCGAGCCCCGTGGTACGATCGCCGCCCTCGAACCGTATCTGGAGGCATCGCTGTGGTCAGCGAGATGGCGGTCTTCACCGGCAACGGCAACCGCCAGTTTGCCGAGGCTGTCTGCCGGCACCTCGAGATGCCCCTCGGCAACGCCGAGGTCATGCAGTTCTCCAACGAGAACATCTTCGTCAAGTTCCTCGACAACATGCGCGAGCGCGACGTCTTCCTCGTCCAGCCGCTCGTGTCGCCCGTCAACGACCGCATCATGGAACTGCTGATCATGATCGACGCGGCGAAGCGCGCCTCGGCCGGGCGCATCACCGCGGTCGTCCCCTACTACGCCTACGGCCGCTCCGATAAGAAGGACCAGCCGCGCGTCCCCATCACCGCCAGGCTCATCGCGAACTTCCTCGAGGTCGCGGGCGCCGACCGCGTCCTCACCGTCGACCTCCACGCCGGCCAGATCCAGGGCTTCTTCAACATCCCGCTCGACGAGCTCACCGCCCTGCCGATGCTCGCCGAGTACTTCCGCACGCTGAACCTCGCTGACCCCGTCGTCGTCGCCACCGATGCCGGTGGTGCGAAGCGCGCCGACAAGATGTCCGAACGCCTCGGCTGCGGCTTCGCCATCGTCGACAAGCGCCGCGACGGCAACACCGAGCAGGTCGAGGCCCACACCCTCATCGGCGAAGTCGACGGCCGCGACGCCATCGTCTTCGACGACGAGATCCTCTCCGGCGGCACCGTCGCCGCTGCTGTGAAGATCGTCCGCGACCACGGCGTGCGCTCCGTCTACGTCGCCTGCGTCCACCCCCTCTTCGCCGACAAGGCCTTCGAGGTCCTCGACACCGACGAGGTCACCGAGCTCGTCTTCACCGACACCATCCCGGTCGACCGTGAGCGCTTCAAGACCGTCCCCACCACGGTCCTCTCCCTCGCCCCGCTCATCGGCGACGCCATCCACCGCATCCACACCGGCGGCTCGGTCGGCGCACTCTTCCAGTAGCGGGTTCGTGCCTTTGAGGTTGGGCAATCGCGGGACGGTCGCCGCCGTGCTCGTCTGCGCGATCACGGCGATAGTGCTGCTGATCGCGCGCGTTGGTCCGCCATGGCTCCCTCGTGCGTTTATCAGCGCTACGTTCGTGCTCTCATTCGGCGTGCAGCCCGCGAAGAACGCACGCTGGTACCACTGGCTGATTGCCGCTGTCTCGATACTCGCCTTCATGGCGATACTCGGGGCGGTTCTGGGCGAACCACGGCAGTAGACCTCGCGCGTCATCCGGATGAAGGAGCGCTGCGCCTTGGCAGGCAGAGACGTGTTGACAGTCACACGAGACTGGATCCGGCTTCCACCGCGTTGAAGGGCTTTCGATGTCTGTGCGTCTGCTGACTTCTCTCCTGCGCCCCTGGGTGGCACTCGCCCTCGTCGGCCTGTTGTTCCTCGGAGCCTGCGGCGGCGACGATGCCGAATCAGACGCTTCCGAGGAGGATTCGACGTCGACGGCCGCATCGGCCACGCCGGCGGACTCCATCTCCGGCTCGGCCTCCGACTCCGATCTCGTGGTCCCGCGCGACTACCTCCAGGGTGAGTGGTGCGACAGCGAGGGCCAGTCCTGGACCATCGAGGGCGACACCGCTCGTTTCGAGGACGGCTCGGGCGGCGTGGGCGAGTTCCCCGTCGATATCGTCTTCATCAAGGGCATCGGCGTGGACCTCATCGCGCAGACCGACAGCGAGTTCACCTTCGGCGGCGGCGGCGACGAGGTCACCTTCACACGCGGCGGGTGCTAGCTCCGCCGCCTGGGAGAGCGATCCGAGGCCGATCGCTCTCCCCAACGCCTCCCGCGCCGCGCTGAGGTAAGATCGAGGGCATGGTCGGCCTCTTCCGCAAAGTCATCGGTAACCCCAACGAGAAGGCGCTCAAGCGCCTCCAGCCCCTCGTCGACGAGGTGAACGCCCACGCCGATGCCGCGTCGGCGCTCGACGACGCCGGGCTGCGCGCCCGCACCGACGAGTTCCGCAAGCGAGTCGCCGACGGCGAGACCCTCGACGACCTCCTGCCGGAGGCCATGGCCGTCGCCCGCGAGATGATCGGCCGCCGCACCGGCGAGCGTGCCTACGACGTTCAGGTGCTCGGCGCCATCGCGCTCCACCAGGGCATGATCGCGGAGATGGCGACCGGCGAGGGCAAGACGCTCGTCGCCAGCCTCGCCCTCTACGTGAATGCCCTCGACGGCCAGGGCGCGCACCTCGTCACCGTCAACGACTACCTCGCCTCGCGCGACGCGCAGTGGTACGGCGCCGCGCTGCACGACCTCGGCCTCGAGATCGGCGTGCTCCAGCACGACACCGCCTACGTCTACGAGCGCGAGGCGGTCACCGAGGCCGCCGGCCGCGAGCACCTGCGCGCCGTCCCCCGTCGTGAGGCCTACCGCGCCGATATCACCTACGGCACCAACAACGAGTTCGGCTTCGACTACCTGCGCGACAACATGGCGCAATCCGCCGAGCTCCGCACCCAGCGCGGCCGCCACTTCGCCATCGTCGACGAGGCCGACTCGGTCCTCATCGACGAGGCGCGGACCCCGCTCATCATCTCCGGCCCCGACCAGCAGGACGTGAGCGTCTACCAGCGCTTCGCCCGCCTCGTCCCCTCACTGAACGAGGACGAGGACTTCACCATCGACCTCCGCACGCGCTCCGTGCAGCTCCTCGAGCCCGGCGTTGAGAAGCTCGAGAAGGGCCTCGGCGTCGAGAACATCTACTCGCTGGAGAACTTCCGCCTCACCCGCTACATGGAGGCCGCCCTCAAGGCTCAGATCATTTACGAGCGCGACCGCGATTACGTCGTCAAGGACAACCAGGTCATCATCGTCGACGACTTCACCGGCCGCCTCATGGAGGGCCGCCGCTGGTCCGATGGCCTCCACCAGGCCGTCGAGGCCAAGGAGGGCGTCCAGGTCCAGCAAGAGTCGATCACTTACGCGACGATCACCCTGCAGAACTACTTCCGCATGTACGAGAAGCTCGCCGGCATGACGGGTACCGCCGTCACCGAGGCCGAGGAGTTCAGCGAGATCTACGAGCTCGAGGTGCTGGTCATCCCCACGCACCGCCCGATCGCGCGCGACGACCACGCCGACTACGTCTACCGCAACCGCGACGCCAAGTTCCGCGCCGTCATCGAGGACATCGCCGAGAAGCACGAGGCCGGGCGTCCTGTCCTCGTCGGCACCGTCGCCATCGAGACCTCCGAGTACCTCTCGGATCTCCTGCGCCGCCGCGGCATCGTCGACCACGAGGTCCTGAACGCGAAGCAGCACCAGCGCGAGGCGCAGATCGTCGCCCGCGCCGGACAGCGCGGCGCCGTCACCATCGCCACGAACATGGCCGGCCGCGGTACCGACATCAAGCTCGGCGAGGGCGTCGCGGCCCTCGGCGGCCTCCACGTCATCGGGACCGAGCGCCACGAGTCGCGCCGCATCGACAACCAGCTCCGCGGCCGCTCAGGCCGTCAGGGCGACCCCGGCTCATCGAGGTTCTTCGTCTCCTTCGAGGACGACATCATGCGCCGGTTCGCCCCCGACTGGCTGCCCGGCATGATGGGCAAGCTCGGCCTCGAGGACGACACGCCCCTCGAGTCGAAGATGGTCACCCGCGCCATCGAGACGGCGCAGCAGAAGGTCGAGGCCTACAACTTCGACATCCGCAAGCACGTCGTCGACTACGACGACGTCATGAACGCCCAGCGCGACATGATCTACACCGAGCGCGACCAGGTGCTCGCCGAGCAGAGCATGCGCGACACCATCCTCACGATGGTCGAGGAGGAGATCGAAGGCCTCGCCGCCACGCACCTCCAGGCGCAGGCACCCGACCCCGAGGCCTTCCACGGCACGCTTGCCACGATCATCCCGCTCCGCGACGACCTCGCCGTCGAGGACGTCGTCGAGATGCCCGCCGACGAAGTCGTCGAGCGCGCCCTCGACCTCGCCGAGGAGCGCTACGAGGAGATCGAGGCCGAGGCTGGCGAGGACCGCCAGCGCCTCGTCGAGCGCATCGTCCTCCTCCGCACCATCGACACCCTCTGGGTGCAGCACCTCACCGCCATGGACGAGATGCGACAGGGCATCTCCCTCCGCGCGTACGGCCAGTCCGACCCGCTCGTCGCCTACAAGCGCGAGGCGCACGACATGTGGGAGCAGTTCCTGGAGAACCTCCGCTCCGCCGTCGCCCGCCAGATCTTCCACGCGCGCCTCACCGTCGCCGCCCCGCGGCCCGCGCCCGTGCCCACCAACGTCCGCGAGAGCGGCCCCGGCGAGCCCGGCTCCGACGACGACTCCGGTGGAGGCACCGCGACCGCCACCGCCACCCGCACCGTGAAGAAGGTCGGCCGCAACGAGCTCTGCCCCTGCGGCAGCGGCAAGAAGTACAAGCGCTGCCACGGCCTCACCGCCTAGCGCGCCCGCATGTTCCACACCCGGCACGAGGTCGACATCGAGGCGCCGCCCGCCCGCGTGTGGGCGATCTTCGAGGACGTGGCCCGCTGGCCCGACTGGACCCCCACCGTCACCGCCGTCGAGCTGCTCGATGCGCCGCCGCTGCGCGTCGGCTTCCGCGCACGCCTGACGCAGCCGGGTCGAGGCCCCGCTGTGTGGCAGGTCACTGAGGTCGCACACGAGCGCTCGTTCACCTGGCAGACCCGCGCCGGCGGCATGATCGTCTCCGGCCTGCACGCGCTCGAGCCCCGCGTGGGCGGCACGCGCCTCACCCTCGCCATCGAGGCGACGGGCCTCGGCGCGCTCGCCTTCGGCTGGCTCGCCGCCCGCGCATCGAGGCGCAACCTCCCGCTCGAGGCCGCCGGCCTCAAGCGCGCCGCCGAGGCGTCGTCCTAGCCGTGGCGCACTTCGAGGTCCGGCGCGTCCGCGCCGAAGAGTGGCCCGCCCTCCGGGAGATCCGTCTCCAGGCCCTGCTCGACACCCCGACCGCCTTCGGCTCCACCCACGCCGTCGAAGTCGCCTTCGATGACGCCGTCTGGATCGAGCGCGCCGGCGGCGGCGCCTCCGACGAGGACCGCGCCACCTTCGTCGTCGAGCAGGAGGGCGCCCTCGTCGGCCTCGCCACCGGTCTCGCGCACGACCCCGTCGAGGACGAGGGCACGCTCGTCGGCATGTTCGTCGTCCCCGAGCTGCGCGGCCGCGGCGCCAGCGACGGTCTCGTCCGCGCCGTCGCCGCCTGGGCGCGGTCGCTCGACCTCGTCCGCCTCCGGGCCTGGGTCACCGAGTCGAACGCCCCCGCGATCGCCCTCTACCGACGCCACGGCTTCGACTACGACGGCGCGCTTCACCCGCTCGACCACACGCCCACGATGATGGAGCAGCGCATGGTCCTCGACCTCGTCGAGTACCGCCTGGACGAGACCTAGGGCAGCATCACCGCCGAAGCCCACTGCGTGTCGACCCCGTACCAGCGCCCTCCGAGGCCCGACGCGATCCGACGCGACGCCTCGTTGTCCCACGACGTGCTGTAGATCGGCAGCCGCCCGCCCGCCTCGACGGCCGCCGCCCACGCCCGCACGACCATCGAGGCGAATCCGCGCCGGCGGTGCGCCTCCGCCGTCTCCACCCCCGCCTCGATCGCGGCGCCCGGCGACGGCCGCGCGACGAAGCACAGCGAGACCGCATCGTCACCATCGAGGACCGCGAACATCGGGCGCGAAGCCTCGAGGTCCGACCACGGCCCGTCGAAGTGGCGCACGATCACCCCCTCGTTGGCGGCCGTGACCTCGACCACGCCCGTCGGCCGCTCGAGGCCCGGCGGCAGCACGAAGCACGGCCCGCAGTACTCCCCGTCGACGCGATACCCCGCCTCCTCGAGGGCCGCGCGCACCGCATCCGTGCAGCGCGGCCGCCCCTCCGCCGAAAGCGTCGGCTCCGAGGCCAGCAGCGGCTCGAGGCGCGCTCGCACCGCCGCAGGCAGTCGTGCGTGAAAGCGCCAGTCGTTCCCGTCGCGCGTCGTCACGAGGTGCACCAGCGGCGGCTCAGGGTTCCCGCTCCCGAGCACCCGCACGAGGTCGCCGCGCTCATCGAGGTCGTATAGCGCCTCGAGGTGCCACGCCGCCAGCTCTAGGTCGTCCCGAGCCTGAGGACGGTCAGCCACCCGAGATCGAGTTCAGGATGGTGATGCGGTCGCCGTCCGACAGTGACCGCGACAGCGCCGAGGCCGCCGCCAGGTACTCGTCGTTGTGAAAGCACGCGATGTGCGGCCGTACGCCGCCCCGTTCGTCGAAGAGGTGGATCGAGAGCCCCGGCTGCGACCGCAGCAGGTCGTCGAGCGCCTCGCGCACCGTCGCGCCCTCGACCTCCATCGAGCGCACGCCGCCCGTCATCGGTGCCAGCACCGCCGGCAGCTGCACGGTCACGCGCGGCACGTGGAGGCTCGTGTCAGTCGGCGAACGCCGCGACGCACAGCACGCGCGGGAAGGTCTGCGGCAGCGTCGTCCACGTCTCGCCCACGTCGTTGCTGATGTGCACCGCCCCCGCCGAGGTCCCGAAGTACACCCCGCACGGGTCCAGCCCGTCGAGGGAGATCGCCCCCCGCAGCACGTTCGCGTAGCAGCCGTCCGGCAGCCCCGAGGCGTTCGGCTGCCACGAGGCGCCCTCGTCCGTCGTGCGGTACACACGCAGCTTCCCGTCGATCGGGAAGCGGAAGCTGTCGCCGCTCATCGGGATCGCGAACGCCGTGTGCGTCTTCGGGTCGAACGCCGAGGCGAACCCGAACACCGATCGACGACCGTCGCTCAGCTCTGCCTGCGGCAGCCCGTGCTCGATCTGCTCCCAGGAGTCGCCGGCGTCGTGGCTGATGTAGTAGCCGCGGTGGTCCTGGCGGTAGATGACGTCGGGGTGCGCCGGGTCGTGCGCCAGGCCGTGCACGCAGAAGCCCGCGTCTCCGTTGATCCCCTCGTTCTTCGCCTCCCAGGTCTCGCCCCCGTCGTCCGATCGGAAGACGCCGGCCGCCGAGATCCCCACCCACATCCGAGGCGTCGGGCCGTCCTCGACGAGGATCGAGTGCGCCCCCATCCCGCCCGCGCCGGGGAACCATCCCTCGCGCGAGGGGTGCTCGTTCAGGCCCTTGAGCGGCTTCCAGCTCGCCCCGCCGTCCGTGCTGCGGAACAGCCCCGCCTCGGAGACGCCGGCGTAGACCGTGTCGCCCACGGCCTTCAGCCGCCAGATCTGGTCCACGAAGCGGTGCTCCGGCGTCATCTTCCCTTCGAAGTCGAAGGTGTTGACGATGCGCTGGTGCATCAGGTTGCCGCGATCGCCCTCTTCGTAGCGCGGCGCGCCATCGCACTGCGTCCACGTCGTCAGGTCGTCGCTCGACATGACCGCCGCGCCGTAGATGTCGCTCGCCACGCCGATGTACGTGCGGCCGCTCGAGTCGCGCGTCGCCGCGGTCACCGCCCAGCCGGGCAGCTGCAGCGCCTCCACATCCCAGCGCTCGCGCGCCTCGTCCGAGCGCGCCACCGCCATTCCCTTCGAGGTCCCCACGATCACCGACACGCCCACGCCGCACCTCCTTCGTGGCGCTTCCATCGAGGTGATGACGATCGGCCGCAGCCGGATCGACATTCCCTCGCGACGGCAGGATAACGCCCGTTCGATCGCGCGTGGTTTGCGAGACGGTCGCGAGGCCGAGGCGTTGCGCGCAGCATCGAGGCCCATCGACACTCGTCCCACCCGAATACCTGGCGCGCCCAGCAAGCGCGTCTCAGCCGCGCACAGCCGCGCACGGATTAGGACGCACCCGATGACCGTCACCGACGACTTCGTCCGAAACAACGAGGCCTACGCCGCCACCTTCGACCCCGCCGAGTTCACCCCCGCCCCGAAGAAGCACGTCGCGGTCGTCACCTGCATGGACGCCCGCATCGCCGTCTTCCCCGTGCTCGGCCTCCAGGCCGGCGACGCCCACATCATCCGCAACGCCGGCGGCATCGTGACCGACGACGTCCTCCGCTCGCTCCTGATCTCCCAGCGCTCCCTTGGCACCCGCGAGATCGTGCTGATGCACCACTCGAACTGCGGCCTGCTCACCTTCACCGACGACGAGCTCGCCGCCACCCTCGAGGCCGAGACCGGCCAGCGCCCCACCTTCCCCCTCGGCGCCATCACCGACCTCGATGCCTCCGTCCGTGACTCGATGAAGCGCCTGCGCGAATCCCCCTTCCTCGTCGCCCGCGACGCCATTCGAGGCTTCGTCTTCGACGTCCAGACCGGCCGCGTCCGCGAAGTCGTCTAGCCCGCCCCGAACTGCTCCGAACCGAGAATTTCGAACCTGAGACCCCCTTGACGAGATTAAAGACGAGTAATTAGATCGTGAAACTCGTCTTTACCCACGAAAGGGGTGAATCGTGCCCGTGACCGAAGAGCTGCTCGCCAACAACCAGACCTACGCCGGCGCCTTCGACAAGGCGTCGCTGCCCATGCCTCCCGGCAAGAAAGTCGCCGTCGTCGCCTGCATGGACGCCCGCCTCAACGTCTACGGCGCGCTCGGCCTGGCCGAGGGTGATGCCCACGTCATCCGCAACGCCGGCGGCGTCGTCACCGACGACGCCATTCGCTCCCTCGTCATCTCGCAGCGCCTGCTCGGCACCGAGGAAGTCATCCTCATCCACCACAGTGACTGCGGCATGCTCACCTTCAAGGACGACGAGGTGAAGACCCAGATCCTCGGCGACGTCGGGCTCCGCCCCCACTTCGCCCTCGAGGCCTTCCCCGACGTCGAGGCCGACGTCCGCCAGTCCATCGCCCGCGTGAAGGCCAGCCCCTACCTCCCCCACAAGTCCGTCCGAGGCTTCGTCTTCGACGTCAAGACCGGTGCCCTCAACGAGGTGAAGTAGCGAGGTTCGGCCAAGCTGCCGCGACTTCTCAGGTGCCCCGCGCGGTAGAGTCCGGGCGGGACGATGAAACCTGAGAAGGACCCAACGTGACGAAAGCAGCTGCCGCTGCGACGAAGCTTGATGAGGAGATGCTCGTAAGGAACATCTCCTCGTCGGGCTGGACCAACGGCCCGGCGATCGCGCCATCGCCCACGTCTGATGCGGACTTGGAGCAGGACTACAAGAAATCAGGAGCAGATGTCGCGGTTGAAATCGGCGGCCGCCTACTGCTGAAGTACCTGCGGCGTCCGGAGGTCGGCACCTACGTCACTTCCGGGACCGTGTCTCGTAGGCTTCACTACGTGACGGTGACGATGTATCGGGCAGCCGATCTGAACTCGTTCCTCGCCCTCCCGTTTCCCAACGTTCCACGCGAACACCTGCTCCTGATAGACCCAGCTGGCATAGGCGAGATTTGGGGGCCGAGATGGGTGCGTTGGGGTGCCGGGATCGAGTACCTCCTCCCGAACGGCTTCACCTCCGACGATGTCGCCATCCCAAACACTGGCCCGGGACTCAAATGGGAACTTGAGATCGACTAAGATGAGCCCTATGACAGGCGAAGCAGACCGACGAACGCTTGCAGCGCTGTTTGCCCGCGCTGTAGACGTTCCCATCCACGATGTGCGCCCAGAGGTCATCGCGGAAGGCGGTGACCGGCACGGCGTACTCCAGTGGATCGCCCGCTGGGACCTAGGAGCAAACCAGAGGTTTCTAGAATGGGATGTCCTGCTCGCGGGGCAGGAGACCGCAGCGAGCCTCATTCTCAGTTCAGAGCTGTGGGTCGCCGCTTCTCAAGACGGCGACGGCGGTCGCCGGCTTGTCGCGACGTTGCCAACGATGCGCTTGATCCCGGAGGGACGCGGGGCCGACGACGTCAACGCCATGCTGCTTCTCGGAGTCGCGGCGGTGCAGTCCTTCGACGACGCAGCCTAGCCTCTCGTTGACCCCTCTCCGCGCTCCGACCTACCATCGAGGCGTATGACACACCTCGTATCCGTACCCACCGGCGGCTAGTCCGGCCTCACCGCGCCAGGCGCGACATCGAGACCCGGATCGGCCGCCACGCCCCGCGTCGCGGGGCTTTTTCGTGCCTCGAACGCTCGAGGGCGCATCGACGCCGCGCCCGGCAAGGAACCCCCGATGACCACCACCGACGCCGATCCTCGCGAGATGGCCACCGCCTACGACCCCTCGCAGGTCGAGGAGCGCCTGTACGAGTGGTGGGAGCAGAGCCGCTACTTCGAGCCGTCGGGCTCCGGCGACCCCTTCACCATCATCATGCCCCCGCCGAACCTCACCGGTGAGCTCCACCTCGGCCACGCCCTCGTCGTCACCATCGAGGACATCCTCACCCGCTGGCACCGCATGCTCGGCCACGACACCCTCTGGCAGCCCGGCGTCGACCACGCCGCCATCGCCGTGAACTCCCTCGTCGAGCGCCAGCTCCGCGAGCAGGGCATCGACCCCCGCGCCATCGGCCGCGAGGCCTTCCTCGAGCACGTCTGGACCTTCGTGAACCGCGCCCGAGATCACATCTCCAGGCAGCACCGCCGCCTCGGCGCCTCCGCCGCGTGGGAGCGCGAGGTCTTCACCATGGACCCCGGCCCCCAGGCCGCCGTCCGCGAGACCTTCTGCTCCCTCTACGAGGACGGCCTCATCTATCGAGGCGAGTACATCGTCAACTGGGACCCCGTCGCCCAGTCCGCCATCTCCGACCTGGAGGTCGAGCACGAGGAGGTCGACGGCGCCTTCTGGCACATCCGCTACCCCCTCCTCGACGAGCACGGCAACCGCACCGATGGCGCACTCGTGGTCGCCACCACGAGGCCCGAGACGATGCTGGGCGACACCGCCGTCGCCGTGAACCCGAACGACCCGCGCCACGCGCACCTCGTCGGCCGCCAGGTGTGGCTCCCGCTCGCCGACCGTGCCATCCCCGTCATCGGCGACGAGGCCGTCGACATCGAGTCGGGCTCCGGCGCCCTCAAGGTCACGCCCGGCCACGACCCCGTCGACTTCGAGATCGGACAGCGCCACGGCCTGCCGATCCTCAACATCATGAACCCCGACGCCACCCTCAATGAGAACGCGGGCGCCTACGCCGGCCTTGACCGCTTCGAGGCCCGCAAGCGCGTCGTCGCCGATCTCGAGGCCGCGGGCTTACTCGAGCGTATCGTCCCCCACCGCCACGCCGTCGGGCACAGCCAGCGCTCAGGCGCCATGGTCGAACCCCTCGTCTCGATGCAGTGGTACGTGAAGATCGAGCCCCTCGCGACGCCCGCCATCGAGGCCGTCGCGGACGGCCGCATCAAGTTCGTGCCCCAGCACTTCGAGCGCACCTACCTGCACTGGATGGAGAACATCCGCGACTGGTGCATCAGTCGCCAGATCTGGTGGGGACACCGCATCCCCGCCTGGTACTGCGAGCGCTGCGGCGAGGTGATCGTCGCCCGCGAGGACCCGAGCGCCTGCCCCGAGTGCCGCTCCGAGGACCTGCGCCAGGACGAGGACACGCTCGACACCTGGTTCTCGTCCGGCCTCTGGCCGCACTCGACCCTCGGCTGGCCCGAGCAGACCCCGGAGCTCGACCGCTACTACCCGACCCAGGTGATGGAGACCGCCTACGACATCATCTTCTTCTGGGTCGCCCGCATGATCATGATGTCGATGTACAACATGCGGCACCTCGGCCCGGAGCGCTCGATCCCCTTCGACACCGTCTACCTGCATGGCCTCGTCCGCGCCGAGGACGGCTCGAAGATGTCGAAGTCGAAGGGCAACGTCATCGACCCGCTCGGCGTGATCGCCCAGTACGGCACCGACGCCCTCCGCTACACGCTGATCTCCGGCTCGTCGCCCGGCAACGACCAGCGCCTCTCCGACCAGCGGCTCGAGGCCGGTCGGAACTTCGCGAACAAGCTCTGGAACGCCTCCCGCTTCGTCTTCACTCTCGTCGAGGACGGTGACGACCTCACCCTCCCCGCGCCCGACGCCGTCACGACCGTCGAGGACCGCTGGATCCTCTCGCGCTGCGAGCGCGTCGTGACCTCCGTCGATGAGCTGCTGAAGAAGTTCGAGCTCGGCGAGGCCATGCGCCAGGTGCGCGACTTCTTCTGGGACGAGTTCGCCGACTGGTACATCGAGCTCGCGAAGGTCCGCGTCCGCAACGACGACCGCACGCCCCTCCCCGTACTCGTCCACGTCCTCGACCGCGTGCTGCGCCTCCTCCACCCCGCGATGCCTTACGTCACCGAGGAGATCTGGCAGCGCCTCGTGCAGCTCCAGCCCGACGCCAATGGCGCCGAGGCGCTGATCGTCGCCACCTACCCGCAGCCCGAGGCCGCACGCCTCGACGACGAGGCCGAGCGCACGATGTTCGCGCTGCAGGACTTCGTCCGCGCCATCCGCAACATTCGCGCCGAGAAGCGCGTCGATGCCGGGCGCTGGGTCGAGGCCTACGTCGTCGGCGCCGACGCCACCGCGGCCGCCCGCGGCGCCTCCGACGCCATCGAGCAGCTCGCCCGCGTGCGCCCGCTCCACGTCGTCGAGTCTGCCGCCGAGGCGCCCTCGGACCAGGTCGTCACCACCGTGCTCGCCACCGGCCAGGTCGTCCTGCCGATGGCCGGCCTCTTTGACCTCGATGCCGAGCGCGAGCGCCTCCGAGGCCAGATCGCCGACGCCGAGGCCGACGTCGCCCGCATCGAGGCGAAGCTGGCGAACGAGCAGTTCGTCTCCCGCGCCCCGGAGCAGGTGGTGCAGACCGAGCGCGACCGCCTGGAGACCGCGAAGGGCCGCCTCGCCGGCCTCCAGCAGTCCCTCGCCGAGGTCGGCTAGGGCCCCGCCCGATGCTGTTCGCCGACGAGCAGCGCCAGCCCATCCGCGAGGGTCGGATCGCGCTGACGTTCCGACGCTGGAAGCGCGCGCAGGCCCGCGCCGGCGCTCGTCACCGCTTCCCGCCGGGCGGCGTGCTCGTCATCGAGGACGTGTCCACCGTCGAGGCCGGCACGATCCCGCTCGAGGACGCCCGTCGCGCCGGCTTCGAATCCACAACTGACCTGCTCGACACCGTCGCCGAGGTCTCCGGCCAGCCCATCGAGGCCTCGACGCCCCTCTACCGCGTCGCCTTCCGCTTCGAACCCGCCGTCGATGCACGTCAGGCACTCGCCGAGGACGCCGATCTCGATGCCGAGACCCGCGCCGACCTCGAAACGCGCCTCGCGAGGATGGACGCCCGCGCGGCGGACGGCCCCTGGACCCGTGCCACCCTCGAGGCCATCAGCGAGCGTCCCGGCGTCGTCTCGACGCACCTCGCCCGCTCGCTCGGCCGCGACCGCCAGGCCTTCAAGGCGGACGTTAGGAAGCTGAAGGCCCTCGGCCTCACGATCAGCCTCGAGCGAGGCTACGAACTCTCGCCGCGCGGCCGCGCCTACCTCGCTGCGCAGCCCGTCCCGAGGCCCTGATCGGGCGCCCCGCGCGCAGCTCGACGGAACGGCAGATCGAGCCTCGATCGCGTTGCGTTGGCTAGGTTTTCGAGCCCCCGCCTGGTTCGTTGACACTGCCGAGGGCCGTTGCTACGTTCCTCCCCGGTCGCGCCCGCGTGGCCTGCGCGGCTCGCCGCGCCCCTCCGCGTTGCGGACCGTCAGCACCGAAGGCGAGTGGTTTCGCTTGAACGACGCGACGAACGAACTGTTCAGCGGCTACCTGCCCGTGCTGATCGCCACCGGCGTCGGCTTCATGATGGTCCTCACCGCACTCATCGCGACCCGCCTCCTGGCACCGTTCGCGAAGGAGCGCGGCAAGGGCACCACCTATGAGTGCGGCATGCTGCCGATCCGGCGTGCGTCGACCAACATCGGGATGCGTTTCTACCTGTACGCCATCCTATTCATCATCTTCGACGTCGAGGCGCTCTTCGTATTCCCGTGGGCCGTCTCGTTCGTCGGTCTCGGCGCCGAGGCGTACTGGACGATGTTCGTCTTCGTCGCCATCCTCGCGGCCGGTCTCGGCTACGCGTGGAAGAAGGGAGCCCTCCAGTGGCGGTAGGCCCCACCACCGAACCCACCACGACCGCTCCGGCGACCCCCACCGAGGCGCCGGCGGTCCCCATGACCCCGGCCATCCCGACCGAGCACCCAAATGAGGCCCCGCGCCTGACCCCGGTGGAGCTCGTTCCCGGGAAGGCCCTCTACCGCAGCGTCCTCCCGGGCGTGATGCAGGTGCCCGCCGACCTGCTGCTGGCGATGGGCCGCAAGTCCTCGCTGTGGCCGATGACGTTCGGACTCGCCTGCTGTGCCATCGAGATGATCGCGACCTACATGTCGCACTACGACCTCGACCGCTTCGGCATCGTGCCGTGGCCGTCGCCCCGGCAGTCGGACGTGATGATCGTCGCCGGCACCGTGACCAAGAAGATGGCCCCGGCCGTGAAGCTCCTCTACGAGCAGATGCCGAACCCAAAGTGGGTCATCTCCATGGGCGCCTGCGCCACCAACGGTGGCCCCTACACCCGCTACGACCGTGTCCTTCAGGGCGTGGACAACGTCATCCCGGTGGACGTCTACGTGCCCGGCTGCCCGCCGAGGCCGGAGGCCCTGCTGGACTCGTTCATCGCCCTCCAGGACCTGATCATGGAGGAGCGAGGGTCCGTCGGATAGATGACGACCGAAGACACCGCCCCCACCCCCGACCTCTCCTCGACCATCTGGTCCGAGGTGGATCGCGCCCTCTCGGGCGTCACCGTCGAACCTGAGGTCGGTGTGCTCGATCTCATCGTGCACATCCCCCGCAACGAGGTGATTCGCGGCCTCCGCGCCCTCAAGACCGACGGCGAGCTGCACTTCGACTACCTCCGCTGCCTGACGGCGGTCGACAACGAGGCGGACGGCATCGATGTCGTCTACCACCTCTACTCCACCGACAAGAAGCACAACCTCACGGTGAAGACGACGCTGCCGGTCGATGACCTGCGCGTGGACACCGCGACCACCGTCTGGCGCGCCGCCAACTGGCTCGAGCGCGAGACCGCGGAGATGTTCGGCGTCCGGTTCAACAACCACCCGGACCCCCGCACCCTGCTCATGCCGGAGGACATGGACGACACGTTCCCCCTCCGCAAGGACCACCCCCTGGCCGAGATTCAGGTGCTCCAGGGCGAGGGCATCGCCTTCCCGGGCGATGAGGAGGCGATGTGACCGCCGATCTCCAGCCGCAGCACGAGTACGAGTTCGAGACTCAGGACATCTTCGTCAACATGGGGCCTCAGCACCCCTCGACGCACGGCGTCTTCCGCATGGTGCTCGAGATCGATGGTGAGGTCGTCCGCAACGTCGTTCCCTACATCGGCTACCTCCATCGAGGCGCGGAGAAGCTCTGCGAGACGATGGACTACCGCCAGGGCATCGGCTTCATGGACCGCACGGAGTACCTCGCGGCCTTCAACGCGGAGCTCTCCTACGTCATGGGCGTCGAGAAGCTCATGGACATCGAGGTCCCCGACCGCGCCCAGTGGATCCGCATGATCCTCTGTGAGCTGAACCGGCTCTCCAGCCACTTCATGTTCACCGGCGCCTTCGGTGTCGACGTCGGCGTCTTCGGTACCGCCTTCACCTACTCGTTCCGCGAGCGCGAGACGATTCAGGATCTCTTCGAGGAGATCACCGGCGACCGCATGATGTACGCCTACTTCCGCCCCGGCGGCCTCGCCTGGGACGTGACCGACAACTTCGTCGCCCGCGTCCACGAGGTCCTGAAGTCCGTCCGCCAGGGCATTTCCGACATGGACGGCCTGCTCACCGAGAACGAGATCTTCCTCGCCCGCACGAAGGGCGTCGGCGCGATTGCCGCCGCGGACGCCATCGACTGGGGCATGAGCGGCCCTTCCCTGCGCGCCTCGGGCGTCCCGCTCGACATCCGTCGCGACGAGCCCTACCTCAAGTACTCCGAGATCGACTTCGATGTCATCACCGGCACCGAGGGCGATGTCTTCGACCGCTACTACTGCCGCGTCCAGGAGATGCGCCAGTCCATCCGCATCATCGAGCAGTGCCTCGAGCGTCTCGAGGATGGTCCCATCCTCCCCGAGCGCATGCCGCGCATGCTCCGCACGCCCCCGGGCGAGGTCTACATCCGCACGGAGGCCCCGCGAGGCGAGTACGGCGTCTACATGGTCAGCAACGGCGGCAACCGCCCGTGGCGCCTGAAGGTCCGCTCGGCATGCTTCTCGAACCTGCAGGCGCTCCGCGACATGACCATCGGCCACTACGTCGCCGACGCCGTCATCATCCTCGGCTCCATCGACATCGTGCTGAGTGAGGTCGACCGATGAACCACGACCTCTTCGGCGGCAGCATCAACGTCTGGCTGGACGCGTTCATCCGCGTCAACATCGTCGTGCTGCTCATGACCGTGGTCGTGATGGGCCTCATCTACCTCGAGCGGAAGGTCATCGCCCGCTTCCAGATGCGCCTCGGCCCCACCCGCACCGGCCCCGCCGGCCTCCTCCAGTCCCTTGCCGACGCCCTGAAGCTCGTCGGCAAGGAGGATGTGCGCCCCGAGCGCGCCGACCCGTGGGTCTTCGAGCTGGCTCCCTACTTCGTCTTCATCCCCGTCTTCCTCGGCTTCGTCGTCGTCCCCTTCGCCCTCGGCTGGGAGATTCGAGCCCTCGAGCTCGGCCTGCTCTACCTGCTGGCGACCTCGTCCGTGAACGTGCTCGGCATGGTCATGGCCGGCTGGGGCTCCGACAACCGCTACGCGATGCTCGGTGGACTCCGCTCCGCTGCCCAGGCCATCTCCTACGAGATCCCATTGGTGGTCGCGCTCCTCGCGGCCGCGATGCTGGCGAACTCCTTCAACCTGACCGTGATTTCCGAGGCCCAGGGCCGCGTCCCGTTCATCGTGTGGCAGCCCCTCGGCTTCGTCATCTTCTACATCGGCATGCTCGCCGAGCTGAACCGCACCCCCTTCGACATCGCCGTCGGCGAGTCCGAGACCGCCGGTGGCCCCCACATCGAGTACTCCGGCATCCGCTGGTCGATGTTCTTCCTCGCGGAGTACGCGGCCCTCTGGATCATGTCCCTCGTCGGCGCCGCGGTCTTCCTCGGCGGTCCCGCCTGGCCCCTCGGCGAGGAGTGGGGCTTCCCGATGCAGGTGGCGCTGACCGCCGTGAAGAGCGGGCTACTGATCTTCTCGGTCTTCTGGGTGCGCTCCACGCTCCCCCGCCTCCGCGTCGACCAGCTGATGGCCTTCTCCTGGAAGGTCCTCCTCCCGCTCTCCTTCGCCCAGGTCATGCTCAACGGCCTGGTGCTCGTCTACGACCTCGACAACTGGGCGCGCTACGGCTTCCTGCTCGTGCAGGGGCTCGCCGGCGTCGCCTTCCTCGCCTGGGTAATCGACCGGGCGGTACGACGGCCCCGGCCTCGCCCCGCGGCGATGCCGGCGGCAGCTAGTGAGGCAGCCTCATGAAAGGCATCCTGAAGAGCCTGAGCGTGACCGCCTCCGCCTTCATGCGGAAGCCCGTCACGCGCGAGTACCCGGACGTGCACAAGCCGCTCCCCGAGCGCGACCGCGCGTTCCCCCTCCTGCTCTGGGACCACGACATCGATGAGCCGTTCTGCACCGGCTGTCACGCCTGCGAGCGCGCCTGCCCCGTGGAGTGCATGACCGTCCTCATGAAGGACAACCCGAACCACTCCTCCAACGGTGGCAACTCCTCGCGCCGCAAGATCATCGACAAGTTCTGGATCGACTACGGCCGCTGCATGCGCTGCAACATCTGCGTCGAGGTGTGCAACTTCACCGCGATCGCGATGAACAACACCTGGCAGGGTCACGAGACCTCGGCGTACAACCGCCTCGACCTCGTGATGGACCTTCAGCAGCTCGTCTCGCAGAGTCGCGAGAAGCAGATCAACGAGTGGGTCGCGCCCTAGGCGTGCCGGTTCGGCCTGAAAGGGCCTCGATGCTCGACCGTCTTCCGCTCCCGTCGCAGCTCGACCGCGTCATCTTGCTCGGTGGCACGATCGCGGCCCTGGCGTTCACGCCGATCCTGATCGCGCTCGTCGTGCTGCTGATCGTCGACCAGATCAGCGCCCCCGAGCTCGTCTTCTGGCTCGCCTTCACCCTGATCGTCGCGGGCGCCCTCGGCGCCGTGCTCCTCCCGAACATCGTGCACGCCGCGCTCTCGCTCGTGCTTACCCTGCTCGGGATCTCCGCGATCTACCTGCTCCTCGGCCAGGAGTTCCTCGCGCTGGCCCAGATCCTCGTCTACGGCGGCGGCGTCACCATCCTCCTGGTCTTCGGTCTCATGATGACCAACGCCGCTGACGACCCCATCGTCTCCGATGGCTCACAGAAGCCCTTCGCCGCCGGCGTCGCCATCCTGCTCGGCGTCATCTTCGCCGCAGGCCTGCTCGATGCCTCATGGGGCGACGCCGAGGCCACGGCCGTGAGCCTCCAGGCCTTCGGCACCCGCCTCTTCGATGGCTACGTCCTGCCCTTCATCATCGTCGGCGTGCTGCTCGACGTCGCGCTCTCCGGCGCGCTCCTGCTCGCCCGCCCCGACGCTCCCGAGCCGGAGACCGAGGAGGCCGCTTCGTGATCCCCCTCGAGAACTTCCTGCTCCTCTCCGCGATCCTCTTCGCCCTCGGCTTCTATGGCGTCCTCGCCCGCCGCAGCGCGATCCTCATCCTGATGTCGGTCGAGCTCATGCTCGCCGCGGTGTCGATCAACATGGTGGCCTTCGCCGCCTACCTGGACCCCGAGCGGTTCACCGGCCTGATCTTCACCCTCTTCATCATCGCCATCGCCGCCGCCGAGGTCGGGCTCGCGCTCGGCATCGTGCTGCGGGTCTTCCGCGAGCGCCGCACGGCGATGGTCGACGAGGCGAGCAGCCTCAAGTGGTAACCCCGGTCGCGATCACTCGCGGCCTCGCGCCGAGAAGGTAGGAACCTCCATGGGCATGGAGCAGGTGTGGCTGTTGCCGGCCATCCCCGCGGGGGTGTTCGTGGTCCTCGCGCTCTTCAATCGCGTCATCCCGCGCCGCGGCGACTTCATCGCCGTCCTCGGCATGGCCACCGTCGTCGTCCTCGCCCTCCTCGCCGTCATCGACTTCCAGGGTTCCTTCGTCGACGGCGTCTTCTCCCCCGCCCTCGGCGAGAACACCTACTCCTTCACCTGGATCGACATCGGCAACGGCACCCTCCTCATCAAGTTCGCCACCCTCTTCGATGGCATCACCGCCGTCATGGTCATCGTGGTGTCGTTCGTCGCGCTGATGGTCTTCGTCTTCTCCATCGGCTACATGCACGGCGAGGAGCGCTACGGCTGGTACTTCGCTGTCCTCTCCCTCTTCGCCGCCGCCATGCTCCTGCTGGTCACCACGAACAGCCTGATCTTCCTGTACTTCGCCTGGGAGGGCGTCGGCCTGACCTCGTACCTGCTCATCGGCTTCTACTGGGAGCGCCAGTCGGCCGCCGAGGCCGCGAAGAAGGCCTTCATCACCACCCGCATCGGAGACGTCGGTCTCCTGATCGGCATCATTCTGTTGTGGCGCGCCTCCGGCACCTTCAACATTCAGGAGATCATCGAGTTCGCCGAGGAGGGCGGCTTCGGCGAGACCTACCTCACCGTCACCATGCTCTTCCTCTTCGCTGGCGCCGCCGGCAAGTCCGCCCAGTTCCCGCTCCACGTCTGGCTGCCCGACGCCATGGAGGGCCCGACGCCCGTCAGCGCCCTCATCCACGCCGCCACGATGGTCGTCGCTGGCGTCTACCTCGTCGCCCGCATGATGCCCGTCTACGACGAGGTCCTCATCGCCCGCGACGTGGTCCTCTACATCGGCCTCTTCACCGCCATCTTCGCCGCGTCGATGGGGCTCGTGGCCAACGACATCAAGCGCGTGCTCGCCTACTCGACCGTCTCGCAGCTGGGCTTCATGTTCGTCGCACTGGGCGTCGGCTCGGTCACCGCCGCGATGTTCCACCTGCTGACGCACGCCTTCTTCAAGTCGCTCCTCTTCCTTGGCTCCGGCTCCGTCATCCACGCCACCGAGCGCCAGGAGGTCGAGTACCTCGGCGGTCTCCGCCGCAAGATGCCCATCACCACCCTCACGTTCACCATCGGCGGCCTCGCGCTCGCCGGCATCATTCCGCTCGCCGGCTTCTGGTCGAAGGACGAGATCCTCCTCGAGGCCCGCGAAGAGGGCTCGATGTTCGTCTACGTCGTCCTCGCCACGGCCGCGATGCTCACCGCCATCTACACGACGCGCGTCATCCTGCTGACCTTCTTCGGCAAGCCGCGCGACCAGCACGCCTTCGACCACGCTCACGAGTCGCCGCCGCTCATGCTGCTGCCCCTCGTGACCCTCGCCTCCCTTGCCCTCATCGCCGGCTTCGTCGCCTTCGATGGCGTGGGCGAGGCGCTCGGCTTCGCCGGCGGCATCGGCCAGGTGGTCGTGACCCACGCGCCGCACGAGTTCGAGTTCCACCCGGACGTCGCGTGGCCCGCGACGATCACGGCGCTCCTCGGCGTCGGCATCGGCGTCGCGTACTGGGGCGGCTCCGCCGTCCGAGCCGTGCGCGCCCGCGAGTGGGCCCCAGAGCTCCACGCGCTGCTCGCCAACCGCTACTACATGGATGACCTCTACCAGGCCATCATCGACCGCGTGTTCCTCGGCCTCGCGTCCGTGGTCTCACGCTTCGACAAGTCCGTGGTGAACGAGTCCGGCGTCGACGGCGGCGCGCAGACCATCAACTGGTTCGGCTTCCGCCTGAAGTTCCTCCAGACGGGCCGCATTCCGAACTACGCGCTGGGCATGGCGCTCGGCGTGCTCGTGTTCGCCGTGATTGCCGCGAGCTCGGTCTCGTAGCGCGGCGCCGATGACGACGCGACGCCATCCGATGACGATGCGTCGCCGATGACGACGGGACGGGAGCCCTGATGTCCGACTCCGACGGCTACTTGCTGCTGGCGCTGTTCCTCGTCCCATTGGGGACGGCAGCGCTGCTCATGCTCATCCCGTCTCGCGAGCGCTCCGCCATCGTCGGCCTCACCGGCCTCTCGAGCTTCGCCCTCTTCGTCGCCTCCGTGTACCTCTTCGTCCGCTTCGACTTCGAGGGCGCCCAGTTCCAGGGCGTCCAGGCCTGGGACTGGATCGAGAACGTCGGCTTCCTCGGCGAGCACGGCATCCAGATCAAGGTCGGCATGGACGGCATGGCCGCCTCGATGGTCCTCCTCACCGGCATCATCGGCATGGCCGGCACCTGGGTCTCCTGGAAGATCCAGCACCGCCTCAAGGACTTCTTCATCCTCTTCTACGTCCTGCTCGCCGGTGTCTTCGGCACCTTCATCATGCTCGACCTCTTCTTCTGGTTCCTCCTCTACGAGACCGCCGTCCTGCCCATGTACCTCCTGATCGCGGTGTGGGGCTCCACCCGCAAGGAGTACGGCGCGATGAAGCTGATGATGATGCTCGTCGGCGCCTCCATCATGATCTTCACCGCCATCTTCGGCATCATCAGCGCCACCGGCACGGATACCTTCGACCTGCAGGTGCTCTTCAACGCCGGCCCCGGCATCCCGAGGGATACGCAGCTCCTGCTCTTCCCCCTCATCGCCTTCGGCTGCGGCACGCTGGGCGGCATGTTCCCGTTCCACTCGTGGTCACCGGACGGCCACGCCGCCGCTCCGACCGCCGTCTCGATGGTCCACGCAGGCGTCCTGATGAAGCTCGGCGCCTTCGGCATCATCCGCCTCGGCTTCCAGCTCCTCCCGGAGGGCGCCGAGTTCTGGGCCCCCGGCCTCATCGTCATCGGCATCACCGCCGCCCTCTACGGCGCCATCTCCGCCATGCGCCAGACGGACCTCAAGCTGATGTCCGGCTACTCCTCCGTCTCCCACATGGGCTACGTGTTCATGGGCCTCGGCACCCTCAACGTCATCGGCATGAGCGGCGCCGTCCTCCAGATGTTCGCCCACGGCGTCATGACGGCCCTCTTCTTCCTCCTCATCGGAGGCATGTACGACCAGGCCCACAACCGCGACATCCCGAACTTCTCCGGCATGGCGCGACAGATGCCGATCTGGACCGTCTTCTTCGTCATCGGCGGTATGGCCTCGCTGGGCCTGCCCGGCATGTCCGGATTCGTCGCCGAGGTCCACATCTTCATCGGCGCCTTCCGCGCCTACCCGGTCGTCGGCGCCCTCGCCGTCCTGACCGCCGCCATCACGGCGACCTACCTGCTCCGCATGTTCGCTCAGGTCTTCTTCGGTGAGATGAACACCCGCTGGAGCGACCTCAAGGAGATCACCTACGCCGAGCGCGCAGGCGCGACCGTCCTGGCCGCATCCATCCTCTGGCTCGGCATCTGGCCCGCCCCCTGGGTGGACCGCATCTCCACCACCATCGCGAACTCGATCCCGGGGGTGTCGTAGTGGACCTCGACTACAGCCTGCTGATCCCCGAGATCATCCTCGGGCTCACCGCCGTCGGCGTGACCCTCGCCGATGCCTTCCGTCGAGAGCTGAAGGTGACGCCTACGGCGCTCGCCGGCCTCGCGGTCCTCGGCGCGCTCGGCGCGCTCATCGCCAGCCTCTTCTACATCGATGAGTCGAAGAACTTCGGCGGCCTCATCGCCATCGACAACTTCACCGCCTTCTTCCGCATCCTCCTGACCGGCGTCCTCATCGTCGTCATCATCGGCTCCTACGAGTTCGTCGAGCGCCACATCCGCAACGTCGGCGAGTTCTACTCGCTCCTGCTACTCTCCACCGTCGGCGGCATCTTCATGACGTCGGCCCAGGAGCTGCTCACGGCATACCTCTCCATCGAGCTGCTCTCGTTCTCCCTCTACGTCGCGGTCTCCCTCGCGAAGTCGGACATCCGCTCTGGCGAGGCCGGCCTGAAGTACGTGCTCCTCGGCGGCGTCGCCTCCGCGATGCTCCTCTACGGCCTCAGCCTCATCTACGGCACCGCCGGCTCCACCACCTACTCCGAGATCGCTTCGTCCTTCTCGGGCGGCATCGAGGACTTCGAGCTCGCCGTCCTCATCGGCCTCGCCCTCATCGTCGGTGGCCTCGGCTTCAAGGCCTCGGCCGTCCCCTTCCACATGTGGACGCCGGACGCCTACGAGGGCGCACCGCTCCCCGTCACCGCCTACCTCTCCGCCACCTCGAAGGCCGCGACCTTCGGCCTCCTGCTCCGGGTCTTCTCCGGCCCGCTGCTTCCGCTCATCGATGACTGGCGCTGGATGCTCGCCACGATGTCGGTCGCGACGATGGTCGTGGGGAACCTGGTCGCGCTGCAGCAGACGAACATCAAGCGTCTGCTCGCCTACTCCTCCATCGGCCAGGTCGGCTTCATGCTCATGGCCTTCGTGGCGCTCTCGAGCGACGCCAGCTCGGCCCTCCTGCTCCACCTCGCCGGCTACCTCATCACCAACCTCGCCGTCTTCTCGGCCATCATCGCCTTCCACAACCGCACGGGTCACGAGGAGATTGCCCAGTTCCGAGGCCTGGCGGAGACCCAGCCCTACCTCGCGCTTGTCATCACCGTCGGCCTCTTCTCGCTGAGCGGCATGCCGCTGCTCGCCGGCTTCGCCACCAAGTTCATCCTGTTCCAGTCGGTGGCTTCCGAGGGCTACCTCTGGCTCGCCGCGGTGGCGGTCATCATGAGCACCGTCTCGCTCTACTACTACCTGCAGGTCATCCGGCAGATGTACCTCTACGAGCCCACGGGCGACGCCTCCAGGTGGCGGCTCTCGCCCGCCGGCTACGGCGTCACCGGCATCCTGAGCGCCGCCATCGTCGTCGTCGGCGTCTACTTCGGCCCCGTCTTCGAGGCGGCCGACCGCGCCACCCGAGTCCTCTTCTCCTAACCCGCCTCCCGCGAGGTGACAACGAGACGACCCGGCCCCGCGGCCGGGTCGTTCGTTCTCCCCCGAGCGCCCGTCGAGGGCAGTTCGAATCGACACGAGTGCCCCTCGAGGTCGGGGGTCTGGGGGCGAAGCCCCCAGGGATCGAAGGGTGGGCGGGCGGGCCACCCCCCGAAGGGGGACAGCCCGTGGGCGCCTCGGCGCGCACCTCACCTCCGCTGCCGCGCGCCCCACGATCGAGACACAAAGAAGGACCCGGCCTCGCGGCCGGGTCCCCTGAACTCACTCCCGAGGTCGAAGCCTCGAGGTGGCTACTTCTTCGGCAGTCGCACCGTCGCCGTGCCCGGCGTCGTCTGCGTCCCATCCGGCTGCGCCACCCCGACGTCGAGGTCCAGCAGCGCCTCGCCGCCCTCCTCGTACTTCTTCGTCACGCGGCCCCACACCTTGACGTCCTGCCGCGCCGGGTCCATGCCCCGGTACGACACCGCCCAGTTCTTGATCCAGCCGTCCTCGCCGGCGAACTCGTCGAGGAGGCGGCCGACCCACATCCCCTTCAGGGCGCCGTGGACGATGATGTCCGGCAGGTTGTTGTTCTTGGCGAAGTTGTCGTCGTAGTGAATCTGGTAGAAGTCGCGCGAAGCGGCCGCCCAGATCACCAGCTTCTGCGAGGTCGTCTCCTCCGTGAAGGAGAACTCGTGCCCGACGTCGATGTCGTCCCAGTAGTTCTGTGCCATCGCTGATCCTCCCTGGCCGCGCTAGTAGGAGATGCCGGTGCCGCGAGTCTTCGCGACCACCTCGCCCTTCTGGTTGGTGTAGACCGTCTCCGTCGTGGCGATGAGCATCGGACCCAGGCGCCCGCCCGTGCCCTCCAGGTTCGCGACGCTCGAGACGGCGGTCAGGATGTCGCCGGCGTAGATGTGCGCGATCGGCTCCACCTCGGTGCCGCCGTTCAGGTTGCGCTTGAAGGGCGACTCGAAGAGCCGCGCACCCATGCCCTGCGGCGCGCGCGGGTCCCAGATCGCCGTGCCCAGGTAGCCCGGAGGCGCCACCAGCGCCGGGTGGCCCTTCGACTTCGCGTACTCCTCGTCGAAGTACAGGGGGTTCGTGTAGCCGACGGCGCGGCAGAAGAGGCGAATGCCCTCGGTCGTGATCTCGGTCTGGCGTGGCTCTCCGGACTTGCCGATGGCGGCCTTCAAGTCGTCCGTGAGCTGGAACATTTCAGCCAAGCGTACCCCCTCATTCTGCGTGTCCACGGCTGATATCAAGAGCCGGCGCGCATGCGCCGAACTCCGGCCTGCCGCGCGGCACTATAGCGCACGCACCCTGCCGCGCCCACCGCGCAGCCGTGATTCACAGATTCGAGGGCGCCTCGTGCAAGGCTCGAGGAGGAACGTGAGGCAGGCGCCCGTTCGAGGGCGCGCGACCGAGGACCGCTACAGCGTCCCGAGGTAGCGCTGGACCTCGTAGTCGCTCACCTGGCGGCGATACGCGTCCCACTCGTCGCGCTTGTTGCGCAGCAGCGAGGCGTGCATGTAGCCGCCGAGCGCCTCCTGCATCAGCGACGAGCCCTCGAAGTGCTCGATCGCCTCGCCGAGGGAGTTCGGCAGCCGCGCCACCCCGCGGCGCTCGAGCTCGGCCGGCTCCAGCTCTCGGACGTCCCGTTCCACCGGTGCCGGCAGGTCGTACCCCTGGTCGATGCCCGCCAGTCCCGAGGACATCACGGCCGCGAAGAGCAGGTACGGGTTCGCCGCCGCGTCCGGCACGCGGTACTCGATGCGCGTCGAGCCCTCCTGCCCGGGCCGGTGCTCCGGCACCCGCAGCAGGTCGCTGTGGTTGCGAGGCGACCACGTCACGTGCGTCGGCGCCTCGAACCCCGGCACGATCCGCTTGTACGAGTTCGCCCACTGGTTCGTCACCAGCATCATCTCGGGCGCGTGCCGCAGCAGGCCCGCCATGAACCGCCGCGCGTCGCTCGAGATCCGCAGCGCGTCGTCCGCGTCGTAGAACCCATTCGTCTCGCCGCGGAACAGCGAGATCTGGAGGTGCATCGCGGAGCCGTTGACCTCCGTCCGCGGCTTCGGCATGAACGTCGCGTACACGCCGTGGCGCAGCGCGACCTCCTTCACCACCAGCCGGTACGTCATGATCGAATCGGCCATCGCCAGCGCGTCCGTGTAGCGCAGGTCGATCTCGTGCTGGCTGGGCGCCGCCTCGTGGTGGCTTAGCGCCACCGGGATCCCCATCTGCTCCAGCATCAGCACCGTCTCGCGACGCAGATCGGTCCCGCCGTCGAGTGGCGTCAGGTCGAAGTACCCACCCTCATCGAGGGGCTGCGTGCCGTGCTGGTCACGGAAGTAGAAGTACTCGATCTCCGGCGAGACGTAGTACGTGTAGCCGCGCTGCGCCGCCTGCTCCAGCGTGCGCTTCAGGACGTGCCGCGGATCCCCATCGAACGGCTCGCCCGAGGGCAGGCGGACGTCGCAGAACATGCGCGCGACGGCCTGCTCACGAGGGCGCCACGGCAGCAGTTGGAACGTCGAGGGGTCGGGCACCGCGACCATGTCGGTCTCGTCCCGACGCGCGAACCCCTGGATCGAGGCCCCGTCGAACGCCACCCCGTCCGCGAACGCGTGATCGAGCTCCTCGACGGTGATCGCCACCGACTTCAGCAGCCCCAGGATGTCCGTGAACCACAGCCGGATGAACTTCACATCCAGGTCGCGGCACGACTGAATCACATGCCGCTGCTGCGTCTCGAGGTCGCTGGGGAGGTCGCTCGGTCCATTCATGCCGCCAATAGTAGCCGCGACCGGTTACGGAGATGTTTCTTGGAACCCCGAACCTAGTCTGCGCGAAGCCGGTATCCGACCCCTCGAACCGTCTCGATCAGCGAGGCCTGCTCCCCCAGCTTCGCGCGCAGCCCCCGAACCACGACGGCATCGACGTTGCTCGCCCCCGTGTACCGATAGCCCCAGACGCGCTCCACGAGGTCCGCGTGGCTCACCGCCTGCCCTCGGCATTCCGCGAGGACGCGCATGAGTTCGAACTCGAGCGGCGTCAGCGAGATCTGGCGCCCCCCGACCGTCAGCTCCCGCGAAGCCTCATCGAGGAGTCCCGCCGGATCGAGCCCCAGCTCGACCGCCACGATGCGTGCGAGCCAGCCGTCGACGGATTCCTCCCCCATCCGCTGTCCCACCAGCCGAACGCACTTCTTCCCAATCGTGGCTTCCGCATGCGCCACTTCAGAGAACCCGAACACGCGCAGCACGTCCTGGTACTGCTCGACGTTCTCCATTCCGAGGTACACACGACCGAGGTTCGGTCGGTACTTCAGGTACGTGCTCTTGCACTCGATCCAGCACAGCGCCTGCACGTCGCTGGGATCCTCACCCAGTCGATGGTCGAGCCACCGACGGAGGAAGTAGGCAAGGAGCTCCGGCTCGTCAGACTGCGCCACGTCGCGCCGGCACGCTGCGAGGAGCGGATCGAAGGCATCCAGCCGCTCGTCGATCTCCTGGACCATCCCCGAAAGGCGAAAACCAACGATTGCCCCCTCGCGGTCCCGCAGCACGCGCACGCCCTGCGGACACAGCTCGAACCAGGCATCGAGGATCGCGGTCCCCTCCGGGCCGTCCTGCGCATCCGAGATCGCGCGCAGCGCCGGGAGGTCCGAGGCCTCGGCCGGCTCGAGCACGACCGACTCTGCCGAGGTTGGGAAGAAGCCGGAGCGCAGTGCCGGGTTCTCGAGCAGGTACAGGATGTCCGCCGTGTACCGCCACAGCTCCGTCTCGCCCACGCCGCGCGTCTCACGCTTGAGGTGCCGCCACGCCGCGCGCCGCAGCTCCCGGTGCCGTCCGGGGTTCGAGGCTCGCAGCCTCGAGGAGCCTGCCTGCTTCACGGCCTCGTGAACGGCGAGTCCATCCCAGTTCTCACGCACGAATGGCAGCCGAGCCAGCCGCCCATACGCGTCGCGCGCCGCCTCGGGCTCTCCCAGCTGCGCCTCCAGCAGCGGCAGCGTCGTGCGTCTCGTGACTGACGCCGCCTCCAGGGCCTCTCGCAGTTCGGCGTCGCGCACCGCTCCGACGAAGATGTCCGCCAACGCCTGCGTCACTGCCTCCGAGGCCGCCGCCTCGGTGGTCGCATCGCTGCGATCCCGCAGCGCCCCGACCGCTAGCGCGAGGGCCAGCGGGTGCCCGCGCACGATCGCGTTGATACGCAACGCCGCCTCCGGTGCCACCCCCTCCGCCTCGAGGAACGCGATCGCCTCATCGCTCGCGAGCGGCCCCAGTTCCACCACGCGGCAGGCGCGGAGCCACGTCGGCTCGTAGCGCCACGGTCCCGGCGGCGCGTAGCGGCTGGCGACGATGACACGGGCCTGCGCTGGCAGGGCGGGCACCAGCTCCCGCCTCACCCACGTATCGATGAGCCGCCAGCGCTCGTAGCTGTCGAGGAGCACGAGCAGCGGACTGCCGGCCGAATCCAGCGCCGCCGAGACCTCCGCGAGCGAGGTCGGTCGAGCCCCCAGCGCACGTCCGACCGCATCGAAGACGCCGACGTCCGTCGGCTCGATCGCCCCGCAGTCGAGCTCGATGACGCTGACTCCCTCGGCCCGCGCGCTTTCGGCCACCAACCCGAGGACCGTGCTCTTCCCGATGCCGGGGATGCCCGTGAGGAACGTGACGATAGGCATCGCCGCGCGCGCGCCGGCGACGAGCTCAGCGACCACCTGCTCGCGCCCCCGCATCCGCCGACGGACATCGGTGAGCTGGTCGCTGAGCGTCGCCATCGTTGCCTCCTAGGCCGCCACGAGCGCGAGGCCGTTCGTCACGCGGGACGGTGCCTCCATGACCTCGAAGGAGTGGGACGAGACGTTCACGATCCGAGGGTCGTTCGCGAACGCCTGGAAGAAGTCCGTCTGCGTGTAAGCCGCCATCGCAGCCGCATCTTGCCACACGTAGATCCCCGAGTACGTGTTCGCGTCCGTGTTCGCCAGCCACGTCTTGCTCACCAGTCCGGGCATGGCGGCCACGGGCTGTGCCAGGTCGCGCTCGCACGTCGCCCGGAAATCAGCGTCGCTGAAGTCCTTCAGATTGAACATCACCACCTGCACCAGCACGTCTCGATACCTCCTGCACTGCTGTCTCACCATGGACAGCCGGAGGCTATGACGCATGTTGCGTCACAAGATGAGGAGAACGTGAGGTTTTCGAGGCGGCGACGGCAGACACAGAAGAGCCCCGGCGTCGCCGGGGCTCTTCCTTCGTTCGAACCGAGTCTGCGAACTAGCCGCTGAAGTACATCTCGTACTCGTACGGCGTCGGCCGCAGGCGGAGCTGCGCCGCCTCCTCGCGCTTGATGTCCAGCCACGCGTCCAGCAGGTCCTGCGTGAACACGCCGCCCTGCAGCAGGAAGTCGTGGTCCGCCTCCAGCGCGTCGAGCGCCGCATCGAGCGAGCCCGGCACCGTCGGCACGCCGGCCGCCTCCTCCGCGCTCAGCTCGTAGATGTTGCGGTCCAGCGGGTCGCCCGGGTCGATCTGCTGCTGGATGCCGTCGATGCCCGCCATGAGCATCGCGGAGAACGCCAGGTACGGGTTGCTCGTCGCGTCCGGCGGGCGGAACTCGATGCGCTTCGCGTTCGGCGAAGTCTCGTACGTCGGGATGCGCACGGCCGCCGAGCGGTTTCGCGCCGAATACGCCAAGTTCACCGGCGCCTCGTAGCCCGGCACCAGCCGCTTGTAGGAGTTCGTCGAGGGCGCCGCGAACGACAGCACCGTGGGCGCGTGCTTCAGCAGGCCGCCCACGTACCAGCGCGCGATCTGCGACAGCCCCGCGTAGCCGTTGCTGTCGTAGAAGAGCGGCTGGCCGTCCTTCCAGAGGGACTGGTGCGTGTGCATGCCGGAGCCGTTGTCGCCGTAGATCGGCTTCGGCATGAAGGTCGCCACGGCGCCGTGCTGCCGCGTCACATTACGAACGATGTACTTGTACCACATCGCCCGGTCGGCCTGCTTCGTCAGCGTGTCGTGCGTGATGCCGATCTCCTGCTGACCGCCGGTCGCCACCTCATGGTGGTCGACGAACGTCTCGATGCCCACCTGGTTCATCGTCTCGACGATCGTCCAGCGCAGGTCCGCCGTCGTGTCGTACGGCGGCACGGGCGAGTAGCCCTCCTTGCCCGGGATCTTGTGGCCCAGGTTCGGACCCTCGTCCGCACCCGAGTTCCACGCCGCCTCCACCGAGTCGACGTAGTAGAACGCCGTGTGCTGACCCTGCTGGTAGCGCACGTCGTCGAAGATGAAGAACTCGAGCTCGGGCCCGAAGTACGCCGTGTCGGCGATGCCCGTGGTCTTGAGGTACTCCTCCGCCTTCCGCGCGACGTTGCGCGGGTCGCGCGAGTAGCGCTGTCGGCTGAGCGGGTCCTCCACGTTGCAGATGATGCTGATCGTCGGTGCGCCCGGGATCGGGTCGATCACCGCCGTGTCGATGTCCAGCATCGCCAGCATGTCCGATTCCTGGATCTGCTGGAAGCCGCGGAGGCTGGACCCGTCGAAGCCGTTGCCGTCTCGGACCAGTCCCTCCGTCAGGCGGCTCACCGGGATGGTGAAATGCTGCCACCGGCCGGGCAGGTCCGTCAGCTTCAAGTCGATCCGGCGAATCCCGTTCGACTGCGCCAGCGTCAGCAACTCCTGGAGCGTCACGACTTTCCCCTCTCATCGGGCCGCCGTGATCTCGGCCCCCGCACCTGGTACTGCATCGCGCGTGCCGCCCCTTATGGCATGCGGGCACGCGCCCTGATCGCCGGCAACGCTACCGGCGGCCCGTTTCGGTCGGGTTACCCGTTGGTTACGGACATGTTTCGCCGCGGGCGCTCGTCTTCATATCACACGCCACGCTCGACCGCCGCTGTCCCGCAACTACCGGGAAACCTCGACGAAACACCCGAGCAAGATTACGGACACAAGACCTTCACGGAGAGGACACGGCAACGAAACCGCGCCTCCGTAGCCTGCCCCGCAACAAGCCTGTTGAAGGAGGGTACGAAAGTGCGACGTCGAATGTTGCTGGCGCTGGGGGGCGTCAGCGCCGGATTTGCCGTGGCGCTGCTAGGCAGTACTGCCATGGTAGGCGCTCAGGAGGTGGAGGAGTCGATCGCCGACCTCGCCACCGCCATCGATACGGCGTGGCTGCTCATCGCCGCCACGCTCGTCATGCTCATGCAGGCCGGATTCGGCCTCGTCGAGTCGGGCTTCGTTCGCTCGAAGAACGTCGTCAACATCCTGATGAAGAACTCCCTGGACGTCCTCCTGGGATCTCTCATCTACTTCGCGTTCGGCTGGGCACTCGCGTACGGCGTGAGCGGCGACGGTGCGGGCGGGTTCTTCGGTAACGGGAACTTCTTCCTCACCAACTTCACGGACTACCCGAGCTGGTTCTTCCAGTTCGCCTTCGCGGCCACCGCGGCCACGATCGTGTCCGGCGCCATGGCCGAGCGCACCAAATTCGGCGCCTACCTCATCTACACCGTCGCGATCACCGGTGTCGTCTACCCAATCGTCACGCACTGGGTCTGGGACGGTGCTGGCTGGCTGACGGCCTTCACCGACGACCCCATTGGCGACAACGGCTTCGTCGACTTCGCCGGCTCCACGGTCGTCCACTCGGTCGGCGGCTGGGCGGCGCTCGTCGGCGCCATCATGGTCGGTCCCCGCATTGGCAAGTACGCCGCTGACGGCAGCGTGCGCCCGATCCCCGGTCACTCGATGCCGCTGGGCTTCCTCGGCGTCCTCATCCTCTGGATCGGCTGGTACGGGTTCAACCCGGGCTCCACGCTGGGCCTCAGCGGCGGGTTTGCCGCCATCGCGGCGCGCGTCGCCGTCACCACCACCCTCGCGGCAGGCGCCGGTGGCGTCGCTGCCATGGGTATCAGCTGGATGAAGGCCGGCAAGTCCGACTTCAGCCTCACCCTGAACGGCGTCCTCGGCGGCCTCGTCGGCATCACCGCCGGCTGTGCCACCGTCGAGCCGTGGGCGGCCATCGTCATCGGCCTCGTCGCCGGCGTCATCATCGTCTTCGGTGTCGACCTGCTCGACAGCCTGCACATCGACGACCCGGTCGGCGCGGTGCCGGTCCACCTCATGAATGGCGTCTGGGGCACCCTCGCGGTCGGCCTCTTCACCACCCAGGGCTTCATGGCCGACGCCTACGGCGTTGAGACCTCGAGCTACGGCCTGCTCGTCGGCGGCGGCGCCAACATGCTCATCATCCAGGCACTCGGCGTCATCGCCGTCGGCGCCTGGACGCTCGTCACGGCCGGTCTGATCTTCACCGTCATCAAGATGACCGTCGGCCTCCGAGTCTCGGCTGCCGAGGAGGAGAGCGGTCTGGACGTCGGCGAGCACGGCATGGAGGCCTACCCCGAGTTCACGGGCGGTCGCGACCCGTTCGGCATCCACGGCGGGCTCGCGCTCTCCGGCAGCGGTGCCGCCGCACCGATGCCCGGCAGCCAGCCCATGACCCAGACTCGCCCCGCCAGCGAGCAGTCGTAGCCAGTCGGGACGAGGAGGGATACCGATGCAACGAGTCGAAGCAATCATCCGTCCGGAGAAGCTGTCCGTCGTCAAGGCAGCGCTCGAGGATCTCACCCACGCAGGCATGACCCTGACCGAGGTGAGGGGGCACGGCGTCCAGCGCGGCGTGACCGAGCAGTGGCGCGGCCGCAGCTTCGCCGTCGAGTACCTGACGAAGGTCAAGATCGAGCTCGTCGTCCGCGACGAGGAAGTGGACGACGTCATCACCCGCATCGTCGAGGCCGCCCGCACCGGCGAGGTCGGCGACGGCAAGATCTTCGTCTCCCCGGTGGACCGCGCCGTGCGCATCCGAACCGGCGAATCGGGCGAAGGCGCACTGTAGGCAAGCGATAGGCAAGCGAGCGGGCGGGCCGTGGGGGCCCGCCCGCTCCACCGCTCAGTCACCGCCTCGGAAGGAGCAAGCGACGATGAACGCGCAACCCACGCCTCAGACGTGGCCGGTTCGCGTCGGACGCCTGCTCATCGATGCCGAGCAATACGAGGTCTTCGTCGACGACCAGCCGGTTGCCCTCACCTACATGGAGTACCAGCTGCTCTTCGAGATGTGCCGCGCTCGCGGCGGTGTCGTCTCCTACGACCGCCTGGCAGACACCCTCTGGCGCGAACACCCTGCCAATGCCCGGCGGCGACTCGCCGTCCTGGTGTCGAGGCTCCGTTCCCGCCTCGGCACCGCCGGGGAGCACATCGCGACGATCCAGCGTGTCGGCTACCGGCTCGCCGAGCCGAACGCCCCGCGATCGCTGCCCCGGAGCATGAACTAGCCGCTCGCTAGTCCACGGTCTCGGCGGCGCCCCGTCGCGCGCGGTCGATGAATCGATAGCCCACGTTCCGCACGGTGTCGATGTGCGTCTCGTGCCGCTCGATCTTCGAGCGGATGCGACGAATGTGGACGTCGACCGTGCGCGAGCCGCCGTAGTAGTCGTAGCCCCACACCCGGTTGAGCAGCGCCTCGCGCGTGAACGGCTTGCCCGGGTTCGACGCCAGGAACCGCAGCAGCTCGTACTCCTTGTACGTGAGGTCCACCACCTCGTCGTCCACCGTCACCGTGTACCGCTCGAGGTCGATGACGAGCGACCCGAATCGCAGCACCGATCCGTCTGACCCGCCGCTGCGGTCGTACAGCGCACGACCCACGCGCAGCCGCAGCTCGACGTCATCGATGGGCGTGACCAGCACGTCGTCCACCGCCACACCCGGCCCCACCAGCGCGAGCTGGTCCCGATGCGCCAGGGCGATCACCCCGACGCCGTCCCGCACGAACGGATCACGCAGGAAGGCGGCCAGCCCGCCGGCCGTCAGCCCGATGTCGAGGTCCACGAGGATCAGCACCGGCCGCCAGTCGCGCGCCAGCACGAGCGCGCGCTCGACCGTCGGCTCCGCCCGCACCACGCGCCCGTCGAGGCGTAGCGCGGCCTCGACGGTGGCCACGTGGGCCGGATGCTCGCTGATCAACAGGACGTTCACGAACCCGATTCTACGCATGACCGGCGCCGGGCGCCTCCGTGGAACGTGGATTGCAGTGTGCGCTCGCCCCTATCGTCCGGCGACCGGCCATTGATAGAATCGCCGTCCGCGACGCCGGGCGGGCGCGTGTCCGCCGAGCGCACGGATGCCGGGAGGCGCTTCCATGCTCGTCGTCGAGACGAACGACCTGACGAAGATCTACGACAACCGCTATATCGCGTTGAACGCGCTGACGCTCAACGTCGAGAAGGGCATGGTCTTCGGCCTCGTCGGGCCCAACGGCGCCGGCAAGTCCACGACGTTCCGCATCCTCCTCGGCCTCCAGAAGGCCACCGCCGGCACCGCGAGCGTCCTCGGCGAGCCCATGTCCGCCGAGCGCGCCGACCTTCGACGCCGCATCGGCTTCCTCCCGACCAACCCGAAGTTCCCGCGCAACCTCACGCCGATTCAGTACCTCGAGTTCGTGGGCGCCATCTCCGGCCTGCCCGCCGACCGCGCGAAGGTCCAGCTCGCCCGCCTCCTGCAGGCCGTCGACCTCACCGGCGCCGCCTCCCAGCGCATCGAGGGCTTCTCCACCGGCATGCTCACGCGCCTCGGCATTGCCGCGTCGCTCATGAACGACCCCGAGCTCCTCATCCTCGACGAGCCCACGTCGGGCCTCGACCCCTCTGGCCGCAAGCAGACCATCGAGCTCATTCGCGAGCTCTCCGGCCGCGACCGCACGATCATCATCGCCACGCACATCCTCGGCGACGTCGAGCGCGTCTGTACCGACGTCGGCATCATCTCCGCCGGCCGCATGATCTACACCGGCCCGATGACCGAGATGCGGCGCCTCGCCCGTCACGGCACCGTCTCCGTCGAGATCGAGGGCAACACCACCGCCTTCGAGCAGCAGGTGCACACCCTCGACGAGATCGGCTCGCTCGCGTGGGAGCGCCTCGGCTCCGAGTTCCGCATCACCTTCCTCGGCGCGGAGCCCCTTCCGAACTACGTCCAGCGTGTCCTCGGCCTCGTGGACCGCACCGGGGTCGAGCTCCTGCACATCCGTACCGGAGCCGACGAGATCGAAGAAGCCTTCCTGCGCCGCCTCGAGGAGGACCGCACCCGCGGCTTCCTCCGCGCCGCCGCGTGGGCCGCGACACAGGAGCTCCGGCCCGGCGATGCGCCGGAAGCACCGGGCGAATCGGAGACCCCGAGCGAATCGGAGACCGTTGATGCAGGCGTTTCTGGCGATCCTGCGGTATGACCTCGGGCAGCTCGCCCGATCCTGGCTCGTCAGGATCTGGGTGGTGCTGCTCGTGGCCCCCGCGCTCTTCCTCACCGTCGTCGCGAGCAGCGAGAACGAACTCGCCTCGGAGACGCTCGGCGCCTACCTCGGCGCCGTGCTCGCCCCGCTGTCCGGCGTCGCCATCGCCGTGATCACCGCCGCCGCCGTTTCCGGCGAGAGCGGCATCATCGCCGACTCCATCCTCTCGAGGTCCGTGACCCGCTCCGAATACCTGTGGGCAAAGATCGCCTCCCGCATCGGCGTCACCCTCGCCCTCTACTTCGCCATCGTTATCCCGCTCATCTACCTCGTCACCCGCTACGCCGTGAACGACGTCAGCGCCGGCGGCACCCTCGTGGGTGTCCTCATGGTCGCGTCGTTGCTGGGCTTCCTCGCCGCCCTCGGCATCACTCTCTCCACGTTGATGCGCAACGTCCTCATGGCCGTCCTCGTGCTGCTGCTGGCCCTCGTCTCCTCGGGCGTGATCCTGCAGTTCCTCGGCCTCACCTGGCTCTCGACGACGGCGGTCCTCAACGACCTGCCCGACACCTTCCGAGGCGACACCGGCGCCTGGGACAGCGTCCGAGTCCTGCTCCTCTTTCCGATGATGTCGGTGCTCGCCCTGTTCGCCGCGATGTGGACCTTCCGGCAAAAGGACCTCTAATGCCCCGGTTGCCGTCGCTCGGCGCCCTCGTCACCACCGAGGTCGAATCGCACGAGCTCGGCACGTTCGATGGTCGACGTCTCGTCGGCCACACCCAGCGCCGCACCCTGCGCCTCGCCGTCGGCGACCGCGCCGCCCTCCGCTGGTCCCTCACCCGTCTCCGCCCGACCTCCATCGAGGTCGAGGAGCCTGGCCGCACCTACGAGGTGCCGGTGACCATCCCGCCCGACCCGCTGCTCTGGCCCGCCAGCCGCATCGCCGCGCTCACGGCCGGCGCCGCCGCGACCCGCATCGTCGCCACGGCCGTAACCTCGCGCCTCGCGCGCGACGCATCGAAGACATCGAAGCCATCGAAGCCATCGAGGAATGGAGGCGCCCGATGATGGATGCGCCCGAGCCGATCCGAGAGCTCGCCCACCTGCCCGAGCACGCCACCGCCGCCGCCTGCTTCGGCGCACCCGCCGCCGCCGGCGACCGCACCGTCATCCCCGTCGCCGAGGTGATCTACGGCTTCGGCATGGGCTGGGGCGGCGGCACCGCCGCCAACAACGAGACGGGCTCCGGTGGAGGCGGTGGCGGCGGCTCCCGCCTCCGCGGCATCGCCGTCATCGAGGTCGCCCCCGACGGCGTCCAGGTCCACCCCGTCGTCGACACGACCGCCCTGCGCCTCGCGAGCATCGCGTTCGCCTCCGCCGCCACCGCCATCGTCGCCCGCACCCTCCTCAAGCTCATCCGCGGCTGATTCAGGCCCGCGTGCTTTAAGGTACGATGGACCTCGCGCCCTGCGGCTGGGACTTTGGCAGTTACAGTGTGCTGGCCCACGCCCTTAGAACCGCGACAAGGCTCACCAGTAGCGCTTCAAGGAAGTCCGCGTAGTCTCGAAGCACCGACCCCCCCACGGTGAGAGCGGTCGATGCGCTGTGTGCGATCGCGTTCCGGGTGTCAATGAACGCGTTGAGCTTCTCCCATGCCGCCCGCTGCGTGAGATCCGCTCCAGACCCCTCGAAATGTGCTTGGAGTTCCGGTTGGCTCGCCACCTGAGGCCACAGACTCGCTACCCCCACGCGACCGAGCATTTCGCTCACTTCGCCTGGCCTCAAGTTCCGATCGTGATGCGCGAAGCCATCGCCGAACAGTCGGACAGGTGCCCCGTCACTCAGCACGCCCGCGAGGTCGCCCACGATGGCGTCCATTGTCAGATGGCCGTAACGCGAGTCTTCTGGCCGGCGAAGGTACTCAGCGACAGCGAGCACATTGGATTTCCGGACCTTGTCCGAGAGATCTCCGTACGTCGTCGCGCTGCGCTCGACATCTCCCACAAGACGCCGCGTAATCTCGCGAAACGTCTCTTCATAGAGACCGGCAAGGAACAGAAACGCCCCGTCCAGAGCGATCGTTTCCCACCGGACTGCCATCAAGACGCCCGCATGGATGCTGGCGGCGGACTTTCCTAGGCGGGTTCGCTCAAGCGTCTTCGAAGGAGCGAAGGCGCGGAGATCCGCCACCGCCTCCGCCAGAGCGACGTAGCTACGGATTTCGTCGAGTTCCTGCTGAAAGTCCCGAAGCGCGTGCTCCATGGACTAGCCCTGCAAGACCCTGCCGAAGAGCCCCTGCATGAGCTCGATCCGCCCGCGGATCGAGTCCTTTGTATTCCCTCGTCCGACCAAGAGACCGTATTCGCGGGAGCTTGGATTTGCGAGGAGTTCCCGAGTTTCCTGACGGATGCGATCTCTCGCTGCCACCAGTCGGGACGCCGCCAGAGGCGATTCAACGACGAGGTGCCCGCGGAGACCCAGCATCACCGCGTCGTAGAGAGGCTTCGACAGCCTTCCTCGAACGGGCTGCAAGCGGAATGCTTCATCCCCGTATATATCGATTGCCACCCTCAGGCACGCTAGAAACTCCGCACCCCAATGTTCCAGTTGGGTGGAATCGTCCGTCGCGCGATTCTTCATCTCGTCGTCCAACGTACGTTTTAGGCTGCTGGCCATTGCATCGAGGTCTTGAAGAGCAAAGAAGCGAAGGACAAGCTCGCAGTCACCCATCGTCCGGTAGAGCAGATTTCGAGCGAGGCTGGGTGTCGGATCGCTCTCATCGCGTCTGCCGTGCGCGGGGATGCCCCATGCGCGAGTGAACTCCGCCGAACGCGCCAACTCATGGAGGAGGTCGTTGAATGGCCCTGCGTCAACGGCGTTCCGAACCTCTTGCGCGTTTAGCCGCACCCCCCCGGTGTTGAGGCGCTCGAACACGATCCGACGCACGTCCTTCTCGGTGATTCCCGCGTCAATCGTGCTCTCAGCCAGCAGTACCACAGCTGAGATTGACCGCCGCGTCAGCGCACTCTGCAGACGTGTGGGGAGGTTCCGGTATGTCCGTCCGTCAAGGGCGGTCCAATACTGTAGGCCGCGGAGGCGCAACCGGCCTGCGAAGAAGTCGTCGATAGTCGCGAGTCGCTGCTGCCCATCGACCACTTCGTAGCGAGCCAAGTCCGTCTCATACAGAAAGACGGGGGGGACCGGGACGTTCATTAGGAGGGATTCGATCAGGCGCGACTGCCGTCCAGAGTCCCACCGGAGGCGACGCTGGTACTCGGGATGGATGTTCAGGTACTGCTTCTCCGCGATTGCCTGAATCAGTGCTGGAATCGGATAGTTCTGCAGCTGACTGACGACTCGAAACGCACCCGCGTCGTACTGCGCTTCAAGTTCCTCGTCCGTGGCCGGTCCCGCCTTGCCTCCTTCGTCCTTGAAGGGGACGTCTTCCTCAGGCCCGAGGCTCCCCGTCCGGCGAAGTTCACCGTCGATACCGTTCACCATGCCGATGCACCCATCCGCCGAAGGCCGTGCTGCATACCGAGATTAGTTCGTGGTACGGGAGACTAACAGGTTCGATCTGCCGAGCCCGATCCTCACCGTTCTTCCGATTGAGCGACCCGCCCCCCGCTCCGTATACTCGGAGCCCCGAGCCGGTGTAGCTCAGTGGTAGAGCAGCTGTTTCGTAAACAGCAGGCCGAGGGTTCGAATCCCCCCGCCGGCTCCAGATCAACACTCCAAGCGAACGAACGAGGACGCATGAGCAAGCTGCGCGATCGAATTCGTGATCGAACGCGGCAGCGCCCGCGCGCCCTCGGCTTCGCCGTCGCCTCATCGAAGGACAGCGCCCCCAACGCCGCCATCCTCGTCGGCGTCGAGGTCGCAGACGTCGATGCCGCCAACGCCGCCCTCGAGGCCGGCGCCAGCGCCCTCGTCTACACCGGCGCGCGCGACGGCCTGGGCGCCGTCGTCGAGGCTGCCGGCACCACCCCCGTCGGAATGCGCATCGATGCTGCCACCGCCGACGACACCGAGGCGCTCGCCTCCGCCTCCGCCGACTTCCTCATCTTCGACGCGGGGCAGACCACCGCCACCGCGCTCCTCGAGCGGCGGCTCGGCGGCGTGCTGCTCGCGCCCGGCGACAGCAGCGACGACGAGCTGAGGCGCTTCGGTCCGCTCGACCTGGACGCGGTCCTCGTCGGCGCGCCCTCCGGCGAGCTCAGCGTCACCGGCCAGCTCGAGCTCCGTCACCTCGCCGAGATGGTGCGCGCGCCGCTCGCGATCCTCAGCGAGCGCGCCGTCGACGCCGCCGTCCTGGAGGTCTGGCGCGATGCCGGTGCCGTCCTCGTCCTGCTCGGTGCCGGCGCCGCGGGCGACGCGGCCGCCCTCGTGGAGGCCTCGCGCGAAGTCCGCCCGCCTCGCCAGCGCGAAGAGGACAAGGTGCAGCCGCTGCTCCCGACCCCGTCCGCCGGCCACGACCACGACGACGAGGACGACTAGCACCAGAGATTCTGGATTCGATCCTCGCGCGCGATCCGAACGTTAACCTCAACGTCAGGGTCGAAGTTCCTTGACGCCCTGATTGCCGTCTCTCTACGATTGCATCGTGGTCGAAGCCGCAACCCCAACCGAGGACACGCCTCGCGACGAAGACGAGCGCGCCGCCGCCCGATACCAGATCGGCGAGGTCGCCGAGCGGACGGGCGTCACTCAGCGCACCCTGCGCTTCTACGAGGAAAAAGGTCTCCTCCGCCCCTCCGATCGCATGGAGGGCGGCTTCCGCCTCTATTCCGAGAACGACATCGAGCGCATCACCCAGATCCGGGGCATGCAGCAGCTCCTCGGACTGACCCTTGCCGAGATTAAGGAGATGGTCGAGGCCGAGGAATTGCGCGCCCAGATGCGCGCGACCTTCCGCCCGGACCGCGAGCTCCCCGCGCGGAAGGCCCGCACCGAGAAGATCATCGATGCCGTTCGGCGGCAGCTCACGATCGTCGAGACCAAGCTCCACGCCCTCGAGGCGATGCAGCACGAGCTCGCCGAGCGCCTCGCCACCGTCGAGGCACGTCGCCAGCAGATCATCGATGCCATGGAGACCGGGCAGCCCCTGCCCGACAACTAAGTCTCAGGTCGCTGCCCGGAGGCGCCGCCCCGCTCCTCGAACTAGCCGCCTGCCAGCCGCTTCACCGCTTCCAGCGCCCCGACCGGGTGCGCGTCCATGTCCCGAGGATCGTCGATGACGGCCTGCACGACGCCGTCCGTGTCGAAGACGAACGTCGCACGCATCGCCGTCGTCGAGCCCTCGCGATCGACGCCGAAGGCCGCGATCGTCTTGTTCTCCGGCCAGTCCGACAGCAGCGGGAACTCGATGCCCTGCGCCTCGGCGAACCCGCCGTTCGCAGCCCACGTATCCGCGCTCACGCCCGCAACGCGGGCCCCGAGTCCCTGCAGCTCCTCAAGGCGCTGCTGGAACCCGCGCATCTCGCGGGTTCAGCCCCCGGTGAACGCCATCGCGTAGAACGCGAGGACCGTGATCGAGCCCTCGAAGTCGCTCTGCGTCACCTCGTTGCGCTGCGTGTCTCGCAGCACGAACTCGGGCATTCGGTCGCCGATTTGCAGCATGGTGCCGTCCGATCCGCCGCGGGCAGCGCTAGTGCGCGCCGCCGTGGTCGCCGTCATCCGGGTCCTGGAAGCGCCAGTGCAGCGAGCGCCGCATCTGGTACAGGCGACCGATGCTCGCCACGAGGAAGAGCGCGATGACCGACAGCCCGGTGATGACCATCACCTGCGTCCAGTCCCCCGGCCGCTCCAGGGCGCGCCCGCCTTCCGCGGCCGCTGCCGCCGCCGGCAGCGCGAGGCCGACGACCGCCGCGAGCGCGGCACTCAGGCGTCGAGACATGCGAATCATCGGTTCGTCCTTCGGTCGCAACCTCGAGTCCCCAGGACCCCCGGAGACGTTCTGTCCGAGGTCGCAGTCTAACGCGATGCGGCCCGGCGCGGAATCCGCCCCGTTGGGGTAGCCTCGATGCATGACGAGACTGCGGCGGCCTCGCCTCCTCATCCTGCTCGTGCTCATCGTGGGGTTCGCCGTTGGCGGCGCGCCCGCGCCCACGCTGCACGCACAGACGGTCGACACCGACGGAACGCTCGAGCGCGCGCTCGGCGCCGAGCGCGATGGCGAGGTCACCGCCGCCGCCGCCCTCTTCGTCGAGGTCGTGACGGCCCCCGAGGTCCCCGTCGACACCCTCGCGGAGGCCTGGGTCGGCCTCGCCCGCACCGCCTTCAACGATGGCCAGCCGCGACGCGCCGCCGCCCTCGCGCTGGCCGGCCTGCGCGAGATCCCGGCCGACCACATCCGACGCGCCGAGCTCCTCTACCTCCGCGGTGTCGGCCTCCGCGACGCCGGACAGGCCGCTGGCGCCGCCCTCGCGCTGCGCCGCGTCGTCGCCGGCGGCGGCGTGCTGGCGCCGATCGCCCGCCTCCGCCTTGGCCAGGTGCTCGTCCTCGACGGGCGCTCCATCGAGGCAGTGCCGCCCTATCAGCTCGCCGCCAACGACCGCGCGCTCGCGCCAGCCCTCCGCGAGGTCGCCCGTGCCGAGGGCGCCGACATCCTCTTCGACCTCGACCGCCCGGACGACGCCATCGCCCTCCTCGAGCTGACGGCCCAGGACCCCGCCGCCGCCGCCGATGCCCGCGCACGCGCCTACTGGGCGATCGCCCTCGCCCGCCTCGAGGACGACGACCCTGCCTGGGCCGCGAACGCCCGCGCCGTCGTCGAGCTTGCCCCCGGCACGGTCGCGGCCGGCGAGGCGCTGGCCGCCCTCGAGGTCGCGGGCGAGCCCGTCCCGGCGCTCAGCGCCGCCTACGTCCAGTACCTCGCGCAGCTCGATGACGCCGCCCGCGCCCGCTACACCTCGATCCTCACCAACGCGCCCACGTCCGACGAGGCCCACGTCGCCTCCTTCTACATCGGCGCCATCGATGAGCGCGCCGGCGCCACCGATGCCGCCGTCGCCTCCTACGACGCCTCGATCGAGGCCGCGCCCGGCGGCTACCTCGCCGACGACGCCCTCTGGTGGAGCGCCGTCATCCTCGAGGGCCAGGGCGACGTCGCCGAGGCCGCGGACCGCTACGCCCGCCTCCTCGAGGAGTACCCCGCCTCCGAGTTCGCCGCTGCCGCCGCCATGCGCGGCCCGCTCGCCCTCGTCGAAGCCGGCGACGCCACGGCCGGCATCGAGGCGCTGCAGACCGTCGTCGCCACCGCCGAGGAACGAAGCGACGGCGCCACCGCCGCCGAGGCCGCGCGCTGGCTCCAGCTCCTCGGCGTGGAAGGCGCACCCGCCCCCGAGGCGCTCGGCACCGGCACACTCTGGGCGCTGCTCGCTACCGCCGGCGGCGACGCCCGACGCCCTCTGCCTGCCGGCGCCGTGCTCGAGACGCCAGGCCTCTCGACCCGCGTGCTCGCCGAGCGCTCCGAGGCGCAGCTCGAGACGAACACGTGGCTCGCACAGCGTTCCGGCCAACCCCTCGTCGCCCCCGGCGAGTCGCGCGTCGCGACCGACCCGCGGCTCGGCGTGCTGCAGGCGCTCGCCGAGGTGGGTGAGGTCGGCGCCGCCCGCTCGATCGCGTTCGACCTCCTCGAGGCCTACCGCACCGACGACCTCGAGCTCATCGCCGTCGCTCGCGCCGCCTCCGACGTTGGCCTCTTCGACGCCTCCATCGCCGCCGCCGAGGTCGTGCTGGGGTCCGTGCCGGCCGCTGAGCGCTGTGCAGCGCCCGGTGAGCTGCTCAGGCTCGCATATCCCGTCGAATTCGCCGGTGAGCTCACGCGAGCAGCCGATCTCGAGGCGATTCCGCCGCTCCTGCTCGCTGCCCTCGTGCGCCAGGAGTCCCGTTTCAACCAGCGCGCCGGCTCTGTTGCGGGCGCCGCCGGCCTCACCCAGGTGATCGCCCCCACCGGCGAGGCCATCGCCGCATCGCTCGGCGTAGGTTGGGATCCCCTCGACCTCTACCGCCCCGCCACCTCGCTCCGCTTCGGCGCCCACTACTTCGGCACCCAGCTCGAGGACTTCGACGGCGACGTCTTCGCCGCGCTCGCCGCCTACAACGGCGGCCCCGGCAACGCCCTCCGCTGGCAGCAGGAGCAGCGCTTCCCCGGCGCCGACGGCTTCGTCCACGCTGTGGACTTCCCAGAGACGCGCTCCTACCTTGAGCTCGTGCTCGAGAATTACGGCTGGTATCGCTGCATCTACGCCGGCGAACCGGAGCCCTCGCTCCGCTAGCCCACCGCCGGCCGCCACCGAGGCGGCATCGAGCACCCGAGGCCGATGCGCCATTCCCCGCTTGCTCGGACCTCGCGCCGCATCCTAAACTCAGTGCCCCGTCGAGAAGCGCCCCAATAGCCGGTCGCCTCCGCGTACCCACAGCAGACTGACCGTGCGAGCGACTGACCGCACGATGGACCGAACGGAGCGCCCCGGTGAAGCGAACCTGGCAGCCGAAGCGCATCCCCCGCAAGCGCAAGCACGGCTTCCTCGCCCGCATGGCGACTCGAGGTGGCCGCGATGTCCTGCGCCGGCGCCGCCAGCGCGGCCGCGCCCGGCTCACGGTCTAGCGCCGCGCCCAGCGCGCCCGCATGTGACCTCGCAGCCGGTCACATGGTCACGGCACCCGGCCACCGAGATCGAGCTCCGAACCCCCGAGGCGTCCGCCCCGAGGCGCGGCACGCTGCTCCGTACCCCGCCCCGCGCGTCATCGAGGCACAGGGTGCCTGAGACCCCCGTAGCCACGACGCCCCTCGAGACCGCCGAGGCGGGACCGCGCCTCGAGTCGCTCCGCAAGGCCCGAGACTTCGACCAGGCCTTCCGCCGCGGCCGCCGCTCGAGGCAGCGACTGCTCGCGATGGTCGCGCGCCCCAATGACCTCGAGGCCACGCGCGTCGGCTTCGCGATCAGTCGACGCGTCGGTGGCGCCGTCGTGCGAAACCGCGTGCGCCGGCGGCTGAAGGCGCTGCTCCGCGAGCTCCCGATCGCCCAGCCCACGGACCTCGTGCTTACCGCCCAGCCCGCCGCCGCCGAGGCGACCTTCGCCGACCTCCGCCGTGACCTCGAGGCCTGCGCCCAGGCCTGCGGCCTGCTCGAGCCCGACGAGCTCGACTCCGGAGCCGGCCCGAGGAAGGGCAGGCGCTCGCGATGAAGCGCGCACTGCTTGGCCTCATCCGCTTCTACCAGCGCTCGATCTCGCCCGGCCTCGGCGCGCGCTGCCGCTACGAACCCAGCTGCTCCGCCTACGCCTACGAGGCCGTCGAGGTCCACGGCGCCTGGCGCGGCAGCTGGCTCGCCATCAGACGCATCGGCCGCTGCCATCCCGGTCGCCCCGGCGGCTACGACCCCGTCCCGGACCCCCGCCCGAAGTAGGTCGACATCGGTCGCCACGCGCTTCCGATGTTTCACGTGAAACATCGAGGGCCAGATGTTTCACGTGAAACATTCGGGGAAGCGGACGCAGCGACGCTGTCAGCCCGAACGCGGTCCGCGACGGTCGGGTCGCGACCTGCCCGACCACTGATCGCTTCCGTCGCTCAGCCGATCAGCCGCTCGCGGCGTTCGCACGGTCGACCTGATGTTTCACGTGAAACATTCGAGACGGACGCGCGGCCGGATCCTGGGCTGCGTCGGTCGGCGCCTCCCCGATGTTTCACGTGAAACATCGGAGAACGAACGCGGCCTGGTGTTCGACCCGGCGCGGGTCGTCCCAACGACTGTTGGTAGGTCGAGGGTAGATCGCGCCGTCCCGATGTTTCACGTGAAACGTCGGCGTGCGATGGTATGCGCACGGATTGATCCGCACGGCGCACGCGAGAGGCGCGGCTCGACGCCGTCGATCCGATCTCGCCACGCTCGCCGCCGAAGAGTTGAGACGGGCTCCCCGATGTTTCACGTGAAACATGTGCTCGCGAGAATGTTTCACGTGAAACATTCCGGCGTGGCGCGCGGTCGAGGGTTCTTCGCCATCCTCCTGCTCGCACCCATCCTGGCCGGCTGCGCCGCGCGCGCCGTCCCCGACGGCTGGGCGGCGCCGGTCGCCAGCGGCGACATCGTCGTTGTGCACACCGAATCGGGCGCCCTCGAGGCGTTTCGCGTCCAGGGCTCGAGCGCGACCTCCGTCTGGCGCTACCCGCTCAGCGACACCGACCCCGAACTCAAGGCGGTGTACGCGACCCCGCTCGTCATGGGCGATCGCGTCTACGTGGCCGACTACGAGGGCTCCGTTCTCGCCCTGAACGTGGCCGACGGCCGTCCCGTCGCCGATTGGGTCCCGCCGAAGGCTGATGGCCGCTTCGTGGCCTCGCCCGTCGTCGATCCGAACGGGCGCATGATTCTCGTCACCGACAACGGCGACGTGCTCACGCTCGATCTCGCGACCGGCGCTCTCTCGACGCCCGTCGCCCGCCTCGACGGCCGTGTCTGGAGCTCGCCGGTCCTGAGTGGCGAGACGTTGTACGTCGCCTCCGTCGACCGTCGCGTCGAGGCCATTTCGATTCCGGACGGTGCCGTGCGCTGGGAGGACACCGACTCGCCGGTAGCGGGCGACCTCGCGCTGGGCGCCGGCTCGCTGCTCGTCGGTGGCTTCGACCAGCGCGTGCGCGCGTTCGACCTCGGTGCATCGGGCGACGAGCGCTGGGCGTTCGATTCCAACACCTGGTTCTGGGCGAGGCCGCTCGTCGCCGATGGCACCGTCTACGTCGTCGATGTCGACGGCATCCTCTTCGCGCTGGACGCCGACACCGGTGCCGAGCAGTGGCGGTCGAGCGAGACCTTCGGCGAGGTGCGGGCCGAGCCCGCGCTCGTCGGCGGCCTCATCCTGGTCGCCAGCCGCGAGGGCACCATCGCCGCCTACGACGCCTCGAGTGGGGCGCTCCGCTGGGGACCGGTCGACCCCGAGCAGGGTCAGCTGCTGGCGAATCCGCTGGTGCTAGACTCGGGCGAGGTCCTCTACGTCTCGAACGAAGGCTCCCTCCTGCGGGTCGAGCCCACGTCCGGCAACGTCACCGTGCTCTTCGAGCGAAGCTAGCGAGCCGCGATGCCCATCGGTGAGATCTGGCAGACGCTTCTCGAGACGCCCTTCATCAACTTCCTGGTGGCGCTCTCGGTGCTCACCTTTGGTTCGTACGGCCTCGCGATCCTTGCCTTCACGGTGATCTCGCGCGTCGTGACGTTCCCGCTCACGCTGCGAACCCTGCGCGCCACCCGAAAGATGCAGGAGGTACAGCCCCTCCTCCAGGAGATTCAGAAGAAGTACTCGGATCCGAAGCGCCGGACCGAGGAGACCATGCGCCTTTACCGCGAGCAGGGCGTGAACCCGCTCGGCTGCCTGGGGCCGCAGCTCATCCAGTTCCCGCTCTTCATCGCCCTCTATCAGGTCATCCGGATCACCCTGGGCGGCACCCCGGAGTCGATGCTCTACCTGGAGACGCGGCTCTACGACGTCAACTTCATCAAGGACGCCATCCCGCTCAGCCGCTCATTCCTCGGGATCGACCTCGGTGCGCAGGGCAACATCCCGCTGGTCGTCATCGTGGTCTCCGGCATGTGGCTGCAGCAGCGCATCTCGACGTCGAGGAACGCGGCCGGCGCCTCCGCCCAGCAGCAGCAGATGAACCAGACCATGCAGTGGATGATGCCGCTGATGTTCGGCTGGTTCTCGTTCGTCGTGCCCGCTGGCCTCGCGCTCTACTGGTCGGCGACGACCATCATCGGCATCGTGTTGCAGTGGATCTTCGTCGGGCCCGGCGACTTCACCTGGGGTTCGCTCGTGCCCAACATCGTCCGCGACGCACTCGGGATGCAGCCGGCTGCGTCCCGCCCCGCACATCAACCCACCCGCTCGTCCGCAGTCGGAGGTGACATCTCGGCCACCGACTCGGCAGAACCTTCCGAATCGGGGTCAGACAATGGCACAGGTCGTCGAAGTCAGCGGAGTCGACGTCGAGGAAGCGATCGGCAAGGCCCTCCGTCAGCTGGGGGTGGCTCGGGGCGAAGTCGACGTCGACGTCGTCCGCGAGGGTAAGAAGGGCTTCCTCGGCTTCGGTTCCGAGGAGTCCGTCGTTCGCGTCACCGTGAAGGACGGCGTCATTCCCGGCGCCCAGCGCCCGCAGCGCGGACGTTACGGCGGCGGCCGTGGCGGTAATCGAGGCGGTGGCGGCAGCAGTGCCCCGTCTGCCACCGAGAGCGAGGAAGAGGCCCAGCGCCGCGAAGGCGCGGCGCGCGCTGCCATGGAGGCGCGCGAGGCCGGCGAGGACACCGACTCCGACGAGGCTCCGAGCGAGGATCGCCCCGCCCGCTCCCGCTCCCGCAGCCGAGGTCGCCGCGGCGGCCGAGGCCGCGATGGCGGCGGCCGCGAGGGCGGGCGTGACGGCGCTCGCGATGGCGGTGGCCGCTCCGAGCGCTCCTCCGAGGGTCGTGGCGACCGCCAGCGCTTCGACCGGCGCGGGCCGCGTCGCGGCAGCGGCGACATCGAGCTCCCCGTCCTCGTGCCCGGCGCCCCCGACGAGCTGCCGGTCGCACCGATCACCGATCCCGAGGACGAGCTCGACCTCGCCGGCCGCACGCTGCGCGACGTGCTCACCCTGCTCGGCCTGAGCGAGACCGAGATCAGCGCGCGCGACCCGGAGACGCCCGGTGACGGACTTGGCCTGATGACGCAGGTGTTCGACATCGTGGGCTCCGACGAGGACGCCTCGGAGGAGCTCGGCGTGCTGATCGGCCGCCGCGGCGAGACGCTGCAATCGCTGCAGTACCTACTCAACGTGATCGTCTCCTCGAGGTATGACGGTGAGCAGATCTTCGCCGTCGACATCGAGCAGTACCGCCGTCGCCGCGAGCAGGCCCTGGTGGACCTCGCGCACCGCATCGCCGCCGAGGTGCGCTCGAGCGGCGACGTCATCACCCTCGAGCCGATGCCGGCCGCCGAGCGGCGGATCGTGCACCTGGCGCTCCAGGAGGAAGAGGGCGTGCGCACCGAGAGCGTCGGTCGCGGGACCGATCGCCAGGTGGAAATCATGCCGGCGTAGCGTGGAAAATCAGCGACCGCGCGTCGTGATCGTCGGTTCCGGGACCCGGGACGTGCTGCCCGGGCGGACCGCTGTGGGCGGGGCTGCGCGGTACGCGGCGCGGGTGGCCGAGGCGTTCGGCGTGCACGCCGGCATCGTGGTCCTCGATGAAGCGCACTCGACCGAGGCGGACTCGGCACTCGGCGCGCACGACGTGTGGCTCGTCGAGTCGGATGTACCGCTGGTCTTCGAGATCCGGCCCGAGGGCGATCGGCGGCAGATGCGCGTGCAGAGCCGCCCGTCGATGCCCGTGACGCTCGAGGCGGTGCCGGCGGACTGGTGCGAGCCGGAGCTGCTCGTACTCGGGCCGCTGCTGCCCGATGACCTCGATGTGGCGTCGTTCCTCGAGGCGCGACCGCGCTGGACGCTGCTTATCGCGCAGGGACTGCTGCGAGCGGTGGGCAGCGAGGGGCTGGTCAGTCCGCTCGGAAGGCTGCCCGAAGTGCTGCGGTGGTTCGCCCGGCCTCGGACGGTGCTAGCGCTGTCCGCCGAGGAGACGACGGGCTGGGCCCCGACCGACCTCGATGACCTGGTGGCGGCCGGCGCGACGGTGCTGCTCACCGAGGGCTCGAACGGCGCCGAGGTGATCACGTCCGGCGAGAGGTTTCACGTGGAACCTCCGGCCGCGACGCCCGTCGACACGATCGGCGCCGGCGACGTGTTCGCGACGGCCTTCGCCTGCGCAATCGCCCTCGAGGTCGTGCGCTCGCCGCGCGAGGCGGGGCGGCTTGCCGCATACTTCGCCGCAGCGTCGATTGAGACTGAGGGGCCGGCCGCGCTCCCGAGCGTGGGCACGATGATGGCGCGGGCCGGCCTTGCGCCGCAGGCCATCGATGCGGGGGCAGCCGGATGAGCATCGTCATCGCACTCGCGAACCAGAAGGGCGGCGTCGGCAAGACGACGTCCACGATCTCGATCGGCGCGGCGCTCGCTCTCCGCGGGCAGCGCGTCGTCATCGTCGATGCCGACCCGCAGGCGAACGCGACCTCGGCGCTGGGCCACGGCGGTGCGGAGCACGATGCGCTGTACCAGGCGCTGGTCGACGAGGCGCCGCTGACGCCGGCGATTGAGCAGACCTCGACGCAGGGACTCTGGATCCTGCCGACCTCGCCGGCGCTCGCGGGCGCCGAGGTGGAGCTCGTGAGTGTGATGGCGCGCGAGTACCGCATGCGCCGCGCCATCGAGCCGCTGCGCGCGCTCTTCGACTTCGTCCTGATCGACTGCCCGCCCTCGCTGGGGCTCCTGACCGTGAACGCGCTGACGGCCGCCGATGAGGTGATCGTGCCGGTGCAGAGCGAGTACCTAGCGCTCGAGGGGCTGGGCAGCCTGTCCTCCACGATCGAGCTGGTGCGCTCGAACCTCAATCCCTCGCTGCAGATTCGTGGCGTGCTGCTGACGATGTACGACTCGCGCACGAACCTCTCACGGCAGGTCGAGGACGAGGTGCGACGCCACTTCGCGAACACCTTCCGCACGGTGATCCCGCGCTCGATCCGGCTGTCCGAGGCGCCCAGCCACGGCGAGCCGATCCAGCGCTACGACCCGCTGTCGACGGGCGCGCAGGCCTACGACGACGTCGCGCTCGAGCTGCTGGACCAGCTGCGGCGGTCGCAGGTCATCGTCGCGCCGGTCGCGGTCGAGGAGCGGGAGGGAGGCGATCACGATGGCGCGTAAGAGCGGCCTTGGTCGCGGACTGTCCGCCCTCATTCCCGAAGCTCCAGTCGAGCGCGAGCGTGTCGATGCGCCCAAGATCCCGGCCACCGAGGTGGAGACGTCGCGCATCGTGCCGAACCCGCAGCAGCCTCGGCTGCGCATCAACGCGGAGGAGCTGGAGGAGCTGACCGCCTCAGTGCGGGTGCACGGCATCATCCAGCCGCTGCTCGTGGCGGAGATGCCGGCCGAGGACGGCCCGGTGTACCAGCTGATCGCCGGGGAGCGTCGCTGGCGCGCCGCGCAGGCCGCCGGCCTGGAGCGCGTGCCGGTCACGATTCGCCAGTCGACGCCGCAGGAGCTGCTCGAGCTCGCGATCATCGAGAACGTGCAGCGCGCCGACCTCGACCCGCTCGAGGAGGCGCTGGCGTACCAACGGCTGGCGGACGACTTCGGCCTCACGCAGCGCGAGATCGCGGACCGCGTCGGCCGCAGCCGCGTCGCGGTGACGAACATCATGCGGCTGGTCGACCTCTCCGAGGAGCTGCGCGCCTCGCTGGCGCGGGGCGAGATCACGGAGGGGCACGCGCGCGCGCTGCTCGGCCTCGCGGACGAGCTGCAGCGGCGTCAGGCGTGGCGACGCGTCATCGACGAGGGCTTGAACGTCCGTGAGACGGAGCGCATGGTACGCGTCTGGAACGCGCCGCCCGAGGCCGCACCGGCCGCGACCGAGGCGGACGCCGACACGGACGCCATGGCCGATATGCTGCGCCGCACCCTCGGCACGAAGGTGACGCTGAGGCGCGGGCGCGGCGGCACGGGATCGGTGACGCTGCACTTCTTCAGCGACGAGGAGCTCGACGGGCTGCTCGACCGCTTGCTGGGGCAGGACCGCTACGACGGCTGAGCCGGCGCGCGACGAGAGAGCGGGGGACGCGTGAGCGTCGAGGATCGACTGCAGGAACTGGGCGTGACGCTGCCGGAGGTGCGGCCACCGCTGGCCGTCTACCGGCCGGCCGTCCGCAGCGGGAACATGGTCTACGTCTCCGGCCAGCTGCCGACGCGCGACGGCGCGATGGTGCATCCGGGCACGCTGGGCGTCGACGTCTCCGCCGAGCAGGGCTACGAGGCGGCTCGGGTCGCCACGATCAACGCGCTTGCGGCCGCGAAGTCGGTGCTCGGCACCCTCGAGGGTGCACGCGTCGTGCGCGTGGTCGGCTATGTTGCGAGCGCGGCCGGGTTCCACGACCAGCCCGCGGTGGTCAACGGCGGGAGCGAGCTGCTGCGAGACGCCTTCGGCGAGGAGCAGGGTATCGGCGCGCGGCTGGCGCTGGGCGTCGCCTCGCTACCGGCGGGCGCGTCGGTCGAAATCGAGCTGATCCTGGAGGTGGCCTGATGGCCCGCATCGACTTCGTCACCGGGAACGCGCAGATGTACCTGCCCGAGGTCGAGGCGCTGGCGACGGTCCCAGACCGCGTCGAGGACCTGGTCGGGCCGCGGCCGGACGCCGACCTGCGACGCGCCGACGAGGGCGGCCGCAGCGGCGCTCGCGTCGTGGGCGACATGATCGCGCGCGCGCGGGCCGATCAGCACGCGCTGCACCGCATGGCGTGGATGTCGGACCCGGTGATCCCGCCGCTCGACCTCGATGCCGCCGCCAACCAGTCGTTCTGGGGTTCGCGCAGCACGCGCGAGCTGCTCGAGTGGCTCACCGAGCCGATCGCCGAGACGGTCGAGCTGCTGAAGGATCAGCCGGACGCCGCGTGGGGCCGCCCCGGCCTCTTCGTGGAGGGCCGCCGTTCGATTCGGCAGCGCGCGCGCGAGAGCGCGGCGTTCTACGACGAGCGCATCGCGGAGCTCGAGACGCTGCTGGCGGTGCGCGT
>JAWKPM010000002.1:0-308982 GCA_041390625.1 Dehalococcoidia bacterium | reverse complement strand
GCCCGCCCGGAGGGCGGACCACCGCGCCGAGGCGCTAGCCTCGGCGCTCCCCTCCGGCGCCCCTCCTTCGAGGGCGCAGCCTCATCGGTCGGGCGCGCAGTACCCGACTAGACAACCCCCGGTCGAGCCGAGGCGTCGACGCCCCTCCCGAGCCCCAAAAGACTCGAGGCACGCGACGTTCCGAGGATCGAGGGGGGCATGGGGGCGCAGCCCCCATTGAAGAAAGGGTGGGCGGGTGGGCCAGCCACCGCGAAGCGGTGACCACCACGCCGAGGCGCTAGCCTCGGCGCTCCCCCTGCGAACCCCGACCATCGGGGCCAGCGTCACGCCCGATGGTGCTTGGACGGCCCGAACTGCGGCCGCCGCCAGAAAGTCCGCTACTCCGCCCGTCGACCGGCGAACGCGTAGGTGTTCTGCTCCTCGGACAGCTCGAAGTAGAGCCCGGCCACCGACCCGTCGGCCGCGATCGCCCCCTGGTACACCCCGCGTCGGAACCCCAGACGCTCGGGCGCATCGTCCTGAAGCTGGAACGACCCGTCGGCGTTCACCGCACCCGTCAGCGTGAACTGCCCGGTCTCCGGCCACTGGCTGAGCCCCGTGATCGTCCCATCCGCCCCCACCTCGAACGCGAACTCGTGCGCAGCCGTCGGGTCCGCCACCGCCGCCACATAGGTCCCAACGGGGCTCTCTCCACTCGGCGCCGGCGCCCCGGACGGCGCGACCGCCATCGCGGCGACCGGCAGCCCGAAGACCTGCAGCGCCTGGTCGTCGAAGATCTCGAGGAGTTCGTGAATGTGCCGGACGTGCACGCCGAAGTTGTTGCTCGCCGCCGCCTGACGGTCGATGTTGAACTGGCCTTCCTCGGACTCGCTGGGCGTCACCACCAGACGCACCGTCCCGGCGTTGTTCACCCCGGCCACCAGCCCGCAATGCACCATCGAGGAACCACTCGTGCCGGGCGTCGTCGGCGCCTGATGCTGGTACACGTCCAGCGTCTCGGCGGTCACCGCCTCGCTGTCGTTGTGCGTGCGACGCGCCGTCACCGTGCCCCGCAGCGAGGTCGCCTGAGGCACGTTCTGACCCGGTCGACTCGTGATGAACTCGTCCACGTCGCCGGGGAATCCCACGATCTGAATCGTGTCCCCCAGTGCCAGCACGCTGTCCGCAGCAGCCAGCTCGAGATGAGACGGCAGGACCTCCTGCGTCGTGAACAAGCCCACGTCGGGCGACCCCAGCGCGGACCCCGTGTAGTCCGGGTGCGTCGCCCCGCCCAGCAGGCGAACCACCGTCCCCGTGCCGGACTGGACGGCCAGCGCATCGCTGAACTGCACACCCTGCTCGGCCGAGTCCCGGAAGAACTGAGAGACGTGCGCGTTCGTCACCATCAGTCGATCGCGCACGGCCCACGCCGTGCCGATGAACGTGTACGCCACGCGGGTTGACCCGTCCTCGTCGCGAGACAGCAGCTCGCCGAACACCTGATACGTCGCCTCGTTCATAGCGTTGAAGACGTCGCCCTCGTCGGGGCAGCTATCGGGAAAGCCGGCGGCCACGAGCGACGAGGCGCCCGTCGATCCCGAGGCGTCGCTGTCGTCCGATCCCTCGTCGCCGCCGCACGCCTGCGCCAGCAAGCCGAAGAGCAACGCGGCTCCGAGCATCCACACGAGGCCAGAACGCCCCCGCGCCCCGAACACGCCCATTCCAATCACCCCTTCGGTGCCGGCACTCGCCGTCGACGAGGCGTCATCCTACTGAAGCGCCCAAACCCGCGCGACCGATGCGGAACCGAGGTGCGGAGAGGCACCACGAGGGCGCGCCTACCGAGGGCGCAGCATCACGCCCGAGGCGATACGTCCGGATTCACCACGTTGATCGGCGACCCCGAGGCGAACGCCACCACCTGATCGAAGATGTCCGTGAAGTGGATGTCCCACTCCTCGTGCGTCACGTAGCCGATGTGCGGCGTCGCCACCACGTTCGACATCTGCAGCAGCGGGTGCGACGTGTCGCGCACCGGCTCCTCCTCGAACACGTCCACCGCCGCCATCCCCGGCCGCCCCGCATCGAGGGCCGACACCAGCGCCCCCGGCTCGATCAGCCCTGCCCGGCTCGTGTTCACGAGGAGCGCGCTCGGCTTCATCCGACCCAAGTCCTCCGAGGTCACCAGCCCCCGCGTCGAGGGGTACAGCCGCACGTGCAGCGACACCACATCGCTCGTCTCGAAGAACGACTCCCGGCTCGAGGCCACCCGCCAGCCATCCGAGGCCGCGCGCTCCCTCGAGGCGTCACTCGCCCACCACTGCACGTCCATCCCGAACGCCCGCCCGATCTCCGCCACCGCCGTCCCGATGCGCCCGTACCCGTACACCCCGAGGACCTTCCCCCGCAGCGACCGGCCCACCCCCATCTGCCACTGGCCCGCCCGCAGCGAAGCCGCCTGCTGCGGAATCTGCCGCATCGAGGCCAGGATCAACGCCCACGTCAGCTCCACCGTCGCGTACGACGGCGTCCCCTCGTGCTGCGCCGAGGACACCACGATCCCGAGGCGCGTACACGCATCGATGTCGATGTGCGGGTACACGCTGCGCTGACTGATCAGCCGCAGCTTCGGCAGCCGTTCCAGCAGCGGCTCGCGAATCTGCGTCCGCTCCCGAATCAGCACCAGCACCTCGGTGTCCGCCAGCCGCTCCGCCAGCGCATCGAGGTCCTGGACGTGATCGTTCCAGACCGTCACCTCGTGCCCCGCCAGCTTCGAGAACGATGGCAGCTCCCGCACCGTGTCGAAGTAGTCATCGAGGACCGTCACCCGCATCGCACCCACCCCCGCACGCACCCGAGGCCGCCATCCTACCCGCCCCCAACCCCCATCGAGGCGCGCTCCACACCCCGAGGCCACGCGCCCACTTCCGAGGCCACACACCTCTCGAGGCCATGCCCATCACCGAGGTCCGGCGGGGCCATGGGGGCGCAGCCCCCATTTGAAGAAAGGGCGGGCGGGCGGGACGCCACCCCGAAGGGGTGACCACCGCGCCGAGGCTGGGGCCTCGGCGCTCCCTCCCGAGGCGCCCACCACCCACCGAGGCTGCACCAACCATCGAGGAAGAACAGGGGCGAGGTGGCGCGGCCTCCGACCGTCAGCCCGAGGCACCAACCACCCACCGAGGCCACTCAGCCATCGAGGTCCGAGGGGGGCCATGGGGGCGCAGCCCCCATTGAGGAAAGGGCGGGTGGGTGGGCAGCCCGCCCGGAGGGCGGACCACCGAGCCGAGGCGTCAGCCTCGGCTCTCCCCTCCGACCGTCAGCCCGAGGCTAGAACTGCCGAAGGAACCGCAAATCGTTCTGGTAGAAGTTCCGGATGTCCTCGATGCCGTACTTCAGCATCGCGATCCGCTCCACGCCCATCCCCGCCGCAAACCCCGTGTAGCGAGACGTGTCGTAGCCCGCCGAAGACAGCACCTCCGGGTGCACCATCCCCGCGCCCATGATCTCCAGCCACCCCGACCCGCGGCACACCGGGCACGACGCATCCGTCCCATCGCAGTTGAAGCAGTCCACGGACAGCTCCACGCCCGGCTCCACGAACGGGAAGTACGAGTTCCGAAGCAGCACCCGGCGCTCCGGCCCGAACATCGAGCGCGCGAACTCCTGCAGCGTCCCCTTCAGGTCCGCCATCGACACGCCCTCATCGACCGCCAGCAGCTCCACCTGGTGCAGCATCCACTCGTGCGTCGCATCCGTCGCCTCGTAGCGGTAGCAGCGCCCCGGCACCGCGATGCGAATCGGAGGCTCGTGCGACTCCATGTATCGAGCCTGCATCGGGCTCGTGTGCGTCCGCAGCAGCAGCCCGCCCGCGCCCTCCCAGCCCCCGCCGCCCGTCGAGGCCGCACCACCGTCCGAGGCCCCACCGCCGTCCGAGGCAGCAGCCCCATCCGACTCGACCCAGAACGTGTCCCACATGTCCCGAGCCGGGTGATCCGCCGGGATCCGCAGCGCCTCGAAGTTGTAGCGGTCCGCCTCCACTTCGGGCCCCTCCACCGAGGCGAAGCCCATCCCCTCGAACACCCGCAGGATCTCCCGCAGCGTCTGCGACACCGGGTGCAGCCGGCCCAACGGTCGAGGCCGCCCCGGCAGCGTCACGTCCAGCGCCCCCGCAGTCACCGCCGAGGCCAGGGCCGCCTGCCGCAGCTCCTCGCGCCGGGCTTCCAGCGCCGCTTCGAGCTCGCCCTTGAGGCGGTTCGCCGCCGCCCCCATCGAGCGCCGAGCCTCAGGCTCCAGGCCCCCCAGCGACCGCAGCACCGAGGTCACCGACCCCGACCGGCCCAGCACGCTCGTCCGCCACGCCTCCAGCGCCCGCTCGTCCGAAGCCGCCGCCAGCCCCGCCCGCGCCCCGTCCGCAATCCTCGAGAGTTCGTCAGTCGTCGTCATGGCCCGATTCTAGGTGCGTCGGCTCGTGCGCGCCTACTCGAGCCGCACCCGCCCCGAAGAGCGAGGCAAGCTCCAGAGTCGCTGGCTTTCGCTACGGGCCCCACCCCGCCATCGACGCCCGTTCTGCGAAGGCCCCGGCATGCTAGATTTCGCGCTATGGCGATCATAAGCAATGTGCGGGTTCGCGGCCTTCGTTCGGTTGCCAATCAGCGACTCGATGGCCTCCACGGCTTGTCGGTGCTAGTTGGCCGCAATTCCTCCGGCAAGTCGAACATCCTTCGCGCTCTGAGTCTGTTCTTCGCGGACGAGGTCGAGCCCGGTCTACTTTTCGATCCGGTGGAGGACTTCTACTACCGACAGGGCAGCAATCGGCGGCGCGAGGTCGAGATCGCAATCGACTTCGACCTCCCTCCGGAGTTCAAGTTTCGCGTGGGGGCAGAGGAGGTCAAGAACACGCTTGGGCTCCAGTTTTCAATTCACCGGATTTGGAACCTCGACCGACAAAGAAACGTCGTCTCGAGGAGCGAAGTCCACTGGTCCGACGGTAGTTCGTCGAATGATCATGCGCCGGTCATCGATCAATTCCTGAGCATGATCAACTTTCGCTACATCCAGAACCGGACACAACCAAGCGAACTCCTGGCGCTAGAGAGCAGACGCCTCGCAGGCCTACTGGTCAGGCGGATACGTCAGACGAAGGACGCAGAAGCCTTCTTGGGCGCGCTGCAGAAGACGGCTGGACGATTCCTCAAGCCTGCCAGTGATGCCATGGCGGAGTCCGGAGCCCCTCTCGAAAACATTGAAGTGGCAACCGCCAGGGCGCTGGGGGAGATGTTGCAGGTCGCGGGTCTCCGTGCCACCGGCCGGCACGGTGGATCCGTCGATGACGAACGCTGGGGTGCTGGACACCAAGCGCTCGGATTGTTCGAAGTGCTCCGTCTCGTGGACACCGACTACTCAGCCCACTTCGGCTGGAAGCAGGCGACGGTTTGGGCCGTCGAAGAACCTGAGTCCGGACTCCATCAGGAGTTGCAGACGTACTTGGCGGGGCGCTTCTCCGACTGGACGAGCGACCCGTGGGCAAAACATCAGGTGATCATGTCGACCCATTCCCCTGTCTTCACGATGGCCGCTGACTGCGGGTACTGGGTGGAAATGAGCCCCGATGGGAGCACCTCAGTCACTCAGCAGCCGATTCATGAACTCGTCCGGGATGCCGAGCACCGTAACGTGTCCCCTTGGACCCAGCCATTGCTCGCCTATCCAAATAGCGTCGTCGTTCTTGTCGAGGGAGACATCGACGCCGACGTGCTCCAGCACATGGCGGCCCTCAAAGGGACTGTCGGCGTCCGCTTCTTGCCGTTGCCGCGGCTTGACCCAGCTGCGAAACGCGGGGGCGTAGATTCGATCATCGGATACTTGAAGCACTTCTCCGGACTGATCCCCAACCGACCGAAATCGGCCCCATTCCTTGTCCTGCTGGATTGGGAAGTCGAAGAGCAGAAGGTCGGGCAGGCGCGACAGGCCTACGGCGCCGGCGGCGCCGCGCGAGTTCTTGTTGGGGACCCGACCCTCGCAGATCCGCGAATGACAGACGACTTCGCCGGGATCGAACGGTTCTACCCGCCTAGCGTCTGGGAGGACGCAGAGGGCGCAGGCGAGGTCAAGCTACTTCGCACGAAGGGCAGCGACGAGCTCGGCATTCGCGTCAGCCAACTCCGCGCCGCCAAGTCTGCCGTTCGCAGTCGAGTGCTTGACCTCGACTCCGCGTCCGACGCACCGTCCCTCGCGGCGCTCGTCGACCAAGTACTAGCAGCGGTGTAGCCAAACAGGCGCCTTAATCAAGGTCGAACGCGCGGAGCCGCCTCGACCTTCCCCTCGACGCCACCGCCTCGCCGAGTGCCACTTCCCCTCGACGCCACCGCCTCGCCGAGTGCCACTCCCCCTCAGCCCTCAACCCCGCCCACGTCCACCATCGAGGCACACCACGCACGCCCCGCGCACCCGCCGAGCCCAACGCACCGCCTTTGACAGCGCGCGTAGCGTGGGACCGGAGGACCCATGGGAGAATTCCAGCTCGAAATGACCGTCGCCAGGCCGCGTTCCGAGGTCTTCGACTACCTCGCCGACGTCCGCAACACCCCCGCCTGGTACTCCGCCGTCCGCTCCGCCCGGCAGCTCGACGGCACCGCACCCGGTCCCGACGCCACCTACCGCATCGCCCGCCGGCTCCCCGGCGGAGCCACCGACGACCTCGTGCGCACCGTCGAGTTCGACCCGCCGCGCGTCTTCGCTTTCGGCACCGACGCCGGCCGCACACCCTTCCGCTACCGCTATGCCCTCGAAGGCGACGACCACGCCACGACCATCCACCTCGACGCCACGATCGAGGTCTCAGGTCCCGCCGCCCTGCTCGGCCCCGTCGCCACCCTCGCCTTCAAGCGCGGCATGCAGGACAACCTCGACACGCTCCGCCGCATCCTCGAGCGGCCCTGAGGGAGCCCGGCACCCCGCATCTCGCCCGGCGGTCGCCCCGGGGACACCGGGTCCCCGCGGGATCCGGCGGGGGCGTGGGGGCGCACCCCACACGAGAAGGGGTGGGCGGGCGGGCAGCCACCCCGTAGGGTGACCACCAGCCGAGGCGCCAGCCTCGGCGCTCCGAACCTCTCATCGAGGCGGGGAGTGCCACTCCCCCCTCAGCCCTCCACCCCGCTCACCCCACCATCGAGGTATGCCCACCGACGCCCCACGCACCCGCCGTGGCGGTGCCCGCCGTGGCGGTGCCCGCCCCGGCGCCGGCGCACCCCGAGGCAACCGCAACGCCCTCAAGCACGGCCGCCGCTCCCGCGCCCTCGCCCGCCTCTACGCCCAGTTCCCGCCCGCCACCCGCGAGCTCCTCCACCTCGCCCTCACCCGCGCCGCCGCCCGCGCCGTCCAGGACGTCGACCGCGACACCCCCGAGCTCCCCGCCCGCGCCCGCAACCGCGTCCGCCAGCGCGCCTGGGCCGCCGCCTCCCTCCAGGTCCTCCAACACCTCGCCGCCGCCACCCGCCTCCCGGACGGCCGAGGCCGGGAGCGCGCCATAGTCCACGCCCTCCGCCCCTGGCTCGACCCCCACCTCGACCCCGCCCGAGACGCCGACTTCGCCTTCCCCCACGACTTCACCCTCGACCTCCGCGCCATGCGGGACACGAGCGAAGTGCACGAAGGGACCGAAGGAAGCCCAGGAAGAAAAGTGCGCGAAGCCAACAATCAAACCCCCACCCCGCCCGCCGAATCTGACGAGGCCTCGAAACCCCCGAAACCGCCCCAACAATCAAACCCCGGCCATCGAGGCCCCAACGACCGTTGACACCCCACCCCGCCCCCGCCACCATCGAGGCCACACCCACCGTCGAGGCGAGAAAGGCCCCACCGATGCCCATCCGCGGCTACATCCTCGTCGAGACCGAGGTCGGACGAACCCAGGCCGTCGGCCACGCCGTCCGAGGCCTCTCCTCCTCCAACGCCCGCGTCCTCGCCGTCGACACCGTCACCGGCCCCTTCGACGTCATCGTCCAGCTCGAAGCCGACGATCTCGACCTCCTCGGCAAGTGCATCACCGACGAAATCCAGAAGCTCGACGGCATCCAGCGCACCACCACCTGCCTCAGCGTCAACCTCGGCTGATCGAGGCGAAGCCAACAATCACCCGCACGAGCCCGCCCCGTACAATCGAGGCATGACCCAGAGCCTCACTCACTCCGAGGGCAATGCCCCCCGCTCCATCCTCCCCGCCGACATGATCTCGGTGGAGGAAGCCCGCGCCCGCATCCTCGAGCACTTCGCCTCCCTCGAGGCCGTCGACACCCCGCTCCTCGAGGCGATGGGCCAGGTCCTCGCCGAGGACGTGAGCGCCACCTTCAACATCCCCCCCCTCACCAACACCGGCATGGACGGCTACGCCGTCCGCGCCTCCGACACCGCCGGCGCCACCTACGAGGCCCCGCTCCGCCTCCGCGTCACCGGCTACCTCGCCGCCGGCTCCGTCTTCGAGGGCGAGGTCGGCCCCGGCGAGGCCGTCCGCATCATGACCGGCGCTCCCATCCCCGCCGGCGCCGACGCCGTCGTCCCCTTCGAGGAGACCGACGAGCAAGAGCGCGGCGAGGCCTGGGCTGCCGCCCCCGGCACCGAGGTCCGCATCGACGTCGAGGCGAAGCCCGGCGCCAACCTCCGCCTCGCCGGCGAGGACGTCCGCACCGGCGAGGTCGTCCTCCCCGCCGGCACGGTCCTCGGCCCCGCCCAGATGGGTGTGCTCGCCTCCCTCGGCCACGCCCGCGCGAAGGTCATCCGACGCCCCCGCGTCGCGATCCTCTCCACCGGCGACGAATTGCTGCGGCCCGGCGAGCCGCTCGAGCCCGGCAAGATCTACGACGCGAACGCGTTCAGCCTCGCCGCCCAGGTCCGCGCCTTCGGCGGCGAGCCGCGCATCCTCGAGATCGCCCGCGACACCATCGAGGCCCTCACCGAGCGCATCCACGAGGGACTCGCCCGCGCCGACCTCCTCGTCACCTCCGCCGGCGTCTCCCGAGGCGACTTCGACGTCGTGAAGGAGGTCCTCCAGCGCGAAGGCGAGATCGGCTTCTGGACCGTCCGCATGAAGCCCGGCAAGCCGCTCGCCTTCGGCACCTTCCGCACCGAGGACGGGCGCGCCGTCCCGCACCTCGGCCTGCCCGGCAACCCCGTCTCCGCCATGATGACGTTCGAGCTCTTCGGCCGCCCCGCGCTCTTCACCATGCTCGGCAAGCCCCACCTCTGGCCCCGCCCCATCGTCCGAGGCGTCGCCGCCGAGCGCATCGCGAACACCGATGGCCGGCGCTTCTACGCCCGCGCCTGGGTCACCGAGGAAGAAGGCCGCTTCGTCGCGAGGCTCACCGGCCCGCAGGGCTCCGGCGTCCTAACGTCGATGGCGCTCGCGAACGGCTACGCCGTCTGCCCCGAGGACGTCCCCGCCATCGAGGCCGGTGAGGAGTGCGACATCATCCTCGTCGACCGCGAGCTCCCGCCCGACCGGCCGCCCCGCTGAGAGGACGCAAGTCGATGAGTGAGCTGCAGGGCATCGTCCGGTTCAAGTTTCACGAGGGCCAGGTCGAGGAGTTCAAGCGCCTCTCCGCGCAGGCGATGGAGATCGTCCGCGCGCAGGACACCGGGACGCTCCAGTACGACACCTACTTCAACGAGGACGAGTCCGAGGCCCTCGTCCTCGAGCGCTTCCGGGACTCCGACGCCCTCATCGAGCACGGCGAGCACATGGCCGCGCTCATGGAGCCGATCATCGCGACGGCCACCGTCACGGGTGAGCTGTGTGGCGACCTGAGCCCGGAGTTGCGCGCGAGGATCACCGGCGACAACCCGCAGCTGTTCACGCTCTATGCATCGCTGTAGCGTGACGGGCCCGGACGAGACGCGCTGACCACTCCACCGAGGTCGCTCGCGGTCGTCCGCCTCCAGGGTCCCGAGGGCACCCTCGCCTCGATGCCCGCCGTCACCCTCATCGCCGAGCTGCGCGACCGCGGCCATCGAGTCGGTACCGCCGCCCGCCGCCCCGCCGTCCTCGGCGCCCCCGCATCCACCGTGCTCGTGCTCGGCAACGGAGCCCGCGTCACCATCGAGGGCGCGCCCCCGCTCGAGGTCCTCACCACCCGCGCCGCCGCCCTCGACCCTCAGCTCGCCCTCCTGCTCATCGAGGGCTTCGAGGAGGCAACGGACCTCGCCACCTACAACCCACCGTCCGAGGCCGACACCTCCACCCTCGCTGCCACCATCGAGGCGACGCACCTCGCCCCGCCCTCCATCCACGAGCTCCAGGCCCGCGCCCCCATCGAGACCGAGCGCCGCCTCCTCGACCGCACTGACTTCACCCCCGCCCCACCCCCCGAGGCGAAACCCACGCTCGCCACCCGCCTCCGCCGCCTCCTCGGGCGCCAGCATCGATGACGAAGGCAAAGTCTCCACTAGACGCCGCTCAAGAGCTTGAGGCGCTTCTGTCCGTAGGCGTCATGAGGGACACGTCCGCAATCTTCTGCATGAACGCGCCAGTGGCGCTGAAGATCGCTAGCGCCTCGCGACCGTCATAGTGCGCGCGCGCGTGAGCAACGTGGTTCCGCCAAGCGTTGCGGAAGTGCCGGAGATGGACCGCGGCCTCCGAATAGGCCTGCAACTGCTCTGTCTCGTCGGCGGTTCGCCGGTTGCGACCCTTGCCCTCACGATCACGAATCGCACTCTCGATGCGCTCTGTGAGCACCGCCCAGTCCTGCCGATCGACGTTGGGGACGCCCAGGGACGCGGCCATCTGCTGCAGGCCCAACTCCACCGCCCGCATCAGGTGAAAGACCGCGGCGGTCCACTCCTGCAGGGCGATGCATCGGCCAGCAGCTGCGATATCGCCCTCGGCGTCTGGAAAGACGCGCTCCACGTCGGTCCCGAACAGAGGCATGCGCTGTTCGTAGAACGCTCGGCTCGTGGCTGGAATCATCAGGAAGTAGGCTGAACTCAGTTCTTCGAGGAGGTCGTTCGCCAGCTCCTTCAACAGCACCTCAGCCTGAATGAAGCTCAGGCGGTCATCAGTCGCGATTCGCTCTCGAATCCGCTCGATCTTCCGCACCATCGGCTGACTGAATGGGAAGCGAACGTCCTCGACCTTCAAGTGATCTAAAGCGTCGAGAATCTGGTTCTGGATGACATCGACACTCGCGACGGGACGGTGACCCTCGTTGTCCACGATCGCGATGTAGAGCGCCCCGATCGCTCCAATGAGATCGCGATAAGTCACGACAAAGACGGGGGCGTGGAACCTCAGCGACACTACAAGACTCCAGAGCCTGAAGCGATCTTCAATCGCCTCGCACAGCGACGCATTCGCACTAACAACGGGCGACACAGCGACACGTGACGCGCATCAGCGTGCGCCGTCCCGCTCGATTGATTCAAGTACGTCGTCATGCAGCAAGAGGTGGGGAGGACGATCAGCCGCGCAGCGGCAAACGCGTCGCCGAGGCTTGCGCCTCGGCGTCCTCACTCCGAACCATCGAGGCCCGCCGCCAGGCGCTAGATCTTCGCCTCGAACCCGGCGAACTCCCCCGTCGGGTCCTCCCAGCGAAAGCGCACGTCCCGCACCATCGCCAGCGCCGGCCCCTCGCGCAGCCGCTCCACGAACGCCCGCAGCGTCATCTCGTCCGCCTCGGCCACCACGAGGACCGTGCGCCCGTCATCGAGGTTCTGCGCGTAACCCGTGATGTTCGCGCGGCTCGCCTCGTCCACGCAGAAGGCGCGGTAGCCGACGCCCTGCACACGCCCGGTAGCGCGCGCCACCATCCTCCGCGGCTGCCGAGGACCCATCATCGAGGGCTAGCCGACCACCAGGCCGCGCACCACGTCCTCGACCATCCGAGGCTCGACGTCGTCGTGCACGACCGCGTGCCCCACGCCCTCGAGCAGCACGAAGCGCGACCGCCCGCCGACGACCTTCTTGTCCATGCGCATGGCACCGAGGATGGCCGTGGGATCGAGGCCGGGCGCGCGTTGCGGCAGCCCGAAGGCGCGCAGCACTTCCGACTGTCGAGCCGCCACCGACTCGTCGAGTAGCCCCATCCGAGCGGCGATGCGCGCCGCTCCGGTCATGCCGATGGCGACGGCCTCACCGTGGAGGTAGTCGCCGAAAGCGGTCGCGGCTTCGATGGCGTGGCCGATGGTGTGACCGTAGTTGAGGATCGCGCGCAGCCCCTGCTCCGTCGGGTCCGCCGAGACGACCAGCGCCTTCAGCCGTGCCGATCGCGCGACGACGTCCGCCAGCAGCTGCGGCTCGGCCTCGCCCGAGGCCAGCGTGTGCGCGTTCCGCTCGAGCGTGCCGAGCAGCTCGTCGTCGAGGATCAGCGCGTGCTTGATGACTTCGGCGAACCCCTCGACGCGCGCCCGTTGCGGCAGCGACGCCAGCACTTCGATGTCCGAGATCACAGCGGCCGGCTGGTGAAACGCCCCCACGAGGTTCTTGCCTTGCGGCAGGTCGACCGCCACCTTGCCACCGATCGAGGAGTCGTTCATCGCCAGCACGGAGGTCGGGATCTGCACCAACGGCATCCCGCGCAGGTACGTCGCAGCGACATACCCCGCGAGGTCTCCGACGACGCCGCCACCGAGGGCCACGACGATGTCCCGACGCTCGGCGCGCTGCTCCGCCAGCCAGCGGTAGACCTCGTTAGCGACGCGCAGCGACTTCGAGGACTCGCCCGCCGGCACCACGTACGAGGCGCCGGCGACGCCCCCGCCATCAAGCGCCTCGATGATCGAGGCGCCATGGTGCTCCATTACGTCGCTGTCGGAGATGAGGAACACCCGCCCGTGCAGGCCCAGCTGGCGCAGCCGGTCCGTCAGCCGCCGACGCTCGCCCGCGCCCACCCAGATCGGGTACCGCTCACGCCCGGTGTCGACGATCGCCTGCGGCGCCCGCGCCGGCGCGTCCTCGCCGAGGCGCATGAGGCGCCCCTCGTGCGACACGAGGCGCGAGCCCTCCGTGCCCCACGCCTGCAGGATGCGCTCCGCGATCGCGCCGGCGCTCAGCCCGAGGGCGGGCACCCAGAGGTCCGCGTGCGAGTAGTACGGCCGCCGTTCCGCATCGAGCTCGTGCAGCCGCTGCTCGAGGTCTTCGCCCAGCAGCGGGCGCTCGCTCGCGTCCGGCGCCGCCCGCAGCCGACGCGCGATCTCGGACGGCGTGGCATCGAGGTAGCAGATCAGCCCGCGCTCTCCGAGCGCCCGTCTCGAGGCCGCGCGCTGAAACGCGCCGCCCCCGGTCGCGATGACCGCCGGCTCGCGCTGCGTCGCCTCCGCGACGATGCGCGCCTCGATGTCGCGAAACGCCGATTCGCCCTTGTCGACGATGAGCTGCGCCGGGGTCTTCCCCTCGCGCTCCGTCACCAGGTCGTCCGTGTCGATGAGCGGCCAGTTGAGGCGCGCTGCCAGCGCCTCGGCCACCGAGGACTTGCCGACCCCGCTCAGCCCCACGAGGACGATCTGCCTCGGGTGCACCGTGGCACCCGAGGTGGCGCCCACCGAGGCCGCGCCCGGCGTCTCGGCGCCTGTCATCGAATCCCGCCGTGCATGGGCTAGTCCCGACGGTCTCGAGGACCGACCGTCGCGAGGAATGCCTCGCAGTTGCGCCGGAACTCATCGATGTGGTCGCCGCCGAACTTCTCGAGCGCGGCGCCCGCCAGGACGATCGCGAGCATCGCCTCGCCGATGACGCCGGCCGCCGGCACGACGCACGTGTCGGACCGCTCGTAGAACGAGGTCGCGGCCTCGCCGGTGTGCAGATCCGCCGTAGGAAGGCGCTGCGGCACCGTCGAGATCGGCTTGATCGCCGCTCGCACCACCACGTCCTCGCCGTTCGTCATGCCACCCTCGAGGCCGCCCGCACGGTTCGAGGCGCGTTGCCACGGCCGCGCCGTCCATTCCCCCCGAGGCAGGATCTGGTCCTGCACGAGTGAGCCGCGCAGGGTCGACCCCTCGAAGGCGTCACCGATCTCGACGCCCTTCACGGCGTTGATCGACATGAACGCCTGCGCGATGCGGCCGTCGAGCTTGCGATCCCAGTGCACGTGGCTGCCGAGGCCGATCGGCACTCCCGAGGCTCGCACTTCGAAGATCCCGCCGATGGTGTCCTGCGCCTCGCGAGCGGCGTCGACCTCCGCGATCATCGCCGCCTCGATCGCCGGGTCGGCGCACCGCATCGGCGACTGGTCCACCGAGGCCCAGTCGATCACCGAGGGCACGGTCGCCCGCACCGTCCCGACGGACAGCGTGTGCGAGTGCACCGTGACGCCGATCTCCGCGAGCAGCGCGCGCGCGATTGCGCCCACCGCCACCCTCGAGGCCGTCTCGCGCGCGCTCGACCGCTCGAGGATCGGGCGTACGTCGTCGTACTGATACTTCTGCGTGCCGGCGAGGTCCGCGTGCCCGGGTCGCAGCAGGGTCACCGGGTCGACCTCCTGGTCGACCGCCTCCACGGCCATGCGGACGCGCCAGTTGGCGTTGTCGTGGTCGGCGTTTTGGATCCACAGCGCGATCGGTGAGCCCATCGTCTTGCCGTGGCGCACGCCGGCCGTGATCTCCGCGACGTCCGTCTCGATCTGCTGACGCTTACCGCGGCCGTAGCCGCCCTGCCGACGCGCGAGATCCGCCCGAATGATGTCCTGCGACATCTCGAGGCCGCCCGGCACGCCCTCGACGAGCATCGTGAGGCCCTTGCCGTGGGACTCGCCCGCGGTGAACCAGCGGAACTCGGTCACATCGAGGCCTTTCGCAACGCCGCCTCCGCCGCCGCGACGGCGGCAGCGGCATCCGGCGCGATGAGCGCATCGAGGTCCGGGTCGAGCGATTCGCCCGCCGCCGCCTCCCGCGTGAACCAGCCCCGCAGCAGCGTCGCCTCGTCCGCCTCGTCCCACGCCGCCGTCGCCGAGTCCTCTCGAGGCACCCGCGTCACGAGGATGCAGGCCGTGCTGCTCGACCCGTCGGGCGCGAAGTAGCTGGTGTAGGCGTCCACCTGCACCTCGTCGAAGCGCACGTGCGGAATCTCGTACAGCAGCCGCTCCACCATCTTCACCGTCACGCGACGCGCCACATCGATGGCCGCTCCGACCTCTTGCCGCTCGCGGTCCACCACGCGGACGTCGGGCATCGCGAGGATCGAGATGCGGCACCGATCCGAGTCCAACGCCACGATCGAGGCGGTGAGCAGCGCCTGCCAGTCGGCGGCGGGGTACCCCTTCGGCGGCTTCTGGCGCCGCCACGCCTCGAAGGCGTTGTCGACGGCTTCCTGCAGCGCGTCCTGGTCGCCCTCGGCGATCACCTTGCGCCAGTGGCGCGCGGCCATCGTCGCCTGCAGCACGATGCCGCCCAGCGCGAGGCCGAGCAGCACCACGAGGAAGACACCCCACTCCATGCTGCGCCCCCGCTCTACGAGGCGAGTGCGGCCCGGGCGGCCGCAAACATGACATCAATCGGCGGCTCGTAGCCTGTCCACAGTCGGAAGGCCTCGGCGCCCTGGTGCACCAGCATCGCCAGCCCGCCTACCGTCCGCGCCCCCGCGCGCTCCGCCGCAGCCAGGAACGGCGTCCGCTCCGGCACGTACACGAGGTCGAACGCGACCTGTCCCGGGCGGAACAGCGAGGCCGGTACCGGCGTCGCGCCCTCGTCCGGCCCGTGTCGCATGCCGAGGGTGGTCGAGTGTATCACCACGGCAGCTTCGGACAGCGCCTCCCGGAACCTGTCGTCGCCCTCATCGAGGGCGCACACCTCGAGGTCGAGCTCGTCCCCACCGAGGGGCACGAGCGCCGCCGCGCGCTCCCGCGACCGATTGGCCACGGTCAGCATCGAGGCCCCGGCCGTCCGCATCGCCACGACGACCGCCCGCGCCGCGCCCCCCGCGCCGATGAGCACGACCCGCTGCCCCGCGAGTCCGACCTCGGCCCCCTCGAGGGCACGCAGGATGCCCGCGACGTCCGTGTTGGTCGCGTGCAGCTGTCCGTCGCGTCGCACGATCGTGTTCACCGCGCCCACCCGCTCAACGAGGGCGTCGGGCCGGTCCACGAGGCGTCGAATCTCGACCTTGTGCGGCACGGTCACGTTCGCCCCGAGGAGCTCCGCCGACCGCAGCCGCTCGACGGCGATCGGCAGGTCCGCCGGCAGCACGTCCCACGCCTCGTACCGCGCATCGACGCCCATCGCATCGAGGGCCGCCTGCTGGAAGCGAGGCGAGATCGAGTGCGCCACCGGGTGCCCGAGCAGCGCGATCGTCCGCATGTTGCTGGGGGCCACGGCTACCCGCCGCTCTGGTAGCGCTCGACGTTCGCCACGTGCTCCTCGAACGTCTCCGAGAACGCGTGAGACCCGTCACCCTTCGCCACGAAGTACAGGAACTCGGTCTCGGCGGGCCGGATCGTCGCGATGATCGCATCGAGGCCCGCATTCGCGATCGGCCCCGGCGGCAGCCCCGCGTTGACGTACGTGTTGTACGGCGAGTCCACCTCGAGGTCGTCGAACGTCAGCTCCTGCTTCCACCACCCGAACTGCTCCACCGAGGCGCGGTCGGGCAGCGTCGTCAGCGCGTACTGCACCGTCGGGTCCGCCCCCAGCGCCATTCCGATGTCGAGGCGGTTGCGGAACACCGAGGCCACCAGGGGCTGCTCGTCCTTCTCCACCGCCTCGCGCTCCACGATCGAGGCCAGCGTCACGACGTCGTGCAGCGTGAGCCCCTGCGCCTCGGCCTCCGCGATCAGTTCGGGCGTGACGCGCTCCTCGAAGGTCGCGGCCATCGATTCGACGAAGCTGGTCGCGTTCGTGTCGCACTCGACGGGATACGCCGCCGGCATGAGGTACCCGTTCAGCCCTTCGTCCCCCCGACCCGCGGGCAGTGCGCTCCCCTCCACCGAGGCGACAGCGGCGTCCCACTGCTCGGCCGTCGCCACGCCAGCATCGATGGCGAGCTCACCGATCTGCTCCAGGCGCAGACCTTCGGGGATGACGAGTGCCTGCGTCGTCGTCTCGCCCGCCGTCAGCCGTCGAATCACCTCGGCCGTGGGAATGCCACTCTCGAGCTCGTAGCAGCCCGACTGCAGCGAGGGCGCGGCGCCCGAGTACCCGAGGAGCGCGTTGAATCGACGCGCGTCGTCGATCACCCCCCGGTCCAGCAGCAACGAGGCGATGGCATCACCCGCCATCCCCCGCTCGACGACCACCTGTCGCCGCTCGCCGCCCACCGCCGAGGCGTCAGCCTCCGTCGAGGTCTGTAGCGACTCCGCCACCGCCTCGTCGGAGCCGCCCATCACCACGACGGCGAGCACCACGAGGATCACGGCGTACACGCCGACGGCAAGGCTCAGTCCGCGCCCTCTCATGCCGCTCATCCGGTCGTCTCCGCGCGGCGTCGGTCGAGGAAGCGCTGCAGCACGATCGCCGCCGCGATGTCGTCACGTGCCTCGCCCGGACGCCCCTCGCCGGCCTCGACCGTGCTCATGCGCTCGTCCTCGAATTCCACCGGCAGCCCCAGCTTCGCGAGGCGCGCACCGAACTTCCGTGCCGCCGCGGCCGGTGCGCGCTCGACCCCATCGAGGGACACGGGCAGCCCCACGACGAAGCCGCCGATCTCCTCGCGCTGCGCGATCGCCCGGATCGCCGGGAACGCCGCCGAGGCCGGGATGACCTCGAGGGCGACGGCAACGCGCTCCTCAGGGTCGCACGCCGCGAGGCCGACGCGCGCCTCCCCCGGGTCGATGCCGAGCCACCTCACCGCCCGCCCCCTACCCTCGAGGCGGCGGGCGTCGGCGTCTCCGTGGCGTCTTCCCCGCCGTCCTCGGCCGGCGTCGCGTCGGAGGGCGCATCGAGGGTCGGCGTGTCGAGGCGAATCGAGATCCGGTCCGCCCGCCGAGGCAGCCACATCCACGGCAGCCACCCCGGCTCGAGGTTGATGCGCGGCTCCTCCTGCAGCGCCAGCCCCTCCTCGAGGCGCGCGCGGGCCGTGTCGGGGCTCGCGCCCTTGAGCTGCTCCCCCCACGTCGAGGCATCGACACGATCCGCGACTTGCCCCGTCGCCACCAGCTCCGCTGTGAGCTGCCCGCCCTGTAGGGTGCCCGGGCCCTCGACCTCAACACTGACGGCGCCCGGCAGCAGCGCGTGGGCCTCATCGAGGCGGGCACTGATGAGCGCCTCACCGTACGCGCGCGCCGAGCGGTCCGTGACCGCCAGCACCGTCACGATCGCCGTGTACTCCACGAGGAACGCGTCCGCAGGCTCCCCGACGGTCTGCAGCGGCGTCTGCGAGAAGATCGAGACGTCCACCGTCTGCGGGAACACCTGCCCGCCCTGCGCCTGCTCCTCCAGCTGCCGCAGCCCGAGCCGCTCGAGGACCTGCGTGGCGATCGAGCCCACGCGATCGACGTCCTCCTGCGCCACAGCCGGCACCTCGATGTCCGTGCCGCCGGTCGCCGCCGCGGGATTCGAGACCGAGAGCGTGTCCGCGAGCCCCGTCAGCACGAACAGCGTGCGCGCCGCGACGTTCCCGTTCTCGCCGGCATCGAGGGCGGTCGCACCCACCGTCGCCACGCCCGCCGGCGGCACCTCCACCGCCTCGTCGAGCGCAAACTCGAGGCCGGCGTCGTCGCGCACGATCGTGCCCGCCGTCACCTCAATCGGCGTCTCGCCCTCGTTCTCGAACCGCAGTTCGACCGTCGCGAAGGCGTCGCCCACCGAGGCCGTGCCCGTTGTCGCCGTCGAGACGATGGTCGTCACCGTCTCGCGCAGAGTCGCCCCCGGCACCACCCCGAGGTCCGCGTCCGGCTCAAGGACCAGCGGATTCACCCGCACCGTCTGCCGCTCGACCACTTCCGAAGTCACGGGCACCAGGACGACTTCCGCCGAGGGCACGACGTAGCACCCGACGACGAAGGCGGCCGTCACGAGGGCGACCAGGAACCCGACACGCAGCGCCTGCCCGATGCCGAGCTCCGGGATCGGCACCCGCACGCCACCGAGCTCGACGGCCGGCTGCGGCCGCGTACGCAGGCCACGAGCAGTCCGCGCGGAGCGCAGCCCACTTCCCGCGGCGTACGCCCGCACATCCCCCCGCGCCGCGAGGACGCTGACGTTGACCCCGCGCTGCCGCGCGTGCGCCGCGACATGGGCCCACGCCGAGGCGTGGCGCATCGCCCGTGACCGGCGCGGCACGACGAGGACGACATCCGCGCGCTCCGCCGCATCGATCCGCCCGAGGACGGTCGCGACGTCGTCATCCGACTCGACGAGGACCGGCGCACCCGCCTCGACGGGCCGCGAGCGTGCGGTGCTGCGCGGTTCCGAGCGGGATGCCGACGCGCGCGCTTCCGCGTCGGCGACGCTGCGCTTCGCGCGCTCGCGCCAGGCGCCTTGCAAGCGCTCGAATGCGTCTCGAGACAGTTCGATCAGGCGCGCGGTGATCCGCTTCGCCCGCTCGGTGAGCTCGCGCCAGACGCCGTCGACGGTGTTGCCGTCTCCTGCCATCGGCGCTCAGGAGGCTCCGAGTCGTTCGCGTGCCGTCATGCGTGCGGCGTCCAGCGCTTCATCGAGGCGCGTGGCATCCTTGCCCCCTGCCTGCGCGAGGTTCGGCCGTCCGCCGCCCCCGCCTCCCACGATCGAAGCTGCCGAGCGCACGATCTCGTCCGCCCGCAGTCCGCGTCCCACGACGTCATCCGTCGCCGCCGCAAGCAACGAGGGCCGGTCGCCCGTCACCGCTCCCAGCACGACGAACGCGCTCCCGAGCTGCCGGCGCAACCGGTCGGCGATCTCACGCAGCTCGTCGGCGCTCTCTGCCTCGACGCGCGCCACGAGCAGCTGCACGCCGTCGACCACCTCCGCGTTCACCGCCAGCGAGTCCGCCGCGCCCGCCGAGGCCTGGCGGCGCTGGTCTTCGAGGCGCTTCCGCTCCTCCGCCAGCTGCGCCTCGAGCGCGTCGATGCGCCCGCCGATCTGCTCCGGCGGCACGCGGAATCGATGCGACAGCGCGGCCACGAGGTCCGCGCGCTCTTCCACGAGGCGCTCCGCCGCCTCACCCGTCACCGCCTCGATGCGCCGCAACCCGGCGCCGATGCTGCTGTCCGAGACGATCTGCAGCATCCCCACGCCCCCCGTGGAGTCGAGGTGCGTGCCGCCGCACAGCTCGCGGCTGAAGCAGGCGGCGGTGTGTTCGTGCTCACCGTCCTCGTGGTGGTGCCCCTGCCCGCCGCCGTCATGGTCGTGATGGTGGTGCGCGGCCGGCAGCTCGCAGTACTCGACGACACGGACGTTCGCCGCATACCGATCCTCGAAGAAGGCGATCGCTCCGCGGTCGATCGCCGCCTCGAAGGGCATCTCGGTCGTCTCGCGCGGGATGTTCTCCCGCACCTTCGCATTCACCATCCGCTGGATCGTGCGCATCTCCTCCGCGGTCGGCGCCTCCGGGTGCGTGTAGTCAAATCGAAGGCGGTCCGGCCCGACGTACGATCCGGCCTGTCGCACGTGCGTCCCGAGGACAGACCGCAGCGCCGCGTGCAGCAGGTGCGTCGCCGTGTGGTTCCGCATCGATCCGTTGCGCCACTCGGGGTCGACGCGCGACTCGGCCGTCTCGCCTGCGCCGATGAACCCTTCGCTGACCGTCCCGAGGTGGACGATCGAGTCGCCGTAGCGCTGCGTGTCCCGCACAAGGAAGCGCCCGCTCAGCGTGACGATGTCGCCGCGGTCGCCGACCTGCCCGCCGCCCTCCGGGTACAGCGCCGTCGCATCGAGGACGATCTCACCCTCGTCGCCCGCCCCGAGGCGCTCCGTCGCGCCGCCCGCCCCCCACAGCTGGAGGACCGAGCCCCGCGTCGAGAGCTGCTCGTACCCCTCGAACTGCGATTCGAGGTCGAGCGCGGCGTAGCGCTGGCCCCGTTCGTCGCCGTCGGCCGCCGTCATCGCCTCGCCACGCGACCGCTCGCGTTGCGCCTCCATCTCCGCCTCGAAGCCCGCCTCGTCGACCTCGTATCCAAGTGACGAGGCGACCTCGCGGGTCAGTTCCGGCGGCAGCCCGTGCGTGTCGTACAGCGTGAACATGTCGCGCCCGGGGATGCGCTTCGAGTCGCGCTCCCGCACGACGACGTCATCGAGCAGCTCGAGGCCGCGCGCCAGCGTCGCCTGGAAGCGCGCCTCCTCAGTGCCCGCTACGCGCTTGATGAACGCCCGTTGCTCTTCGAGCTCCGGGTGCGCCGCCAGCGAGGCATCGATCGCCGCGTCCACGGCCCGCTCGAGGAAGGCGTCGCGCAGCCCGATGGTGTACCCGAAGTAGACCGCCCGCCGCAGCTCCCGCCGAAGGACGTACCCGCGCCCCTCGTTCGCCGGCAGCACCCCGTCGTTCACGAGGAAGGCAATCGCCCGCGAGTGCTCGGCGATCGACCGCAACGCGCGCGCGACCTCCGGTGCCTCGGTCGGCTCATACGGCCGCCCCGCGATCTCCGAGGCCGCTTCGATCACGCCTCGCAGCTCGTCCGTGTCGTAGACCGACTGCCCCTGCTGCAGCACCCACGCGAGCCGCTCGAGGCCCGCGCCGGTGTCGATATTCTGCGCCGGCAGCGCCGTGCGAGTCCCGTCCTCGTCCTGGAAGAAGCCCATGAACACGAGGTTCCAGCACTCGAGGAAGCGGCCGCACTCGATCGCCGGGTGGCACGTCCCATCGAGGCAGTGCGGGCACCCCTCGGTCGGCCCGAAGTCGAAGTGCAGCTCGGAGCAAGGCCCGCACGGGCCGCTGTCGCCCGGAGGCCCCCAGTAGTTCCCCTGCTCGGCGGTGTACCGCATGATGCGGTCCGTCGGGACGCCCTTCGCCTCCCAGAGCGCGAACGCTTCGTCGTCGTCCTCGTACACGGTCGCCCACAGCCGCTCGCCGTCGATGCCGCAGACCTCGGTCAGGAACTCCCACGCCCAGTCGACCGCCTCGGCCTTGAAGTAGTCGCCCACCGAGAAGTTGCCGAGCATCTCGAAGAACGTGAGATGCGAGGCGTCACCTACCTCTTCGATGTCGGTCGTGCGAAAGCACTTCTGGATCGAGGTCATCCGCCGTGCCGGCGGCTCCTCCAGGCCCATGAAGTACGGCTTGAACTGCACCATCCCGGCCGTCGTGAACAGCAGCGTCGGGTCCCCGTGGGGGACGAGCGACGAGGATGGGATGCGCCGGTGCCCCTTCCCCTCGAAGTACTGGAGGAAGGCTTCTCGAAGTTCGTGAACCTGCACCTGCTCGGCCTCGGCTCCATGCGCGTCGCGGCGTCGATTCCGGGAGGACCCGGTTGGGGAAGGCCCGCTGGTGAACCCTCGGGGGCGAGTGTAGAATGCGAGCGTCTGACGGTCAGTCTACATCCCCCGGTTCGTCTCTCAGACGCGCGCCGGGACCTGCGTGAACAAGGGCCGCCCGATCGAAAGCGACCATCCGCCGCCAGCGCCGTCTCCGGACTCCAAGCCGTGACGCCTGAACCTCTGTCGAGGCCGCTCGATGGCTGGGTGGCGGTCGTCCTCGCGGCCGGCCGCGGCACGCGTATGCGCTCGCGCCTGCCGAAGGTCCTCCACACCGTTGCCGGCCGCCCGATGGTCCAGCTCGTGTGCGAGACCGTGCGCGAGGCGGGCTTCGAGGACATTGTCATCGTGACCGGCGACGAGGACGGCGAGGTCGCCCAGGCCGCGAGGCGCCTCGGCCGCGTCGCACGCCAGTCCGAGCCGCTGGGCACCGGCCATGCCGCCCTCGCCGCTCGCGAGGCCGCGGCCTCGACCCCGCGCGTGATGATCCTGAACGCCGACCTGCCGCTCCTGACGGTAAAGACCCTGCGCGAGATGGCCGAGCGCCACGAGCGCTCCGACTCCGTGCTCACGTTCCTCACCGCCTACCTCGATGACCCCACCGGCTACGGCCGCGTGATGCGCCGCAACGGCCGCGTATCGGCCATCATCGAGGAGACCGAGACCGACGCCACGACGCGCGGTGAGCCCGAGGTCAACGCCGGCCTCTACGCCGCCAACGCCGACTGGCTCTGGCCCACCCTCGAGGGCCTCGAGCCCGGCCCCCGCGGCGAGCGCTACCTCACCGATGTCATCGCGCTGGCCGTCGACCGCCAGGAGCGTGTGCAGACCTACCAGGTCGTCGAGTCCGCCGAGGTCCAGCAGGTCAACACCCGCGTCGACCTCGCCCGCGCCGAGGCTGCCATGCGCGACCGCCTCCGCCGCCGCCTCATGCTCGCCGGCGTCACCCTCGTCGATCCCGCCACGACCTACGTCGATGTCGGTGTCGAGGTCGCCGAGGACGTGACGCTCCTCCCGGGCGTTCACCTCGTGGGCGACACGACCATCGGCACCGGATGCCGCATCGGCCCGAACACCGTGCTCCGCGACATGACGATCGGCGAGCGCTGCACCATCGACGCCTCAACCCTCGAGGGCTCGCGCCTCGACGACGAGGTGACCGTCGGCCCCTACTGCCACCTGCGCCCCGGCGTGCACCTCGCCAGCCGCGTCCACCTCGGCAACTACGTCGAGGTGAAGGCGTCCAGCATCGGTGCCGATACACGAGTGGGGCACTTCTCCTACATCGGCGACGCCGAGGTCGGGGAGGACGTCAACATCGGCGCCGGTACCGTCACCGTGAACTACGACGGCGAGGCGAAGTACCGCACACGCATCGGAGACCGCGCCTTCGTCGGCAGCGATTCGATGCTCGTCGCACCCGTCGAGGTCGGCGCGGACGCGAAGACCGCGGCCGGCGCCGTTGTCACCCACGATGTACCGCCCGGCGAGATGGTGATCGGCGTGCCCGCACGACCGAGACGGTCCGCCCAGGGGAAGGAGTAGGCCTCCCGGCCTGTTTTGAGTACGACGGTCCTCATCTCGCTCGCCGTCTTCGCGCTCGCCGTGGTGGTGCTCGCGCTCATCGCCATGGCCGAGGCCGGCATCATCGCCATCAGCCGAGGCCGCGTACGCGCGGGCCATCAGAACGGCGCCCACACCCTCCTCGAGTCCTACATCCGGCAGCGCCACGCCATCCTTGGAGCGCTCGCCGCCGGCCACAGCACCCTCGTCGTCGTCGCCACGGCGGCGCTCGTCATCGCGGCAACCGACGGCCGCGAGGTGACACCGGCGCTCGTCGCCCTCGCGGCGCTGATCGCCGCCATCGCCGCGTCGTTCCTCCACCAGACCGCCCGCGCCCTCGCGATGCAGAGCCCCGAGCGTGTCGGCCTCCGCCTCGCGCTCCCCACCCGCTGGCTGCAGCTCACCTTCGCGCCGCTGGCGTGGATCACGAGGCTACCCGTCGCGCTCGGCCTTCGTGCCCTGGGGCGCACGCTCGACCCCGACCTGCCCGACCCCGCCGAGGAGCTGCTCGCCGTCCTTGAGGCTCCGGACACCGAGGACGAGAGTTCCCTCGTCGAGGAGCGGCGCATGATGCGCGGCATCCTCCAGATGTCGGACCAGACGGTCCGCGAGCTGATGTCCCCCCGCATGGACATCACCGCCGTCTCCACCGACGCGTCGATCGGCGACGTGCTGAAGATCGTGACCGAGTCCGGCTTCAGCCGGATCCCCCTCTACGAGGAGTCCATCGACCACATCGTCGGCGTCGTCTACGCGAAGGACCTGCTCGCGTACCTCCTCACCGGCCAGATGCAGCCGAGGCTCGTCGATATCGCGCGGCCGCCCTACTTCGTCCCGGAGACGAAACGCGCCAACGAACTGCTGGCCGACCTCCGCCGCGACCAGGTGCACATGGCGGTCGCCCTCGACGAGTACGGCGGCACCGCCGGCATCGTCACCGTCGAGGACCTCCTCGAGGAGATCGTGGGCGAGATCACCGACGAGTACGACACCGAGGAAGTCGACGTGCAGCGCCTCGAGAACGGCGAAGTCATCGTCGATGCCCGCCTCCCCCTCGACGAGTTCAACGAGCTCTTCGACATCGAGGTGGAGGGCGAGGACTTCGATACCGTGGGCGGCCTCGTCTTCTCCCGCCTCGGCCGCCTCGCCGTGCCCGGCGACGAGGTCGACGACCCCGAGCACCAGCTCCACATGCGCGTGCTCTCCGTCGTCGGCCGCCGCATCAAGAAGGTGCACATCACCCGCCTCGAGGTCCGCGAGCCCGCCCCCGCCGAGTAGCTCCGGCCTCGAACCTCCGCGCAACTCGCCCGATTGAGCCACTGGCGCCCGCTGCTACTCTGACGCGCATGACCGACGTGCGAACAAATGCGCTGAACGAGGATCCCGAGGCCCTCGCCGAACCTGACGAGGTGTCAGCCGCCGTCGAGGCAGCGATCGAGCGCGATCTGCCCTACTGGGTCGCCCTCCACCGCGTGCACCGTCTCGGCAGCGTCCGGTTCGCCATCCTCGAGGCCGCGTTCCCCACCCTCGAGGCCGCCTGGCACGCCTCGAGGGGCGAGCTGCAGGCCGCCGGCCTCGATGCCCGCACCGCGGGCGCCATCGAGCAGGAGCGCGACCGCACCACCCCCGCCATCGAGGTCGAGCGCCTCGTCGAGGCCGGCATCACCCCGATCGCCCGCCCGCAGGCCGCCTACCCCGACCGCCTCCGCGAGATCGGCGACGCCCCACCCGTGATCTACGTCCGAGGCGCCTTGACCTCCGACGACGAATGGAGCGTCGCCGTCGTCGGGACACGGCGCGCGACCGCCTACGGCCGCCAGGCCACCGCCGAGCTCGCGCGCGGCCTCGCCGCGAACCGCGTGACGGTCGTCTCCGGCCTCGCTCGAGGCGTGGACACCATCGCCCACCGCACCGCGCTCGACACCGGCGGCCGCACCATCGCCGTGCTCGCCTCCGGCCTCGACACGATCTATCCGCCGGAGAACGCGACCCTCGCACGCGAGATCACCGAACGAGGCGCGCTCGTGAGCGACTACCCCCTCGGCACGAAGCCGCGCGCCGACTTCTTCCCGAGGCGCAATCGGATTATGTCTGGCCTCGCCCTTGGCACGATGGTCGTCGAGGGCGACTTCAAGAGCGGTGCGATGATCACCGCCCGCTTCGCCACCGAGCAGAACCGCGAGGTCTTCGCCGTCCCCGGCTCGATCTTCTCCCCCCAGTCCCGAGGCCCCAACTCGCTCATCAGGGATGGGGCTACCCCGATTTCCTCGGCCGACGAAGTGTTGGAGGCTCTCAACCTGACCATGGTCGGCGCACAGATGGACTTCAGCCGCGCCGCCCCACCGGCCAGCGAGGAGGAACGCGCGCTCATGACCGCGCTCTCACGCGAGCCCCGCCACATCGACGAGGTCGTTCGCGCCTCCGGTTTGGCGGCTGGCGTGGTCTCGGGTACGCTCGCTCTCTTGGAGTTGAAGGGCCTCGTCCGCAACGTAGGCGCCATGCACTACGCACGAGTGCGCGAAGATGCCGCCTCATACGACGTCGAACCGCACCACGAGGGCGACCGCACCGCTGAGGCGCCCCGCGGATGACCCCCGGAAGTGATTGCCTGTGACCACCGATTCCAGTAGGCGCCGGCGCTCGGCGCTGGTCATCGTCGAGTCCCCCGCGAAGGCCCGCACGATCTCGCAGTACCTCGGCGACGATTACGTCGTCGAGTCCTCGATCGGCCACGTTCGCGACCTCCCGTCCACCGCCGCCGAGATTCCGGCGAAGGTGAAGAAGGAGAAGTGGGCGCGTCTCGGCGTCGACGTCGACCACGACTTCACGCCGCTCTACATCGTTCCGGCCAACAAGAAGGCCCAGGTCACGAAGCTGAAGGACCTGCTCAAGAACGCCGACGAGGTCTACCTCGCCACTGACGAGGACCGCGAGGGCGAGGCCATCGCCTGGCACCTCCGCGAGGTGTTGAAGCCCCGCGTGCCCGTGCACCGCATGGTCTTCCACGAGATCACCCAACCCGCCATCGAGGCGGCGCTCGCGGCCCCGCGCGACATCGACGCCGAGCTCGTCGAGGCGCAGGAAGCGCGACGCATCCTCGACCGCCTCTACGGCTACGAGGTCTCGCCCGTCCTCTGGAAGAAGGTCCGACCGAGGCTCTCCGCCGGACGCGTCCAGTCCGCGGCGCTGCGCCTCGTCGTCCAGCGCGAGCGCGCCCGCATGCGCTTCGTCGCTGCCGGCTTCTGGGACATCGATGCCCTGCTCGCGACCCGCGAGGCGGCGAGCGCCGACACCGAGGCGCCTCGCGTGCCGTCGCGTCTCGTCGAGGTCGGTGGCCAACGCGTCGCCTCCGGCCGCGACTTCGATGCCGCGACCGGCGAGCTCGCCACCGATTCGACCGCGCTGCTCCTCGACGAGGCCGCCGCCGGCGACCTCGCGAAGACCCTCGAGGGCGCCACCTTCACCGTGACATCGGTGACCGAGCGGCCGTACACGCAGCGGCCACCCGCGCCCTTCATCACGTCGACGCTGCAGCAGGAGGCCGGGCGCAAGCTCCGCTTCACCGCGCAGCGCACGATGCGCACCGCGCAGTCGCTCTACGAGAACGGCTACATCACGTACATGCGCACCGACTCGACGAACCTCTCCACCGAGGCCGTCGGTGCCGCCCGCTCGCAGGTCCAGGGCCTCTACGGCGCCGACTACCTGCCGGACGCGCCACGTGTCTATCGAGGCTCGTCGAAGGGCGCGCAGGAGGCCCACGAGGCGATTCGACCCGCCGGCGCTGAGTTCCGCACGCCGGAGAGCCTGCGCGCGACCCTCGATGACGACCAGTACCGCCTCTACGACCTCATCTGGAAGCGCACCGTCGCCGGCCAGATGCGCGACGCCGCCGGCCTCCGCACCAACGTGCGCATCGAAGCCCCGGCCGGCGACCGAGGCGTGGCGACCTTCACCACCTCGGGCAAGGTCATCACCTTCCCCGGCTTCCTCCGCGCCTACGTCGAGGGCACCGACGACCCTGACGCGGAGCTCGAGGACCAGGAGCGCGTCCTGCCCCCGCTCGCCGAGGGCCAGCAGCTCGACCCCGTCGAGGTCGAGGCCAGGGGCCACGAGACGCAGCCGCCCGCTCGCTACACCGAGGCGAGCCTCGTCCGCGAGCTGGAGGAGCTCGGCATCGGCCGCCCCTCCACCTACGCCTCGATCATCGGGACCATCCAGGACCGCGGCTACGTCCACCGTCGAGGCACGACGCTCGTCCCGAACTTCGTGGCCTTCGCCGTGATCCGCCTGCTTGAGGAGCACTTCCCCGAGCTGGTGGACTTCGAGTTCACCGCCCGCATGGAGACCCGCCTCGACGCCGTCGCCGCTGGTGAGCTGGACTCGAGGCCATGGCTGCGTGCGTTCTACTTCGGCGACCAGCCCGGCCCCGAGGACGATGACTACGTCGCCGACGTCGGCATCGGCCTGCAGGGCAAGATCGCCGGCGGCTGGGAGGTCATCGACGCCCGCGAGGTCTCGTCGATCCCGCTCGGCCTCGACGACGAGGGCCGCGAGGTCGCCGTCCGCGTCGGGCGCTATGGCCCCTACGTACAGGCCGGCAACTCCGACCTCCGCGCCTCCATTCCCGAGGACTTCGACCCCGACGAGATCAGCCTCGAGCGCGCCCTCGAGTTCCTCCGCGAGGCGGAGCTCGGCGACCGAGTGCTCGGCCATGACCCGGACACCAGCCTCCCGATCTACGTGAAGACCGGCCGCTTCGGCCCCTACGTCCAGCTCGGCGAGGACGACTCGAACGGCGGCAAGCCCCGTCGAGGCAGCCTGTGGCCCCACATGTCCATGGAGACGCTCAGCCTCGACGACGCGCTGCTCATCCTGTCGTTCCCGCGCGTCCTCGGGCAGCATCCCGAGACCGGTGCAGACGTCACCGTCCAGGACGGGCCCAACGGCCCCTACATCAAGAGCGGCACCGACAGCCGCAGCCTGACGGACCACGACCACCTCGCGTCCGTGACGCTCGAGGAAGCAGTCCGCATCCTCGCCGAGCCACGACCGCGAGGCCGAGGCGCCGCGACCCCCTCGGTGCTCGCCCAGATCGGCGAGCACCCCGTCACGAAGCTGCCGCTCACCGTCCGAAAGGGCCGCTTCGGCCCCTACGTCACTGACGGCGTCGTGAACGCCTCGCTGCCGCAGGGCCGCGACCCCGAGAAGGTCACGCTCGACGACGCTATCGAGCTCATCGCCGCGCGCGAGCAGCGCCTCCGCGACCAGGGCCAGGACCCCCGCGCCCCGAAGCCCGCCCGCAAGCGCTCCTCCGGCTCCCGCTCCGGCTCCCGCCGCCGCTCGGCCTAGCCCCGACGCCCGTCGACCCCCCAGGTCGTCCCCGAGCGGGCGGAGGCCCGTTGCGCGAGTTGGCGCCGCTGGCTGTCCAGGCGCCGACGACGTCGACCCCCGGTGGCGCTCGCAGCCCCGAGGTCGTAGGGACCGCAAGTCCGCGCGTGCCCGGTCGCGGCCGAGGTCGGCCGTTCGTCACGATGTGGTCAGCGCGGCTTCCGCGGGGAGCGCGAGGGGCTTCGCCCCTCGCTTGAGAAGGGGTGGGTGGGCGGGCTCGCCGGCCCGAAGGGCCGTCCAAGCTCCGGCAGCGGGACGCCTGCTACCCTCCGAGGTGGCGGGTTTCGAGGTCTCCCCATGCCGCGCGCTTCGCGTCGAACCGACACGCCCGCCGAGCCCGTCGCCATCCCCGCACCCGCCATCGAGGCCCTCGAGGCCTACCTGCACGACCTCGAAGGCGTGAAGCGCCGCTCGGCCCACACCATCCGCAACTACCGCCACGACATCGAGGCGTTCCTGCGCTTCCTCACATCGCGCGACACCCCGTTCGACGAGGCCGGTCGCGACGACGCACGCTCGTTCCTCGCCGGCCTCCGCAACATGGGCACGGCCGACGCCTCCGTGAAGCGCTACGCAACGATCGTTCGAGGCTTCTACGGCTGGCTCGACCGCGAGGGCCGTCTGCCGCCGCCGAGGCCCGGCGATTCCATCCTCCGCCTGCGCTACCCGAAGTCAGCGAAGCGCTTGCCGCATTTCCTCACCGCCGACGACACCTCGAGGCTGCTCGCCCCCCGCGAGCCCTCCGAGGCCGCACCCGCCTCCGAGGCCGGTGCCGACACCGAGGAACGCGAGCCCGACCCCACGACGCTCCGCAACCGCGCGCTGCTCGAGCTGCTCTACGCGGCCGGCCTGCGCGTCTCCGAGGCCGCCGCCATCGATACCCGGGACCTCGACCTCACGAACCGCCAGCTCACCGTGCTCGGCAAAGGCGAGAAGATGCGCGTTGCGCTCTTCGGCGAGCCCGCCCGCGCCGCCCTCATCGAGTACATCGAGGTCGGTCGCCCACGCCTCGCCGCCGGCGCCGAGCCGGCGCTCTTCCTCAACCGCTCCGGCGGCCGCCTGAGCGCGCGCTCGATCCAGACCATCGTGCGCAAGGCGGGCATCGAGGCCGGCGTGCGCCAGCCCGTCCACCCCCACCTGCTGCGCCACTCCTTCGCCACCCACCTCGTCGAGGAAGGAGCGGACCTACGCGTCGTGCAGCACCTCCTCGGCCACTCCTCCATCGACACGACGCAGATCTACACCGCCGTCAGCCCCTCGAGGCGCGACGCCATCGTCTCGAGGGCGCTCCAGCGCGCCCGCCGTATCGAGGCCGGCCGCAGGCCCACCCACCAGGCCGACTCCAAGGCGACCACCTAGTACACTCGCCGGACGGCGCGGCAATCGGGCGCGCGCTCTGCGGCGAACGGCGATCATGCGCATCCTCGTCCTCAACGGTCCGAACCTGAACCTGCTCGGCCACCGCGAGCCGGACATCTACGGCCTCGAGACCCTCGACGACATCGAGGCCCTGATGCGCAACCGCGCCGACGAGTACGACGACGTCGATCTCGAGTTCCTCCAGTCGAACCACGAAGGCGTCCTCATCGATGCCATTCAGGACCATCGAGACTGGGACGGCCTCATCCTCAACGGAGGCGCGTTCACCCACACCTCGGTGGCGATCGCCGATGCCATCGCCGCCACTGCCATCCCCACGGTGGAGGTCCACCTCTCGAACATCTTCGCGCGCGAGGAGTTCCGCCAGCACTCGTTCATCTCCCCCGAGGCCTGGGGCATGATCACCGGCTTCGGATACCGCGGCTACCTCGCCGCCCTCGACATGCTGATCGACCTCCTCGCCGAGGACGACGAGCCGGAGGACTAGCCGATGACGGCGGCCCGACTCGATCGCATCCGCGCGCGCCTCGAGGAGTTGCGCGTCGACGCGCTCATCGTCACCACCCCCTCGAACCGCCGCTGGGCCTCGGGCTTCACCGGCTCCTGGGGCGTGCTGCTCGTGGGCCGCGACGCCGCCCGCATCGCCACCGACTCCCGCTACTGGGAGCAGGCCGGCCTGCAGGCACCCGACTTCGACCTCGTACGCGCGAAGGGACCACTGTCGAACTGGGCCGAGGAGCTGCTCGAGGGCCTTGGTGGCGGCCGCGTTGGCTTCGAGCCCGCCGGCATGACAGTCGCCGACTACGACGAGTGGACGGCGTTCCTCGCGACGCTGTCGCCCCCGTCGAGGCCCGAGGTCGTCCCCGCCCCCAAGGCTCTCGAGGCGCTGCGCATGGTGAAGGAGCCCGACGAGCTGGACGCCCTCACGAGGGCGGTCCTCCTCGGCGACGCCGCTTGCGAGCACGCCCTCTCGATCATCGAGCCCGGCATGACCGAGCAGGCGCTCGCCTGGGAGATCCAGCGCTACGCCATCGAGCACGGTGCCGACGCCCTCTCGTTCGACACCATCATCGCCGGCGGCCCGTGGGGTGCCCTCCCGCACGCCCGCCCGCGCAATGAGCCCCTCGAGGCTAATCAGGGCGTCGTCATCGACATGGGCGTCATCGTCGATGGGTACTGCTCGGACCTCACGAGGACGGTCTTCCTCGGCACCCCCGACGCGAAGTTCGCCGAGATCTACGACGTCGTGCTCACCGCCCAGACCATGGCCGAAGAGCGCATCGAGGCCGGCATGACCGGCCAGCAGGGCCACGAGATCGCCCACGAGGTCATTCGGCGCGCCGGCTACGGCGACGCCTTCGGGCACGGCCTCGGCCACGGCGTCGGCCTCGACATCCACGAGGACCCACGACTCTCGCCCACCTACACCGGCACCATCGAGGACGGACACGTCGTCACCGTCGAGCCCGGCATCTACCTGCCCGGCTGGGGCGGCGTCCGCATCGAGGACCAGTGCGTGATGGAGAACGGTCGCCTCCGCGTGCTCTCGACGGCACGCAAGCTCGACCTGGAAGTAGGAGCCACCCTGTGATCAGCACCAGCGACATGAAGCGAGGCGTCTCCATCGAGCTCGATGGCAACCTCTACCGCCTCGAGGAAGTCCAGCACGTCAAGACGAAGAAGTCCGCCGTCTACCGCGTCAAGCTGCGCGACCTCCGAGGCGGGCACATCACCGAGCGCACCTTCAACGCCGGGGACCGCGTCACCGCCGCGCGCGTCGAGCGCCGAGAGATGCAGTACCTCTACGGTCAGGACGGCATCCACACCTTCATGAACAACGAGACCTTCGACCAGATCTCGATCAATGAGTCGCTTATCGCGGACTCCCTCCCCTACATCAAGGAGGGCTCCAACGTGCAGGTCATCACCTACGGCGACGAGGCCCTCGGCGTCGAGATCCCGCCCGCCGTCGAGTTGACGATCGTGGCCTCCGATCCCGGCATCAAGGGCGACACCCAGTCCGGCGCCTCGAAGCCCGCGACCATGGAGACCGGCCTCGTCGTGCAGGTGCCGCTCTTCATCAACCCCGGCGACGTCATCAAGGTCGGCACCGGCAGCGGCAACTACATCGAGCGAGTCTCGACCGGCTAGCGATGGCCGCCTCCGACCGTCCGACGCCGATCCGCCCCGGCCTCGAGTCCCGCCCGCAGGCTGCCGGCGAGGCGCCCATCGAGGCCGCATCGGGCGACGCCGCCTCCAGCGACCTCACGGGCCTCGGTGCCGTCTACCCGGTCTCCGAGGTCACGCGCTACCTCCGCGAGCTCCTCGAACACGACCGTCACCTCTCCGGCGTGTGGATCTCCGGCGAGATCTCGAACCTCAACGTGGCGTCCTCGGGGCACATCTATTTCACCCTGAAGGACGCTCGAGGCGCCCTCCGCTGCGCCTTCTTCCGCAACAAGAACGCCGGCCAGCGCGACCGCCTCGAGCCCGGCGCCGCCTACCTCGTCTTCGGCTCCCTCTCGCTCTACGAGCAGCGCGGCGACCTCTCCCTCATCGTCGAGTTCGTCCGTCCCGAGGGAATCGGCCCCCTGCAGGCGGAGTTCGAGCGTCGACGCGCCCGCTTCGAGGAGGAAGGCCTCTTCGACCCGAGCCGCAAGCGCCCCCTCCCGCGCTTCCCGCTGCGCGTCGGTGTGGTGACATCGCCGACCGGCTCCGTGCTACACGACATCCAGACCGTGCTCGCGCGGCGCTGGCCGCTCGCGTCGCTCCTCGTCCAGCCCGCCGTCGTGCAGGGTCCCGAGGCCGCACCAATGGTCGCCGATGCGATTCGACGCCTCGACCGGGACCACGCGCCGGACGTGATCATCGTGGCGCGCGGTGGCGGCTCACAGGAGGAGCTCTGGGCCTTCAACGAGGAGCCGGTCGTGCGCGCGATCCACGCCGCCCGCACGCCCATCGTCTCCGCCGTGGGTCACGAGACCGACACCACCCTCGCTGACCTCGCCGCCGACGTTCGTGCCCCCACGCCTTCCGCTGCCGCCGAGCTCGTCGGCCCCGACCGCGTCGAGGTCGCACGCGACATCGATGCCCGCGAGGCGCGCACCACCGTGAGCTTCACCCGCCGCCTCGGCCATCAGTCCGAGGCCGTCGACCGCCTCCACACGCGCCTCGACCGCCGCGCGCCCGACGTGCCGCGACTCCGCGACGGCGTGGCATCGATGGCCACACGCTCATCGAGGGCGCTCGATGCGACCCTCGCCCGCCACGCCGAGCGCACCCTGATGCTCTCCGAGCGGCTGACCGCGCTTTCGCCGCTCGCCACCCTCGACCGCGGCTACGCCATCGTTGAGCGTCCCGAGGGCGGCATGGCCACGTCCGCGGCGAGCCTCGCCCCCGGCGACCGCGTCCGCCTCCGCTTCGCCGACGGCACGCGCGATGCGACCATCGACGAAGGAGCCCCCGAGGCATGACCGCCGAACCGTCTCCCGACTCGTTCGAGGCCCTGTACGACCGGCTGCAGGCCGTGACCGCCCGCCTCGAGGCCGGCGACCTCAGCCTCGATGATTCGCTCACCCTCTACGAGGAGGGCGTGACGCTCGCCCGCCGCTGCCAGGAGCTCCTCGCGACGGCGCAACAGCGCATCGAGACGCTGCGCCAGGCCTTCGACGTCTCGGCCGGCCCCGCAGACCCTCGATGACCCCGACGAGCCACCCGTGACCCTCCAGATCGGCTGGTTCACGACCGCTCGAGGCCCGGGCTCACGCGGCATGTTCGAGGCCGTCGCGAACGCCATCGATGACGGTCGCCTCGACGCGCGCTTCGCCTTCGTCTTCTGCAACCGCGAGCGCGGCGAGGACTCCGTCACCGACGGGTTCTTCGACCTCGTCGAGGCACGTGGTGACACCCTCCTCGCGAAGTCCTCCGTCGGCTACCGCCACGCCGTCGGCGGCGCCCGCTCGAGGCCGGGCGAGCCGCTGCCGCCCTGGCGCATCGAGTACGACCGCGAGGTCGAGGCTCAGCTCGACCAGCACCCCTTCGAGGTCGGCGTGCTCGCCGGCTACATGCTCATCTTCGAGCGCGAGTTCGTCGCGCAGCATGCCATCCTGAACCTCCACCCCGCGCTCCCCACCGGCCCAGCCGGCACCTGGCGCGAGGTCATTCGCCACCTCATCCGCACCCGCACCTCGGAGAGCGGCGTGATGCTGCACCTCGCCATCGCCGAGGTCGATGCCGGTCCCGTCGTCGCTTACTGCCGCTACCCCCTCGACGACGAGGCGCTCGCCCCGCTCTGGCGCGACATCGAGGCCACGGCTCCGCTCGAGACCCTCGACGACGCCACGATCGAGGACAGCGCCCTGTTCGCCGCCATCCGCCAGCGCGGCATGGCCTACGAGTCGCCGCTGCTCGTCGCCGCCCTCGAGGCCTTCGCGAGCGGCCGCCTCCGCGCCGAGGGGGGGCGTGTGCTCGATGCCAACGGCCGCGACGCCGAGGCCGTGGACCTGACCCACGAGGTGCGTGCCGCCATCGAATCCGCCTGACGCCCGCCCATCCAGTTCGGTTCGCCACCCCTTGCCCCGCGCGCTACGCTGTGCGGCCCCCAGCCGACCAGATCACCGGAGCCGACCCGGCATGACCCTCGAGACCGCCGCCCCGATCCCAGCTTCGCGCGCCCTCGTGCCGCATCGACCTATCCCACGCAGCCGCGCCCTCATCGAGGCGATTCGGCGCTCCCCGTGGCTCACACCCCTCGCCGGCGCCGGCGCCCTGACCGCAGGCATCATCGCGAACCACGGCGTCCAGCTCGCCCGCGCGGCGATGCAGCGCTCCGAGGCGCCGAGCGTGCCATCGACGTCCCAGCCACCCGTCGAGGTCGTGCAACTCCCGCCCGAGGCCTTCCAGGGCCTCAGCCGCCTCGTGGTCACGAACGTCACCATCATCGAGCGCCGCAGGAGCGCCTCCTGATCCGACACGCCCGCGGCTCGAGGACGCTCGATGCCTGACCCCGAACGACTCCAGAAGCTCCTCGCGCGCGCCGGCGTCGCCAGCCGCCGCGCCGCCGAGGCGCTGATCACCGAGGGCCGCGTCACCGTCGATGGCGCGACGGCCCACCTCGGACAGCGCGCCGACCCCGCCACCCAGCGCATCGAGGTGGATGGCAAGCCCCTCATCTCGGGCGGCGGACCGCAGACGTTCGTGCTGAACAAGCCGGCCGGCGTCCTCGTCACCGCGAGCGACGAGCGCGGCCGTCGCACGGTCTTCGATGTGCTGCGCCGCGCGATGCGCGACCTGCCGCCCGGCCTCACCTACATCGGCCGCCTCGACCGCGACAGCGAGGGCCTGCTGCTCCTGACCACCGACGGTGAGCTCGCTCACCGACTCGCCCACCCCCGACACCACGTCCCGAGGACCTACGAGGCCTGGGTCGAGCGCGCCCCGTCGAAGGCGGCGCTGGCCCGGCTCCGCGATGGCGTGGACCTCGATGACGGTCGCACCGCGCCAGCCCGCGCCTCCGCCCGCGAGCGCAACGGTCGTCACGTCGTGACGCTCACCCTCCACGAGGGCCGCAAGCGTCAGGTGAAGCGGATGCTGCGCGCCGTCGGCCACCCCGTGCAGCGCCTCGTCCGCGTCCGCTTCGGCCCGCTCGAGCTCGGGTCGCTCTCCCCCGGCGCCGTTCGCCCGCTCTCGCCCTCCGAAGCCGCCCGCCTCTACGAGCTCGTGGGCATCGAGGGCGCTCCGAGCCCCGAGGTGGACGCTGCCGCGGAGCCGCTCCTACCATCGATCCCCGCAGGTACGGACGAGGCACGAACGATGACCGACGCCCCCGCCGCGTCCGACGTGATCGAGCGCTGCGTCACCATTGATGGCGCAACCGCCTCCGGGAAGAGCGTCGTTGGGCGCGCCCTCGCCGACCGCCTCGGCTTCGGCTTCTTCGACACCGGCCTGATGTACCGCGCCTGCACCCTCGCCGTGTTGAACCACGGCATCGACCCGAACGACGTCGAGGCCGTCATCGACCTCGTGCGCTCCGTCGACCTCGATGTCTCCTGGCCCGCCCCCACGAAGCCGCTCGTAAGTCTCGAGGGCGAGGACGTCTCGAAGGCGCTCCGCACACCCGAGATCGAGTCGAACGTCTCGCTCGTCTCGCGCATCCCCGAGGTGCGTGACGAGCTCGTCCGCCGCCAGCGTGCCTTCGCCGCCCGCGAGCCCCTCGTCATGGTCGGCCGCGACATCGGCACGCGCGTCCTCACCGAGGCCCGCACCAAGATCTTCCTCGAGGCCTCGCCCGAGATCCGCGCCCGACGCCGCCTCGGCGAGGAGCTCGACTCCGGTCGCGACACCAACTTCGAGCGCGTCCTGTCCGAGACCCGTCGCCGCGACGAGCTCGATGCGACCGGGCACCGGGCCATCCGTCGCGAGCAGGCTGCCCCCGACGCGCTCGTCATCGACACCGACGCCTACGGCATCGAGGAAGTCGTCGCGCGCTGCGCCGACCACCACGAGGCCATGAACGGCCCGAGCGGACCCGGCGACCCGACCGACGACCCCGGCGACGACGCGAAGGAGGCGCCGGTCTCGTGAAGGCGCGGCTATCCGCCCTCGTCTTCGCCGTCTCCATGCTCGCCACACGCCTCGTTGTGTGGACCTTCGCACGCTGGACCGTCCGCGATGCCGCCAACGTCCCCGCCGAGGGCGGCATCATCCTCATCTCGAACCACCTCCACCTCCTCGATCCCCCGCTCGTCATGGCCTCCACGAGGCGCCGCACCCGCCCGATGGCCAAGCGCGACCTCTTCGAGACGCCGCTCGTCGGCTGGTGGTTCTGGGCCTTCGGCGCGTTCCCCGTACGGCGCTACTCCGCCGACATCGGCGCGCTCCGAGCCGCCCGCAACCTGCTGAAGCAGGGCGAGGCCGTGCTGATGTTCCCGGAGGGCACCCGCTCGAAGGACGGTGCCGGCCTGCAACCCGCCCTCCCCGGTGCCGCCATGGTGGCGCTGCTCGCGGGCGTCCCGATCGTCCCGATTGCCGTGACCGGCACCGAGGACATTCGCATCCCGGGCGTCTTCTTCCGACCGTTCCGGCGCGACCGCATCCGCCTCGATGTGCGCTTCGGCGAGCCGTTCCACCTCCCCGCCGAGATGACCGACGCGCGTCACGCCGAGGCCGCCAGCGACTTCGTGATGCGCCGCATCGCCGAGCTGCTCCCCGAGGCCTATCGAGGCGCCTACGGCCCCGGCTCCGAGGACAAGGTCGTCTTCGCCCGCAGCGAGGTCCGGCTCACCGCCCCCCGCCGCTCGAAGGACTGACGCGAGACCGCTACATCCGCCCCGAATCCTCTTATGACTCGTTGCTTCCGAGGCCGGTACGGTACGATCTCTGCGGCGGGCTCCCCGTCCCTGCCCCGCGTGCCGGGACGGCCATCGAGGGGGACGACCATGTGCGGCATCATCGGATACACCGGCTCGCGGCCCGCGGGGCCGCTCATCATCGAGGGCCTGCGCCGCCTCGAATACCGCGGCTACGACTCCGCCGGCATCGCCCTCTTCGACGCCGATCACCAGCTCTACGTGGCGCGCGCCACCGGGAAGCTCGACCACCTCGACGCCCGTGTCGAAGGCACCCTGCCGCCCGCCGTCGCGGGCATCGGCCACACCCGCTGGGCCACCCACGGCGTTCCGAGTGACCACAACGCCCACCCCCACCTCGACCCCTCCGGCCGCGTCGCCGTGGTGCACAACGGCATTGTCGAGAACTTCCAGGCGCTCCGCGCGCCCTTCCTCGAGCGCGGCGAGCGCTTCCTCTCCGAGACCGACACCGAGGTCATCGCGTTCCTGATCGCCGACCGCCTCGACGAGGGCCATGACCTGGCCGATGCCCTGCGTCTGACCGTCGCCGGCCTCGAGGGCGCGCACGCCATCGTCGCCGTCAGCGTCGACGAGCCGGGCCGCATCGTGGCCGCGCGCGTCGGGAACGCCGGTGGCGTCGTCGTCGGCTTCGGCGACGGCGAGGGCTTCCTCGCCTCCGACCTCGCCGCCCTGCTCCCCCACACGAGGCGCATCGCCTTCCTCGACCCCGGCGAGATCGTCGATCTCCGTCCCGAGGGCGCCACCTTCATCGATGACGAGGGCCGCACGATCGAGAAGGCCGTCGAGCTCCAGCCCTTCGACCCCGTCTCCGCCGTGAAGGGCCGCTACAAGCACTTCATGCTGAAGGAGATCCACGAGCAGCCCGACATCGCCCTCGACGGGCTCCGAGGCCGCTACTACGTCGATCCGCCCCGTGTGGACCTCGATGAGCTCACCCTCACCGAGGAGCAGGTCGCGCGGATCAACCGCGTCGTCCTCGTCGGCATGGGCACCTCCATGCACGCCGCCCAGGTCGGCCGCCACTACATCGAGCGCTTTGCCCGCATCCCCGCCGAGGTCGATAACTCCGCCGAGTTCCGCTACCGCGAGCCCGTCCTCGACGACCGCACGCTCGTCGTCTCCGTCGCGCAGTCCGGCGAGACCGTCGACACGCTGTGGGCCATGGACGAAGCGAAGCGCGCCGGCTGCCTCCAGGTCACGATCTGCAACACGCCCGGCTCACAGACTACGCGCGTCGCCGACTCGACCCTCTTCATGCGCGCAGGCCCCGAGATCGCGGTTGCCAGCACGAAGACGATGATCGGCTCGATGCTCGCGCTCCACGCGCTCGCCCTGCACTTGGGCCGCCTCCGAGGCACCCTTGACGAGGCGACCGCGGCCCAGCAGGTCGAGGGCGCGCTCCACATCCCCGCCGCCATCGGCGAGACCCTCCTGCTCGAGCCCCAGATCGAGGCCATCGCGCAGCGCTACGCCCAGTACGAGGACTTTCTCTTCCTCGGGCGCGGCCTCTCCTTCCCGATGGCCCTCGAGGGCGCGCTCAAGCTCAAGGAAGTCAGCTACATCCACGCCGAGGGCTACGCCGCCGGCGAGATGAAGCACGGCCCCATCGCCCTCATCGACGAGCACATGCCCGTCGTCGCACTCGCGCTCGACGACGACCTGCGCGACAAGATGCGCTCGAACATCGAGCAGGTGAAGGCCCGTCGAGGCAAGGTGATCGCCATCGTCTCGGCCGGCGACACGAGCCTCGATGGAGTCGCCGACGAGGTCATCACGGTGCCGTACACGATTCCGTCGCTGACGCCGCTCACGTCCGTCGTCGTGATGCAGCTGCTCTCGTACGACATCGCCGTCGCCCGAGGCGCGGACGTCGATCAGCCGAGGAACCTCGCGAAGACCGTCACCGTCGAGTAGCGCCCCGGCCCGGCCGGACCGAGTCGCTCGAGGCTAAGCTGCTGCGCGCCCCGCGGCGTTCGAGGCCGCGGGCAGCCGCAGCGTGAAGGTCGCACCGCCCTCGTCGGCCGCCACCGAGATCGATCCGCCCATCGACTCGACCAGCCGCCGCGCCACGAACAGGCCCATCCCGAGCCCGCGCACCTGGCGGTTCCCACGCGCGTCGGCCCGCCCGAAGCGGTCGAACAGCCTCGAGGCCTGCTCGCTCGAGAGACCCGAACCATGGTCCCGCACGGACAGCACGACCTCGTCACCCGGCGCCGACCACGTCACCTGAACCGACTCTGAGGACGATCCGTACTTCAGGGCGTTCGAGAGCAGACTCGCCACCACGGTGGTCAGGTGCTTCTGGTCCGCCAGCGCCTCCACCGAGGGTGTGCCCGAGACGCGGAACCGGCCGCTGGAGGCGTCCTCATCCACCTGCGCGATCGCGTCCGCGATGAGCGCCTCCATGTCGACCGGCGCGATGTCGAGGTCCAGCGTGCCCGCGTCCAGCTCCCCCGCCAGCAGCAGCTGATCGACAACGTGGTTCAGCCGCAGCGATTCCTCGTGGATGTGCTGCGACCACGCGCGCGCGTCGGCGCTGAGCCCGGACTTCTCGATGAGCAGGTGCGAGAAGCCGATCATCCCCGTGAGCGGCGTCCGCAGCTCGTGCGACGCCAGCGCGATGAACTCCGACTTCAGTCGCTCCAGTTCCTCCGCACGCTCGGTACGCGCGGCCATGACCTCCGCCCGCCGTCGACTGCCACCGAGGAGCGCGAACGCCCACGTGACCACCGCGACGAGCATCACGCTGCCGCCGATCACGACGAGCATGGTGATATGCGCCGCCGTCGCGCTTCGCCCCGCGAGCTCGCGCACGAGGTCATCGGCCGCCGCCGAGACAGTCCGACTCGCCTCGAAGTACGGCACCGCCGTCTGCCCCAGGGCAGACGCGTCGCTCGCGTCGAGGCCTTCCTGAAGCGCGTCGATGACCTGGAGCCCCTCCAGCAGGTCATCGAGGTCGGCCGAACCATCGGGCCCCAGCTCCGCCTCGAGCTGCGGGCGCAGCTGCTCCGCGCGCGCGACCGCATCCGCGAGCGGATCCCCGCGGCCGGTCGGCAGCCCGAGTGACCGCGCGGCCAGCCGCTCGCGCGTGGCCGCCACATCTACGACCTCGGTGGCCAGATGCGCCGCGCGCTCCGATGCGCGCGCGCCGGCCATCAGCATGAACGAGCCGACGAAGATCGTTGCGAGGAACAGGCCCCACTGCACGAGCTGCGTGCGGCGTTCATGGCGCACGACCGCGTTGAACGCCCGTCCGAGGTGGCTCATGCCGCCACCTCCCACGCCGGCACGCTCGGCATCCACACCGAGAACGTCGATCCGACGCCCGGCTCGCTCTGCACGCTGACCCGCCCGCCCATCCGCTCGACGAACCCACGCACGATGTACAGCCCGAGTCCCGTCCCGCGCACACCCGACTCGGACGCGTCGCGCGACCGGAAGAAGCGCTCGAAGATCCGAGGCAGGTCCTCGGGCGGGATTCCGTGCCCGCGGTCCGCCACCGCGAGGACGATGCCGCCATCGGCGCGGTGAGCGGTCACGCGGATCTCGGCGCCGGACGGCGAGTACTTGATCGCGTTGCTGACGAGGTTGTCCACCACCTCGCGCAGCCGAGGCGCGTCGGCGTACACGCTGAGCGACGGCTCGATCTCCAGGCCGATCGTCCCGCGCGAGGCGCCCGTCGAGGCCGTCACCGCCGACTCCAGCAGCTCGCCGACGTCCGTCGGCTCGAGGATGAAGTCGAGCTCCCCGGCCAGGCGCGCCGTCGTCAGCAGCTCGCTGACCGTCGCGTCCAGGCGCTCCGCCTCGCGCACGATGTGGGCGGCCCACACTCCGTGCTCGGTGCCCTGTTCGGCCTCCGCCAGCAGGTGCGCGTAGCCGATGATGCCGGTCAGCGGCGTCATCAGCTCGTGCGAGGCGAGGCTCACGAACTCGGTCATCCGGTCCTCGGCCAGCCGCACCGCCGTGACGTCGAGGACCATGAGCCCCATGCCCAGCCCGGCCCCGTCCGCCCCGCGCACGTCGAAGCGCGTGACCTTGAGGTAGCGACCCGTGCTGCGGCTCCGCACCTCGATGTCCCGGCGCCCATCGAGGACATCGTCGTCCCCCACCAGTGCGGCCACCCGCTCCCCCGGCAGCAGCGTCGCGTCCAGCATCTCGGCCGTCTCGGCGATCGAGGGATACGTCGGGCACCCATCGAACCCGAACAGCTCGCAGAAGATCGGGTTCACGAACGTCACGAGGTGGTCAGCGTCCGTCAGCATCAGCCCTGCCGAGAGGCTATTCGCCATCGCCTCCAGGCGCCGGTGCTGCTCTTCGAATTCGTGCAGCTGCCGTTGGACGCGCTGCGCCTCCAGGCGCTCGGTCACGTCCTGGAACTCCACCAGCACCACGTCGGCGGAGGAGTCGTCGATGCGCGTTGTGGAAACCCGCACCACGCGCTCCACCCCGTCCGGCCGCTGAATGTGAAGGTCGCGGCCCGCCGCGCGATACCTCCCGGAGAACAGGGCCTCGAGGCGCGCCTCGACCCGCCCTTCTTCGCCCGCCGCGAGGAACGAGATCAGCGGCTGGCCCGCTACCGCGGTGGCGTCCCACCCGAGCACCGCGCACGCCGTCGGGTTGGCCATGCGAATGAGACCATCGGCATCGATGGTCATGATCCCGCTGGTGCTGTTCTCGATCAGGGTGCCCAGCCGGCGGCTGCTCTCGCGGGCGTCGCGCAGCGCCTCCCCGAGGATGTTGTCGACGGCCGCGAGGTCGCCCGAGGTCGCCGCCAACAGGCGTCCGAGGTCGTCGCGTTCCGCATCCGCCGCGACGTACGCTGCGTCCACGGCGTCGATCACACGCGCGAGGTCCGGCCCGGGCGCCTCCGGGTCGAGGCCCGCCTGCCGCAGTTGTTTCGCGAGCAACGGATGCAACGTCGGAGCCTCCATGCTCAGACCGGTCACACGAGTGCCGGGGCCGCGCCGGAGCACGACCTGGGTTCAGTGGTGATCGTCGACGCATTCGGGGAAACCCGTACCCGCCAGCTCGTCTCAAGCGCCCCTGCGGATCAGCCGCAACCCGCCGAGAATCCTTTCGGACGCGCAAGGAGGCGGACACCGTGAAGATCCTGATCGCCGATGACGAGCCGATGATTCGCGAGCTGCTGCGCGCCACGCTCAGCCGTGACCCGCGTTTCGAGGTCACACTGGTGCCCGACGGCCAGGCCGCCATCGAGGGCGCACGCGAGCATCAGCCGGACTTCGTGATCCTGGACGTCCGCATGCCGAACGTCGACGGACTCGAGGCCTGTCGCACCATCCGAGACGAGCTCGGCGAGGGCGTGCGCATCGTGATGCTGACGGCCCTCGGGCAGGACGCCGACGTCGCCCGCGGCCGCGCCGCCGGCGCCGACGACTACTTCATCAAGCCGTTCAGCCCGAACCAGCTCCTCGGCCGCGTCTACGAGGTCGCCGGCCTCGCCGCCTAGCTTCTCGCTGGCGCAGGCCCGAGGCGCGCGCCCGGCCTAGTCCTCGCCGTCCCGCCGCCCCTTCGAGGCGATCGCCGCCTGCGCCGCCGCGAGGCGCGCAATCGGCACCCGGTACGGCGAGCACGAGACGTAGTCGAACCCGTTCGCGTTGAAGAACGCGATCGAGGGCGGGTCGCCGCCGTGCTCGCCGCAGATACCCACCTTCAGGCCCGGCTTCACCGAGCGCCCACGCTCGATGCCCATCTGCACGAGGCCGCCGACACCCACCGTGTCGAGCTCGACGAACGGGTCGGCCGCCAGCAGCCCCTGCGAGACGTAGTCCGGCAGGAAGCGGCCCGCGTCGTCGCGGCTCAGGCCGAAGGTCGTCTGCGTCAGGTCGTTCGTGCCGAAGGAGAAGAAGTCGGCGTGCTCCGCGATGCGATCCGCGATGACGCACGCTCGAGGCAGCTCGATCATCGTCCCGATGGTGTACGCCGGCCGTACCCCCCGCTCCTCGATGACCTGCTCCGCCACGCGCTCGGCAAGCTCGCGCAGTCGCGAGAGCTCGTGCTCGACGCCGACGAGCGGGATCATGATCTCGGGCAGGACCTCGAGGCCCTCCCGCGTCAGCATGCAGGCGGCCTCCATGATGGCCCGCACCTGCATCTCCGCGATCTCCGGGAACGTCACCGCGAGGCGCACGCCGCGATGCCCAAGCATCGGGTTCGCCTCTTCGAGGTTCTCGATGCGCTGCACCACGTCGTTGAACGTCACGTGCAGCGCGTGCGCCACCTCGTCGATCTCCGCCCGCTGGTCCTTCCGAGGCAGGAACTCGTGCAGCGGCGGGTCGAGCAATCGAATCGTGACCGGCAGTCCCGCCATCGCGCGCAGGATCCCGATGAAGTCCTCGCGCTGCATCGGCAGGATCTTGCCCAGCGCGTCGCGCCGAGCCTCCTCGTCGTCCGACAGCAGCATCTGTCGCACGGCCAGGATGCGCTCCTGGTCGAAGAACATGTGCTCCGTGCGGCACAGGCCGATGCCTTCGGCGCCGAACCCGCGCGCGCGGGCCGCGTCCTCAGGCGTGTCCGCGTTCGCGCGAACCTTCAGCGTGCGGAGATGGTCCGCCCACTGCATGAGCTCCGTGTACTCGGTCGGCAGCTCGGGATCGAGGAGCGGCAGCTCCCCGAGCATCACCTCGCCTGTCGATCCATCGATGGACACCGTGTCGCCTCGCTGCACCACGAGGCGCTTGCCGTCCTGCTGCACCGTGAACTGCCCGCGCTGGTAGTCGATCTCGATCTCGGAGCAGCCGGTGACGCAGCACTTGCCCATGCCGCGCGCCACCACAGCCGCATGCGAGGTCATGCCGCCGCGCGCGGTGAGGATGCCCCGAGACGCGATCATGCCCTGGATGTCCTCCGGGCTCGTCTCCGTCCGCACGAGGATCACGGCCTCGCCCCGCGCCGCCCACTCCGCCGCCTCGTCCGCCGAGAACACGACGCGGCCCACCGCCGCGCCGGGCGAGGCCGCGAGGCCGGTCGCGATCACCTCGCGCGGCGCCCCCGAGTCGAAGACCGGGTGCAGCAACTCGTCGAGCTGCTCGGGGTCCTGACGCTCGATCGCCGTGCGCCGGTCGATCTTGCCCTCGGTCACGAAGTCGTGCGCGATCTTGACCATCGCCTGGCCGGTGCGCTTGCCCGACCGCGTCTGCAAGATCCACAGCTTGCGCTGCTGGACCGTGAACTCGATGTCCTGCATGTCTCCGAAGTGGTCCTCGAGGCGCGCGCACGCCTCTGCCAGCTCCGCATACGCCTGCGGCATCGCCTCCTCGAGGGACGGCGGGTCCCCCGCCTGTCGCTCGGATGCGAGGATCGGCTGCGGCGTTCGAATGCCGGCCACGACGTCCTCGCCTTGCGCATTCACGAGGAACTCGCCCGACAGCAGCGCCTCGCCGGTCGCGGCGTTTCGAGTGAAGACGACGCCCGTGGCGCAGTCCTCACCGAGGTTCCCGAACACCATCGCCTGCACGTTGACGGCCGTGCCCCAGCTCGCCGGGTAGCCATACCGCTCGCGATAGACGACTGCCCGAGGGTTCTGCCACGAGTTGAACACCGCCCCGATGGCGCCCCAGAGCTGCGCCCACGGGTCGTCCGGGAAGTCGATGCCCAGCTGCTGCTTGATCGCGCCCTTGAACTCGCCGACCAGCTCCTTGAGCGCCGCTGCGTCGAGCTCGGTGTCGAGACGCACGCCCCGATCACGCTTCTTCGCTTCGAGCAGCCGCTCGAAGGGGTCTTCGTCGCTCTCCGCGTCGCGCTCCATCCCGAGGACGACGTCGCCGTACATCGAGACGAAGCGGCGGTACGAGTCGTACGCGAACCGCTCGTTGCCCGAACGCTTGGCGAGCCCCTCGACGGTGACGTCGTTCAGCCCGAGGTTCAGGACCGTGTCCATCATGCCCGGCATCGAGACGCGCGCGCCTGACCGCACCGAGACCAGTGCCGGGTTCTCCGCGTCGCCGAAGCCCGCGCCGACGATCTGCTCGATGTGCGCCACGCCGGCCCGCACCTGCTCGTCGAGGCCCTCCGGGTACTGCCGCCCGAGGCGGTAGAACTCGTTGCAGACCTCGGTCGTGATCGTGAACCCCGGCGGCACCGGGATCCCGACGTTGCTCATCTCCGCGAGGCCGGCGCCCTTCCCGCCGAGGAGGTTGCGCATCTGCGCGCTCGCCTCGGCACGACCGTCACCGAACAGGTAGACCTGCTTCTCGGACAGCGCGCTGGCACCGGCGGCGCCGGGCTCCTCGGATACGGTCGTCATGGTCGGTCTCCTCGAGGCAACGAGGCGCCGGCAGGCGCCCAGGGCGAGCGTCCGTCTCGGGCGCGCGATCACTCGACGTCCAGTCCGCGAGTGCGCGCATGCACGAGACAAAAGGGTGCGAGATAGCCGGCGACACGGCCCCCGCCACCCCGGATTATAGGCCCACCGGCCTTGAGCAGAACTTCAATGCTCCGTCTCAGGCGCGTAAGGACGCCCCGAGGCCCTGCCCCGAGGCGCACGACGGCTACACTGGCGCCATGCCCGCCGGCGCCCCCACCGACGTCCGACGAACCCTCGAGGCGCGCGAGGCCGCCCTCGCCCCCGCGGCCGCTCGCGAGCGTGATTCCGCCGGCCGTGACCGCCCGGAGCCGCCCGATCCGCTTCGTCTCGAGTTCCAGCGCGACCGCGACCGCATCATCCACACCCGCGCGTTCCGGCGTCTGAAGCACAAGACCCAGGTCTTCGTCGCTCCCGACTCCGACCACGTCGTGACCCGCATGACCCACACCATCGAGGTGCAGCAGGTCGCGAGGACGATCGCCCGCGCCCTGAACCTCAACGAGGACCTCACCGAGGCCGTCGCGCTCGCCCACGACCTCGGACACACGCCCTTCGGCCACGCCGGCGAGGAGACCCTCGCCGAGCTCCTGCCCGAGGGCTTTCGCCACAACGAACAGTCCCTCCGCATCGTCGAGCGCCTCGAGCACGATGGGCAAGGTCTGAACCTGATGCCGGAGACCCGCGAGGGCATTCTGATGCACTCGAAGGTGCGCGAGTCTGTCGCCGCCGAGGCCTGGGGTGTCGCCTCCACCCTCGAGGGCCAGATCGTGAAGCTCGCCGACTCGATCGCCTATCTGAACCACGACATCCAGGACGCCGTCCGCGCCGGCCTCATCACCGAGGCCTATCTGCCGCCCCTCGCCCTCGACGTCCTCGGCCACGACCACTCGACGCGCGTCGGCACGCTCGTCACCGACTGCGTGACCGCCTCGATGCCCGCCGCCCTCGAGGAGGCCCCGCGCCGCCTCGAGCTCAGCGCCGAGGTGCTGGCCGCCACTGACGCCTTGCGCTCCTTTATGTTCGAACGCGTCTACATGGCCGAGCCCACGCTCCGGCAGGCCCGCGAGGGTCAGGCGGTCGTCCGTGCCCTCTTCGCCCACTTCCAGGCGCATCCCGACCGCATCTCCGGCTGGTCCCTCCCTGACGACCCACCCTGGCGCCGCGCCGCCGACTTCGTCAGCGGCATGACCGACGGCTACGCCCTCCGCCTCGCCCGCGATCTCGGGCTCGTGTAGCTCGGACGGGCCACCTCAGAGCGCTCGAGACACGGTGTGCGAAACGTAGGCGACCCGTAAGGGTCTATCTGCGTCCCACTGGGATTTTTCCCGTGCACGTCGATGATTTCGGGAGTGCCTGGAATAGGGAGCGCTGTGCTCGCCAATCTGCCTCGTCGCGCATGGCAGGCGCTGTGTCGCCTCGCTGCCGCTCCCGCATCGCGGGTGCGATGGAAGATCCTCGCGCCCTTTGTGGCCCTCTCGCTCGTCGTCTCGCTCGTCGGCACGTACCTCGCCACCCGCCTCGTCTCCGCCCCCCTCGAGGAGCGCTTCACGAACCAGCTCGTCGAGGCGTCGCGTGTCGCCGCCGACTCCGTGCGTCGCCTCGAGCAGGATCAGTTGGCCGTCGTCCGTAGCGTCGCCTTCACCGAGGGCGTGCCGGGCGCCGTTGTGCGCGGCGACCACCCCGCCCTCGAGCAGTTGGTCGGCCCCATCGTCGCGAACTCGAGCATCGAGGTTGTCTACGTCCTCGATGCGTGGGGCCGCCCCGTCTTCGCCGCCGAGGCCGCACCGAGCAGCCTCGCCCCGTCGCCCGCCCCCGAGATCGATCCCGCCGCCTGGCCCTTCGTCGAGCGCGTCCTCGCCGGGCAGACCGACGAGATGGGCGACAAGTTTGCGGGCCTCGCGGAGACCAACATCGGTTCGGCGCTCCTGGTGGCCGGTCCCATCCGCTACAACAACCGGCTCGTCGGTGCCGTCGTGGTCGGCACCTCGGCCACCACCGTCGCGCGCCAGGTGAAGTACCAGGCGCTCGCGGACCTCACCATCTTCGGAGGCGACGGAGCACCCGTCGCCTCCTCCTTTGCCGGCTCCCTCGAGGGGTTGAGCGCCGGCGGCGAGGCGGTCGGCGACGGCTCGCTGCTGCAGTGGAACGTCGCCGCCCGCGACTACACGTCCGTCCTCGTCCCTCTCAACGTCCGAGGTGAGCAGATCGCAACAGTGGCCGTTTCCCTGCCCGATGAGTTCCTCGCCACGGCGCAGGCATCGACGCAGAGCGGCGCGGCCGTCTTCTTCGCTGCGCTGACCACCGGCGTCCTCGCCATCGGGTGGTCGCTCTCACGCCTGTTCACGGGCCCCCTCTCGCGCCTGGTGCTGATCTCGAAGCAGGTCGCGGCGGGCGACCTCACCCTGAAGTCGGGCATCGTCCGCCGAGACGAGATCGGCGACCTGGCGGCCTCCTTCGACTCCATGACCGAGGCACTGAGGCGCCAGCACCTCGGCGCCCTCGAGGCGCTCGTCTCCGCCGTCGACGCCCGCGACCCCTACACCCGAGGACACTCGGTCCGCGTCGGCCACCTCGCCCACGAGCTCGCACAGGCGATGGGTCTCGATCCACGCGACATCCAGAACTTCCAGCTCGGCGGCTATTTCCACGACGTGGGCAAGATCGGCATCCGCGACGCCGTGCTCCTCAAGCCCGGCGCACTCACCCCCGAGGAGCGAGCGATCATCCAGACCCACCCGTCGGTGGGCTACCAGATTCTGGCCCCCATCGGCCTGCCTCAGGAGGTCCTTCAGGCCGTCGTCGGCCATCACGAGCGACTCGACGGCAGCGGGTACCCGTTCGGCCTGCGCGGCGAGGAGGTCCCGCTCGCCGCCCGCGTCGTGACCGTCGCCGATGTCTACGACGCCCTGATCACCGACCGCCCCTACCGCGCCGGCCTCGAACTTGCCGAGGTCCTCTACATGCTCCGCAAGGACGCGGCCGCAGGCCTCGTCGACCCGGACATCGTCTCCGTGCTCGCCGACATCGCCGAGGACTGGGAGATCCAGCGCCGTAACGAGCCCGAGATTCTGCGCTTCGACTCCGTGGAGCTCGACCCGGGGATGTTCCGTGCATCAGTCGCATAGCGCTGCTCTCAGGCGCGACCACTCGCCCTTCCCACCGATCCCGCGCGTACTCATGGTCATCTTCCCGCTGGGCGTGGCGGCCCTCGTCGCGACAGCCAGTTTCGCGATGGTCGAGGCCGGCGCCGGCTTCGCCCTCGGCCGCAACAACCTCCCCTCAAGGCTCGCATTCGATGCCACATCGAGGATCGAGGCCGACTACGGCATCGATGTGGCGCCCGCCTCCATCCGCCCGCTCAGCCCCGCCATCATCGATGCCGCTCGTGAGGACCGTGAGGCCGCGGCCACCCAGGACGGCACGGCGCCCCCACCGAGCCCGATCCTGACCATCCAGCCGCCGCAGCCGACCGCGCCCATCGGCCCTGCCACGCGTCCGACGCCCTCAGTGGCGCCTGCCACCACTGGTGTCGTGGACGTCATCGATGCCTACGTCCCGCCCGCCCCCGCCGCCGCGACGAGCACGCCTGCGCCGGCGCCCACGGCCTCTGGCGGCTCCGACTCGGGCGGGAGCGGTGGCGGCGGCACGCCGGCCCCGACCGCCACGTCGACCTCGGCGCCCACGGAGACCCCGACCCCCACGGCGACGGCTACCCCAACGCCGACCGCCACGCCGAGCCCGACGGCCACGCCCACCTCCACGCCGACGGCGACACCGACCGCGACGCCCACAGCCACCCCCACGTCGACGCCGACACCCGCGCCGACGAGCACGCCCGCCCCGACGGCCACGCCACCGCCCGGCAACGGCAACGGAAACGGCAATGGAGGCAACGGGGGCAATGGCAACGGCAATGGCGGCGCGGGCAACGGCAACGGCAATGGCAACAAGCCGTAGGCCCGAACCGCCATCGAGGTACGCGCCAACCCCGAGGTGAGTACCCGACTCCCGTTGCTATAGTTCTCTCCGGAGAGCGGCGGGCTCTCCGAGGTGTCACACGCCCCGACCTCGACTCCCCATGCTGGCGGGCGCCGCCGTGATCGCGGCTGCCGCGCTGTCGATGGCGCTCCTCGACTTCTTCGAGGTGGGCTCGACTTCTGCGTCCCCCATCCCTGTCGAGGCCCGCGCGACCCCGCCCGGTCCCGACGCCGACGGCCTCGCGGAGGCCTACTCCACCTCTAACGTCCGCCTGCGCCCCGACCCCAGCGCCGAGGTCGTCGCGATCGTACCCGCCGGCCACGCCGTCGAGCTCCTCGCCCGCGCCCCGAGCGGTGAGTGGCTCCGCGTCGCCTACCCGCCCGCCTCCACCGTGCAGGGCTGGGTCCCGGCCAACCGCCTCGAGTCCGCCCCCGCCGAGGTCGCAGCCCTCCCCGAGGCCGCCGCATCGAGCGAGGTGAGCGCCTCCACGAGCGAGTCGACCACCGCGGGCCCCGCCCCGCGCGACCTCCCCGACCTCGTCATCACCGATGTCTTCCTGCTGCAGGACGGCCGCATGTCCGTCGATATCCGCAACGAGGGCCCCGGCACCCTCATCGACACGGCCATCCCGCTCCACGTCACGCGTGCCTCCGGCGAGATTGTCGGCGTCCTTGAGGTCGGGCCGACCACCTTGGTCGCGGGCGCCAGCGCGACCGCCGTGACGCCGATCGTGGTGCCGTCGACCGGCACCTACTTGCTCCAGCTCGACCGCCAGGACGTGATCCATGAGGCCGTGGAGACAAACAACGGGTACAGCGCCCTCTTGGTTGTCAGCAGGCCCTAACGTGTCCCCGATGCAGGACGAGGGGTCCAACCCGTTTGTCTGGTTTGGCGGGGTAGCGCTTGCCCTCGTGCTGGCGGTCGGCACCGCCATGCTCATCGTCGTGCTCTTTGGCGGCGGCGACGACGGCGCGCCTCTCGAGGCCGAGGCGACCCCCACCGCCCCCGCGCTCGCGGCAGGCACCACCGTCTACGCCGAGCCGAGCGACACATCGAGGACCGTCGCCCGTCTCGACGCCCGCGCCGAGATCCGCGTGGTCGGCCGCCTCGATGACGGCAGCTGGCTCGCCGTGGAGGCTGCGTCTCAGCCCGGGTTCGTCGGCTGGGTCCGCGCCGCCCTGGTCGAGGGCCTGGTCTCGGCCTCGAGTCTCCCCATCGTCGCCGGTCCGCCCACCGGCACGCCGAGCCCGACGCCGACGACCGTCCCCGACGACGCCGATCTCGCCATCGAGGAAGTCTTCTCCAGCGAGAACCAGGTCGTCGTCACCCTCACGAATCTCGGCGGCGCCGACATCACCACGGCTATCGTCGTGACCGTCGGGGGCGGTGACCCGCACCGCATCGATGTCTCCGAGAAGCCCCTCCGCCCTGGCGACCACATCGATGCCGCGCTCGACGGCGAGTACATCCAGCGTCGCGCCTCCATCGAGATTGAAGCCACGGCCGAGGACGCCGTCGACGCCGATCCCGAGAACAACGTGCTGACGCTGACCCTCGGTCCCGACGTCCCGAACGACCTCGAGATCGCATCGATTACCGTCAACCCCTACCTCCAGGTCGAGGTCCGCAACAACAGCCCGATTCCAATCGTCGGTGCCATCTCCGTCGCCGTGCGCCAGACCCAGCCCTCGAACCAGCTGCTCGGCCGCCGCGACGAGCTCCCCGTCATCATCGAGGCCGGTGCGAGCACGATGGTGCCCTTCGACGGCCTGCAGGGCCTCGACGCCACGAGGATCCAGGCCATCCTCGCCACCAGCGCCATCAACGACGCCGTCCCCGCGAACGACACCTTCCCGCGCTAGCGCCCCCCGAGGCCCCGCACCGGTCGAAGGCACGTCGATCGCAGTACCGCGATGCCCCACCATGGGCGCGATGACGGCCTCCGACGACCCGCTCTCGACGCTCCGGACGCGCCTCACCGAGGCCCGCGCCCACCTCCTCGAGGCCGTGACCGGTCTCACCGAGCGCGACTTCGCCGCCCCACTCGATGGCGCTCCGAACGCCGCGGGCGAACCCGAGACCGTCGTCGGCCTCCTCGCCTCCCTCGTCGCCGCCGAGTACGAGGCCGTGCGCCGCGCCCGTGCCGCCGTCCCCACCCTGGACGCCCGACCCGTCCGCACCGCAGCTGGCGAGCCGCCCTCGCGCATCCTGCCGCCCCAGGTCGTCCACGGGCTCGCCGGCGCCCGTCACGAGACCGGGCTGCTGCTCGCGGCTATCGAATCCATCGCGAACCTGCCGGACACCCTCGATTCGCCCCTCGAAGGGGCCGATGATCAACCCGAGACCACCGTCCGCTCACTGCTGGAGGCGATCGCCCGGCGTGAGGACGAAGCGGCGCAGCGCATTCGAGCGCGCCCCGGCCGCTAGCGGTCTCCTCAGGGACCCGCCCCGCTCCCGCGAGATCCGCCGCGAGTTCGGCTGAGCCGCTGCGTAACCATTCGGGCACTTCGGTGTCTACGTAAGCAGAAGTATGAGCACCATCGAAGAAGTCAAAGCCAGACTCGACATCGTCGAGACCGTGGGATCCTATGTCCCCACGCTCAAGAAGAGCGGGCGGACGTATAAGTCGACGTGCCCGTTCCACAACGAGCGCACGCCCTCCTTCACGGTCGACCCCGATCGAGGCACGTGGCACTGCTTCGGCGCCTGCTCCACCGGCGGCGACGTCATCGAGTTCGTACGCCGCATCGAGGGACTGGACTTCAAGCAGGCGCTCGAGCGCTGCGCCGAGCGCGCCGGTGTCGAGCTCCGCCCCGCCTCCAGCCGCGAGCGACAGCAGCGCGAGGCCCACGACCGGCTGCTCCGTGCCAACGACGCCGCTGCCGTGTTCTTCCAGTCCCACCTCGTCGGCCCCGAGGGCGTCGAGGCGCGTTCGTACCTCGATGCCCGTGGCGTCGACGTCGAGACGCGGCAGGCCTGGCAGCTCGGCTACGCCCCCGAGGGCTGGCGCTCGCTCATCGACCACCTGACGGCGCGCGGCTTCACCGAGGGCGATCTCGTCGAGGCCGGTCTCGCGATCCGGAACGACAACGGCGGCATCTACGATCGCTTCCGCAACCGCCTGATCTTCCCGACCCGCGACGTCCGAGGCCGCATGATCGGCTTCGGCGCACGCGCCCTCAGCCCGGACGATGAGCCGAAGTACCTGAACACGCCCCAGACCCCGCTCTTCGACAAGAGCGCCTCGCTCTACGGCATCGACCGCGCCCACGACGAGGCGCGTCGCGCCGACCGCATCGTCGTCGTCGAGGGCTACATGGACGTGATCGCGTCCCACCAGTTCGGCCTCCGCAACGTCGTCGCCTCCATGGGCACGGCCATCACCGAGCGCCAGATGAGCCTCATCAAGCGCTACACGCAGAACGTGGTCGTGGCGCTCGATGCCGACACCGCGGGCGCCGAGGCCACGCTGCGCGCCGTCGAAATCGCGGCCGAGTCCGCCGACCACACCGCGGCCCCGACCGTGGACTGGCGCGGCCTCGTCTCGTACCAGGACGTGCTGCAGGCCGACATCCGTGTCGCCGCCCTGCCGGCCGGCGAGGACCCGGACAGCCTCGTGCGCAAGGATCCCGAGGCCTTGCGTGCCCTCATCGATGCCGCGCGTCCCGTGGTCGACCATCTCTTCGAGGCCGTGTCGGCCCAGTTCGATCTCTCGGAGCCGCGCGCCCGTTCGCGCGCCCTCGATGCCCTCGCACCTTCCGTGGCAGCCATCGTGGACCCCGTGGTCCGTGCGCATTATGTACAGCGACTCGGGCGCATGACCCGCATGGACGAGCGCGCCATCCTCGCGCTGCTCGACCGCCGTCGAGGCCGCGGCCCCGCCCCCGTCCCGACCGCGCGCGAGGTGCAGGGCGCCCGCCGTGCCGCCGCCACCGCCGCCGCGACCCCGCCCGATGGCGAGGTGCGGCTGCTGCAGCTGCTCCTCCACCGCGAGGAGGCACGCGCCGCCCTCACCCATCTCGATGGCGAGGTGTTCGAGGACTCGATGAACCGCCGCGTCTTCGAGGCGTGGTGCGCCACCCCCGAGCTCCCCGACCACGTCGAGGACGCCGACGACGACGTGCGCGAGCGCCTCGATGCGCTGCTCGCCGAGCGGCCCGAGTGGCTCGACCCGATCGTCCTCGAGGCCCGTCACGTCGCCGAGATGGCAGAGTCGTGGGCCGATGGTCTGCGCCGCCACCGCCAGATCGAGCGGCTCCGCCCGGCGGCACGCGATGTCGCCGCGGAGCTGACGAAGGCCCGCCGCGCCTCGATGGCCGCGGCCGTCGGCGCCGGAATGCCCGCCATCCCCATCGACGACGCATCCGTCTTCGACCTCGAGGCGCCGGGGGCCACACTCGAGGATGGCTTCGATCGAGGCACCGATCGAGGGTTCGAAGCTCGATTCGAGCCTGCCGCGCCCGCCGAGCCCGCCGCGGATCCGGACCAGCCGTCCGCCGCGCAGCGCCGTGACGAGGTCGCCATGGAACTCGAGGAGATCGTGCGCCGTCAGCGCGAGCTGGCACAGCACTTCAAGGAGCGTCGCAACGGCCTCGGACGCACGCGATCCGAGGATGCGAGCGCGACCAACAATCAAACCGTGCAGGATGCGCAGGCCGTGCCGGGCGGGCCATCCAGCACAAACAATCAAACAGCGTCCGATGACCTGTTTGTCGATGAACCAGTGAACGATCCGTCCGATCAGGACGGTGGACGCCGACCGGTCCTCGCCGGCGGCGATCAGCAACCCGGGGGGGATGCCGAATGACCCAGACCTTTGACCAGACCGGCATGGAGGAACTGCTCGCCAAGGGCCGTCGCCAGGGCCACGTGACCGCCGAGGACGTCCTCGCGGCCGTACCCGAGGCCGAGACCAGCCGCGAGCGACTCTCCTCCATCATCGCCACGCTCGGCGAGAACAACATCAACGTCCGCATCGACGCCACCGCCGACCGCGAGGCCAGCGCCGTCGTCGATGCCGCGCGCCGCATCGTCGATGAGGCAGCGGGCATCGATGACCCCGTCCGCATGTACCTCCGCGAGATCGGCAAGGTCCCGCTGCTCACCGCCGACGACGAGAAGCGCCTCGCCCGTGCGATGGAGGAGTGGCTCCACGTCGAGAACCTCCGCGAGATCCACCGCGAGGAGGAAGGCGACGACCCGACCTACGGCGACCTGTTCGTCGCGCTCCTGCGCGAGTTTGTGCAGCTGCGGCCCGTCTACCAGGCCGTCAGCAAGCACCTCGAGCTCCCGCGCCAGTCGGTCTCCGACCGCATCGCCGACCCGCTCTTCCGCTCGACCATCGACCAGGAGCTCGACGAGCCCGCTCGCATGGCCCTCGAGAAGGCGCTCAGCTGGGACGAGGAGCGGGCGCACCAGGGGCTGCTGCAGCTCTCGATCGTGACCCACATCCTCAAGCCGGAGCACATCCGCTGGGCCGCCGAGATCGCCGGCTCCGAGGCCAAGGTGTTCCCGCCCCCGAAGACGCTCGCCGCGAAGATGGACAAGCAACACGGCCCCGCGCTGCGCTACTACTTCGACAAGATCGCCTTCGACGGCCAGCGCTCTGAGCGGCAGCTGACCGAGGCCAACCTGCGCCTCGTCGTCTCCGTCGCGAAGAAGTACATCGGCCGAGGCATGTCGCTGCTCGACCTCATCCAGGAAGGCAACATCGGCCTCATCCGCGCCGTCGAGAAGTTCGACTACCGCAAGGGCTTCAAGTTCTCCACGTACGCCACCTGGTGGATCCGGCAGGCCATCACCCGCGCCATCGCGGACCAGGCCCGTACCATCCGCATCCCGGTGCACATGGTGGAGACCATCAACAAGCTCGTCCGCATCCAGCGCCGCCTGGTGCAGGAGTACGGCCGCGAGCCCACCTCCGAGGAGATCGGCCGCGAGCTCGAGCTCCCCGCCGAGCGCGTCCGCGAGATCACCAAGGTGTCGCAGGAGCCCGTCTCGCTGGAGACGCCGATCGGCGAGGAGGAGGACTCCCACCTCGGCGACTTCCTGCCGGACGACTCCGCGCTGGCGCCGGCCGATGCCGCCTCGCACCAGCTCCTCAAGGAGCAGGTGATGGACGTGCTGTCCAGCCTGACGCCCCGCGAGCGCAAGGTCCTCGAGCTCCGATTCGGCCTCGAGGACGGCCGCTCGCGCACCCTCGAGGAGGTCGGGCGCGAGTTCAACGTGACCCGCGAGCGCATTCGCCAGATCGAGGCGAAGGCACTCCGCAAGCTGCGCCACCCCACCCGCTCGAAGAAGCTGAAGGACTACCTGGACTAGTCCTGCGTTCGGCAGATCGAGGGCGCCGGTGGCGATCACCCGCATCAACGAGTTCCGCGCGCGCGACGGTCAGACCGTCGCGCTGCGGGACTTCCTGCGCTCCGTGGTCCCCGACATCGAGGCCGCCGACGGCTGCCGCTCGGTGCGCCTCCTCGAGGCTACCGGCGACGACTCGGCGCTCTTCGTGATCATCGAGGAGTGGGACTCCATCGAGGCACATCGCGCCTCTGCCGACGTCATCCCGCAGGCGCAGCTCGATGCCGCACTGGCCCTCCTCGAAGAGCCGCCCGGCGGCAACTACTTCGAGGACGCCTCAGGACCCTGAACGGCCTAGAATGTCCGCCACCAGCCGTCACATCCGAAGAGGGGACTCCCGGCCGTGCCCATCTACGAGTACCACTGCAAGAAGTGCAACAAGGACTTCGAGCTGGTCCGCTCCGTCGATGCCCGCAACAACCGCGCCAAGTGCGCCCACTGCGGCTCGACCGCGACCACGCTGAAGCTCTCCGCCTTCGCCTTCGTCGGCAACAGCACGCCCGACCTGCTGTCGGACGACGCCAGCCTCGATGAGTTCGGCATGGGCGGTCACGACCACGAGCACGGCCATGACCACGACGACTTCGGCGGCATGGACTTCGGAGACGACGACCTCGACTTCGGCTTCTAGCCCCGCCCTGCTCCGGACTCGAGGCCGCGCGACAGCTCGAGGCGCATCACGTGGCGCCTCGAGCCGGCCATCCCGTGCTCCTCGAACCCCCGCCCGAGGAACGTCGGCACGAACCCCATGAACAGGTAGCTCGGCGAATCCGGGTCGACCGGGTACGCCTCGAGGACGTCAGCGCCGGCCTCCGTCGCCCGCTCGATCGCGGCATCGAGGAGCCGCCCGGCGATCCCGGTGCCGCGCCGCCGTCGAGGCACGTAGAAGCACACGAGCGACCACACGAGCCGCTCGGGCTCGTCCTCGACGCCCCCAAGCGGCCGAAACGTCTCTCGAGGGGCCACCGAGCACCAGCCCGCCGGCTCCCCATCGAGGTACGCCAGTAGCCCGACCGGCGTCCCGTCGCGCACCTGCGCCTCGATCGTCGCGCGCTTCTGCTGCCGCACCGTTGCGCCGGGCGCGTCACGCCAGTTCCGCCAGACGCCGCACCAGCAGTACTTCGGCCCGCCCGGCGCCTCGAACAGCCGCACGAAGTCCGGCCAGCGCGTCTGGTCGACGTCGTGGACCTCGAGGTCGGGCATGCGAATTCGAGGCCCGCTACGCCTCGGGCACCCGCGTCGAGTGGTACGACACGAGGCGCCACGTGCCCTCGACGTCGACCACCACCGCCGTGAACCGCGAGTCGAAGGTCAACGGCGGCTCGCCTCCCGTGACCATGTGGTTGAGGCCCGTCACGAGGACGACGCCCGGGTAGGCGCGTGTCGCGAGGTCCTCGAACGCCATCTGACGGTTCCGCCGCCCACCCCGCACCGAGGGAATGAGCTCCGACACCGGCTCGACCCGCGCGCTCATGTGCGTGTACGTAAAGTCCGAGGTCAGCAGCTCCTCGAGGGCCTCCGCGTCGCCCTCGACCATCGCCTGCGCAAAGGCGTCCACCGCTTCGAGCGCGCGCTTCGTCGCCTCGGTCGCCGCCGTGCTTGTCGTGCTCGTCCCGCTCGTCGTCATCGGAACCTCCACCTCGCGACCCTCGAGGCCGCTCGACCGCCTGCTACGCGTCGAATCCCCGCACGGCCGTCTCGGCCCCGAGGCGCGTCGAGGCCGCCGAGGGCTGGCCGCGACGCCGCTCGCTCCACCGCAGGTACGCGAACCCGATCAGAGCGACGATGCCGCCCTGCACGACCGTGAGCACCCCCACCGCCAGCGAGACGTCGAACCAGAACCCCTGCGGGAACATCTGCACGAGGTGGTCGGTCGCCGGGTTCAGCTGCCAGAAGTCGTTGCTGAACGAGAAGAGGTGGAACTGCAGGAACAGCTGGTCGAAGCCCACGAGCATCGCGAGCGCCGCCGCCGTCATCACCCCTGCCGTGACGAGCCCCGCGAGGACCGACTCCCGCGCCAGCCGCTGCATCGAGCGCTCACGCGACCACAGGAAGACGAGCGCGACGTAGCCGGCCGCATACGCGAACGCGAACTCGTGGAGCCGGAAGACGCCCTGGAAGAGGTCCTTCACGTCGCGCATGTGCGCGACCTCCCGAGGGTTGAACAGCGCCTGCGTCTGGCCGTCGACCGTCACCTCGATCGCCAGCAGCTCGCTGTCGTCCTGGAAGTAGCGCGCGATCTCGCGCGCCGAACGGTCGAGCTCCGGGCGAGGGATCCCGCTCGTCGCCGGCACGTCGTACTGCGAGAACGAGTACTCGAAGACCCGCGGCTCGGAGGCCGCGATCCGCACGTTCGTCAGCAGGAGGAACAGCGGCACCGAGGCGATGAAGAGCACGGTCGCGGTCCAGCGGGCGATCAGCACGCCCCGAGTATACTCGCGCCATGGCCAACGCCCCTTCGAGGTTCGCGGCACTGCTCGACGTCGCGGCCACCCTCGGACTCGAGCCCCACGAGCTCCAATCCTTCGACCCCGCTCACCCGCGCTTCGACGCCTCACGGCCGCTGCTCGTGCTCCGGCCGCAGTTCGAGGCCGCCCGCGCCGTCATCGAGGCCCGCTACCCCCAATCGCACCCCGCGCGCGCCGTCGTCGACGGCCGCACCATCGAGGCCACACCCTCCGATCTCCCTCCCGAGGCCGAGGCGTGGCTCCTCGCGCCGATGGCTGCGGGCGAGGACCTCGCGTCCCTGGAGGGCCTGCGAGGCGTGATGGAGCGCCTCTACGGCCCGGACGGCTGCCCGTGGGACCGCGAGCAGACCCATGAGTCACTGCGAAAGTACCTGCTCGAGGAGGCCTACGAGCTCGTCGATGCCATCGACCGCGCCGACATCGACGATCTGCGCGAGGAGCTCGGCGACCTGCTGGCCCACATCTTCATGCAGACGTCGATCGCCCAGGAGCAGCACGAGTTCACCGTCGAGGACGTGGCCGCCTCCGCGGCCTCGAAGATGGTGCGCCGCCATCCGCACGTCTTCGGCGACGAGGCGGCCGGCTCGACCGACCGTCTGCTCGAGCGCTGGGACGAGATTAAGGCCGAGGAGCGCGCCGCCTCCGATTCGACCACCGAGGGCGTGCTCGCCTCGGTGCCCCGCGCCGCGCCGTCCCTCCAGCGCGCCCAGTCGCTGCAGCAGCGCGCCGTCCGCGCCGGCGCCATCGAGCCCGATCTCGGCCCGCTCCAGTCCGTCGCGAGGGCGGTCGGCGCGCTCGGTCCCTTCCCCGACGCCGAGCACCTCGGGCGCCTGCTGTGGGAGACCGTGCGCCTGGCGCGCTCCCTCGAGGTCGATGCCGAGGAGGCCCTCCGCGCCGCCGCCGCAGGCTTCGAGGCCGCGTTCGGCGCCCTCGAGACCTCTACCACCCCCGGCGCCGGCGTCGCCGCCGCCCCCGAGGCCGATCGCGCCGCCCTCTGGCCCGACACCCCGTCGAGGCCCCCTTCGGTCCCCTGACCGGCCCGCAGTAGATTCCACAGCGCCTGATACAATGGCGCTCGAATTAGTCGTCTATGGTGCCTCGAGGCGCCGTTCGAGGAGGTTCTCATGGCCAGTGAGACGTCGGTCGTCACACCGGAGCGGTTCGCCACCGGTATCGGCTCGTTCAAGGAGTGGATGGCCGCTATCGGCCAGCGACAGACCGAGTTCCAGCGCCACTACGACGAGTACGATCCCAAGCCCGAGGACGTCGAGTACTTCAAGAAGGCCGTCGCCGAGCACGGTGTGAAGGCGCTCGTCCTCGGCGAGGACTGGTGCCCAGATGTCTGGCGCGGCCTCCCCACCATCGCCAAGCTGGCCGAGCAGGCCGGCATGGAGGTCCGCTACTTCATGCGCGACCAGAACAAGGACATCATGTCCGAGTTCCTCAATCAGGGTGAGTTCGAGTCGATCCCGACCATCGTGTTCTACGACAAGAACCACAAGTACCTCGGCCACTGGATCGAGCGCCCCGTCCTCGCCCAGGAGGAGATGCCGAAGATCCGTGCGCAGGTTCTCCCGAACCCGATGCCGGAGCGCGACACCCCCGAGTACGCCGCCGCGATGGACGCCTCCCGCGAGGCGATGATCGTGAACGCCGGCCCCTGGCGTCACGCCGAGATCGAGGAGATTCGCGAGTTCCTGGACGCCGCCCTCAACTAGCGCCCCTCCCAGCTCGTCACACAATGAGGGCCGCCCAGTGGGCGGCCCTCATGCATTCCGAGGCTGCGAGTGCGAGACCGAGGCTAGTCGTCCTCGCCCCGAGGCTGGCGTCGGCTCGAGCGTGACCCGCTCGGCGACCGACGCGCGAACGGGCTCGGCGCCGGGCGCGCGTCTCGAGGCTCGTTCTGCTCCTCTGCGGCGCGCCGGTTCGCTTCCACCGCCACAGGCGTCCGACGCTCGATCGCGTCGTTGAGGGCGGTCGGCGCAGGCGCCTCGCGCTCCGGCGCACGCTCGAGGACGGGCTCCAGCTCATCCTCCTCGTCACCCACGCTGAAGTCGAGGCGTGACGCGAACCGCTCGGCCTCGGGCACCGGCTTCGGCGTCGCGCAGTGCGGGCAGTAGCGGTACGCCGCGCGCAGTGGCTGGCCGCACGAGGCACACGGCTGCTTCAGCTCCGTCGCGCAGTACGCGCACACCATGAAGTCGCCCTCGACCGGCCGCCGGCAGTTGGGGCACGAGGTCAGAGAGTGCATCTCGGAGAGCATCGCCTCCTGCTCGATCTCGCGGTCGTGCGCCTCCTGCAACGTCTCGTTCGGCCGCAGGGCGAAGTAGATCGGGAGGCCGATGAGCGGCATCACGACGGCGATCGCGACGCTCACCGTCTGCGAGACGGGGTCGCGGGTTCTCGAGGAGATGTCGCGGTAGACCCAGAGCACGGAGGCGAGCCAGATCAGGGCGATGTAGCCGCCGGCGAGGGTCCCGGCCAGCCGTGCCGTCGCCTGCCAGTCGCCGCCCGGCCAGCCGATCAGATAGTCCACGCGCCGCTCCAGATCGCGCTCGTCACCGTTCCATCGGATGGCAGTCAGCCTATCACGCTGTTAGGTGGCGATCCGGACGCGTCACGCGACCGACCTTTCGATTCCATAACCACCTCGTCGCGCTGCCGATCGCTGTGGAAGCCGTGGACAGGCGTGGGATGCACCGTCGAACGTGCCCCCGACCACACGAGGATGCATCGGTACACTCGAGGCATGTCACCCGACGGCAATGCACTCGAGGCCGCCAGCCACGTCGAGACCCTGAACGAGGCCCAGCGCCGCGCCGTCGAGGCGCCCGGCGGGGCGCTCCTCATCCTCGCCGGCCCCGGCTCCGGCAAGACGCGCGTCATCACGCACCGCATCGCCTACCTAGTCGACCACCTCGAGGTGCCGCCGTGGCGCATCCTCGCCGTGACGTTCACGAACAAGGCTGCCCGCGAGATGCGTGAGCGCGTCGAGGCCCTCCTCGACGACCGCGCCAACGAGCTGGTGATGGGGACGTTCCACGGCGTCTGCGCGCGCATCCTGCGTCGCGACGGCCAGCACGTCGGCATCCCCGACGGCTTCGCGATCTACGACACCGACGATCAGATGTCGCTCATCCGGCAGATTCAGGCCGACCAGCAGATCGACCCTCGCCGCTTCACCCCCCGGCAGGTGCTATCCGCCATCTCATCCGCGAAGAACGAGCAGCGTGACGTCGAGGCGTATCGAGCCTCCGTCGGCTCCTACTTCGAGGAGATCGTCGCCCGCGTCTACGGCGCCTACGAGGCCGCACTCCGCCGCAACGCCGCCGTCGACTTCGATGACCTGCTCGGCATGGTGCTGAAGCTCTTCGCCGAGGCGCCCGACGTGCTCGATCGCTACGCCGGCCGCTTCCTCCACTCGCTCATCGACGAGTTCCAGGACACGAACATCGTCCAGTACGAGATCGCGCGCCTACTGGCATCGAGGCACGGCAACATCACCGCCGTCGGCGACCCCGACCAGTCCATCTACTCCTGGCGCGCCGCCGATGTCCGCAACCTCCAGCGCTTCGAACAGGACTTCCCCGGCGCCGAGGTCGTGCTCCTCGAGCAGAACTACCGCTCCACTGGCCACGTCCTGCGCGCCGCCCACGCCGTGATCGCCAAGGCCGAGGGTCGGCCCGAGAAGGCGCTCTGGACCGAGAACCCCGACGGCGCGCCCGTCGTGCTGCACGAGTCCCGCTCGAGCGACGACGAGGGCACGTACGTCGCCAACGAGGTGCAGCGCCTCATGCGCACCGAGCACCGGCGCCCCGGCGACTTCTCTGTCATGTACCGCACGAACGCTCAGTCCCGCGCCCTCGAGGAAGCGTTCATCTATCTCGGCGTGCCGTACCGCATCGTCGGCGGTACGAGGTTCTACGACCGCAAGGAGGTGCGCGACCTGCTCGCCTACCTGCGCCTCGTCCAGAATGAATGGGACGGCGTCGCCTTCCAGCGCGTCGTGAACGTCCCCGGCCGAGGACTCGGCGCGAAGACCGTCGAGCGCATCCTCTCCGCCTCGCTCGACCTCGGCATCTCACCGCTCGCCGTGGCCCACCGTATGGTGGCCAGCGACGCCCTCGTCCCCGCCGTCGAGGCGCTGCCCTCCCTCCCCTCGGTCCGCGCCCGCCAGGCCCTCGAGGCCTTCGTCGCGATGCTCGACCGCCTCGCCTCATCGAGATCCGACCGCCGCGTCTCCGACATCCTCGACGACATCCTGCGCTCGACCGGCTACCACGCCTACCTCACCGAGAACGACGCCGCACACGCCGAGACGCGCTGGGAGAACATCGAGGAGCTGCTCAACGTCGCGAGCCAGTACGACGACCTCGGCGAGGGCTCCCTGGCCGCCTTCCTCGAGGAGGTCGCACTCGTCTCGGACCTCGACGACCCCTCGGCCGACCGCCCCGATGCCGTCACGCTGACGACGCTCCACGCGGCGAAGGGCCTCGAGTTCCCTGTGGTCTTCATGCCGGGCATGGAGGAGGGCACGCTGCCGCACATGCGCTCCCTCGATGACCCCGCGCAGATGGAGGAGGAGCGCCGCGTCTGCTACGTCGGCATGACGCGCGCCCGCGAGCGTCTCTACCTCCTGACCGCGCAGAGTCGCTTCATGCACGGCCAGTTGAGGCGCGTCGTCCCCTCGCGCTTCCTTCGCGACATCCCCGCGGCCGAGGTCGAGCGCAGCGGTGGACGCGGTCTCGAGGGCTTGAGCGGCCGCGAGCGCCGCGCCGCCCTCGCCGGTCGTCCCGCCGAGCGTCGCGAGACGCCCTCAGAGCCGGCCTTCGCAGCGGGCGACCGCGTGACGCACGAGCGGTTCGGTGCCGGTGTCGTCGTCGGCTGTCAGCTCGTGCCGGGCGACCAGCAGGTCACCGTCGCCTTCGAGGCCGCCGGCGTGAAGAAGCTGATGCTCTCGTTCGCGCCGTTACGTCGCATCGAGGGCGCACGTGACGAGGACGATCCCGACGGCATCGTCTCCGTCCCCGCCGAGGACGGCCCCTAGCTCGATCCCGAACGGGCCTCCGCGGAGTCGCGGTGGAACACGGTCCGCAGCTGGATCTGACGCATCACGTCGCCGCGCGTGATGATCCCGACGACCCGTCCCGATTCGATCACCGGCAGCTGGTGCACGTCCCGCTCCTGCATGAGCTTCATCGCCTCGACCACGCCCGCCTGAGGCGCGATCGTCGCCACCTGCTCGGCCGCGATCATCAGTTGCTCGACGGCAGTCGAGGCCCACTCGCCCCTCGGCACCTTCGCGAGGTCGGTCGCCGTCACGAGGCCGAGGATGCGCCCGTCCCCCTCCACGAGAAACGCGCGCTCGCCCGTCGCGAGCACCCGCCCGTCGACGAGGCTTTGCAGGCTCAGCCCACGATCGACGGGCGCCGGCGCGGTCTGCATGACGTCCTCGACCGCCACGTCCTTCAGCGCCCCCTCGAGGAGCATCGAGGCGTACGACTGCTCGGACGCCGACTTCAGGAACAGGCCGATGAGGACGTACCAGAGCCCGCCGATCAGCCCGAAGAACACGACGTTCACGAGGCCCACGATGATCATCAGATAGGCGATGCCCACGCCCACCCTCGAGGCGACGCGCGTCGCCTGCATGAGGTCCTTCGAGCGCGCCCACACGATCGATCGGAACACCCGCCCCCCATCGAGGGGGAAGCCCGGCAGCAGGTTGAACGCCCCCACCAGCAGGTTGATGAACGAGAGGTACCCGAACATCGCCCCCGCGACGTCGCCCGGCACCACGATCCACAGCGCGAAGAACAGGATCGCGAGGAGCCACGACATGAGCGGCCCCGCGATCGCGATGCGGAACTCCTGCCCCGGCGTCCGCATCTCACCCGCGAGGTTCGAGACCCCACCGAAGATGAACAGCGTGATCGAGGGCACGTTCATCCCGTACCGCTGCGCGACGAACGAATGCGAGAGCTCGTGCAGCAGCACCGAGAGAAAGAACAGCCCGGCGGTCGCGATGCCCGCCGCCCAGCTCACCTGCGTCGATCGCCCGAGCTCCGAGCCGAACAGCCCTTCCGAGAACGAGAACGCGAGCAGCCCGAAGATGAGCAGCCACGACCAATGCACGCGGATCTCGATGCCGCGAACGCGCGCGAGAGTGAAGCCCGAGGAGAGGTCCATGCCACCAGCATAGGGCCCGCCGAGGCCTCGACCTCGATCGAGGCGCGAGCGAGCGGCCTACGCTGTGCGCTGAGGAGCGCGCCGAACGCGCGGTGCATCCATGAACGAGGCCCGACTCATCCTGACCTGTGGCCTCCCCGGCTCCGGCAAGACCACGCTCGCGATCCGGCTGGCCGAGGAGCGGCGTGCCGTACGCCTCACGAAGGACGAATGGCTGTGGGCGATCGGCCCGAGCCCGTGGAACCGAGAGGCCGGCGCCCGAGTCGAACGTGAGCTCTGGCGCCTCGCCCAGGACCTCCTGCGCCTCGACACGAGCGTCATTCTCGACTTCGGACTCTGGGCCCGAAGCGAGCGCGATGAGGTCCGAGGTGTGGCGCGAGCTCTCGAGGTCGGGGTCGAGCTCCACTACCTCGATGTGCCCGCCGAGGAGCTCTGGCGGCGCATCGAGGCCCGGAACGCCGCACCGACGTGGGCGAGCGCACCGATTCGGCGCGCCGACCTTGACGAGTGGCTATCCGCCTTCGAGGCTCCGGATGCCGAGGAGATAGCGCTGTTTGACGCCCCGCCGGGCGTCAATCGAGACGCGAGCGACCCTAGGAGCTGAGGCGCTCCGCAAGCGCGTCATCAATGACCGCGGCCATCAGCTCACCGGCCCGCTCCACCTTCTCCTCGCCGGAGAAGGCGCTCGCGCCGAACGTCGCCTCGATGTCACGCACGGTCTCGACGGTGCCCTCGGGCGCCACGAGGAGCGTCGTGCGCCGGTCCGAGGCCACGCGGTCGATGACATACGGGCTCGGGTCGCTGCCGCCGCTCAGGATGAGGCAGCGCGTGTCCGTCCGCAGCGCCGCGAGGGCGATGTCGACCTTCTCGGCGCGCGTGACGACCGCCTTGCGGGCGTAGCGCTCGAAGTGGTCCTGGTCGGCGTCCGAGGACACGGGACCGACCACGATGTACTCGCAGATCGCCCGATCGCCGTCGATCGACGTCGCGAGGACGCGCGCGCGGCTTGCCTCGATCAGCGCGCCGACGGTCGGCGCCGCCAGCAGGTGGTCCTCGCCAATCTGGAGGCCGGTCGTCCAGCTCGAGTGGTTCGTGATCCCGACCGCCCCCGAGGGCGCACCGGACACATCGCGACCGACGACCACGAGGCGCGCCCCCGCCGGCAGCGCCAGGCTCGAGGGCGCAGTGCCTGCCGGCGCCTCGAGGATGAGCACCCCACCGGCCGGCGCCGCGGGAGCCGTCGCGACGGGCGAACCGCTCGAGGTCGCGAACTCCAGCTCACCGAAGGTGGCCGCGTCGCTCGCAGCGCGTGCGTCGTCGCCGAGGCGTTCGATCTGCACCGTGTGGCCGGCGTAGGCCAGCCGGTGCGCGAGGCCCGCGGCGACCGTCGTCGCGCCCGCCCCCGCCTCGTTGCCCGCTACCACCACGACGGCCACGACGTGCCCCGATCGGCTGCTCGCCGGCTCGATGTCGCGCCAGCGGTCGGTGCGATGGTGCCGAGGGCCAGAATCGAACTGGCGACACCACGATTTTCAGTCGTGTGCTCTACCAACTGAGCTACCTCGGCGTGCCGACGAATCTAGACAGGCGCACGCCGACGCGCAACGTTCGAGGGCTTGCGCTCACATCGAGGTGCCAACATATCCTGCCTCCCACCCGCACGTGCCCGCCGTGGAGAACACACATGCCCGGCTCATCCGCCTCCGCCGACGAGTTCTGGGAGGCCGCCGCGCCGCTCCTCGAGGACGGCCGCGCCCAGCCCGGCACGATCATGGGCGGCGAGTGCCTCCGCGCCGGCAAGGAGTTCGTCGCGATGCCTCACCACAAGGGCCCCGGCATCGTCGTGAAGCTCCCGCGCGAGCGCGTGACGGCGCTCATCGAGGCAGGCCAGGGCCGGCCCTTCTCCCCGAACGGCCGCGTCTTCCGCGAGTGGCTGCTCGTCGAGGACCATGACCCCGCTCGATGGACCGACCTGCTCCTCGAGGCGCACGCCTTCGTCACCGGCTCGTGACGCTTCCGTGACCTCGAGGCCCGACCCCCGCCGAGGCTCCCTCTTCACCAGTCTCGAGGCCGGCCACTCTGATCCCGAGCTCGTCACGGTCCTCGACGAAGGCCCCGGCTGGCGCCTCGAGCGCATCGTCTCGAACGGCCACGCCTCGCCACCCGGCTTCTGGTACGACCAGGACGACGACGAGCTCGTCTTCCTCGTCGCCGGCGCCGCCCGCCTCGAACTCGAGGACGCCTCAACCATCGAGCTCGCGCCCGGCGACTGGCTCGAGCTCCCCGCCCACCTCCGCCACCGCGTCGCATGGACCTCCGAGGCCGAGCCCACCGTCTGGCTCGCCCACTTCTCGAGGCCCGACTGACCTCGGAGCGCGGCGCCGAGGCATGCACAAACAACGAGCCCCGGGTTGCCCCGGGGCTCGTGAGTTCCGCTCGAAGAGCGGACGCGCTCGAGGAGCGCGCCTAGTCGGCGGTCAGCACCAGCGTGCCGGTCGCGGACAGCGAACCGCCCGTGCCGTTCACGAGGCAGACCTCGGCGTCGGTCTGCTTGCCGGGCAGGCCGTTCACGCCGTCCTCGGCGGTGCCGGAGAGCTGGCGGTACGACTCGACCAGCAGCTGCATGCCGTACATGCCGGAGTGGTTGAACGACAGGCCGCCACCGTTCGTGTTGATCGGGAACGACCCGCCCGGAGCGGCAGCGCCGTTCTCGAACAGGCTCGGGAACTCGCCGCGGCCCGCCAGGCCGAGCATCTCGACCGTGATCCCGACCGTCACCGTGAACGAGTCGTAGATCATGGCCATTTCCATGTCCTCGGGGCCCATGCCGGCCATCTTGTAGGCCCGGTTGCCGGAGGCAATCGCCGAGGTCGCCGTGAAGTCCTTCATCTCGAGCATCGTGGCGTGGCCGATGGCCTCACCCGCGCCCGCGACCCACACCGGCTTGCTGCGGAAGCTGCGCGCCGCCGCCTCGGAGGCGACGAGCACCGCGCCACCGTGGTCGGTCACGAGGCAGACGTCGAGGAGGTTGAGCGGCCACGAGATCAGCCGCGAGTTCAGCACGTCCGAGACCTCGATCGGACCACCGTTGGGGTTGGTCTCCTTCGAGTGCATGACGGCGCGGGGGTTCAGTCCCGCCCACTTGCGCGTCGAGACGGCGATCTGCGCGAAGTCTTCCTTCGTCGTGCCGTAATCGTGCATGTGCCGCGTCATCGCGTGCGAGTACTGCGACGGCGCGCCCGCGATGCCGTACGGCGCCATGAACTGCGAGTCGGGCCCGGTCGTGTCGCCGCCCCCGCCGCCGCCGGAGCCGCGAGGCAGGTTGCGTCGCGAGTAGCCGGCCTGGCCGTTCACGACCACGCCGATGTCGAACATGCCGGCGTTGATGGCGGCCAGCATGTGCGCGACGTGAATCTGGAAGGAGCAGCCGCCGACCGCCGTGGTGTCGACCCACTTCGGCACGACGCCGAAGTACTCGGCGTAGTTGTTGGCGTTGCCCGGGTTGGCAAAGCCCTCGATGTCCTTGGTGGTGATGCCGGCCATCTTACAAACGTTGTGGATGGCCTCGACGCCGAGCATCATGTCGGTCTTCGGCGTCTCCAGGTAGCCGATCTGGTCGGCCTCGGCCGCCGCCACGATCGCCGCTGCGCGTGATGGGTTGTTGGGCATGTCTGGTTCTCCCGCCTACTCGACCACGCGCCAGTAGGGCACGCTGATTTCGTCGCTCGCCTCGTCGAACTCGACGCGGCACAGCGAGCCGATCTTCTTCATGATCTCCTCGGGCTTCTCGGGGTCGACCCCGCGCAGCACCGTGAAGACGCGGTCACCTTCCTTGAGGTCGATGTACGCCGTCACGAACGGCGTCTCCTCGCCCCAGCCGCCGAACGAGCGGTGCTGGACGGCGAAGGTGTGGAGGTAGCCCTCGCCCGTCGCCTGCTCCCACACGATGTCGCGTGAGCCGCAGTTGGGGCAGACGATGCGCGGGTAGAAGTGCGACCGGTTGCACGAGGTGCAACGCGGAAGCATGAACTTCCCTTCCTTGGCCCCGTCCCAGTAGGGCTTATTCGTCGTCGTGTCGTACGTCGGGATCGGCTTGTTGTAATCAGGCAAGGGTGACCCTCTCGTTCTGCGGTCCCGCCACGTGTTCGGACCGCCTTGGACCTTGACCGGCGGCGCGACTGTAAGCCTCCGACTCGGAAGCGGTCAACGAACGCGTGTGAACCCGAGGCCGATTCCGCCCCGCCGAGGCCCTCGCACCGCCCGGTACACTCCCTCCGAGGCCCCACCGCCGACAGAGGGAACTGCCGTGCACCCCCGCATCCACACACCCACCGAGGCCCCACGACGCCTGAGCCGCCGCATCTTCCTCGCCGACCTCGGCCGTCGAGGCGTCGCCGCCCTCGTCGTCACCAGCCCGCTCGGCCTCGTGCTCGCGGGCTGCTCCGATGACGAGGCGGACACGACCGCGACCGCCACCGCCGCCACGAGCGGCTCCGAGGCGACCGCCACCGCCTCGGCCCCCGCGACCAGCGAGGCGACAGGCGCCGCCACGACCCCGGCCGCCGCCGGAGGGTCGTCCGAGGCGCGCTGGCAGCGCGTTCAGCTCGGCAACGTGTCGGCTTATGTCCTTGCCCACGGCAACGAGGCCGCGGTCGTCGACACGGGCGTCTCCGGCAGCGAGGGCGACATCGAGGCCGGTCTCGCGGCGCTCGGCCTCGGCTGGGACGCCGTCGGCCACATCGTCGTGACGCACTCCCACCCCGACCACATGGGCAGCCTCGCCGCCGTGATGGACCTCGCCCCGCTCGCGACCCCCTACGGCGGTGCCGCCGACATCGAGGCGATGACCTCACCGCGGCCCATCGAGGTCGTCGGCGACGGCGACCGCGTCTTCGACCTCGAGATCATCGAAACGCCGGGACACACCCCCGGCCACATCTCGGTCCTCGACGGCGCGAATGGGCTGCTGGTGGCGGGCGACGCCCTGAACGGCGTCGATGGCGCGGTCGGCGGCCCGAACGCGCGCTTCACCGCCGATATGGCAACGGCCAACGCCTCGGTCGTGAAGCTCGCCGGTTTCGAGTTCGACACGGTGGTCTTCGGCCACGGCGACCCGGTCGAGGGTGGTGCGTCGACTCAGGTGCAGGAACTGGCCGCGACGCTCTAGCAGCAGTCGGCGACCGAGACCGAGGCGCGGCTAGCCCTCGAAGGCCTGCCGGTACCAGCGGATGCGGCTCATCAGCCCGTCGAGCCCGCCGAGGACGCGCAGCGCGGACGGCGTCTCTTCGTCGTCGCCCGCGAGCTCGTCGAGGCCCGGCGTGGCGACCCCGTCGCCGATGCCCAGCCGCCACGAGATCCGTCGCGCCTCCGCCAGCCGCGCAGCGAGGTTGCCCGCCGCCGGCTCATGGTGGGCCGCCACCGCCTCGATGATCGGCTCGGGCAGGCCCCAGTGGCGCGCGACACGTTCGCCCCAGGTGGTGTGCGTGACGCCCATCGTCTGGCGCTCGGCGTCCATCACCTCGACGCCCGCGCGCACCATCTCGACGGTGCGCGAGTAGCGACCGGGGTTTGTCGCGGCGAGCGCGAGCCGTCCGAGGTCGTGCAGCAGGCCCCCGGTGAAGGCGGCGGTCCGCTCCTCCGCCGTCTCCGTCGCCGCCTCCGCGAGGAGCCCGACGGCCACGAGGTGCCGCCACATCTCCTTCGCGTCGATCCACGAGTTCTCGATGTCCTCGAACTGGGAGCGCGTCACGGCCGCCGAGATGATGTGCTTCGTCCGGTCGAAACCGAGGCGCACGATCGCGTCCTGCGCCCGCGTCACCCGCTCGATCGGTGCCGACGAGGCCGAGTTAGCCCCCCGAAGGACCGCCGCGGTCAGCGCCGGGTCGCCCTGCGCCACCGAGACGAAGTGTTCGAGGGTCGCGTCGGGGTTCCACAGCAGCAGCAACGCACGAACGCGCGGCGCCGGCAGGACCGGCAAGTCGCGTGGCATCGGCAGCGGGGAGACCACGAAGCCACCTCCCGAGGTCGGGCTCACCCCTGATCATCGGCCGTGCGCTCCCGCCGGCGCAGGGCCCGTCGAGGTCCAAAGGTCCTATGAGGTCTCGGCGGCCCCGTCGCGCACCAGGTGCAGCGTCTGCGTCGGGAACGCGAAGGCGATGCCGGCCTCCCGGAACGTGCGGAGGATCTCCATGTTCACGGCCTGGTGCGTCTCCATGAAGACGCCGTACTCGGGGCTGAGCACGAAATACACCGCCTCGATGTTCAAGGAGAAGTCGGCGAACGCCCGGAAGTGCGCCCGGTCGAACCGCACGCCCTCCTGCGCCTCGATCGCCTCGCGAATCAGCCGGGGCGCCAGCTCCATCTGCTCCGCCGTCGTGCCGTATTCCACCCCGATGGTGAAGAGCACGCGACGCTCGTCCATCCGCTTGTAGTTGTGGATGCGGCTGCTCACGAGGTCGTTGTTCGGGATGACGAGCTGCTCACCATCGAGGGAACGAATGCGCGTGGTCTTCACGCCCACCTTCTCGACCGTGCCCCGAATGTCGCCCGTGACGATGAAGTCACCCTCGACGAAAGGCTGGTCGACCACGATCGCGATCGAGGCGAACAGGTCACCGAGGACGCTCTGCGCCGCCAGCGCGACGGCGATACCGCCGATGCCGAGACCGGCAACGAGGGTGGTGACCTCGATGCCGACATTGTCCAGCGCGAGGAGGAGCAGCACCGCCCACAGGACGAGCGTGGCCACGAAGCGCACCGCGAAGATCGTCGAGGTGGTCGCGGCCACCGCCTCCGGCGCCGATCGCGCGCGGTAGCGCTCCGCCCAGAACGCGACCAGGTCGGTGCCCCACAGCGCGACCTGCAGGATCGCCGCCAGCACTGCGATCGCCCGCAGCACGTCCGCGACCTCCGAGCGGAAGTCGAAGACGAGCGACCCCGCCCACAGCGACAGCACCGCCGGCACCCAGATCGAGGTGTGGTCCAGCAACCGCGCCGGCACCGCCCGCAGCGAGACCTCGTCCGCGCCCGAGAAGCGATGTGTGACGAACCGGCCGATGGCGCGCACGACGAGGAACGTCGCGAACACGCTGAGGGCGATGATCGCGGCTTCCACCCACACCTCGGCAGGCGCCAGCTCGAAGTCGAGGTTCACGGCACCTCCCTGTGCCTGCTCCCGCAGCCTACGTCGGGTCCACCCTCAGCGTGAACCGGGAGTCCCCCTACCGCGCCCCGGCGCGCATCGACGCCCCGAGCGCGTCTCTCTACGCTGGATGTCATGCTCTTCGCGGAATCCGTCTCGCGCGCCTTCGGCGGCCAGGTCGTCCTCGATGACGTCTCGTTCATCGTGGGCGACGGGCAGCACACCGGCCTCGTCGGCCCTAACGGCGCCGGCAAGTCCACACTCCTCCGCATCGTCGCGGGCGCCGACCCGGCCGACGAGGGCAAGGCGGGCCATCGAGGCGGCTCGCTCGGCTACCTGAGGCAGGACGCCGGCCTGGATGACTCGAACACGCTCCTCGAGGAGCTGTGGAAGGCCTTCCCCGAGGCCGTGGCGCTGCAGGCGCAGCTCGACGACGTCGCGCACCGCATCGAGGCCGGCACCGGCGACCTCGATGCGCTCATCGAGGAGCAGGCCCGCCTCTTCGAGGCCTTCGAGGCCCTCGACGGCTACCGCATCGAGCAGCGCATCGGCCGCGTCCTCGATGGCCTCGGCTTCGAGCCCGGCGACCAGGACCGCCTCTGCGGCGAGTTCTCCGGTGGCTGGCGCATGCGCGCCGCCCTCGCGAAGGTGCTCGTGCGGCGACCGGACCACATGCTCCTCGACGAGCCCACGAACCACCTCGACGCTGCCGCGCGGGACTGGCTCGCCGCCGACCTCCGCGAGTACAGGGGCACGCTCCTCGTGGTGACCCACGATGGCGCCTTCCTCGACGAGGTCGCCGACCACGTCATCGAGCTCCGCGACGCCCACGTCGAGGCCTACACGGGCAACTACACCGCCTACCAGCGCCAGAAGGCCGACCGCATCCACCAGCAGGAGCAAGCCGCCGCCCGGCAGGACCGCGAGATCGACCGCCAGCAGCGCTTCATCGACCGCTTCCGCGCGAAGTCGTCGAAGGCGACGCAGGTGAAGAGCCGCGAGCGCGCCCTCGCCCGCGTCGAGCGCGTGGCACGCCCCACTGCTGAGCGCGCCGTCCACTTCCGCCTCGAGTCCGCCGGCCGCACCGAGCGCGACGTCCTCATCGTCGAGGGCCTCGGCCACGCCTACGGCGACGAGGTCGTCCTCATCGACGTGAACCTCCACGTCGAGCGTGGGCAGAAAGTGGCCCTCATCGGCCCGAACGGCAGCGGCAAGAGCACGCTTCTCCGCGCCATCGCCGGCCGCATCGATCCGACGCACGGCACGGTCATCTGGGCGCCCCGCGCCGTCCCCGGCTACTACGACCAGCACCAGGACGAGGTGCTCGACCCCGCCCGCACGATCCTCGAGGAGGTGCGCTCCGTCTCAGGCGGGCGCGCCGACGGCGAACTACGCGCCGCGCTCGGCCGCTTCCTCTTCACCGGCGACGAGGCGTTGAAGGCCGTCCGCGTCCTCTCGGGTGGCGAGCGTAGCCGCGTCGCGCTCGCGAAGTTCCTCATTCAGCCCGCGAACGTGCTGCTCCTCGACGAGCCGACGAACCACCTCGACGTCCCCACGCGCCGCCGCCTCATCGAGGCGCTCGAGGCCTACGAGGGCACGATCGTCTGCGCGAGCCACGACCCCGACATCCTCGCCCGAGTGGCCACCCGCGTCTTCGAGGTCCGTGACGGCGAGTGCTTCGAGCGTGAGGACCTCCGCCGCGACTAGCGGGGCCACCGCCCCATCACGTTCATATCTGTCACTATTGACATGCTTCTTTGAGCCTGTTTTACTCCGCGCACCGCGAGGGAGCGTCCCCGCTCGGGGACGAGTCGCGGGCGTGGGGAGGCCCTCAGTGGCTGTGTCGTCCGCTTCACCCACCCCCGGAACGCTGGCCGACGGCCTGGCGGCACAGCTGAAGAGCGAACCGTCGCGGTTCCAGCGCTTTGCTCGCTGGACGTGGTGGTTCTTCCGTCACAAGCCGCTCGGCGCCATCTCCGCGGTCGTCTCGCTGCTGGTCTTCGTCATCGCCATCGGCGCATGGACCGGCCTGTTGGTTCCGATGGACCCGATCAAGGTCCACGGCGCGGACCGCCTGCTTTCGCCGTTCTCGTCGTCGATTCGAGGAACCGAGTACTACGTCCTCGGCACCGACGACCTCGGCCGAGACATGCTGAGCCGGGTCATCAAGGGCGCCCAGATCTCGGTCTTCTTCTCGATCGGCGTCACCGTGATCTCGGTCGTCATCGGCGGTGTCATCGGGCTGATCTCCGCCTACTCCGGCGGCACGTTCGACATGGTCGTCCAGCGCATCGTCGACGCTCTGCAGACCATCCCCTTCCTCGTGCTGGCGATCGCCATCGTCTCCATGCTCGGGCCCGGCCTCTGGCAGGGCTTCTGGGCGGTGACCATCACATCGGTGCCCCGCCCCGCACGACTCATCCGAGGCTCGGTCCTCTCCGCGAAGGAGAACGTCTGGGCCGAGGCCGCACGCACGCTCGGCGCGAGTGACCGACGCATCATGTTCCGCCACATCCTCCCGAACGTGCTCGCCCCGATGATCGTGCTCGCCACGTTCATCCTCGCGACCGCCGTCATCACCGAGGCGTCGCTCAGCTTCCTCGGCATCGGCGCACAGCCGCCGACGCCGTCGTGGGGCGCGATGCTCACCGGCTCGGGCCGCCTCTACTTCGAGACGCACCCGTTCCTGGCCTTCATCCCCGGCATGGCCATCAGCGTCTTCGTCTTCGCCACCAACATGTTCGGCGACGCCCTTCGCGACATCCTCGACCCACGCCTCCGAGGCCGCTGAGCCCCATCGAGGCCGCCTCGCGCGACCGCACGCGACCGCACGCGAAACATCGAGGGCGCTCCGGCGCCCTCGATGCTTCCCCTCCACGATGCCGGTGCTACGGTGGATCGATGGAGCCCAGACGCCTGCCCTCGCCCCCTCGCCTCGCCCGCTCGAGGCGGAAGTGGGGCCCGCCGGCGCTGCTGGCTCTCGCCACGCTGTTCGCTTCGGTACTGCTCGTCGCGTGCGGTGATTCATCGGCGGACTCCACGCCGACCCCGACAGCCGCATCGTCCGAGACGGCCGTCGCTCCTGAGAGCAGTGGAACGGAAGGACGACGCGTGGCCGAGAACGGCGATTCAGTACAGGTCCACTACACCGGCACCCTCGACAACGGCGAGGTCTTCGACTCCTCAGTCGGACGCGACCCGCTGCCCTTCGTCGTCGGCAGCGGTCAGGTCATCCCCGGCTTCGACAGCGCCGTCGTCGGCCTCGCCGTCGGGGAGTCGAGGAAGGTCCGCCTCGAGCCCGCCGACGCCTATGGCGAGCCCCGCGAGGACCTCATCTTCCAGGTCCCGGCCGACCAGGCCCCCGATGGCCTCAACGTCGGTGACCAGGTGCAGCTCCAGACCGGCCAGGTCGCCGTCGTCGAGGCCGTCACCCCCGAGGGCGTGACGATCAACGCCAACCACCCGCTCGCGGGCCAGGCGCTCACCTTCGAGATCGAGCTCGTCGCCATCAACTAGCTGCACCACCTCGAGGCGCTCGCGAGCTCTCGAGGTCAGGCGCAGCCGCTCCGGCCCTCCGGGGCTAGACGATCGCCATCACCGCGCCGGTGATGGCGATGCTCGACGTCACCACCAGGAGCCCCATCGAGGTCCGCCGGTACCACACGTCGGAGAGCCGCCCGCGCACCGAGCGCCCCACGAGGATCCCGAGGCCGACCGCCGGCAACGAGGCCGTGGCGAGCACCACTTCCTTCATGCCAATCACCCCGCCGATCCACGCCAGCGGGATCCCGGGGATCGCGAACAGCACGAAGTAGGCGAACAGCTGGCTGCGGATGCGCATCGCGTCCCCGCCCAGCCAGTGCATGTACAGCACCACCGGCGGCCCGCCCATGCTCGTCGCCCCGCGCAGCGTGCCGGACACGAGGCCGGCCGCCGCCGTCAGCGGCAAGGGCGCCGGGCGCGCCTCCGGGTTGGTGTGGCCGAACATCGTCGTGATCGCCCCCGCCAGCACCGAGGTGCCCACGAGCAGCCGCAGCGTCGTCTCGTCCGAGTGCGCCAGGATCCACACGCCGATCGGCGTGCCGAGGACCCCCGCCACCGCCAGCGGCGCGATCGGCCCCAGCGCGGCGCGCGGCCGCGACTCGAGGAAGACGATCGTCGAGATCACGGACCCGAAGATGATCGAGGTGGCCACCGCCGACTGCGCGCCGACGGCAAACGAGGCGACGGGCGTGAAGACGATCGCCGCGCCGAACCCGACCGTCGACTGCGTGAGCGCAGCCGCGAACGCCATCACCACGACGACCGCAACCTCGACCCACGAGACATCCATGCACGCGAAGGCTACTCGCGATGCTGCTACGCGCGACCTCGAGGCACGCCGCGCCCCGAGGTCCCGCCGCGTACCATGAAGCCATGCCCGAGACGCCCGAGGCCGCCACCACCCCCGCCATGCCGCCCGAGGTCCGCGACCTCGTCGAGGCGTTGCACGCGACGGCGCCCCTCGCGACCCTCGCCGTCACCGGCGCCGGCAGCCGCGCCCTCGCCTGGCTCCTCGGCGTGGGCGGCGCCTCGAGGACGGTCCTCGAGGCAACCGTGCCCTACGCCGGCACGTCGACCGCCGCCTACATCGGCTACGAGCCCGCCGAGTTCGCTTCGCTCGAGGTGGCGAGCGCCCTCGCGCACGCCGCCCGCCTCCGCTCGTCCGTGCTCGCGCCCGAGGCGACCGTCCCGCTGCTCGGCCTCGGCTGCGCCGCCGCCATCGCGACGGACCGCACGAAGCGCGGCGACCACCGCGCCTTCGTCGCCCTCGATGCCGGTGGCGGCGAGATCGCGACCGGCGCCCTCAACCTCACGAAGGGCGCGCGCGACCGCGACGCCGAGGAGGACGTGGTCTCCCGCATGATCCTCAACGTCCTCGCCGCGGCCAGCGGCGTCGAGGCCCGCCTCGAGCTCGGCCTCCTCGAGGGCGAGCGCATCGTCGCCGGCGTCCTCGGCACCGAGGCCCTCCGATGACCCGAGACCCCCTCGAGGCCATCCACGCCCTCCTCGAGGACGGAGACGCCGGCCCCCGCTGGCTCCTCGCCCGCGCCGAAGGCCGCATCGACGCCGAGGGCATCGTCGAGGCGGGAACGCCCCTCTTCCCCGGCGCGTTCAACCCCTTCCACCACGGCCACGAGCAACTGGCCCGCGTCGCCGCCGAGATGCTCGGTCGCGCCGTCGCCTACGAACTCGCCGTGGTGAACGTCGACAAGCCGCCCCTCGACGCCGCCGAGGTCGCGCGCCGGCTCGCGCAGTTCGAGGGCGTGGGCGATGTGCTGCTGACCCGCGCCCCCCGCTTCGTCGAGAAGGCCCGCCTCTTCCCCGGCACGCCCTTCGTCATCGGCTGGGACACCGCCGTGCGCCTCGTCGAAGCCCGCTACTACGGCGACAGCGTCGAGGCGATGCGCGACGCCCTCGAGGAGATGCGGGCGTCCGAGGTCCGCTTCGTCGTCGCCGGCCGCACCCACGAGGGCGCTTTCCGCACCCTCGAGGACGCCCACCTCCCGCCCGCCTTCGCCCCCATGTTCGAGGGCATCCCCGAGTCCCTCTTCCGCGCCGACGTCTCCTCCACCGAGCTCCGGTCGGGGTAGGGTTCACGACATGTGGGTGACCGAGTTCCTCCGCCGATCGTCTGCGCAGGGTCTCGTTGCGCTGGGCGCGATCTTGGACACCATCGGGTTCTTCGTCCTGTGGCAGGTCTCGAGCGCCTCGCTGGGCGGCGTCGCTCCGTGGTACCTGCTCGTGCTCACCCTCGTACTGCTGTTCGGAGCCTACAAAGCGTTCGCCGACGAGCGGGGGGAACGTGCGCGCAGAGAGCAACTGGTCGCCGTCGGCGAAATCCATGTCAGTGGACCGGCTGCCACACCGAACCTGATCTTCGCGGTTTCAGATCAGGTGGGAACGCTGTTCCACGCGACGGTCGTGTGGCGCGTCTGGGCCGGCGGCGAACGCGTCGTCCGCACGCGCGACGCCGTGATCAAGGTCATCGACACCTGGGTCGAGCGGCCTTGGTGGCGGCGACCGCGAGAACGCCAGCAGCTAGTAGCCAGAGTTGCCAGAGAACAGCTGAGTGCTGCGAGACCTGGCGAGGGGGAACTGCAGCCGGGCGGCGCCGGACGGGCCGATGGGGCTCACTTCACGTGGCAGGGCTCGCACAAGCCGCGCGGGACGCTGTCGGCGGTGCTGACGTTAACGACGATGTCGCCCGACGGTCTTGAATTTGAGGTGGATCTAACTCCCTACATCGCAGGGCGTGATCGCGAGCCTGACTCTCGGTGAGTTCTCTCCGACACCACTGCGAGGCGGCAGCTACGAGCTACGGTGGATCCCTGCACACCAAGGACTACCGATGACCAACCCCACCGAGGCGCCACGCAACCGCCTCGCCCTCGAGTCCAGCCCCTACCTCCTCCAGCACGCCGCCAACCCCGTCGACTGGTACCCCTGGGGCGACGAGGCCTTCGAGCGCGCGCGCATCGAGGACCGACCCGTCCTCCTCTCCGTCGGCTACTCCTCCTGCCACTGGTGCCACGTCATGGCCCACGAGTCCTTCGAGGACCCAGCCATCGCCGAGGTGATGAACGACCACTTCGTCTCCATCAAGGTCGACCGCGAGGAGCGACCCGACATCGACGCCGTCTACATGACCGCCACTCAGGCCCTCACCGGTCAGGGCGGCTGGCCCATGACCGTCTTCCTCACCCCCGACCGCGAGCCCTTCTTCGCCGGCACCTACTTCCCGCCCACCGACGCCTACGGCCGCCCCGGCTTCCGCACCCTCCTCGAGAACATCGCCCGCGCCTGGTCCGAGGACCGTGCGCGCGTCCTCGAGTCCGCCACCCACATCACCGAGCGCCTCCGCGAGGCCACCGAGGCCCGCACCGCCGCCGCGATGCCCGTCCCGCCCTCCGCCGCCAACGAGGCCGTCGAGCGCCTCCGCGCCACCTTCGATGCCACCTGGGGCGGCTTCGGCGGCGCACCGAAGTTCCCCGCCGCCACCACCCTCGAGTTCCTGATGATGCACCACGCCCGCCTCGCGCCCTCCGGTGATCCGAGCGCGCTCTCGATGGTCGTCGACACCCTCCACCACATGGCTCGAGGCGGCATGTACGACCAGCTCGGCGGCGGCTTCGCGCGCTATTCCGTTGATGCGCGTTGGCTCGTGCCCCATTTCGAGAAGATGCTCTACGACAACGCCCAGCTCGCCCGCGTCTACCTCCACGCCTCGCTCCTCGCCCCCGAGGAACGCGACCGCCAACTCTTCGGGAATGTTTCACGTGAAACGCTCGACTACTTGTTGCGCGAAATGCGCGACTCTCTTGGCAACTCGAAAGGCGGCTTCCACTCCGCTCAGGACGCCGACTCCGAGGGCGTCGAGGGCAAGTACTTCACCTGGACCCCCGCCCAGGTCGCCGAGGTGCTGCGCGATGCGAATCTCGAGGCCGATCTCCCGCTCGTCCTCGACGCCTACGCCATCACCGAGGCCGGCAACTTCGCCGACCCCCACCACCCCGAGCTCGGCCGCACGAACGTCCTGAGCGCCCCGCGCTCCCTCGAGGACCTCGCGCTCGCCCACGGCCTCGACGTCCCCACCGTTGCCGCCCGCCTCGAGGCCGCCCGCGGCGCCCTCCTGCAGGCGCGCGAGCGGCGCGTCCGTCCCGGCCTCGACGACAAGGTCCTCACCTCGTGGAACGGCCTCGCCCTCGCCGCGTTCGCCGAGGCGGCACGAGTCCTCGACGAACCCCGATACCTCGAGGCCGCACTCGAGACCGCCGCCTTCCTTCGAGGCACGATGTTGCGCGACGGCCGCCTCCTCCACGCCTACCGAGGCGATTCTGGGTCCGGCGCCAATGGCGGCACCGCGAAGGTCGAAGGCCTCCTCGAGGACTACGCCTACCTCGGCCTCGCCCTCGTCGAGCTCTATCGAGCGACGGGCGACCTCGCCCACCTCGAGTGGGCCGTCGAGCTCTTCGAGGCGGTCCTCGAGCGCTTCTCCGACCGCGATCGCGGCGGCTTCTTCGACAGCCCCGCCGATGGCGAGGCGCTCCTCCTGCGCCAGAAGTCGACCTTCGACAGCCCCACGCCGAGCGGCAACGGTGCCGCCGCCCTCCTCGCGCTCACCCTCTCGAGGTATTACGACCGCCCCTCCTGGGAGCGCGTCGCCGAGGAGGCGCTGCGCAGCGTCGCCGCCATGCTCCCCCGCGCCAGCTCCGGCTTCGGGACGTTGCTCCAGGTCCTCGAGCTGCAGCTGGCGCCACGGCAGGAAGTCGCCATCCTCGGCACGCCCGAGGCTCGCGCCCCCCTCGAGCGCGAGGTCGCCCGGCGCTACCTCCCCCACCTCGTGCTCGCCCCCGCCGAGGCGGCTGGCGGGATCCCCGTCCTCGAGGACCGCGCCCCCCTCGATGGCGCCGCCGCGACTGCCTTCGTCTGCGAGCAGATGGTGTGCCAGCTCCCCGTGACCACCGTCGAGGCCCTCGCCGCCCAGCTCGACGCCGCGCGCCCCGTCTGACCTCGCCCGCCTCCCGGCCCACCGAGGCCGCATCGGGCCTTTCCCGATGCAGCCCTTCGAGGCGCCCCGCGACGATCAATGAGGAACCTCAGAATCGAGGCACGAACCCGGCGGGCCCCCCGCACCCCGCCGAGGACGGCGAGGCCACGATGAGCGAACCGCTCCCCTTCCCCCTCGAGCGCGTGTCGTGGGCGGCCGCCCTCACCGAGGAGCATCGACTCCAGATGCGCGACGACCTCGAGGCCGCCGCCGAGGACGAGGCCGCCCGCGCCGGCGCCCTCGACCACTGGCGCGAGATCGCGCTCCGCGACGCCGCCCGCAGCCGCCTCGTGAGCCTCCGCCGCGCCGGCTAGCCGCCCGGCGGCACCAGCCTCGGACCTGCCACCACGTCACCCCGACTGGTCCATTCGTTGTAGGATCGGGCGCATCTCCCCCCACTGGCGCGTCGCCGCGCCCGAAGGGAGCGCGCCATGGCTGCCCTCGATGGCATGCGCGTCCTCGATATGACGCAGTACGAGGCCGGCACGTCCTGCACGCAATGGCTCGCCTGGCTCGGCGCCGACGTCGTGAAGGTCGAGCCGCCGATGGGTGATCCCGGCCGCGGCGTCGGCCGAGGCACCGACCACACCCAGTACTTCATGAACTACAACGGCAACAAGCGCAGCATCGTGCTGAACCTGAAGCACGAGGGCGCGCGTCGCACCCTCCTCGACCTCGCGCCCCACTTCGATGTCTTCGTCGAGAACTACGGACCGGGCGTCATCGAGGGCTTCGACCTCGGCTACGAGCGCTTGCGTGAGGCCAACCCGAGGCTCATCTACGGCCGCATCAAGGGCTTCGGCCTCTCCGGCCCCTACGCGAACTACAACTCGTACGACTGGGTCGCGCAGGCCGCCGCCGGCGCCTTCTCGGTGACCGGCGACCCCTCGGGCCCGCCGATGCACGCCGGCGCCACCATGGGCGACAGCGGCACCGGCCTCCAGATGGCGCTGGCCATCACCGCCGCCTACCACCAGCGCGAGCGCACCGGCGAGGGCCAGCTCATCGAGATCTCGATGCAGGAAGCCGTGACGGTCTTCATGCGCACGGTCGGCAACCGATTGTGGGGCCAGGAGCCGGCGCCGAGGACCGGCGTCGACCAGGGCAACCCGCCCACCTCGACCTACCCCTGCAAGGGCGGCGGTCCCAACGACTGGGTCTACATCATGGTGACGACGCAGCGCATGTGGGACGCGCTGTGCACCGCGATGGGCACGCCCGAGCTCACACTCGACCCGCGCTTCGATAGCGTCGAGGCCCGCATCGCCCATCGAGACGAGATGTACGACCTCGTGTCGAGCTGGACGCGCACCCTCGGCAAATTCGAGGTGATGGACATCCTCGGGCCCGTCGGCGTCCCCTGCTCGGCGGTCTTCGACACACTCGACCTCTGGAACGACCGCCACCTCAAGGAGCGCGACTTCATCCAGACGGTCCAGCACCCGGTGGTCGGCCCCGTCGAGCTGATGCGCAACCCGATCCGCATGTCGGGCTCCGAGGTGCCACTGGCGCCCTCGCCGCTCCTCGGTGAGCACACCGACGAGGTGCTGGCGAGCGTCCTCGGCCTGTCGACGGCGGAGATCGAGGCGCTGCGAGCCGAGGGCGCGATCGGCCCCGCCCTCGAGGTCGCGGCCGCCGCTCAAGGCGGCTAGACGCCGGCCAGCTTCACCGTGTGCCCCTCAGCCTCGAGGAGCGCGCGCACCTTCTCGCGGTGGTCGCCCTGCACGAGGAGCACGCGGCCCTGCCTCGTTCCGCCCGCGCCGATGCGCTGCTTGCAGCGCGTCAGCACGGCGTCGAGCTCGGCCTCGCTGCCCGGCAGTCCCACGATCAACGTCTGCGTCTTGCCGCCCTTGGCGGACTTCCCTCGATGGAGCCGCACGACGCCGTCACCCGGGTCTCGAGGCAGACCGTCCGACGCCGCCGCCGTCCCGCGCCGGGGTGCGCGCTCCTTTGGCGGCGTGACGCGGCCACGGTCCGTCCCGTCGCTCGAGTAGACGAGGCGTGAGTTCGATTCATTCGCCATGCCCCGATCCTAGCGAGGCCGACCTCGATGCGCGTGCCAACTCGTGCTTCGGGCATGGCCGCGCGGCCTCGTAGCGTCGAGGTGCAGCGCGGGGTTCGAGGGGGTGCGCGATGGATCAACGAGGCTGGATGCCGGGCATCGAGCACGTGCCGACGCAGGCCTTCGGCTACGCCGACGTCGCCCCCGGCTCGATGCGCGCGCTCGCGGTGATGTCGCACATCATGCAGGGCTACCAGCGCACCATGCTGGCCTGGGCGAACGAGCGGCCGTACGCGACCCCGAAGTCGGCGCACTTCACGATCGGCCGCGGCGGACGCGTCGTGCAGCACGTCGGCATCTTCGACCCGGCGTGGGCGGCGGGGTACGTGAACCGCCCGATATGGCCGCTGTATCGAGCCGGGACGAACCCGAACAAGTACCTCATCCACATCGAGCACGAGGGCTTCAGCGTGCCGCCCGGCTACGGCTTCGATTACGTCTACACCTCGGCGCGGCCGTGGCCGCCCTCGATGGTCGAGGCGAGCATCGAGGTGCATCGCTGGGTCGTCGACCAGCTCGAACTCAAGCCCGCGGCACCAACAATCATTGGGCATTTCGAGGTCGATGCCGTCAACCGCGCGAACGACCCCGGCCTGCTGTGGCCTCGTGAAACGGTGATCGAGGCGCTGTCCGCCTCGGCCGCTCCGAAGGTCGGCGATCGCGTTCCGTTCGACCAACAATCAAAGCGCTGGCCCGACGGCGACGTCCCGAGGCTGATCCAGGCCGCCCTCGACGGCCGCGTGCGTGGCCATCGCTACGTCGAATGGCGCGGCCGCGTCGTCCCCTCGATGGTCGTGCTCGAGGCGCCGGACGCCGACGCCCGCACGCCGAGCGCCTAGACTCGAGGCATGCGACGCGGCATCTCCGAACTACGTGCCCTCGCCATCCTCGCGAACGGCCTCCTGCGAGGCCGCTGCCCCGCCTGCGGCCGCCACTCGATGTTCCGAGGCTTCTACGGGCTCCACGAGGCCTGTCCGGCCTGTGGCACCCGCCTCGAGGTGTCGGACGGCGCCTGGCTGGGCGGCGTCGCGATCGGCTACCTCTTCGGCGCGCTGTTCGCCTTCGCCCTCGGGATGGTCGAGTTGCGGTGGCACCCAATCCGCGAGGCCGCCCTCGATCCGCTCTGGACGATCGCGGTACTCAGCCTGCCCGTCACGGCGCTCGCCTACCGGCCCGCGAAGGGACTCTGGTTCTCGCTCCTCTACCTCTACGGCCTGGCCGGCGACGAGGAATCGACGGCGCCGGACACCGCTACTGGGCCGTGAACGTCTGCGTCACGTCGTTCACCTCGAGGGTGTACTCGACGCCCGACTCGAAGTCGCTGCCCAGCGCCACGTTCGAGGTCGTCTCGCCGTAGATCATCGTGCACAGCACCACCGAGAGGTCCTCGGGCCGGGTGTTGTATACGTCAATGCGCACCGTGGTCCCGTCGCGTGAGACCTCGTACCTCGAGAAGCGGTGGCAGCCGTCGGGCTGCGCCGACACCACCTCGACGAAGTACTGCGGCGGGAACGACTCCGCCACGCGGACGTCGACGCTGACGATGGGCGCCGGCACCTCGATGGTCTCGCCGGGCCCGGGCAGCGGCACGAGGGTGCCGGTGGGCGTCGCGGTCGGCAGAGGCTCACCGGGCGTGGCCGTGGCAGGCGGCACCTCGGTCGAGGTTGGCGTCGCGGTGGCCGTCACGCTCGGCTCGGACGTCGAGGTGGGTGACGGCGTCGAGGTCGGCTCGTCGTCACTCGAGCACCCGATCGCGAGGACCGCCACCACCGCCGCCGCGAAGGCGACCATCCCGAACGAGCGCAGACGGTTCATCGACACACCTCCCTATCCTTACGACGAACGGCACGGCTCGTGAGTTCCGAGGGGGCAACCATGTACGGCGTAGCCATCCAGGGCAGCGATGCCGAAAGCGCCCTCGCGCAGATCGAGCAGGCGGAGCACACCGGCATCCCAGCGGTGTGGGCGACCGTGGGTGGCGCGGGGGGCGTCGACATGCTGTCGGTGTTCGCGGCGGCGGCCGGGCGGACCGAGCGCGTGCTGTTCGGCACCTCGATCGTGCAGACGTGGCCGCGGCACCCGATCGCCATCGCGCAGGCGGCGGCGGCCGTGCACCAGCTCAGCGATGGCCGCCTGCGCCTCGGGATCGGTCCGGCGCACGAACCCGCGATGACAAGGACGTACGGCGTCGAGTGGCACAAGCCGCTCACCCAGCTGCGCGAGTACCTCACCGTGCTGCGCGCGCTGCTGCACGAGGGTGCCGTCGACTTCGACGGCGAGCACGTCACCGCGCACACGCGACTCGCGCCGGCACCGATGCCGATCATGGCCTCGGCGCTACAGCCCCGGTCGTTCGAGGTGTGTGGCGAGATGGCCGACGGCGCGATCTCGTGGATGTGCCCGAAGCCATACCTCCTCGAGCAGGCGCTGCCGGCCCTGCATCGAGGTGCGGAGCGCGCCGGCCGACCAGCGCCGCCGCTGGTCGCCCACGTTCCGATCGCCGTCTCCGAGGACCTCGAGGGGGTGCGGGCGCTCGCGCGTCAGCGCCTCGGGAACTACGCGCGCGTGCCGTTCTACCTCGCGATGTTCGAGCGGGCGGGCTTCGCCGACGCCGCCGAAGGCTACGCCGACGCGCTCCTCGACGGCCTCGTGGTGCACGGCTCCGAGGCCGAGGTCGCAGCGGGCCTCCAGTCGTACGTCGAGGCCGGATGCGGCGAGGTACTGGCCTACCCGCTCATCGACCCCGCGGACCCCGAGGGCTCGATCGCGCGCGGGTTCGCGGCGGTCGCCCGCGCCCATCGAGGCGAGTAGCTCCGTGCCTCGGACGCCGCCTCGACCTCGACCCGGCGCCTCGATTCGGGTCCCTCGCCCGCGATCGCGGGGGTTCTCCGATGCCTCGCCGACCCCTCGGCTGGTGGAATGGAGACCGCCCCCAGCCGCCGGCGATCCGAGGCCAGCCGTGACGAGTCCCCGAGACCAGCGCCGCCAGTCCGCCGAGCCGTTCACCGGCATCAGCGAGCTCCATCGCCGCCTGGGCCACCCGGTCCGCATTGCCGAGCACCGAGGTCAGGCGTACTGCGTCGTCTGCATGGTCCTGTGGACCAGCCACGACGAAGGCTGGTACAGCACCGACCTCGTGGAGCCGCTCGCCTCGTAGCCTCGACCCGCCCTCGGTCCCGGTCCTAGCCCTCGAACGACTCGACCAGTGCGGCGAGGTCCTGCTTCGCCTCGAGGATGTGTGCCCAGAGGTCGCCCGCGGCCTCGAAGCGATCGGGCGCCGTCAGGATCGTGAAGTCGGTCGGGTAGACCTTCGTCAGCTCGCTCCAGCGCAGCGGCACGGAGACGGGCGCGCCCGGCTTGGCTCGAGGCGAGTACGCGGCCGCGATGTTCTTGATGCGCGCGTTCTGGTTGGAGTCGAAGAAGACCTTGCCGGTGCGGTTCTTCGTCTGCCACTCCATCGTGACGTCCTTCGGGTGCGCCGCTACGAGGAAGCGCCCGAAGGTCTCGCTCACCGAGCGGACCGTCGCGAAGTCGAGATTGCGCAGCACCGGCACGAGGATGTGGAGGCCGGTCGCACCCGAGGTCTTCACGAATGCCGAGAGCCCGGCCGCGTCCAGCAGCTCCTTGAGCCACAGCGCGACCTCGCAGGTGCGCTGGTAGGCGGCGCGGTTCAGCTCGGGCTCCTCGCCTTCGCCCTCGAAGCCCGCGTAGATGTAGGGGTCGAGGTCGAAGAGGACGAAGTCCGGGTAGTTGAGGACGCTGGCCTCGACGGCCTCGCGTGAGCCGGCGAAGTCCGTCGGGCGGCCGACCGCGTCGGGCCTCGGGTCGATACGGGTCAGCGAGGTGTGCAGCGCGAGGTTCGCGATCTGGCCCGACCACAGCAGCGTCGCAAGGTTGTTGCAAACCATGAACTCCTGGTCGCGGCTGTCCGCGAACACGAGGAACGTCTGCACGAAGTCGGGCGCGTGCTCGTTGTGCTTCTGGTAGAAGCTGCCGCCCTCGAGGCCGTTCGGGTAGCGCGTCATCGTGAGCGGGCGGTCGCGCAGCTCCGGTAGCAGCAGGGGTGCCGCCTTCGCTAGGTAGACGAGCAGATCGCGCTTCGTGAGCGGGCGCTGTTCCTCCCAGGCCGGCCACATCTCCTTGTCGAGATTCGTCACCTTGATCTGGTGGCCCTCGACCTCGAGGGTCATCGACTTCGCTCGGCCCTCCAGCTGTGCGAGCACCGAGGCGATCTCGCTTGCCAGTGCGGTCGACGCCGGGGCGTCGCCTGCCTCGACGGGCGGCGTGTGCCTCGAGATCACGGCCGGCGTCGAGAGCACCTCGGGCGGCGGCGCGACCTCGGCGTGGGTGACGGTCGCGGGATCGAGGTCGTCGCGCACCCGGACGAAGACAGGCGCGCGCAGGTTGCCGTCGGAGGTCCACTCGGCGAACGTGACCTCGACGGCCATCTGCGGCTCGACCCAGGTGATGTCGGCCGGTCCCTCGGGCGGGCTTGCGAAGGGGCTGTCGGCGCGCACGAGCGGCTCGAGGCGGGCGCGCAGCGCCTCGAGGGTTCGGTCATCGAAGCCGCTGCCGACGCGGCCGGAGGGCACGAGGCCGCCGTCGGCGTCGTACTGGCCGATGACCAGCGCGCCGAAGGTGCCTGCGCGGCCGCCGTTGCCGGCCGAAAAGCCGCCGACGACGAACTCCTCGCTCGTGCGGGACTTCACCTTGAGCCAGTTCCTCGAGCGGCGACCGGCCTCGTACGTGCTATCGCGACGCTTCGCGACGACGCCCTCGAGGCCGATCTTGTCGGCCCCGGCGTAGGCGGCCTCGCCGTCGTCGTCGATGTGGCCGAGGTACTGGATGCGCGCCGAGGGCAGCAGCACGCGCTCGAGCGTCTCCTTGCGCACCCACAGCGGCACGCGGGCGAGGTCGAAGCCATCGAGGTAGGGGAGATCGAAGGCGTAGAACACGACCGGCGTCGCGGCCTCGGACTGGCGGATCTCGGTGTCGTTCTGGAGATTCATGCGCTGCTGCAGCGCCTCGAACGAGGGGCGGCCGGCATCGTCGAAGGCCACGATCTCGCCGTCGAACACCGCCGAGGCGACGGGCTGGCGCGCCAGCGCTGCGACGAGGGCGGGGTACTGCCTCGTAATGTCGTTCCCGCGCCGCGAGCGCATCGAGACCTCGCCATCGACGATCGTGACGATGGCGCGGATGCCGTCGAGCTTCGGCTCGAAGAGCCAGTCGGGCCTCGAGAAGGGCGACTCGGTGAGAGTGGCCTGCATCGGTTCGACGGTGCGCGGGGCCTCGGCGTTGCGCGCGCCGGGGAGGTCGCCCGGCCGCAGCGGGACGGGCTCGATCGAGGGGTCAGGGTGGCGGCCGGCCTGCAGGTCTTCGATGGTCAGGCCGGAGATGACCGAGCGGTCGAGGTGCGTGAGGTCGGTGCCGGCGCTGGCCGCGTCGTCTCGATGCTTGATGGCGAGCCAGGACTGCTCGTCCTGCTGCGTCTTCACGAGGGTCCACGAGCCCTTGAGCTTCTTGCCTCGGAGCGTGACCGAGATCTTGCCCGCGGCGACGTCCTCAAGCATGCGGCGCTCGGCCTCGGCGGGGTCGTCGAAGGAGAGGACGCCGCCCTCGTCAGGCGAGTAGGTGCCGTTGTCCCAGACGATGACCTCGCCGGCGCCATACTGGCCGGCGGGGATGAGGCCCTCGAAGCGGGCGTAGTCGAGCGGGTGGTCCTCCGTCATCACGGCGAGACGCTTCTCGGCCGGGTCGGGCGAGGGGCCCCGAGGGATGGGCCACGACTTCATCACCCCGTCGAACTCGAGGCGCAGGTCGTAGTGCAGCCGGGTCGCGCGGTGCTTCTGAACGACGAAGGTCAGCGCGCGTACCTCGGGTACGGGCGGCGCGGGCCTCGAGGCGGGGGCGGGCTCGGGCGTGCGCCCGAAGTCGCGCATCGCCTCGTAGGCGGCGAGATCGCCGGGGCCTCGATGGTCGCGCGCCTCGGCGGCGGCGTCGGGGGTGCCGTTCGCGGGCGCGGACGAGCGCTTCGAACCACCTGAGGTGCGGCGCGGCGATCGCGAGGGAGGCATCGGTCAGCCTTCGGGCCTCGAGCGAGCGCTCGAGGCTAGCTCGCCTTCGCGCGCGACCGCGAGCGCTTCTTGGGAGATTCCCCCGCTGCCTCTTCCTCAGACTCGTCATCCTCGGCCCTGGCAGCCGGCGCCTGGGTGGCCTTCGCGGCCTCGACGCTGGCTCGGAGCGCGGCCATGAGGTCGACGACCTTCGGGGCCTCGGGCTCAGCGGCGGTGATGACCTCCTGGCCCTCGAGCTTGGCGTTGATGACCTCCATCAGCGCCTCGCGGTAGTTGTCGTGGTAGGCCTCCGGCTCGAAGGGCTTCGCGAGCATGTCGATGAGCGTGAAGGCCATCTGCATCTCGGCGTCGGAGACTTCCTGCTCCTGCCACGGCACCTCGTTCGGCGCCTCTCGGATCTCGTCCTCGAGGAACATCGTCTCGAGGGTGAGTGCGCCGTCCTGCGGGCGGAGGGCGCAGATGCGCTCCTTGTTGCGAATCGCGATCTTCGCGACGGCGACAAGCTCCTTCTCCTGGAGCGCACGCATCAGCAGCGCGAAGGGTTTCACGCCCGCCTCGTCCGGCTCGAGGTAGTACGACTTCTCGTAGTAGATCGGGTCGATCTCCTCGGAGTGGACGAAGGCATCGAGGGCGATCGTGTGCTTGCTGGGCAGCGGCAGGCTCTCGAAGTCCTCCTCGTCGAGGACGACGTAGTGATCCTTCGCGTACTCGTAGCCGCGGACGATCTCGCCGTACTCGACCTCGCGATCGTGCACGGGGCACCAGCGGAGCTGGCGGATGCGGCTCTGGCACTCGTCGTCGTGGAGCTGACGGAACGAGATGTCCTTGCTCTCAGTCGCGGTGTAGAGCTTCACGGGAATCGAGACCATCCCGAAGCTGATGACGCCGCGCCAGATCGATCGGGGCATGGGGAGCCTCCTCACAGCGAGCATTCAGTATATGCGAGCGCATACCCCAGCCCCGTACGGCATCGCCCTCACTCAGGCGGGCGTCCCGAACGGCTCGCCACGGGCTCGAACGGCCTCGGTATGATGCGCGGGCGCCGAGGCCGGCGCGGAGGGAGCGCTCGATGCCATTCGCCACATCCGAAGACGGGACGAGGATCCACTACGACGTGGAGGGCGAGGGCACGCCACTCGTGCTGATGCACGGCACGGGCGGCAGCGGGGAAAGCTGGCGGCAAGCCGGGTACGTCGAACGCCTGAAGGACCGGTTCCAGTGCATCCTCGTGGACTCGCGCGGTCGAGGTCAGAGCGACTACCCGCACGAGCAAGAGGCGTACGAGCTGCGCAACCGCGTGATGGACATTGCCGCGGTGCTGAACGACCTGCAGGTGCGAAAAGCGCACTTCCTCGGCTATTCGATGGGCGGTTGGATCGGCTGGGGCATCACGATCTACATGCCGCAGCGCTTCCACTCCCTCGCGATCGGCGGGTTCGGGCCAGCGTCGGATCCGTACTTCGGGGGGACCGTCGAGGACTTGTTCGGCGATCGATGGAACAAGCTGGCCGACGAGGAGCAGGACGTCGTGCGTCTCATCCACGCCGAGACCGCCCGCTTCGGTGGGGCGCGACAGGCGCTCAAGACGACGAAGCTGCCGATCTTGCTCTACGCGGGCGACCAGGACCCGCGATTCCCCTCGGTGCTGGGCGCGGGGCAGCTGGGGCCGACGGCCTCGTTCTTCCAGCTGCAGGGGAAGGACCACGGCCAGGCCTTCCGCGACGAGGACGCCGTGGAGACCGTCACCGCGAAGGTCGCCGAGTTCTTCGCCGGCGTGCCGACGGAGGCATAGTCGTGCCGTTCGCCTCTGCCGAGGACGGCGTTCGCCTCAACTTCGAGGTCGAAGGTTCGGGGCCGCCGCTGGTCATGCACCACGCCTTCGGCGGCAACCTCGAGGACTGGCGCGAGGCGGGGTACGTCGAGCGGTTGCGCGAGCGCTTCCGCCTGATCCTCCTCGATGGGCGGGGACATGGGCGGTCCGACAAGCCTCGTGACGTCGAGGCGTACGACTTTCGGACGCGTGTCCTCGATGTCGTCACGGTCATGCGGGAGGCGCGGGTCGAGCGGGGGCACCTCTTCGGATACTCGCTCGGCGGGACGGTCGGGCAGAGCGCGCTGATCTACGCACCGCAGCGCTTCGCCTCGATGTTTCTCGGCGGGTCGTCCCCGTACGGGGGCAACGACCTCGTGATGAAGCGCCTCGGCTTCGAGAAGTCGTGGCCGTTCCTGTCGGGCCTGCCGATGAACGATGACCGCGAGGCGATGGCGGCGCACTTCGAGGCGCAGATGCGCTTCAACGGCGCCGTGCAAGCCCTCAAGTCGACGAGCGTCCCAACGGTGTTCTACGCGGGGGAGAAGGACCGAGGCCCGAGCCGCGGGGTGCGCGAATTCGCCTCGAAGCACGCGCTCGAGCACTTCTTCCTCGAAGGGCACGACCATCGCAGCGGGATGATGGACGCGGCAGCCGTCGAAGCGGTCGTGCCACGCCTCATCGAGTTCGTCGAGCGCGTCGAGGCGTCGGCGTAGCGACCCCCGGCGGGCGAAAGACGCCTCGATTTGCACCGCGCGCAGCGTCGGGTAGTCTCTCACCTCGGCAGCAGCATTCGAGGGGCGTGAGGGGGCTGGCGGCATGGCGCTGATCATCGGAGTGACCGGGGCGATTGCCACCGGCAAGAGCGGGCTCTGCTGGCACCTGGTGGAGAAGTACAACGCGCTCCACGGCGACGCCGACAAACTCGTGCACCGCATGTTCGACCCGGGCACGCGCGGCTACTACGACGTGATCAAGGAGTTCGGCCGCGAGGTCCTCTTGCCCGACGGCTACGTCGACCGCAAGAAAATCGGCGACATGGCCTTCGGCAACCCCGAGGTGATGAGCCGCTGGATGAAGGCGATCGGCAGCATCGAGGACCAGATCCGCGGCACCGTGGAGCACTGGCGCGCCACCCTCGGCGAGGACGACATCGCGATCCTCGAGGCCGTGAACCACATCGAGGCCGGCTACGCGGCCTGGTGCGACGCGACGTGGCTCGTCGCGGCCGAGCCGGAGACGATGAAGCGCCGTCTGATGGCGCGCAACAACTTCTCCGAGGAGGACGCCGAGAAGCGCCTCGGTGCTCAGCGGCCGTGGCAGGACCGAGCGCCGGCCGCGGACCACGTCTTCCACAACGACGGCACGGTCGAGGACTTCATGGCCGAGGTCGATCGCGTGATGGACGAGACCCTGGCGCAGTACAAGGCGGGGACGCTGCCGACCACGGTGTACCACGCATGGCGGGAGGCGAACCCGCGCCAGCCCGCGCGTCGGTAGACCGTCGCGTCAGGTCCTCGACGGGTTCTGGCGTCATCGGGAGGTCGTTCCTATACTCGGTAGCCCCGGTGCGCGCAGGCGCATGCGGCGACGCGGAAGTAGCTCAGTTGGCAGAGCGTCTCCTTGCCAAGGAGAAGGTCGCGAGTTCGAGTCTCGTCTTCCGCTCCAACCCTCCTCGACGACCCGAGGCCCCTCCGATGTACGAGCCGCCACGGGACCCATCCGGCCGAAGTGGCGGAATCGGCAGACGCGGCGGTCTCAAAAACCGTTGAGGGGCAACCCTCGTGTGGGTTCGAGTCCCACCTTCGGCACCACATTCTGGGGTTCGAGCACGACCTGACGGCACCTGGCGGAGCCCGCTCGATCGGCGACGCCGCACCTGACGGTCGCGGGGATCGAAACGCCGGTCTGCTGGTGCAGGCCGGCGTTCGGAAATCGCTGCGCGCCAGTGAGACGACGCGCTACTCCTCGAGTTGGTCGTAGAGGCCGAGCGCCTGCATCACCTCGAGGTAGGTCTGCATACGCGCTTCCTCGGCGGTCACGTTCATCAGCACGACGACACCAACGCCGGCGGCGGGGTCGTAGAGCGAGAGCGATGTGTATCCGGGGCCGTCACCCATGTGCCCATACGTGGGGCTGCCGAACGCGGTGACCCGCATGAGGCCGAGGCCGTACTCGAGGCCCTCGTTCCACGGCGTGAAGGTTGTCATCACCGACGTGTGCGTCTCATCGGACAGGACGCCGCCACCCAGGACCGATGCTTTCGTCAGGGTGGCAACATCCTCGGCGTTTGAGACGAGGCCGCCGGCGGCCCAGGAGAGCGAGAGGTCGACGCCCGTGACATCGACGAGCTCGCCGCCGTCCTCGATGTAGCCGTTCGCCTGCGGCCGGAGCGTCGCCTCCTCCCAGGATGCCGTCTGGCTCATCTCGAGAGGCTCGAACACGCGGTCGCGCAGGACGGCCGACAGTGGTGAGTTCGTGGCTCCTTCGATGACCAACCCGAGGAGGACGTAGTTCGTGTTGGCGTAGTCCGCGTCGCCGTCGTCCGGACTGCCGGCGGGAGCTCCTGCCGCGGCGTGCGCGACGAGCTCCTCGGGTGCCCACTGCCGGCCGGTGTCCGCCACGACGGCCGCGGTGAAGTCGTCGTCCCAGTAGTCGCGGACGCCGCCGGTCTGGTTGATGAGATGGCGGATCGTCAGGCGATCGGCGTTCGGGAGATCGGCGATCGTGGCGGCATCGACCCACTTGCCGATGGGATCCTCGAGGTCGATCACGCCGTCCTCGACGAGGCTCAGGGCCGCGGTGGCGACCGCCATCTTCGCGACGCTGAAGATCGGGAGGCGCGCGGTTGGCATCATGGGGGGGCCGTCGAGCGCGGCGACCCCGGCGGCACCGGACCAGACCTCGCCGTCTTTCGTCTCGACTCGAAGGACGATGCCCGGTACGCCCTCCGCGACCCGACGGTCGAGAATCGCCTGGAACGCCTCGCGCGGCAGGACGGTGGCCGACTCGGCCGAAGACGGGGCGGGCGCGGAGTCGCACGCGACCGTCAGCGCAGCGGCCACAACGATCGAAGCGCCGCCGAGGCCAAGGGCGACGCGGGTGAACCGATTCCTATTCATCTGGCTGTCCCTTCGGGTGATGCCTCGGTCACTCGACCCGAGATGCGGGACGTACTGTCTCGGGGGGGCGCTGCGCCGGTGAGCGGCAATCGTCGAGGTTGCCACTCCTCCTTTCGGCCGACTCGCGCCATGCCGAAGGTCCGGGCGAGGCGGTCCCGTGGGTGGCAGACCTCGGCGGGTACAGTGGGTGTGGGCCCTCGACGCACGATGTCGCGGGCGACCGCGTGAACTAGAGCCCGGCCGCCGCGCTGGCGCGAGTCTCGGACCGCCGGGGGAATGCGCTTCGATCACATGACTGACAACGAACGCGCGCCTCGCAGCGACTCACCGCCTCGCCAGGTCCTGCTGCGACGGCTCGCGGACGCGCAGGCGATCCTCGGATGTGGCGACGATCCGGACCGCAGCGCGGCCATCGACGAGGTCGAACGCCTCGAGCGTGCGCTGAGCGGGGTCGATGGTGGCGAGGACGGCGACGTCTTGGACGAGCCGAACGAGTGACGAGGCTCGTGCGCTAGCCTCCGTCGGACCGGCCGCTTCACCACCGCGGAGACCGACACTCGTGAGCCTGTTGATCATCGACGGCAACAACGTGATGGGGGCGCGCCCTCGGACGCGATGGTGGCGAGATCGTGCGGGCGCAGCGGCGACGCTGCGCGACGACATTGCGGGCGCGGACCTCGACGCAGAGCGCGTGCTGTTGGTCTTCGATGGGTCTCCGCCCTCGGATAGCGCGGCCGAAGACGGCCTCGAGGTGCGGTACGCCGGCCTCGATGGGTGCTCGGCGGACGACCTCATCGTCACGCTCGTGGGGGAAGTGGACGACTCGGAAGTCACCGTGGTCACCTCGGACCGCGAGCTGGTGACACGGGTGTCCGCGCTCGGAGCGCGCGTCGAGGGCGCGGGCGCCTTCCTTCGTCGCACCGGCCTCACCTCGTGAGCGGGCCTTCACCAGATTCCCTGTCGCCCGAGGTCGTGCGGGCCGTCGCACGGGCGTTACCGGGAGCCGAGACCGATCACGCCTCGATCGCCGGTCGGGGGTTCGATGTGTGGGCGTGGCGCGTCCCGTCACCTGGCGGCGACTGGCTCGTGCGGGTACCGCGGCACGAGGACGCCATCGAGGCGATCGAGGGGCAGCAGCGCCTCGGCGTGCGCCTCGAGGCGATGGGACTGCCGGTGCCGCGCGAGCATCGACTGCTGCCCGGCGACGATGGACGTACGCTCGCGAGCGCGTATCGCTTCGTCGAGGGGCGGACGGGGCAGGTGCACGGCCACTCCGCGCGTCGACGGCTTGCGACCTCGCTGGGTGAGTTCCTGTCGAGCCTCCACGCCCTCGATGTCTCGGTCGCGATCGAGTGCGGCGCGGCGCCGTACGAGCCGTGGCGCGACCACTGGGCACCGATGATCGAGCGCTGCAGTGCTCTCGTAGCGCCGCGGACGGGGGCGTGGCTGACGGGCGTGGGGGAGCGGCTGGCGGAGGCCTCGAGGTCGCTCCCGCGTCTCGTGGTGACACACGCCGATCTCAAGCCCGACCACGTCATCGTCGACACCGAGGAGCGCCTCGTGGCCGCGCTCGACTTCGAGGGGGCACGCGTCACCGACCCGGCCGTCGACTTCGCGCGTGTGCGTCAGAACTGGGACCGACGCCTCATGGCGATGGCGCTCGAGGCATACGAGGGGCCGATCGACGCGGGCCTCGAGGCCCGCGCCGAGTGCTACATCGAGCTCGACGCCCTCGAGAGCATCGACATCGCGCTGCGGCGGGACTGGCCCGACCTCATCCCCGGGGCGCGGCGCGCCCTGGGCGCGCGGGCGGCCGCGGCGTCACGCCGCGCCTCGATGGCGGCCAAGCGCGCCTAGGTCGCCTGCTGCGGCGCGGGCGCCTGTGGGGCCGGTGCGGGCGCGCTGCCCCACAGGCGCTGGCCGATCGCGAGGCGGTAGCCGGCATAGATGAAGATGATGCCGATGAACTCAGTCACGTAGAGCACCTCGGTGTGACCCGCGCGCGAGAAGCTGCCGCCGATGCCCGGCAGGATCGCGCCGAGGGCGATGAGCGCGTTGCCGGCCGACCGTCCTCGTTGGGCGCGGAAGGCGAACGCCGAGTAGATCGCGCCACCGATGAGGAAGAGGGCGGCGTACGTGTTCACGAGCGGGCTGAAGAGCCGCACCCACTGCCACTCGAGCACGTCGCCGTTGAGGACGTTCTCGCCGGCCGGGGGCGGGTTCAGTGGCGAGAGCAGGATGAAGACCGACGCGATGCTGATGTAGGTCACGAGGACGATCGCAAGGACCTTGGCTCCCTGGCGGCCCACCAGGAGGAACACGGTGCCCTGCGCCAGCGGCGCGCCGCCGAGGAGCGCGCCTGAGATGTACCAGGCCTTGAACCCGATGGCGCTCCAGCCGAACACGCCGGTGAGGCCCTCGACAATGGTGCCGACGCCGAAGAAGTACACGCCGATGCCCCACCACAAGAGGTGCGTGCGCGGCTGGCCGTCGTAGGCCTTGAGCGCCGCGCGACGCCGGAGGATCGCTGTCCCGAAGAGCACGGACAGCACGGTGGTCAGCAGCGGCAGGTACGGAATCGCGTCTGAAACGGTGTCCACGATGTGCCGTCCTCTCGAGCACTCGGAAGTCGATGGCTCGCGAGCGAGAATGGGCGCTCGGTCGGTTGAGCGAAACCGGGATCCAGCTCGCAACGATCGAGGTTTGCGAGGTTCCTCGAGGGTTCGGCAGGCTTCACTCGAGAAGTTTCAGCCAGGGGCCAGCCGTTTCAGCATGGACTGGGTGGGAGCCGCAATCGTGGGCGTCGGGGACGGACCCGCTACCCGGTGACGGCGCGAGGCAGTACCGTGCGGGGGTCCTTGCGTGGGAGGAGACCGATCGTGACGACCGTAGCGGACATCCAGTACTTGCTCAGCGGCTTCATCATCGTGTCCGGCGTCGCCTACACGGGATTCATCTTCTGGATGTCGAACAAGGACGAGCACGAGCAGGAGAAGGAGCAGCACTAGCTGCCCCTGACTCCTCCGGTCAGCTCGGGGCGCCCGGCTCCGACGCGCCCTCGATGAAGTCTCGAATCGCCTCGAAGTAGCGCTCACGGCCCAGCCAGAGCAGGTCGTTGTGACCTGCCCTCGGGATCGTGACGAGCGTGCGCTTGGTCCCCTCGAGCAGCTCACCGAGCTCGTGCGCCGTCCGCAGCGGCACGAGGTCGTCCTGCTCGCCGTGAATCTGCAGCACCGGCAGCCGGATGGAGCGCACCTTCGCGTCGTGCGCCGCTGCCAGCGTCCCACCGAGCTCGGTGTCGAGGAGACCGGTGCGTTCGAGGACGCGTCGGATCCCGGCGGCTCCGCTCTCGAGGATGAGGCCGCTGAACCGGCTCGAGACGTTCGCCGCGACCTCGAGGGCCGGGTGTGCGCCGAGGCTGCGTCCCATCACGAAGCGCGCGCCCTCGAAGCCCGCCGCGTCGAGCAGTCGATGGAAGTACGCGGCGGCGGGATGGGCATCACCGACCAGCGCAGCCATCGAGGGCGTGCCGTTGCTGTGGCCGTAGCCTCGGAACTCCGCCACGACGAGAGACGCGCCGATGTCGTGGTACATCGGCGCGATGCCGTCGTGATCGCTCGCGATCTCACCGTTGCCGTGGAAGTAGAGGAGCGCCGCGCGCGCCTCGGACCTCGGGTACCAGCGCGCGCCAATGTGCACGCCGGTCGCCACCTCGATCGCGTGATCTGAGGCGCCCTCCGGGGGCTCGTAATCCTCGGGACGCGGGTAGAACATCGAGGCGGCGCCGCCCGCGCGGTCGAGGAGGGCGTAGTCCGGCGCCTCGAGTTCGCTCACGCCTCGAAATCCTCGCAGCCTCCGCCGATTGGCGGCACGAGGTATATCTCGGCACTCGCCGCGACGGGCTGAGCAAGGCCCGTGTCCTCCAGGATCGAGCCGTCGATCGCGACGGCGATGTCCCGGCGGAGGTCACCGTCCTCGACGAGGCGGCCGAAGAGCGTCGGGCACTCGTCCTCGAGGGCGGCGAAGACGGCACGGAGCGTGCCGCCCTCGAGCTCGAACGACTCGCGACCGTCCGAGAACGAGCGCAGGGGCGCCGGCACGTGGAGTGTCGGCATCGGCGCCTCAGCGTCCTCGGATGGTCGCGGTACGCATCACTGCTGCGAGCCTCGCGGCTCGCTCTGCGCCTGCAGCTCCTCGAGGATCACGCCCGGCGAGGCCGGCAGGCGATGGATGCGGACACCGACGGCGTCGTAGATCGCGTTCGCGATGGCACCGAGTGGCGGCACGATCGGCACCTCGCCGACGCCGCGGACACCGTAGGGGTGGCCGGGGTTCGGCACCTCGACGAGCACCGTCTCAATCATCGGGAGGTCGTTCGCGACCGGCATGCGGTAATCGAGGAAGGACGAGTTCAGCATGCGGCCGTTCTCGTCGTAGAGGTACTCCTCGTTGAGCGCCATGCCGATGCCCTGGACCGCACCGCCCTCGATCTGGCCCTCGACGTAGGCCGGGTGGATCGCCGTGCCGACATCCTGGATGGCGGTGTAGCGCAGGACGGTGACTTTGCCGGTGTCGCGGTCGACGTGCACGTCGGCAATGTGTGCACCGAACGCGGCGCCGACCTTGCCGACGTTCGTCGAGACGGTGTCGGCCTTGCCCTGGATGTTGCCGCCCGTCCTCGGCAGCTGGCGTGCGAGGTCGCGGAAGGTGATCTCCTTGCCCTCGGGGCCGCGCACGACGGCGCCATGCGGGTCGTACTCGACCTGGTCGGGCGAGACCTCCCAGATGAGCGCGGCGCGCTCCTCGAGCTGCTTGCGCACATCGAGGGCGGCCTCGTAGACCGCCCAGCCAGTGGCGAAGGTCGTGCGGCTGCCGCCGGTGTTGCCGGTGAAGCCTATGGTGTCGGTGTCGCCGACGAGGGAGTTAATGTCCTCGTACGGGATGCCGAGGGTCTCGGCGAACTGCATCGCGAGCGCGGCACGCTGGCCGCCGATGTCGACGGAGCCGGTCACGAGGGTGACGCGCCCGTCCTCGTGGACCGAGGCGTAGGCGCTGGACTCGCCGCCGCCGTTCTGCCAGAAGCCCACCGCCACGCCTCGACCGATGTCGGTGCCGAGGATCTCGGAGCGGTAGTGCGGGCTCGCCATGACGGCTTCCATGACCTCGCGCGAGCCGACCGAGCCGTGGACCGCACCGTCGCTGCGGGGGTCGCCCTGCTTCACGACGTTCTTGAGCCGCAGCTCCATGGGGTCCATCTCGAGGCGGTCGGCCAGCTCATCGAGGGCGGCCTCAACGCCGAACGAGGCCGCCGGCGCGCCGGGCGCCCGATAGGCCGCCACCTTCGGACGGTTGAGCACGACATCAAGGCCCACGATGCGCTGGTGTGGCACGTGGTAGGGCCCCACGGCACAGCGCGCGCCACCGGCCACGGGCGAGCCGGGGTACGCGCCGGCCTCGTACTCGAGGCGGATGTCGGCGGCGACGATCGTGCCATCACGCTTCGCGCCGATCTTCACGGTCGAGCGCGTACCCGAGGTGGGGCCGGTCGCCTCGAGCACCTCGGTGCGGTTCATCGTGATCTGGACCGGGCGGCCGCTCTTCCTCGAGAGGAGCGCGGCGACGGGCTCGAGGTAGACGACGTTTTTCGCACCGAAGCCACCGCCGATCTCGGCGGGGACAACGCGCAGGTCGCCGAGGGGCACGCGCAGGATGCGTGAGACGTTCGTGCGGATGCCGAAGGCGCCCTGGGTGCTCGTCCAGATCGTGATCTTGCCGTCGCGGTTCCAGACCGCCGTGGCATTGTGGGGCTCGATGTAGCCCTGGTGGGCCATCGCGGTCTCGTACTGCCGCTCGAGGACCACGTCCGCCTCGGCAAAGCCTGCCTCGATGTCGCCGACACCGAGCTCGATGACGCGTGCGACGTTCGAGGCCGCGCCGTCGACGGGCTCGAACAGGCCCTCGACGAGGTCGGAGAGGCCGTCGTCGTGGAGGATCGGCGCGCCCGTGGCGAGTGCGTCGTCGAGCGACGTGACGGCCGGCAGCACCTCGTACTCCACCTCGATGAGGCGCAGCGCGTCCTCGGCGGTGTGGAAGTCGGTGGCGCAGACGGCGGCGATCGGGTGGCCGCGGAAGAGGACCTTGCGGCGCGCCATCAGGCGGTCGACGTCCCACTGGGTCGGCTGCGGGCCTCGAATGGTTGCCATCACGGGCGAGGCTGGTTCCGGGAAGTCCTCGGCAGTCACGACCGAGTGCACGCCGGGCAGTGCGAGCGCCTTCGAGACATCGAGGCGCTTGATGATCGCGTGGGCGTGCGGGCTGCGTAGCACGCGGCCGTACAACATGCCGGCGAGGCGCACGTCCGCACCGTACACGGCGCGGCCTGTCACTTTGTCGACGCCGTCGGGGCGCCACGGGCGGGTGCCAATGACCTCGTACTGGGCGTCGGACGGGGTGGCGGGAGGCTCGGCAGTGGTCACGGTTGGGTCCTCTCGAAGACGCAGCCGGGGAAGTTCGCCTCGATGATACACATCGCGCCTCGTGGATTCGGCGGGGGGAGGTTCGAGGCAGCGGTCGGGGCCGTGGCATAATGGCCCGCGTCCGGCGCTCAGTCGCGACGTGACCAGCACACCTCGAGCGCGACAGCGCACGGAGAGGAGCCCGAATGCAGGCCGTCAGGTACGCGCGCGCCTCGTCGGTGGACGAGGCGGTACAGCTGCTCCGCGACGGCGGCCCCACGACCAAGGTGCTCGCGGGCGGCACGGACGTCATCGTCCTCGCCCGCGAACGACGCCGCGACGTGGGCCTGCTCGTCGACATCAAGCGCATTCCCGACCTGGTTGGGATTCATCACAGCGCGGGCGACGGCCTCGATGTCGGGGCGGCGACGCCGCTCTACCGCGTGTATGGCGACGCTGACGTGCTGCGGGACTACCGCGCGCTGGCTCAGGCGTCGCATGTCATCGGAGGGACGGCGATCCAGGGTCGCGCCTCGCTGGGCGGCAACCTGGCGAACTCGTCGCCGGCAGCCGACTCGATTCCGGCGATGATCGCCCTCGATGGCGTAGCGCACATCGCCGGGCCGAACGGGGCCCGCGAGGTGCCGGTCGCGGAGTTCTGCACGGGCCCGGGGGCGAACGTCCTCGAGGCCGGCGAGTTCGTCGTGAAGCTGCACTTCCCGCCACGGGCGGCGAACAGCGGCTCCGCATGGGAGCGCTTCATCCCTCGAAACGAGATGGACATCGCGGTCGTGAACGCCGCGGCCTCGATCACCCTCGAGGGTGACGTGGTGGCCGACGCACGGCTCGCGTTGGGCGCAGTCGCGCCGACGCCGCTCAGGCTCACCGAGGCAGCGCAGGCGCTCGTCGGAAGGCGCCTCGACGACGCGACCATCGAAGCGGCCTCGGCGGCCGCTGCGGCGGCGGCGCGGCCGATCTCCGACATGCGCGGCACCGAGGCATATCGACGCCACCTGGCGGGCGTCCTGACGGGACGAGTGATGCGCGCGGCCGCGGCTCGCGCTCGAGGCGAGGAGGCAGGCTCGTGACGACCCCGGAGACGAACGCACATACGGACGAGCGCATCGTGGTCACGGCCACGATCAACGGCGACGAGCGATCGTGGCTGTCCTCGAGCCGCGACTCGCTCCTCGAGGCGCTGCGCGAGCGACTGAACCTGACGGGGGCGAAGGAAGGCTGCAATAACGGCAACTGCGGCGCGTGCTCGGTCATCCTCGACGGCCGCCTCGTGAACTCGTGCCTCGTGATGGCCGCCGAGGTCGAGGGCTCGGACGTCACGACCGTCGAGGGCCTCGCGGAGGGGCAGGAGCTGCACCCGCTGCAGAAGGCGTTCCTCACGGAGGCTGCGCTGCAGTGCGGCATCTGCACGCCGGGCTTCCTGGTGGCCTCGAAGGCGCTGCTCGACGAGCACCCGGCGCCGAGCGAAGAGGAGATCCGCTTCTGGCTGGCGGGCAACCTCTGCCGCTGCACGGGCTACAACAAGATCATCGAGGCGGTGCAGACTGCCGCGGCGGAGATGGCTGGTGGCTAGCGCAGTCGGCGCGCCCCTCGCTGTGGGGCTCGCCGCGACGGGCGCGCTGGCGCTCCTCGGCGTCCTCGTGGCATTTCAGCTGGCGCTCGCCCTCGGCGCGCGGTGGGGTGCGGCGGCCTGGGGCGGCCAGCACCGGGGCACGCTCCCGACCTCGTTGCGCGTCGCGAGCGCGGTTGCAGCGATCGCCGCGTACCCGATCGTGGCGCTCTATATCGTCGATGGGGCGGGCATCGCGCGCATCGGAGGCCTGCCCGGACGAGGCGAGATCGCGATGTGGGTGCTGGGTGCGTTGCTGCTGGTCGGGGGACTCGCGAACTTCGCCTCGCGCTCGAGGATCGAGCGCATCTGGGGCCCGGTGTCGCTCGGACTCGCGGCGTGCTGCGCGGTGATCGCGGTGGGCCAGGAGTAGTAGGACGGCTGTGCGCCGCGCGGGCGTCCTGGCCCTCCTCGTCGCGCTGCTCGTCCTCGGGTCGTTCGCCTACTGGTGGGCGGACGGCCGGCCGGGCACGCCGAGCGACTTTCGAGGGCGCGTCGCCGACGCGGGCCTCGATGTCGCGTGGGCGAACTCGGGGCCTCGAGGTGGCAGCGGCTCGGTCGAGACGGCCTGCGGGCCGGTCGCCGTGACGGTGAACGACCTCGATGGCGAGCTGTGGGTCGAATGGCCGGGTCGGCATGAGCCACTCACCGAGACAAGCGTTCGCGCGCTGCTGTCCTGCGCCTCGCCCTAGAGGGTCGATGGCGCCTCGTCGCTCGCCGAGCCTCGGTAGCGGTGCGTGAGCAGAGCGAGCATGCCGAGCACAAGCGGCGGCGTGCAGAGCCAGGGGATGCGGTCGGCGAGCCAGCGCGGCAGGAAGATGTCGGAGACGCGACCGTCCTCGGCGCCGAGGCCCTCGACGACCTGAGTGAGCGGGCAGCGGCCGCGATTGAGGACGAACACGGCCGACTCGAGCGACGCGAGGACCAGCGCGATCCTCGTGAAGCGCGATGGCCGGTTCAGGACCCCCGCCCAACAGATGTGCAGGATCGCCGCGGAGTTCGCGAGGAAGATCGCGGAATGCACCGTCTTGATCGCGACGATCGCAAGACGGCGGGTGATGTGATCTCGGCTGTGTCGCTGGGACATAGACGGGCCTCGCAGCGGGCCGAGGGCGAAACGGCACTGAGTCAGGAGGGGTGGCTCCCCGACGAGGACTCGAACCTCGAACCTACCGGTTAACAGCCGGGCGCTCTACCGATTGAGCTATCGGGGATCAGTGCCGCTCGCTAGTTTCGCGGACGTGCCTCGCTGCGAGCAAGCGGGCGAACCCGGAGACGTGGCTGCCGGGCCAGGATTCGAACCTGGACAAGAGGATTCAAAGTCCCCGGTGCTACCGTTACACCACCCGGCAGCGCAGGCCCGGCACGCGCCGCGCAGCCCGCATCATCGCGCGAGCCCTCACGGTCGTCCACCAGCCTCGAGGCGCGTGAGCACCTCGAGGCCGGCGCGCGCCGCCTCGCCTACGAGGCGAGGCAGCGCACGAAGAGCGGGAGCGTGGGCGGCAGACCCGTGCTGAACCTCGAGTTCCACGCCACGTTAACGACGGCCGGCGCTGCCGGGATGAAGGTGATCCAGGTGCCGTTCACCAGCGAGTTGAAGGTGAGCTGGCCCGAGGACGGGCAGCCACCGGCGATCGCCGCCGCGATCAATTGGTCGTTCGACCCGCCGCTGAAGACGATGAGCCCAATCGCGCCCGGGCCCGGCACGGAGCCGCCGACGACCTGGCCCGAGGCGAGCGTGTAGACGAACGGCAGCGCGAACTCGACGGACTGGCTGTCACTGTTCGTCAGGATGACGTCGACGGCGCCCGCCGCCTGTGCCGGCGTCTTGACCGTCAGGCTCTTGCCGTCCGAGGCGACCGAAACCGAGGTGCCGGCGACCTCGCCGAACTTCACGGTCGCGTTGCTGCTGAAGTTCGTACCGGTGATGGTCACCGTCGTGCCACCCGTGTTCGGGCCGCTGAGCGGGGTGACCGAGGTCAGCGTCGGACCGGGGGCGTACGTGTAGGCGTCGGTCTTCGAGCCGGTCTGGCCATCGAGGTTCTTCACGATGACCTCGACCTTGCCGGCGGCGTGCGCCGGCGTCTTCGCCGAGATCTCGGTGGCGCTCACGACGGAGACCGAGGTCGCCGAAATGCCATCGAAGGTGACGGTGGCGCCGGTGAGGAAGCCGCTCCCGGTGATCTTCACCGTCGTGCCTCCACCGACCGAGCCGGTCGAGGGATCAACGGCGGTGATCTTCGGCGGCCCGACGTACGTGAACGCCGGCGCGGCGAGGGTCGCGGACTTGTTGTCGGTGTTCGTCACCTTCACCGAGACGGCACCGGTCGTGGAGCGCGAAGGGGTCTTCGCGGTGATCGAGGTGGAGCTCACGACCACGACGGATGTCGCGGCGGTGCCACCGACCTCGACGGCCGCGCCGGGCAGGAAGTTCGTGCCGGTGATCGTGATCGAGGTGCCGCCGGTGATTGGGCCGGTGTTCGGTGAGACGGCGGTGATGGTCGGCTGCGCGGCGGCAGCGTAGGTGTACGCGGACGGCAGCGTGCCGTTCTGGGTGTCGGGGTTCGTCACCGTCACAGCGACGGTACCGGCTGAGCCCGCCGGCGTGACAGCGGTGATGGTCGTCGAGTTCGTGACGACGACCGAGGTGGCGGAGTTCGCGCCGAACTTCACGGTCGCGCCTCCGACGAACCCGGTCCCGATGATCGTGACGGGCGTCCCGCCGCCGGTCGTACCCGTCGACGGGGCCACGGCGCTTACCGTAGGCGCCGCCGCGGCCGTGTACGTGAAGCCGTTGACCAGGGTGCTGCTCTGGGTGTCCGGGTTCGTCACGACGACATTCACGGCGCCGATGGTGTGCGCAGGCGTCGTCGCGGTGATCGTCGTCGCGTTCACGACGGTGACGCCGGTCGCGAGCGTGCCACCGAAGCTCACCAGCGCGCCGGTCACAAAGTCGGTGCCGGTAATCGTGACGGCCGTGCCGCCGCTCGATGGGCCGTTGTTCGGGTTGACGAGGTTCGCCGTCGGAGCCGGCCCCAGGTAGGTGAAGCCGTTGACGAGGGTACTCGCGAGCGTGTCGGGGTTCGTGACCACCACGTTCGCGGGGCCGGCGGTCGCGGCAGCCGTGGTCGCCGTAATCGAGGTCGAGCTGGCGACGTTGACGCCGGTGGCCGCCACGCCGCCGATCGTCACGGTGGCACCGGCGACGAAGCCGGTGCCGGTGATGGTCACGGCGGTGCCGCCCGTGTTCGGGCCGCTCGAGGGCGAGATGCTCGAGACCGTGGGCGCGGCGGCCTCGGCGATCGAGGGCGTCAGCACGCCGAGCATCGCGAGTCCGACGAACAGCGCGACGCCGAGCGTCGCGGCGGTCCGTCCAAGTGATCGTGCGGGCGACTTCGATGGCGTTCGTGGCAAGTCGACGTGCACTGAATGCTCCCTCATGCGGCGCGGTCGGACCTCGATGATCGTACGGCGGGCGCTGTCCTGTCGCACCGCGTGATCGCGCGATGCGCACCCTATTTGACGCCATCATCGCGGCATCGGTTCCGGACCTGAAGCCCCACTTCGCCCGGCCGATCGCCTCCCTGTGCGATCGCACACGGGGAGTAGGATCCCGGCGGAGGACCGCATGACTTCAGATGACGCTCCCACGCCACCCGAAGGCGGGCCGCCCGAGGTGGATGAGCCCGCTGCCGCTGCGGCAGGTGTCTCGGCAGTGCCGCCGGCCCCTCCACCGCCGGTAGCTCCGCCTCCGCCGACGGGGGACGTCCCGCCTCCGCCCTCGGAGCCTCCGGGGCGCCGGCGGCTGATGCGCAGCGCACACGATCGCTGGCTCGGAGGGGTGGCCGGGGGGACGGCCGAGTACCTCAATGCCGACAGCACGTTGATTCGGATCGTCTTCGTGCTGGCGGCGCTGCTCTCGGGCGGTCTCGCTATCCCGCTCTACATCGCGGCCTGGATCGTGATGCCGGCTGAAGAGCCGGGCGTCCACCGCGAGCACGGCCCGGGCGCCGGCCCCGTCCTCGGGATCGTGTTCGGGCTGCTGCTGATCGGCCTGGGAGCGATCTGGCTGCTGAGCGAACTCGAAGTTCGGGTCCCGCGCTGGGACGTCGTCCTCGCGGTCTCGCTCATCGCGATCGGGCTCGCGACGGTGGCGAGCGCGGGACGTCGAGGCGCGGGCGGACTCGTGGTCCTCGGCATCCTCCTGACGCTGGCACTGGCCTCGATCTCGGCCGTCGACGTGAACGTGGACGGCGCCTTCGGCGACCGAACGGTGAACCCGCAACGCATCGAGGACCTCGACGACTCGTACAGCCACGCGTTCGGATCGATGACGGTCGACCTCACCGACATCAACTTCCCTCGGGGCACGACCGACCTCGAGGTCTCGATGGCGTTCGGCGACCTGCGCATCTACGTGCCGGACGACGTCGGGCTGCGGGTGGAGGGATCGACGACGTTCGGCAGCCTGCGGGTGCTCAACCGCGAGTGGTCGGGCATCGTGAACGAGACGCGCACCTTCAACGACTACGACAGCGCATCGAGGCGGATCGACCTCAAACTCTCGACCGCCTTCGGATCAGCGCGATTGGATGAACGGCCATGACCGCGAGGTACGACTTCGGGACGGCGCTCACGGGCGTCGTCTTCATGGCGCTCGGTGTCCTGTTCCTGCTCGACCGTCTCGATGTCATCGAGCTGCGCACACCGGTGGTGCTCGCGGTGGGTGTAATCGGCCTCGGGACCGCGATGCTGCTCGGTGCACTGATGAACGGGCGCCGATAGCGCGTCTCGAGCGCGGCGGCAGCGGCAGCCGTGTGCCCCTCGCCCCGGCGATCTATGCTGAGGGCGGAGGTCATCGTGGCTGACCTGATCGTTCATCGCCGTCCCGAACTCAAGAGCCCGCTGCTGATCGCGGCGTTCGCGGGCTGGAACGACGCCGGCGAGTCCGCGACGAGCGCCGTGCGCTTCATGCGCCGGCGCTGGCGCGAGGAACCATTCGCCGAGATCGATCCCGAGGAGTTCTACGACTTCACGCAGACTCGCCCGCGCGTCCGCCTTGAGAAGGGCGAGCGCGTCCTCGAGTGGCCGCAGAACGTCTTCACGGCGCGGCAGGTCGAGGGCGCGGCGCACGACATCATTCTCCTCGAGGGGATCGAGCCGCACCTCGCGTGGCACGCCTACGCCGACGCGATCCTCGAGCTCTGCCGTTCGTACGAGGTCGCCGGCGTCATCACGCTGGGTGCACTGCTCGCTGAGGCCAGCCACACGAGGCCGGTGCAGGTCAACGGCTCATCGGCGGACGAGGCGCTTCAGCAGCTCTTCGGCGTGACGACGCGCGCCTCGACGTACGAGGGGCCCACGGGCATCGTCGGCGTGCTGAACCAGGCGGCGCGCGATGCGGGCTTCGACACAGCCTCGTTCTGGGCCCAGGTGCCGTATTACGTCAACGCGACGCCGAACCCGAAGGGCTCGCTCGCGTTGCTGCAGGTGCTGAACCCGGCGCTCGGCCTCGGGCTGACGCTGCATGACCTCGAGGTCTTCGCGGCACGCTTCGATGCGCAGGTGGCCGCAGAGGTCGCGAAGGACAGCGACGTCAGCAGCCTGGCGCGCCAGATCGAGGAGCGTCAGGAGAGCGAGACGGGCGACGAGGCGGACTCCGCCGAGGCAGAAGAAGAGCTGCCCGACGGCGCCTCGATGGTCGAGGACCTCGAGCGCTTCCTCCGCGAGCACCGCGAGGGCGGGAACGACTGACCTCGGACTGACTCCGGCCTCGACCTGACTGGACGCGAAGACGGACGCCCGAGGGCGCCCGCTTCGTGTGGATCAGCCGCCCGCTCGTCCGATGCAGGCGGAGCCGCAGAGAACGCGAACTGACTTCTGGCTAGCGGATCAGCAGCGCCGCGAGCACGAACGCCGCGGTCAGGCCGCCGGCGAACGCGGCGAGCAGCACCGCGGCGATGGCCTCGAAGCTGCGGGGGTTGTCCCCGAGCCCCATCGGCGCCTCACGGATCGCCTCGAGGACGCCGTACTTGCCACGGGCGTAGTCGTAGACCTTGCGCTCAGGCATCGAGATTCCCCCCGCCAGCGGTTGAGGACTCCTCGGGCGTCGGCACCGCTCGGAGCAACCGCGTCCGCAAAACATAACAGCCGTCCACAGACTGTCAAGAGTTGTTGACGAGTTATCAAGGAGTTGTCCCCGTCTCGTCGTGACTTCGGAGGTGGTGTTCCGCCCACTTGCCTGCTCCACGCGCGGTGGTAACCTGATGCCTCAGCAGGACACCTGCGCCGCCTTTAAGCCGGTCCAGCGAGGCCGGGAAGGGACATCGACGTGCATCAGCACACCCGACTGCGCGCGCCCGCCATTGTGACCTCCCCGTCGAGTGGGAGGTTTCTTTTTGCCTGACGCACCTCCCATGCAGACGCCTGCGACGCAGACCGGCGGTCCCCTGCTGGACGCCGTCGCGCTGCGACGAACCATCGTTCGACTCGCGCACGAGATCGTGGAGACCAACGCCGGCACCGACGGGCTCGTGCTCGTCGGGATCGTGCGCCGAGGCGCGACCATCGCTCGGCGCCTCGCGGACGCCATCGAGGGGTTCGAGGGGACGCGACCGGCGGTCGGCGTCCTCGATGTCACGATGCATCGCGACGACTTCGCCGCTCGAGGCCTCAAGCGCTCGCCGCGCCCGAGCGACCTCCCCAACATCGAGGACCGCACGGTTGTCCTCGTCGACGACGTGCTGTTCACCGGCCGAACGGTGCGTGCCGCCCTCGACGCGATGAACGACTTCGGGCGGCCTCGCAAAGTGCGCCTGCTGGTCCTCGTGGACCGTGGACATCGAGAACTCCCCATCCGAGCCGACATGGTCGGCAAGAACATCCCCACCTCGAAGCACGACGACGTACAGGTCCTGCTCGAGGAAGAGGACGGTCGGGACGCCGTGGTGGTCGTCCCGGGGAGGGGGCAGGGATGACGACTGAAGCCGGACGCGCCACCGAACTCGGAACCGAGGCCGCCTCGAGCGCGGCAGAGCAGCCGACGTGGGGGCACCACGACGTGCTGGACCTCGACGACTTCAGGCGCGACGAGATCGTGACCGTCCTCGACGTGGCGGACTCGATGCGGGAAGTGCTCGACCGGCGCATTGCGCGGGTGCCCGCGCTGCGTGGCTACACCGTCGTGAACCTCTTCTACGAGGCCTCGACGCGCACGCGCGCCTCGTTCGAGCTGGCGGGCAAGGTCCTCGGGGCCGACGTCATCAGCATCTCGGCGAGCACGTCCTCGGTGCAGAAGGGCGAGTCGCTCATCGACACGGTGCGCACGCTCCGAGCGATGCGCGCCGACGCCGTCGTGCTGCGCCACGCCTCGGCGGGTGCGGCGTACCTCGCGGCGGAGCACACCGACGCCTCGATCATCAACGCCGGCGACGGCGCGCACGCGCACCCCACCCAGGCACTGCTCGACCTCTACACGATGCGCAGCCACTTCGGAGACCTGGCGGGGAAGCAGGTCGTCATGGTGGGCGACATCGCTCACTCGCGCGTGGCTCGCTCGGACCTCTGGGGACTGACGACGATGGGCGCGCACGTGGTCATGTGCGGCCCGCCGACGCTCCTGCCTCGAGGCTTTCGTCCGGGCGAGCGGCCCTCGCATGCCGAATCGGCGCTGCCGCCGGTCACGATCGAGCCCGACATCGATCGCGCCCTCGAGGGAGCGCACGTCGTGATGGCGCTACGCCTCCAGAGCGAGCGCCAGCAGGGCGGGCTGCTGCCCTCGCTGCACGAGTACGCGCAGCGCTACCAGGTCACCGAGAAGCGCCTCGAGCGCGCGCATCCCGACCACCTGCTGATGCACCCCGGCCCAAAGAACGAAGGCATCGAGATCGCCGCCGAGATGGCCTCGGGCGGGCGCTCGATCATCGAGGAGCAGGTGACGAACGGCGTCGCGGTGCGGATGGCGCTGCTCTACCTCCTCGCGGGGTACACGGAGCCGTTCCCCGCCGCCGGCGATGGAGGCGCCTGATGACGACGCTCGCCATCCACAACGCACGCGTCATCGACCCGGGCCTCGGGCGGGACAGCATCGCCGACATCGTGATCGTCGATGGCCGCATCTCGCGCGTCGGGCCGGACGAGGGCAGCGCGGTCATCGAGGCGGATCGCATCGACGCGACCGGCCTCGTGGTCGCGCCGGGCTTCATCGACCTGCACACGCACCTGCGGCAGCCGGGCTTCGAGTACAAGGAGACGATCGCGACCGGCACCGCCGCGGCCGCGGCCGGCGGTTTCACCACGGTGTGTGCGATGCCGAACACGAACCCGCCGCTCGACAGCCGGGCGGCCGTCGAGTCAGTGCTGCGGGAGGTCGAGGCCTCGGCGGTGGTGCGGGTGCTGCCGATCGGCTGCATCACGCGCGGGCGTGCCGGCAAGGAGCTCGCGCCGGCCGGGGAACTGGTCGATGCAGGCGTCGTCGCGCTGTCGGATGACGGGGATGCGGTCGCGGACCCGAGCCTGATGCGCCACGCCCTCGAGTACTCGACTGCATTCGGGCTGCCGATCTCGCAGCACTGCGAGGACCCCTCGCTGGTGCGCGACGGGCACATGCACGAGGGCTGGGTGGCGACGCGCCTCGGACTGCGGGGCCGCCCCGCCAGCGCCGAGGAGACGATGGTCGCGCGCGACATCGCGCTCGCCGAGCTGGCGGGCGCTCACCTGCACATCGCGCACGTCTCGACGGCGGGCTCGGTGGCGCTGATTCGGGCGGCGCGGGAGCGCGGCGCGCACATCACGGCCGAGGTCACGCCGCACCACCTCGTGCTGACGCACGAGGAGGTCGCGTTCGACGGCGACTTCGGCAGCGTGCGCTACCAGACGAACGCGAAGGTGAACCCGCCGCTGCGCGAGGAGGCCGACGTGGCCGCTCTGCGCGAGGCGCTGCGCGACGGCGTCATCGATGCGATTGCGACCGACCACGCGCCGCACGCGACGATGGACAAGGACATCGAGTTCGACCTGGCGGCGGCCGGCATCAGCGGCATCGAGACGGCGTTCGGCCTCTCGATGGCGCTCGTGCACGAGGGCGTGATGACACTGCCGGCGCTGCTCGCCACGCTGACGAGCGGGCCGGCGGCGGCGTGGCGCCTCGACCGGCGACCGGGCCTCGATGGCCTCGGGACGCTGGCACCCGGGGCGGTGGGCGACGTGGTGCTGCTCGATCCGAGCGCGACATGGACGGTGGACGCCTCGCGCCTGGTCTCGATGGGGCGCAACACGCCACTCGATGGGCGCGAGCTGCGAGGACGGGTCGTCGCGACGGTCGCCGGCGGGCAGATTGTGCATCGACTCGACACGGTGGGGGCTCTGTGACGAATGGTGAGAGTGGCGGGGACGGCGTGAGTGATTCGAATCGGCCGCCGGCACGGCTGGTGCTGGCCGACGGGCGCTCCTTCGAGGGCGTCGCGATCGGCGCGGACGCGCGCGCGAGCGGCGAGGTCGTCTTCAACACCTCGATGATGGGGTACCAGGAGGCGCTGACCGACCCCTCGTACCGCGGCCAGATTCTAACGATGACCTACCCCATCCAGGGGAACTACGGCACGAACGCTTTCGACGACGAGAGCGGCGAGCTGCAGGTGCGCGGCTTCGTCGTCCGCGAGGCGACCGATCTGCCCTCGCACTGGCAGAGCACGCGCACGCTCGACACATACCTCCGAGCGGCGGGTGTGCCGGGCATCGCGGGCGTAGACACGCGCGCGCTGACGAGGCACCTCCGCACCCTCGGTGTGACGATGGGCACGATCACGCGCGACGAGACCGTCGAGGAGGCGCTCGCTCGCCTGCGGGGGGAGCCCTCGTACGACGGCAAGGATTACGTCACCGAGGTCTCGACGCGCACGCCCTTCGAATTCGAGGACGCGCGCATCGAGCTCACCGATGGTCCTCATCCTCGTGTCGTCGTCGTCGACCTCGGTGTGAAGCGCAACATCATGCGCCACCTGCGCCGTCGCGGCTGCGAGGTGACGGCCGTGCCTCACACCACCGACGCCGAAACCATCCTGAGTCTCAAGCCAGACGGCGTGTTACTCTCGCCCGGGCCCGGCGACCCCATGCTGCTGGACCATGTCGTCACGACCGCTCGCGGCCTCGTGGGGCGGGTGCCGGTGATGGGGATCTGCCTCGGTCACCAGGTCGTAGGGCGGCTGTTCGGCGCCTCGACGTACAAGCTGAAGTTCGGCCATCGAGGTGCGAACCACCCGGTGCGGGACGAGCTGACGGGGCGCGTCTACATCACGGCACAGAACCACGGCTACGCTGTCGATGGCGATCACCTGGCAAGCGCCGTGCGCGTGGCGCAGATTCACCTGAACGATGGGACGGTGGAGGGCCTGCAGCACCTCGAAGAGCCGGTATTCACGATCCAGTACCACTCCGAGGCGTCGCCGGGACCTCACGACACCGAGTTCCTGTTTGACCGATTCCTGGACACAGTCCGCTAGCGGGGGAGAGGGACATGCCAGCAGAGGTGCGCCGCGCCACGGCAGAGGACAGCGAGGCGATCGCGGAAATCCTCGAGGCGATGATCGACAACGGCGAGCGTGTCGCGCTCGGGCCGATGACGCCCGACGACATCCGCTCGTGGATGGACCGCCAGGGCGAGGACGGCGTCATGCTCGTCGTCGATGACGGGCGCTTCGTCCTCGGATTCGCGGCGATCGACTTCGACTCGGCCGCACCGCAGGAGTGCACGTACGGCGCGTGGGTGCGACCGCAGAACCGACGCCAGGGCCACGGCACCGCTCTCGCCGAGGAGGCAATCGCCTTCGCCCGGGAGCGAGGCTACCGACGCGTGCGCGGCCGGCTGCCCGAGGGCAACGAGCCGGCGCTGTCCTACCTGTCCTCGATCGGCGCGCTGGTGCCGATGAAGAATCCCGGCATGGCATTCGAGCTGCCGATCTACGGCGAGGAGTAGGCGCGTATGACGTCGAACGCTCCCGACATCGCTGCGTACGCCGAGCGCCGGGCCCGTGACTGGGACGCATTTCGCACCTCGTCGGCGCCGCTGGACGACTACATGTTGTGGTACGAGGAGTACTCGCACGGCTGGAAGATCCCGATCGAGTTCCTGCAGCCGATCGGTCTCGACGCGCCGGACTTCCTCGAACCGCTGCAGCCACTCCTCGATGCACTGTCCGGCCTCGAGGAAGTCGAGCTGATTCCCGTGCCGTGGGTGCACATGACCACGGTGCACGTTGGCTTCCTGATGGCGAGCGACGTGATGTGGTCACAGGTGGAGTCGATTTACGTCAACGCTGCGCCGAGGCTCCACCGCCTCGAGCCGTTCGACCTGCGCATCGGGGGCGTCTCGGCCACCGAGCAAACGCTGTACCTCGGCGTGGATGACGGCCTCGTGACCCACGAGATCCGGCGCCACGTGCGTAACGCGGTCCCGGTGGTCTACGAGAAGGCGCGCCACGACGAGCACTGGAACGACTACATCCCGCGCATCGACTTCGCGTACTTCACCGGCAAAGGCAGTCGCGAGCGGATCGTCGAGGCGGTGACGCCGTACCTCGAGGCCCAGGCCGGCACCGTCCGCGTCGAGAAGGCCAAGATGGCGCGCGTCCCGATCGACCCCCAGCAGGGCTTCGCCGACGTCGACGTCATTGCCGAGATCGGGCTCCTCGGCGAGGCGGCCCGGTCGGGCTACCACAACTGAGCGCGACGATGAGCACACGGCTCTCCCCTCGGAGCTCGAACGGCGCATGAACGAGAAGCCTCGGAAGGTCCTCATCATCGGCAGCGGCCCGATCGTGATCGGGCAGGCTGCCGAGTTCGACTACGCCGGCACGCAGGCGTGCAAGGCCATGCGCGAGGAGGGCATCACCTCCGTCCTCGTGAACTCCAACCCCGCCACGATCATGACCGACGAGGACGTCGCCGACGTCGTCTACATCGAGCCGCTGACGGTCCCGTCCCTCGAGCGGGTGATCGCGCGCGAGCGGCCCGATGGGCTGCTGCCGACACTCGGCGGGCAGACGGGCCTCAACCTCGCCGTGCAGCTCGCCGAGGCGGGCGTCCTCGAGAAGTACGACGTTCGCCTCCTCGGTACGCCGATCGACTCGATTCGCCTCGCCGAGGACCGCGAGGAATTCCGCAACCTGCTGCGTGCGATCGGCGAACCGACGCCCGAGAGCGCGATCGTCGAGAGCTGGGATGACGCCCTCGAGGCGCGGGAAACGATCGGGCTGCCGCTCGTCATCCGGCCGGCCTACACCCTCGGCGGCACGGGTGGCGGCGTCGCGCACACCGAGGCCGACTACGAGCGCATCGTGCGTGACGGCCTCGCAGCCTCGCCCATCCACCAGGTGCTCGTCGAGCGCTCCCTCCTCGGGTGGAAGGAGCTCGAGTACGAGGTGATGCGCGACGGCGCGGACACCTGCATCACCATCTGCAACATGGAGAACCTGGACCCGATGGGGGTCCACACGGGCGACTCGATCGTCGTGGCGCCGTCGCAGACGCTCTCGGACAAAGACCATCAGATGCTGCGCACGAGCGCTCTCAAGATCATCCGCGCGCTCGGCATCGAGGGCGGGTGCAACGTCCAGTTCGCGCTCGCTCCACGCCCGGACATCGTGCCGTGGGACGACTCGGACGACGCACAGGCGCTGCCGTACCACGTCATCGAGGTGAACCCGCGCGTTTCGAGGTCGTCCGCGCTCGCCTCGAAGGCGACGGGGTACCCGATCGCGCGGATGGCGGCCAAGATCGCGGTTGGCAAGCGCCTCGATGAGATGACGAACAGTGTCACGGGCCGCACCTCGGCGGCGTTCGAGCCGGCGCTCGACTACTGCGTGGTGAAGATCCCGCGCTGGCCCTTCGACAAGTTCGCCTTCGGCGACCGCCAGCTCGGCACGCAGATGAAGGCCACGGGCGAGGTGATGGCGATCGACCGCTCGTACGAGGCGGCACTACTCAAGGCGCTTCGGTCCATCGAGATCTCCGGGCGCTCGGCGCTGTGGGAGGACCCGGCATGGAGCGAGGGTGAAGGCCGTCCCCTCGGTGCGACCGACGAGCGCCTCTGGGCGCTGCTCGCGGAGCTGCGACGTGACACGCACCCCCTCGAGGTCTCGCGGCGCACGGGCATCGACCCGTGGTTCACGGAGCGCCTCGCGCGGATCGTGGCGATGGAGCGCCGCCTGCTCTCGGAGGAGCTGACGCCGGCGCTGCTGCGCGAGGCGAAGCGCATGGGTTTCGCCGACGTCCAGATCGCGGAGCTCGGCGACAGCCTGCCCGAGCGCGTGCGCAGCATGCGCGAGGAGTGGGGCATCGTCCCGGTCTACAAGATGGTCGACACGTGCGCGGCCGAGTTCGACGCGGCAACGCCGTACTTCTACTCGACGTACGAGGACGAGAACGACGCGGTGCCGGACGGCCAGGAGCGCATGCTCGTCATCGGCTCGGGGCCGATCCGCATCGGCCAGGGCATCGAGTTCGACTACTGCTCCGTGCAGGCTGCGCGCGCGCTGCAGGCGGCCGGCATCGGGGCGATCCTCGCGAACTCGAACCCCGAGACGGTCTCGACCGACTTCGACACCTCGGACCGGCTCTACTTCGAGCCGCTGGACGAGGAGTCGATTCGCGACCTACTGAGCAACGAGGCCGGACCCGACGGCGAGGCGCCAGCCTCAGTGGTCCAGTTCGGCGGCCAGACGGCGGTGAACATGGCACGGGCGCTTCAGCGCGCGGCGCTGCCGATCGCCGGTTCCTCGGCGGACGCGATCGACCTCGCGGAGGACCGCGGGCGCTTCGAGCAGCTGATCGCCGAACTCAACATCCCGCAGCCGCCCGGTGCCGCGGTCGAGACCGTCGAGGAAGCGCTCCCCACCGCCGAGGCGGTTGGGTACCCCGTCCTTGTGCGACCGTCTTATGTCCTCGGTGGGCGCGCGATGGAGGTTGTGCAGGACGCCCCTGAGCTCGAGCGATACTTCGGGATAGCGCTGGCCGAGCGCAGCGGCCCGATCCTCATCGACAAGTACCTCTCAGGCCTCGAGGCCGACGTCGACGCGATCTGCGACGGCGAGACGGTCGTCATCCCCGGCATCATGGAGCACATCGAGCGGGCCGGGGTGCACTCCGGCGACTCGATGGCCGTCTACCCACCTCAGAACCTCACTGAGGCTCAGCGCGACGCGATCATCGACTACACGACGCGCATCGCCCTCGCGATGGACGTGCGCGGCCTCGTGAACATCCAGTACGTCATCGCACCGGAGGCCGACGCCGAAGGGCCGGGCGTCTTCGTCATCGAGGTGAACCCGCGCTCATCGAGGACTGTGCCGTTCATCTCGAAGGTCACGGGCGTGCCGATGGTGAGGCTCGCGGTGAACGTGATGCTCGGCAATTCGCTGCGCGAGCAGGGCTACGAGACCGGCCTGTGGCCGGAGCGGCCGCTCGTCGCGGTGAAGGCCCCGGTCTTCTCGATGTCGAAGCTCGTCGGCGTCGACACGTACCTCGGGCCGGAGATGAAGTCGACAGGCGAGGTCATGGGCGTCGACGTCGACTTCGACGCGGCGGTGCGGAAGGCACTCATCGCCTCGGATCTCGCGGTGCAGCCCGGCACGGCCTTCCTGCTCTCGATCTCGCGCCAGACGAAGGCCGAGGCCGAGCCGCTGATTCGCGCGCTGCACGACGCCGGATGCCCCCTCTATGCGACCGAGGGCACGGCTGAGCAAATCGCGAGCCTCGGCATCCCGGTCGTCACTGTCACGAAGAGGCTCAGCGAGGGCCACCCGAACGTGGTCGACGTGATCCGCGACGGCACTGTGACGGCGGTCATCAACACCCTCGAGGGTGGGCGACCGACGCACATGCGCGACGGCTTCCACATCCGCCGCGCGGCGACCGAGATGCGCATCCCGTGCTTCACGTCGCTCGACACGGCGCGGGCCGCGATCCTCGCGCTCTCGCGGCCGGGCTCGTACGACATTCGGCCGCTGGCGGAGTACCGCGACGGCCTCGGTGAGGGCGTGACCCCGGCATGATTCGCGCCGTGCTGTTCGACCTCGACGGCACGCTGATCGACTCCGAGCCGCAGGTGCGGGCCGCGGTCGCCTCGACGCTCGAGGCCGCCGGCTTCGATCCTGAGCTCGTGGCATCGAGGCCCATCATCGGCCCGCCGATCGAGGACCTGCTCGCCGATGTGACGGGCTACCGCGGTGAAGACGCCGACCGGATCTTCCAGTCGTTCGTCGTGCGCTACCTGTCGGACTTTGCGCCGCAGACACAGCCGTTTCTCGGTGCTCAGGCGCTTCTCGATGCGATCAGCGAGCGAGGCGTGGCCGCGGCCGTCGTCACGAACAAGACGGAGAACGCCGCGCGCGAAGTCCTCGGGCACCTGGGCTGGGCGGCGCGCTTCACCGCCGTCGTCGGATCGGACAGCGTGGCGCGCGCGAAGCCACACGCCGATCCGGCCATCGAGGCGCTGCGTGTCCTCGAGGCATCGGCCGACGACGCCGCCATCCTCGGTGACACGCGCTTCGATATCGAGTGCGGTGCAGCCGCGGCCCTCGCGGTGCGCCTCGGCGTCACAACAGGGCCGGACGACGCCTCGGCGCTGTGGGACGCGGGCGCGACACACGTGGTGGACGACCTCGATGCCGCGTGCGGCGTGCTGCTCGGCGGCGCTCGATGAACAGCGAATACGTCGAGGTTCGCGAGAGCGCGCGCCTCTACGGGAACACGCATCTGCTCTGGCTGGAGCAGCCGGAGCGCTTCGCACACGCGACGCCCGGGCAGTTCGTCATGGCGTACGCGGGCGAGTCGTACGACCCGCTCCTCGGGCGCGCGCTCTCCATCCATCGATGGCGCGAAGGGCCTCGAGGTCCCGAGTTCGCGCTGCTCTTCGACGTGCTCGGGCGTGGCACCGATTGGCTCGCGCGGCGGACGCCGGGCGACGTGATTCGAGTGGTGGGACCCCTCGGACGCGGCTTCGAGCCTCGGCCGCAGGTCCAGCAGATGCTGCTCGTCGGCGGGGGGATCGGGTGCGCGCCGCTCATCGGCCTCGCAGACCGACTCGTCGAGGAGGGGCGCGCGGTCACGCTCGTCCTCGGCGGTCGCTCCGAGGAGCAGATCTTCCCTGCGCACCTGCTGCCGCCGGACGTCGAGGTCGTGGTTACCACCGAGGACGGCTCGGTAGGCGAGCGCGGCCGCGTCACCGCGCCCTTCGAGCGGCTGCTGACCTGGTGCGACCAGGCGTTCACGTGTGGCCCAGAGCCGATGTTCGAAGCGCTGCATCGAGTGCTGCGGGCCTCGGCGACAGCCAAGCCCGTCCAGGCGCTCCTCGAGGCGCCCATGGCCTGCGGGATGGGCATTTGCTACGCGTGCGCCGTCTTCCCTCGGCGGGGCGGGGTGAAGCTCGTCTGCCACGACGGGCCGATGTTCGACCTGCGCGACCTCTACGCCTAGGGCCTCATCCCGACGACGGATGATTCGATTCGATCCGACCGGTATCCTGAGTGCACGCCCCCGGACATCGAAGGAGCGGCCATGCACCGTCAACTGATCGGGACGTACGTCCTCGTCCTCGGGAGCGCGCTCGCGGGCCTCGTGATCGGCGTCTTCGTGATCGAGGTCGACCCGGCACCCGTCGGCTGGTTCTTCGCGACCGGTGCAGGGCTCATGGTGGGGGCGTTCGTCGCGGCCATCGCGTCGAACGAGCCGCTCATCGGGCGCGGCGCGTTACCGGCACCCCCGGTGGTCCCCCCTCGCGCGTCGGCGGGCGACGACCGCGCGGCCTCGAACGGACGCGAGTCGAACTCGCACAACTGAGTCACGCGGGTTGGACCTCGGGGCTCGCGTCTTACCTCAGGTCGCGAACGACCGTCCCCAGCTCGAGGTAGTGGTCGGCGATTGCGCGCATCTCCGCGGAGGTGCTGTTCGCGAAGGCCGCGACCTCGACACGGACGCCTCGGCTCTGGATCACCTCGACGACGCGCGCGAAGTCGGCGTCGCCCGAAACGATGCAGATCACATCGAGGCGCTCGGCCATCGTCACCATGTCGACGGCCATCTCGACATCGAAGTTGCCCTTGATCGAGCCGTCCGCGAAGCGCTTCAACGGCTTCGTCACGATGCGGTACTCGAACGGCACGAACGGCGCCACGAACTTCTGTCGCTCGACGGGCTCACCGGGGTCGTCCGACACGGGTGAGTACGCGGTAGCGCGAATGAGCTCGCGGCCCTCGGAGAGCATATCGAGCAGCTTGCCCATGTGGATCGGCTCGTCGCTGCGCTCGGCGCCGTAGATCAGATTCGGTACGTCGACGAAGACGCCGAGGCGCTGCTGGCGCTCCATTCGCGCGACGCGGCGGTTGAGGTCATCGAGCGACTCGAGGACGGAGCGCAGTTCGGTCGCCATGTCACCGAGCGGCTCGCCGCGGCGAGTTGGCTCGCTCGAGCGGCTGGACAGTCGGCTCGGGGCTTCAGTGGTCGCCTCGGCCTGAGTCGGAGCCTCGGAGCGGGATGAGCTGTCGGTGCGACGCCGTCGCCGCCTCGTGCCACCCTCGCTACCCCCGTTCGAGGAGCGAGCGTCGCCGCGCGACTCCTCGGCGGTCGACGGCGCCTCGTCCTTGCCCGACTTCTCGGTGCCTCGTGCGGGGCGGCGGCTGACGACACGCGGCTCCGGGGTCGAGCGACCGCGACTCGATCGGCCGCGGTCCTCGCTGGCATCCGTGGCGCGTTCGTCAGGGGTCATGCGGCACCTGCTTCACCTGCGTACTGGAGGACGGAGCATCGAGCAGCGACCTGCTCGGCGAGGCGGATGAACGCCTGGGCCTGGGCCGAATCCGGGGCGGCCGCGACGACCGGGACACCGTTGTCCCCGCCCTCGCGGATGCTGGCCTCGAGAGGAATCTCGCCGAGCAGCTCGATACCGAGGTCGTCGGCGGCGGCGGCGGCTCCGCCTCGCCCGAAGACGTCGGAGCTCATGTTCTCGACGATGCCAAAGATGGGCACACCGAGGCGGTCGAACATGCCGACGGCCTTCGTGGCGTCCTCGATGGCGACCTTCTGCGGCGTCGAGACGATGACGGCGCCGGCAACGAGGGCGTCCTGCGCCATGGACATCGAGGCATCGGAGGTGCCGGGCGGGAGGTCCACAATCAGGTAGTCGAGCTCGCCCCAGTCGATGTCGTGGAGGAGCTGGCGGACGCCAGAGCCGATCATCGGGCCACGCCAGACGACCGGTGTGCCCTTCGGGAGGACGAAGCCGATCGAGGCGGCCTGGACGCCGTGGGCCTCGATGGTGTGGAGGCCACTCTCGCCGGATGCGAGCCCGCCCTGCTCGATCCCGAGCATCGTCGGGATGTTCGGGCCGGTGATGTCGGCATCGAGGATGCCGACCCGCGCCCCGAGCTGCGCGAGGGCGACGGCGAGGTTCACGGAGACGGTGGATTTCCCCACGCCCCCCTTGTTGGAGGCGACCGCGATGACATTACGCACGCCGGTCACGGGTGCCGGCCCGCCCTCGCGAGGGCGGGAGGCGCGCACATCGGCGTCCCATGTGACATCGATGTCATCGATGCCGGGCACGTGCTGGAGGGCCGCCCGCACATCGGTGTCGATGGTCTCGCGCAGGGGACAGGCGGGGGTCGTGAGGACGAGGGTGAAGGCGACGCGCCCGCCCTCGATGGAGACGTCTCGCACCATGTTGAGGGAGACGATGTCGCGGTGGAGTTCGGGATCCTGGACGGCGCGGAGCGCCTCGATCACCTGCTGGGCGTCAGCCAAGGGCAAACCTCGCAATTCGGCGCGTCGGAATCCGAGATCCGGGAACCGGCAGCGCGTGGGAATCGTTCTTAGAACAAGCACGCTTCCTTAACAGTCCGTCGGTAGCGTGCATGGTGTCGGAATTCACCGGGCCGACCCGGTGGAGTGCCGAGTCTCCCGAGTATAGGGAGCGAGCCGACGAGGCGGAATCGGACGAATCGGACTCCGAGGACGTTTCTGAGGTTTGAAACGTTTTATTGAAGGAAAAGTTGACGACAGCTTCGTAGCGAGGTAGTGTTCGGAACGCCGGACACGACAGCGGTCCCCCGGCGGGGGCGGATCGAGCATCGGAACCGGGGCGCGCACCACGGAGGTGACGGCGCCAACGTCCACGGAGGGACGATCATGACTCAGGAAGTGGCTCGCAAGACTCGCTCGGCCCAGTGTGTGCACCACTGGGTGATTGAGGCGCCGAACGGCCGTGAGAGCCGCGGGCGCTGCAAGCACTGCGGCAAGGCCAAGGTATTCGCGAACTCGACCGAGCACGTGATGTGGGAGCAGACGAACACGCTTCGGAATGACCTGCGCAGTTCGCTGCGCATCCCGAAGCCGAAGGACGTCTCGCTGGCCGAGGAGCAGTAGCGCTCGAACTCTCCTCGCTACCTTCGCGAGGAGCCAGAGAACGCCAATCCCATCGAGGCGTCGCCGAACGGCGACGCCTCGATGTCGTTTCGGAGTGAGATCGAGGGCGGTAGCGTCGCGCCCGAGTATCATCGAGGTCGCGAGGAGGCCTCGATGGACCTCTCGGTCTCGATTGGCGCCGGGGGCAAGCAGGACGTCGTCCTGCGGAACCCCGTGATGACGGCGTCAGGCACGTTCTCCAACGGCATCGAGTTCGCGAAGCGCTTCGACCTCGAGGAGCTCGGCGGCATCGTGTCGAAGGGCACGACCCTGCGCGCGCGGCGGGGGAATCCACAGCAGCGCACGGTCGAGACCGCCGCCGGCATGATCAACTCGATCGGGTTCCAGAACATCGGGGTGGGCGCCCTCATTCGCCAGGTCGCGCCGATCTGGGCGCGCTGGGACGTCCCCGTATTCGTCAACATCATGGGCGACACCGTCTCCGAGTTCGGGCAGCTGGCGCGACGCCTCGATGGCGTGCCGGGGGTGTCCGCCCTCGAGGTCAACATCTCGTGCCCGAACGTCGAGGTCGGCGGGATGGAGTTCGGGCAGGACCCGGACGTCGCTGCCAGCGTGGTGACGGAGGTGCGGTCGCAGACTTCGCTGCCGTTCACCGTGAAGATGACCCCGAACGTGACGGACATCCGCCCGGTCGCGCGGGCGGTCGAGGATGCGGGCGCCGACGCGATCACGATCATGAACACCGTGCCCGCGATGGCGATCGACATCGAGCAGCGGCGGCCGGTCATCGGCGCGACCTTCGGGGGGCTCTCCGGGCCGGCGATCAAGCCGATCGCCCTTCGGCACGTGTACCTCGTCTCGGCGGTGGTCGACGTGCCGGTGATCGCCAGCGGCGGGATCTCGAACGGACGGGACGCCCTCGAGTTCATCATGGCCGGCGCCTCGGCGGTTCAGGTAGGGACGGCCACGTTCCGCGACCCACGCGCGCCCTGGATCGTGCGCGAGGAGATCGAGGCGTTCTGCGAACGCGAAGGGGTCTCGAAGATCGGCGAGATCGTGGGCGCGGCGCGGCGGCGCGACTGATGCCTCGAGAGCACCGCGCGCTCGGTCGAGGGTTCTCGCGCGGCGGCCTCGAGACGTCGGCCTGGGTGCTGCTGTCCGTGGTCGTCGCCTTCGGGTGGTACGCGACCGGCCGGGCACTGGCGTTTCGCTGGGGCCTCGGCGAGGCGGCCGGCGGCATCGGCGTCGCGGTCGCAGCGGCGCTCGTCATCGTGCTGTGGTCGTGGCGGGCTCGAGATGCCCAACTCGACGCCCTCGAGGCTGGTCGGTGCCCTCGATGTCGCGAGGCCGTGGTGGCACGCCACGAGCATGGCGGCGGCGGACGGCGCGGCATCGAGTGGTGGGAGTGCGCCTCGTGCGGCTATGCGCGCAGCGAGTCGTTGACGTGCGAACAGTGCGCCGCGTAGCGTCGATGGCACTCGGGGCGTAGCTCAGCCTGGCAGAGCGCTGCGTTTGGGACGCAGAGGCCCGCAGTTCGAATCTGCGCGCCCCGACCATCGGAGTCCAATGGTGCAACGGGCTTGAGCGAGCTGCCTGCTGACTGAGTCCCCTGCGCGACTCGGCCCTACCCTACCTCGATGAGTCGCGATCTTGCCCCGCTTCGCCGCCGCCCGCTGGCGCTGTTCATTGGCCGACTGCGAGCGGTCGCGCTGCTCACATCCTGGCTCCCACCGCTCCTGATCCTCATCGACCGCGGCTTACCGCTGCTTCAACTGCTGGCGTATGTCGTCGGGGTGGTTTCACTCGCGTTCGCGTATCACGTGTGGGAGACCTTGAAGGACCGCAGCCGGACGGCGCTGGTCCCCTCGGCGTTTCGGCTTGAGTCGGGTGGACTGTGGGTCGACGTGAGAAACGTCGGCAACGCCTCGGCGCAGACGTGCGATGTCCAGGCGTGGGTCGTCCCAGTCAGTTCGGGCGGCTCTGACGATTCGTTCGAGGTGAGCGCCCGCCGGCTCTCTCCGGACCAACGGCCGCACTATTCGCAACGTCTGGTTTCCGCGTCACCCGGCGAAGAGCTCCGCGGGTTCGCGCTTGCCCGAGCCGCCGGCTCACGGCCGCCGCAACCAGGGCGGTACCACCTCAGATGGCGCACGGCGACCATTGATGGACACGGCCGCCGCTCGTCCCTCGAGGGCTGGGTGGGCTTGACGGTGGCCGACTAAATGAACGTCGTCCACCAAGCGCTGCCTTGCTTTGGGGCGCGCCGGGCGGCGCAATCGGAACCCAGATCACCGATCTCCGCTGAGCGTCGGCCCCTTGCCGCATGCCAGTATGGCGGCGAAGCCCGTCAGGCGGCGCGTACGCCCTCGGAGTCGTCGCCCTGGTTGATCGCCGCCTCGAGGGCGCGGATGGCGGGCTCCCACTCCGGGTGCTCGTCTCGCAGCCCCGCGAGAATCGCCTCGGGCGGCTCGCCGTTTCCAACGGGCGGCGGCGCCTGGCGCCAGGCGAGCTCGATGGCCGCCGAGCTGAGGATGGAGCCGAGCTCAGCGTGGTCCGCTACTCGCTCCGCCCACTCTTCGTTGAGGCCTTCGATGAGGAGCGCGCGCGCGCCCTCGTCGAGCGGTGCGTCGGGCGGCGTGGTGCGTGCGCTGGCCATCGTGAGGAGCAACATGCGCAGCGGGGGCGTCGACTCGGGCGCAACGCCTGCCTGGACCGCTGCCGACAGCACGTAGCGCTCCGCGAGGTGGGCGAGCTCGAGCTCCTGAGGGGTCGCACCCGCGAGCGTGGCCTCGACGAGGCGCGCCACGACGCGGTTCGGCTGCCGCACGAAACGACGCCCGCGGAGCGAGCCTCGACGGTCGCGGGCGAGGCGGGTGCGACGGCCCCCTGCGAACTTCGCCTCGTACATCGCCTCGTCGGCGGCGGTGATGAGGGCGCGGCTGTCCGTGCCGTCTTCGGGGCCAACCGCGATGCCGATCGAGACACGGACACGGGTCGGCGCGTCCGGCAGTTCGTCGTGAGCATCCCATAGCGACTCGTGGATGCGCTCGGCGACCTCGACGGCGACCTCCTCGCCGACGTCGCGCATCAGCACGACGAACTCGTCGCCGCCGACGCGCGCCACCATGTCGATGGAGCGGACTGCGCGCTGCAGCGCCCGGGCGACGATCTGGATCACGCGGTCGCCGGCGTGGTGACCGAGCATGTCGTTGAAGACCTTCAGGTCGTCCATGTCGATCATGAGGAGCGCAGCGGTGCCACCGTCCTCGAGGGCCGGCGCGAGGCCGACGAGCTCGTCGTTCAGCGAGCGGAGGTTGGGGAGCCCGGTGAGGGAGTCGTGGCCGGCCTGGTACTCGGCCTCGTCGTACATGCGCACGCGGTCGATCGTCACGGCCAGCAGGTCTGCGACCTCCTGCATTGCGCCGAACTCCTCGGAGGTGAACTGCTGGTCGCTGTTTCGAGTCAGCGCAAAGACGGCGGAGCCACCGTCGGTCACGATCGGGACCATCGCCACGACACGCGCATCGTGGCCGAAGGCGGCCCACTCCTCGTCGCGGGACTGGCCGTCGGCGCGCGCGAAGGCCGTCGGTTGACCAGCCTCGATCGCCTCGCGCGCGAAACGAGTGGCTGCGTCGCCCGCCGGGGCATCGACGGTCTCGGGATAGGTTGCGTACGGCAGGACCTCGCCACTGCGGTCGACGAGGAGCATCACTGCCCGATCGAACGGGATGAGCCAGCGGACTTCATCGGAGAATGCCCCGAACGCCTCGCGAAGATCGGCGGCCGAGGCGACGATGCGGGCCAGGTGCCCGAGCACCTGGATGCGGGCCGCGCGGTCGGTGGCCTGGCGGAACAGGGTCGCACTGTCGAGGGCGAGCGCGAGCTGCTCGACGGCCTGGCCCGCGATCGCGACGAGGTCCTCGGACGGCGCGTCGACGGTGGCGACGAAGACGAGCCCAAGCTTCACTCCTCGGGGGCGGAGCGGCACGACGATGCCGTAGTCGTCCTCCGGCGAGACCCAGGAAGGCGGCGCCTCGATGTCGCGCGCCCACGCGAGCGGCACGCGGGCGTCGTACCAGCGATGGGACTCGTCGGACGTGCGGGACGCGCTCGGCGACGCCGCGCGCCCTCGATCGAGGTACGACGACACCTCGACCATCGCCGATGACTCGTCGAAGCGCGCGACCGCCAGGCGTCGATACTCGGTGAGCTCAGACATCGCCTGGGCAAAGCCGGCGTAGAGGCGACTCGTGTCGACGGTGGACTGGACGACGGCCGCCACGCGGGCGAGGCCGGACAGCTCACGAATTCGGCGAGATTGAACTCGGACGAGGTCCTCGGCCTCGAGACGGCGCCCAATACCGTCGGCGATGCGACCGAGCAGGTCGGCGTGCTCGCGGCCGATGTGCTGCTCCGACGACGCACCGAGCACCAGTGCACCGACCACGCTCGGCCGGGCGGGTCGTCCGGTACCAAGGGCCTCATCTACCCGGGCGGCGATCACCGGCGCGATCGCCATCGAGCCAAGCCCGAGCTGCCGCGTCGCGTCGGAGAGCACGTCCTCTCCGCGCGGGCCCAAGATGAGCGGGCGGTCTCGGTCGCGGACGAGCGAAGCCGAGGTCGCGGCGAGGCCGTCGTACGCGGTCGAGCGTGTGCCCTCGGCGGATGCCCGGGCGACGGTCACCGCCAGGGTCGACGCCCTGTTGGCGCCCGGCTGCGCCCCCAGGCGGGCGCGCACGCCCACGAACACGGCCCCGAGGCGGCGGCTCAGCACGTCGAGGGCGCGTCCCACGGCTCGATCGAGGTCGGCTTCCGAGGCAAGTGCACGCAGCACCTCGCTGAGGGTTGCCTCCTGGTCCGAGGTGGCGACCGCGGCACCGTACAGCGTTGCTGCCTCGATGGCGGAGCCGAGCTCGCGACCGACAAACGCCAGCAGGTGACGGTCCTGGTCGGTCCACGGCCGCTTGCGGCGGCCGGAGACGGTGAGGACGCCGAGCACCTCGCCCTTGCTGGCGACCGGCACGAGCGCGGATACCCACGGTTCCTCGGACGACCCGGGCGAGCCGTTGAAGACCGGCATCCCCTCACGCGCCGCGGCCTCGATGACGGACTCGTCGAACGGCACCGGGGGTGGCGGCTCGGAGGAGTCGGCAACCGTCGCGATGACCTCGAAGGCCTCGTTCGCGCCTCGAGTGTGCAGCTGCGCGACTTCGAGCTCGAGGATGCGTACGACCAGGCGAGCGACGCGCTCGTAGGCCGCACGGTCGCCGATCTGCCCTGTCAGGGCGAAGGAGATTGCGTTCAGGCCGGCGAGGTAGCGGTTCTGCGCCTCGAGGTCCGCGGTCTTGCGGCCGATCTCGTCGTGGAGCTGGGCATTCCACTGGGCGAGCTGCTCACGCGACGCCTCGACCTCCGCGCGCGCCGCAGCGAGCTGGTTCGAGGTGCGGGCGAGGGCATCGCGCGTGGTCCGCAGGCGGTGGGTGACGGAGTGCGCGACGAATGGCAGCGCCGGGAGCATGAAGGTCGTGAGCAGCAGGATCGAGACGAAGGTCAGCCACATCCTCTCCGGCGTCTCGGAGGCGGGGCTGAGCTCGGGCGCGATCGCACCCCCAGCAAACACCGGATGCGCATCGACGACTCCGCTGAATGCCAGGAGCGCATACGCGAGGAAAGCGACGCACGAGTAGACCGTGACGATGATCACGCGACGGGAAGAAAGCGTCACCGCCGCGACCACTCCGTTCAGCCCGAGCCCCAGGGTGGGCAACCACAGCATGTCGGCGGCGTAGTGCATGAAGGCGACCATCTGCGTCGCGTAGAGCAGCGTCGGGAACATGAGACGGTTCTGGAGGCTCTCGACGGTCCGGGCACGAAGCGGCAGCTGGTACCCGATCTCCAGCGAGACCGCGGCCACGACCAGGACAGCGAGCGTCGAGTGCTGAATGCTGAGGACGCCGAGCAGCGCGCCGGCGATGACAGCCACGGTCGCGAACGCGCCCGCGCGCCGGAGGACCAAGAGCGAACGGACATCGGCCCGACGCTCCTGGAGCTCGGGATCGCCGGCCTCGTTGTGGGCCGTCCGGGGCGTTGCTAGCATTTGCAGCAGTCGCATGCTCGAGAGTATTCCGCCCTACGTCCTCGTGGCCCGCATCGGGTCGATCCTCGGGATGGCGTTCGCGCTGTCGGTGGGGCTGTTGTTGCTCATCGGCGGGCTCATCGTGCCGTCCCTGGTCGCCTTCATCCTCTTCTTGCCGTCCTTTGGACTCATGGTGCTGGTTGAACGCCGCGCCGCCGCGGCGTCACGCAACCGCTAGCCCCTCGTCCGAGGGACCGACCACCCTCGGAATCACGCGGCTCGAGGTCAGGTACTCGAGCGCTTCCACGATTTCGGGATCGAAGCGTGCGCCAGCGTGCCGTCGTACGGCCTCGAGGAGGTCCGCACCGCCTCGCTCGTTGCGCGCGTCCGCACCCGCGGCGAACGTGTCCCAGGCATCGGCGACGGCCAGCACCCTCGAGCCGAGGGGGATCGCGTCACCGCTGAGACCATCGGGGAATCCGGACCCATCCCAGCGCTCGTGAGACGACCGCACGAGGCGCGCTGCGCCTTCGAGCTGGGGCCAGCCGCTGAGCACGCGCTCCGCGAGGAGCGGGTGCTGCCTTCGGGCGGCGCGCTGCGCCTCGGTGAGCGTCTCGCCGGCAAGCACGTCGTCAGGCAGACCGAGCTTCCCCACATCGTGGAGCAGCGCCGCCCAGCGCACGTCGAGGAGGGCGCCGTCCGAGGGCGCAAAGCCCATCGCGCGCCCGAGCGAGACGGCGGTCTCGGCGACGCGGCGCGCATGGCCCTCGACGTCGAGTCCTCGCAGCGCGAGGGCCGTCCAGAGGGTCGTCGTCAGTGCGTTCGGTGAGCGTTCGACGCGCTCGCGCAGGCGCACCGTCACCTCGCTGAGCTCGGCGAGGCGCGTCAGGGCCTCGGCGAAGGGGAGGCCGCCCGAGGCATCGACGCCCGACTCGAATTCGATGAGGAGGGCGGCGGTGACGGCGTCATCGGCCTCGACAGGCACACCGAGGAACGAGGCCGATTCGCCTCGACCGTGGCGCACGAGGGGCCGGCGCGCGAGGCGCACCTCGGCGGCCAGTCCGGGCGGGGCAGCGGCGTCGCGCGTGCGGAGCACTCGACCGCCCTCGGGATCCCAGGTCACGAGCCATGCGGCACGGCTGCCGGACGCGCCGAGCGCGGCCTCGGGGAGGCGGGCACGGACGGCCTCGAGGTCGGCGGTCGAGCGGGCGGTTCCGGCGGCCTCGATCGAGGTCAGCAGGCCATCGAGGGGCTCGGTGCCGCCCTCGGCGTCCGCGGGCGCGGACACGACCGGCTCGCCGCGCAGGAGCGACTGCACGGCGCCGATGGTGGCGGCCGGCTCGGCACTGGTCACCACGGCCGTCTCGGGGGCGCGACTGACGGTCTCGAGGACTGCGCCGTCGGGGCCTGCCTCGTCGAAGTGGAAGACGGTGACGGCCGGAGGCGAGTGGCGGCGCGCGGCGCGGACGAGGGCGAGGGCATCGGTGCCCGGCTGCGGGAGGCGGGCGACCACGGCATCGAAGGCCTGACTGCGGAGCAGCGTGCAGGCACGCAGCGGCTCGACCTCGGCCTGGACCTCGAAGGCGGCTTCGGTCAACGCGGCACGCAGGGCGCCGGACGGTTCCGGTGCCCCCACCAGCAGGACGCGTGCAGACGCAGGCATGGATGCCTCCTACCGGATCGTCGGTAGGAGAGGCTGGATTCAGTACCGAATTCGGGCCGAGTCTGCCAGGTTGGCGCCGAGAACCCTTAGGGGTTAGTCCTCGTCGATCGTGACGGACCGGATCGTGTCGCCGGAAGGCAGGTTCCCGCCTCGGGAGGGGTCGCGCGGCGTGATCGCCTGGACCACGTCCATGCCCTCGGTCACCTCGCCGAAGACGGTGTAGCGGCCCGTCAGGTGGGGCGCGTCACCGAGGCCGATGAAGAACTGCGAGCCGTTCGTATTCGGGCCGGCGTTCGCCATGCCGAGCGTCCCGGCACCGAACGGGACATCTGAGAGCTCGTCCTGAATCGTGTAGCCGGGACCACCGCTGCCCGAGCCGGTCGGGTCGCCGCCCTGCGCGACGAAGCCGGGTAGGACCCGGTGGAACGTGCAGCCGTCGTAGAAGCCCTCGCGAGCGAGGAAGACGAAGCTGTTCACGCTGACGGGGGCGATGTCCGACCGCAGCCGAATCGCGATCTCGCCTTTGTCGGTCTGCATCCGAGCGACATAGGTCTTCGCCGGGTCGATCGTCATCTCGGGTGCGGCGTCGTAGCGCTTCGCCATTTGTTGAATGTCCCTTCAGTGCCTCGATGCGCGCCTCGGCGCCTCGAGGTCGTTAGCCGCCGGCCGGCTGCTCAGTGATGTCGATGCCAAGGATCTCGAGGCCGGGCTCGTCCGGCTGGTCGTCGAACGGGTCGCGCGCTGGCAGCGTCTCGAGGACGTCGAGGCCCCCGGTGACCCGCCCGAAGACGGTGAAGTCGCCCGCGAGGCCCGGCTGCGGACCGAGGGTGACGAAGAACTGCGAACCGGAGACCCCGAGCGGGCTCGTGGCCATCGCCAGCACGCCCTCATCGAAACTCAGATCGTTCGACTCCGGGGGCAGCGTGTAGCCGGGCCCGCCGGCGCCGGTCTCCTGGTCGGTCGCGCCGGCCTGGGCGACGAAGCCCGGGACGACTCGGTGGAAGCTCAGGCCGTCGTAGAACTGATTCTGTGCGAGGAAGACGAAGTTGTTGACGTACCCCTCGGCGTCTTGCGGCAGGAGCTCGACCGTCACGTCGCCGTTCGAGGTGTGAATCACGGCCTCGTAGGTCGCCGTCGGGTCGATCTCGAGGGGCGGCGGCGCGTTGTAGACGCGCTGGATCGGGTCCTCGGTTGGGGTGGCGGACGCCTCCTCGGTAGCCGTGGCAGACGCGTCGGCGGTGGAGGTCGCGGTCGGCGTGTCGACGTTCGCGGCCGGCGTCCCTCGCGGGAAGAACACTGCACCCAGGCTGGCGACCATCAGGATGATGCCGCCGATGAAGAACAGCCGCGTGTGCCGCTGGAAGAAGCCGATCACGCCGCCGAACTCGACTGCGCCGACCGGCTCGTACGAGGACATCTGACGTTGCTGGCGCCGCTGGCGCTGACGGATGCGGCGCTGCTCCTCGCGCCGCTGGTTGCCACCCCGCCGACTCAACTCGACCTCCGAACGCGCGTCCTGCGCATCGCTCACCCGATGAACATCGAGAACCGACCGCAGCGGCGCGGCAGCGCCCAACAAACCGCGGTGGTGTGCCTGGTACCCTCGGCAGGACTCGAACCTGCGCCCCCGGCTCCGGAGGCCGGTGCTCTATCCACTGAGCTACGAGGGCTTTCGGATCAGTCTACGGCAGCCCCTGACCTTGGGACTATGCCGAGGCCACCTCGCGCGCGAAGGCCGCGACGTCGTTCGCGAACCACTCCGGCTGCTCCATCGCCGCGAAGTGCCCACCCCGAGGCGCCTCGGTCCAGCGCACGAGGTTGTAGGCACGGTCCATGGACGAGCGCGGCACGAACCAGGGCTCGGCGGGGTAGCGGGCGAAGGCGGTCGGCACCTCGATGCGGCTCTCGAGACGGAACGGGGGCTGCTCGCGCCGCGCCTCGAGGTAGGTGCGTGCCGAGGACAGCGCGGTGCCGGTGAGCCAGTAGAGCGTCACATTCGCCAGCAGGTGGTCGCGGTCGAAGGTGTCCCACAGGTCGTCACCGTGGTTGCTCCAAGCCCAGAACTTCTCGAGGATCCACGCCAGCTGCCCGATGGGTGAGTCGGTGAGCCCGTAGGCGAGCGTCTGCGGCTTCGTGCCCTGCACGGCGCCGTAGGCAGACTCACGCGCGCGCCACCGCGCACTGCGGTCGGCGGCTTCGCGCTCCTCGTCGGTCTGGGCGTCGTCGGGGGCGAGCGCTGGGAAGTTCAGGTGGAGGCCGATCAGCGCCTCGGGATGGGCGTGCGCGAGCCGCGCGCCGACGATCGCGCCCCAGTCACCACCCTGCACGATGTAGCGCTCGTAGCCGAGCAACGTCATGAGGCTGTGCATGCGCTCGGCGATGCGGCCGGGGTGCATGCCCGGCTCGAGGGGCGCATCGGAAAAGCCGTAGCCGGGCAGCGAGGGCACCACGACATCGAAGCCGGGTGCGCCCTCGTCGGCCGCGAGGCGCTCGGCCGCCGGCAGGAGCTCGATGAACGAGCCGGGCCAGCCGTGAAGCAGCAGCAGCGGGATACGGCGCTCGCCGGAGCCCGCGAGCACGACCGCGTGCGTCTCCTCGAGGTCGGAGAGCGGGGCTCGGATCTGCGGGAGCTGGTTGAGGCGCTCCTGCCACTCGAACCAGTCGAACTCGCGCCGCCAGTAGTGCACGAGGTCGCGCAGGACGGCGTCGTTCGTGCCGGCATCCCAGCCGGCATCGAAGCGGCGGTCGGGCCAGCGCGCGCCATCCAGGCGGCGATGCAGGTCCTCGATGGCGCGCCGTCCGAACTCGATGCGGAACGGGAGCGCGCCGGGCCTCGATGTGAGCTTCGTCATGCGGGGCAGTGTGCGGGGGAAGTTGCGGCCTCGCAAGAGCGGCGTAAACGCAGCGTCGTCAACCCTTAGGAAGCGGTCGGGAGGCGTCGATACATGGGGAAAGCCCTGAAGAGCGTCGTAATGGCGTTCCTCGCTCGCAGGTGCCTCGATGTCGACGCTGTTCGCACTCTTCGTCACGCTCTGGGGCCTCGTCGGCACCCAGATCGACGTGCGCCATGTCGACGGCGCGGTGAAGTTCACCGACCTCTATGGCAACGCGCGCGAGGCCGAAGCCGCCCTGGGGTGCCCGTCCGACGGCGCACCGATCATGTGGCTGGGCACCGGCGTGCGCCTCGAGACGATCGTGCACGAGCTGGCCCACGCCTACGACTGCCTCGACGACGGGTTGATGAACGCGAGCCCGATCAACGGCGCGCGCCCCGCCACGAGGCCCGCGTGGGTCTCCGACTACTGCTGGGACACCGATGCCGAGTGGTACGCCTGCTGGGTGGTGCACTCCGGATCGATCGATGCCTCACCCGCCTCGATGACGGCCCGGCTGGGGGGCGCCATCCGCGGGTGGCTCGCGGGGCCGCCTCGATAGCTCGTATCCCCTCGATTCGTCGCTAGTCGCGACCGCGACGGCGGTACTGAATCGCCTCGGCGAGGTGCGGCGTCTCGATGACCTCGGAGCCCGCGAGGTCGGCGATCGTGCGCGCGACCTTCAGCACTCGATGGAACGCGCGAGCCGAAAGGCCGAGTTGCTCCATCGCGCCGGCGAGGAGCGGCTGCGCGCCCGGCACGAGCAACTCCTGGCAGTAGCGACGCACCTCCAGCGGGCCCATGTCCGAGTTGACTGTCATGCGTGCCGCGCGCAGCCGCTCGAGCTGGACGGAGCGCGCTCGGGCCACGCGCTCTCGCACGACCTCAGAGGTCTCGCCCGAGGGCGCACCGGTGAGCTCGCCGTACTCGACCCTCGGGACGTCGATGAAGATGTCGAAGCGGTCGAGGAGCGGGCCGGAGATGCGCCGCTGGTACCTCGAGACGGTCGCCTCGGCGCAGGTGCATGCGCGCTTCGTGTCGCCGTAGTAGCCGCAGGGGCATGGGTTCATCGCGGCGATGAGCAGGAACGAGGCGGGGAACGTCACCGAACCCCGGACGCGCGTGATCGTCACGAGGCCGGACTCGAGCGGTTCGCGCAACGACTCGAGGGCGGTCGCGCCGAACTCGGGGAACTCGTCGAGGAAGAGCACGCCTCGATGGGCCAGTGACACCTCGCCCGGGCGGATGCGCGTCCCGCCGCCGACGAGCCCGGCGTGCGACACGGTGTGGTGCGGCGCGCGAAACGGCCGCTCGTGCACCAGCGCCTGGTTGCGACCGAGCATGCCGCCCACCGAGTAGATCTTCGTGACATCGAGGGCCTCGTCGGGCGTCAGCGGCGGCAGGAGGCCGGGCAGCGCCCTCGCGAGTAGCGTCTTGCCGGAGCCGGGAGGCCCCTGCAGCATCACGTTATGTCCGCCCGAGGCGGCAACCTCGAGGGCGCGCTTCACGTGCTCCTGGCCCTGCACCACCGAGATGTCGTGCGTCTCGATGGACGGCGGCTCGGCCGCCTCGAGGGCCTCGTCCGGCCAGGCAGCGGGGTCCTCGGCGATGCGCGACAGCATCGAGAGGCCGAGTGCACGGACGCCCTCGACCATGCGCGCCTCGGCGAGGTCCTCGGCGGGCACGACGGCGACCTCGATGTGCTCGGTGGCACACATCGCCACCAGTGGCAGCACGCCGTTGACGTGCCTCAGCTGGCCATCGAGCGAGAGCTCACCGAGCAGGACGGCGTCGCCGAAGCGGTCCTCGACCTGACCCGAGGCGACGAGGATCGCCACGGCGATGGGCAGGTCGTAGATCGGGCCTTCCTTGCGGACGTCGGCCGGCGCGAGGTTGACCGTGATGCGGCGAAGGGGGAACTCGAAGCCGGCGTTGCGAATCGCGGCGCGGACGCGCTCGCGCGCCTCCTGCACAGCGGTGTCGGGCAAGCCCACGATGTTGAAGGCGGGCAGGCCAGAGCCGATGTCCACCTCGACCTCGACGGGGATGCCGTCGATGCCGATCAGCGCGCCGCTGCGAACCTTCGCGAGGGTCATGGCGCCTCCGTGCGCGCGGGCACGCTAGCACGCGCGATGGAGGCGGGGCGATGGTGGAGTGGCGCGGGACCGGCGTGGTCAGCGTGCCGCGGGCTCCTCGCGAGCGGCGATCGCACGAAGGAATCCGGGTTCGTCGTCGACCGCGAAGGCAACGCGCGAGGCGGAGGACGTCCGACCGAACGGCCCACGCACCTCGACCGGACCCGTCAGCTCGGCGACAAGCCGAGGCGCGCCGAACACGACGACGCGGGAGGCGGCGGCATCCGCATTGGCGTCGTACTTCCGGACGCCACGAAGTCGCTCCAGCGGGATGTCGGCGGCGCCTCGCAGCCCGGCGCGGAGATGGAGGTGCGTCGGCGTCAGGAGATGGGGCTGCAGGCGGACGGCGTGGACGTCAGCGAGGAGCTGCAGCGCGGCCTCGAGACTGAGTAGCGTCACCACCCACGCCGCGAGCGGCGACCACTGCGCCAGGAGGAGGTGTGCCAACGGTAACTCGACCGTGGCGAGGCCACCGAAGGCCGCCAGGACCACGAAGTATCCGGAGCGTTGCGACCAGGCGCGGGTGCCAGCCGGGGCGACGAACCGCGCCCGCCAGCCCGCGATCGCAAGGCCGAGCGCAAGGAGCTCGCCGTTCGCGAGACGCATGGGAGCGGAGGCCCCCAGCTGCCCGCGCAACGCCTCGCGCCAGGCGTCCGGGACGAAGACGAGGCGCTCGCGATGTCCTCGGTAGGCGCGATGGAGCCGCCGTCCTCGAAGCGCGACGAGCACGACGCTTGCGACCTCCAGTGCGCCGGCCGCCAGGACGAGCGCACCTTGCCCGGTCGAGGGCTCCGTGACGCGGGCGGTGACCACGAGGGCGCCCGCCGCCAGCGGAACGAGCACCACAGGTGAAACGTGCCCGGGCCGCACGACGAACAGGTACACGAGCAGTGGCAGTCCGACGGCCGCGTCGACGGCGAGCGCGAGCGCGGCGAGGTCCGCCGACCGCGAGCCGATCGCGGTGAAGGCATGGACCTCCAGCGTGCCGAGGATGGCAAGGGCGGCGAGCAGCCATGCGTACGCGGCCCGCGGCCGCTCGAGCGTCAGGGCGCGCACACTAGATGTCGCCGGCGCGGGAGACGGAGATGACGCCTCGGACGCTCTCGAGCTTGCCGAGGAGCGACGAGAACTGGGTGCGACCCTCGGTCTCGAGGGTGATCTCGGTGGTGACCGTGCCGTCGTCGGACTCGCGGGTCGAGACACCCACCATGTTGACTCGCTGCGAGGCGATCATCGTGCTGAGGTCACGCAGCAGGCCAACGCGGTCCCATGCGACGACGTGGACCGTGGCGGCGTAGAGGTTTCCGGTCGGGCCCCAGTCGCAGTCGACGATGCGCTCGGGCTCCGTGCTGGCGCTCACCGTGCGGCAGCTGGTGCGGTGGACCGTGACGCCTCGAGCGCGGGTGACGTAGCCCACGATCTCGTCGCCGGGGAGCGGCTTGCAGCAGCGCGCGAGCTGCACGTGCAGGCCGGCGGTACCGAGCACGCGGACGCCCGGCCCCTCGGGACCGCGCTTCGGGGCGGAGACAAGGTCGAGGGGCTTCGGCTCCTCGGTCTCGACGAGGTGCTTCACGAGGCGCTGCATCGAGACCTCGCCATAGCCGATCGCGGCCAGGAGGTCGTCGTACTGCTCGTAGCCGAAGGGGCGGTGCAGGTCCGCCGGGACCTCGCGGAGCCCGAGGCGGCGGCGCTCCCGCTCGAGGAGCTCCCGTCCGCGCTCGACGTTCTCGCCACGCTGCTGGCGGCGGAACCACTGGCGGACCTTCTGCCTCGAGTGGCTGGAGCCGAGGTAGCCGTGGTCCTCGATGAGCCAGTCGCGCGACGGGCCTCGAGGGGTGCGGCTGCGCACGACCTCGACGACGTCGCCGTTCTGCAGCTTCGTCGTGAGCGGCACCATCTTGCCGTTCACGCGCGCGCCGGCGCACTGGTGCCCGAGGTCGGTGTGGATCAGGTAGGCAAAGTCGATGGGCGTGGAACCTCGAGGCAGCACACGCACCTCGGAACGCGGTGTGTAGACGAAGACCTGGTCGGCGAAGACGTCGCTCTTCACCGACTCGAGGAAATCGTCGGTGCCGGAGGCCTCCTGCTGCCACTCGATGAGGTGGCGGAGCCAGGCCATGCGCTCCTCGTAGCGGGCGTCGCGGCGTCGAGGCTCTTCCTTGTAGGACCAGTGCGCGGCGACACCGTACTCGGCGACCTCGTGCATCTCGTGGGTACGGATCTGCACCTCGAAGGGGTGAGCGCCGGGGCCCATGACCGAGGTGTGGAGGGACTGGTAGAGCGACTCCTTCGGGTTCGCGATGTAGTCGTCGAAGCCGCCCGGAATCGGGTGCCACGTCTGATGGACGACGCCGAGCGCGTTGTAGCAGTCGGACACGCCGTTCACGAGGACGCGAAGCGCCAGCAGGTCGTGAATCTGGTCGAAGGAGCGGCCCTGCTCGGCGTAGCGGCGCATCTTCCCGTAGATCGAGAAGAAGTGCTTCACGCGGCCGCTCACGTCAGCCTCGATGCCGACACCGGCGAGGGCCTCGCGGAGCTGGCTCTCGACCTGGCGGACGAAGCGCTCTCGCTCGGCGCGCTTCGAGGCCACCATCTCAGTGATGCGGCGGTAGTCGGCCGGGTAGAGGTAGCGGAACGCCAGGTCCTCGAGCTGCCACTTGAACTGCCAGATGCCGAGTCGTGCGGCGAGCGGCGCGTAGATCTCCATCGTCTCGCGCGCGAGCGCCTCCTGGCGGTCCGGCGAGAGGAACTGCAGCGTGCTCATGTTGTGGAGGCGGTCCGCGATCTTGATGATCACGACCCGCACGTCCTCCGCCATCGCCACGAACATCTTGCGCAGCGTCTCGGCGTCGGCCTGGGCGGTGTCGAGGACGTGGATCTGCTCGATCTTCGTCGCGCCCTCGACGAGATGGGCGATCGTGGGATCGAAGCGGTGTCGAATGTCCTCGGAGGTGACGTCGCAGTCCTCAACGACGTCGTGCAAGAGCGCGGCCGACACCGTGGAGGGGTCCATGTGCAACGAGGCGACGAGGCTGGCAACGGCGACCGGGTGGGTGATGTAGGGCTCGCCGGAGCGCCTGAGCTGGCCCTCGTGGCACTCGTTCGCGAACTCGTAGGCACGCTCGATGGCCTCGACGCGCTCGGGCGGGAGGTACTCGTTCAGGGAGCGGAACAACTCGCGGACGCCCGCGGGCGCCTGCTCGGAGACAACCATGTGTCTAATCCACCTCGATGCAGGCTAGCACGAGGGGATTCGAGCTCGCATCAGGGTTCGCGGCGCCTCGGGAGCGACTCAATTGCCGCCCGATCGGGGCGCTCGTAGACTCGCCGCATGGCCGACCTGCAGGCACCTCGAGGCATGAACGACCTCCTACCGGAGGACGAGGCGCTCTGGCAGCACGTCATCGACACCGCGACGCGTGTGGCGCGCTCGTTCGACTACCACCTCATCCGCACGCCGATCGTCGAGGACCAGGGGGTCTTTCTGCGCACGGTGGGCGACGACTCGGACATCGTCTCGAAGGAGATGTACCTGTTCGAGGACCGAGGCGGCGGGCGCCTCGCGCTGCGGCCCGAGGGCACAGCGGCGGTTGCGCGTGCCTACCTCGAGCACGGCATGGCCTCGAGGCCGCAGCCGGTGCGACTGTTCTACTGGGGGCCCTTCTTCCGCTACGACCGCCCGCAGGCCGGGCGCTACCGCGAACTGTTCCAGTTCGGCGTCGAGTGCATCGGCGACCCCTCGCCGGCGGCGGACGTGGAGGTGATCGACCTGCAGCGGTCGATCTACGAAGCGCTGGGCCTCGGCGACCTGACGCTGCGCATCAACTCGATCGGGACGGCGGAGACGCGGCATCGCTACGAGGCGGTGCTGCGTGAGCACTTCCTGCCGCACCTCGAGGGATTGTCGCCGGACTCGCAGCGCCGCTTCGACACGAACGTGCTGCGCATCCTCGACTCGAAGGAGGACGCCGGACACCCGGCGGTCCTCGATGCGCCGAGCATCCTCGACCACCTCTCGGAGGAGGATCGCGCGCACTGGGAGGGTGTGCAGGCGCTGCTCACAGGCCTCGAGGTCGCGTTCGAGGTGGACACGCGCATCGTGCGTGGCCTCGACTACTACGCCCACACGGTGTGGGAGTTCGAGCCGGCCGACGCGGGCGGGCAGTCAACCATCGGCGCCGGGGGGCGCTACGACGGACTCATCGAGTCGCTGGGCGGGCCTCATACGCCCGGCACGGGATGGGCCAGCGGTCTCGAGCGGATCATGCTGAACCTGCGCGAACGGGGCGTCGAAGGCGTGGATGCGAGCCTCCACGCGGTCACGGTGCCGCTCGGCGAGGCAGGAGCGGTCGCCGCCGCGCGTCTCGCCTCGATGCTGCGCGAGGCGGGGCTGTCGGTTCGCAGCGGCACGACCGGACGCTCGATGCGGGCACAACTGCGGTCGGCAGATGCCTCGGGTGCGCGCTACGCGCTCATCGTGGGCGACCGCGAGGCTGCTGAGGGCCTGGTGCAGGTGAAGCCCCTCGATGGCGGCGACCAGCGCGAGATGCGCATCGACGAGGTAGTGGCCGCGCTCACCGGGGTGTGAAGCGATTGCTGCGGTCCTCGGTCCCCTTCGAGATCCCCGCAGACTTCCTGCAAGGACGTGCGCGCCTCGATGTCCCGGTCCTGGTCTTCGGCGTATCCCGCGGCTGGCTGGCCGAGTCTGATGCCATCGCGCTCGTGGCCGCCGGCAGCACGGGACCCGATCAAGCGGCCGCCTTGGAGGCGATACGGGCGGCGGCGGGCGAGCGTTCCTTGGCGGTCTCGGACGAATCCCACGTCCACGAATCCGGATCGGTGCTGGGCGACTCTCCCGCGGGCGTCTGGCTGTACCTCGCTTCGGCCTACTGGACCGCCGAGCTCGCCCGCATACCAGACTGGCCCGATGGACTCGATGGATTCGAGTTGCTCTTCTGTGAGTTCGGGCACCCTGACGAATTCTCGGACCTCATTCGTTGGATGCCGGCGAAGCCGGGCGAGCCTCGTGGCCCGGCAGCGATCGAAGATCGCCGACGGCGCTACCTCATCGAGGCCGCTCGGCGATTCGCACCCGCGGGCGTCGGCGGCAGCGCGTCAGGATCCGCACGATGGTCCCGAATCACGGCGCTGCTAGACTGGCTCCATGCTCGAACGATTGGCCGAGATTGAAGCTCGCTTCGAGGAGGTGACGCGCCTCCTCGGGGATCCCGAGGTGGTGAGCGACCACCGTCGGATGGCGGAGCTTGGGCGCGAGCGGTCGCAGCTCGAGCAGGTGGTGGCGCTCTTCCGCGAGTACCGCGACTCAGCGACCGCCCTCGAGGATGCGCGCGCGATGGCCTTGAGCGGTGACGAGGACGAGCGGGAGCTCGGCCGCGAGGAGGTCGAGCGCCTGGAGCCGGAGCTCGAGCGCCTCGATGCCGCGCTGAAGGTGGCGCTGCTGCCTCGAGACCCGGCCGACGAGAAGGACGTGATCGTCGAGATTCGCTCGGGGACGGGCGGCGAGGAGGCCGCGCTGTTCGCGGCGGACCTCTTCCGGATGTATGTCCGCTACGCCGAGCGCAACGGCTGGAAGACCGAGGTCATCAACACCTCGGAGGCGTCGGCCGGGGGCTACAAGGAGATCGCGTTCGAGCTGCACGGGCAGGACGCCTACCGCCACATGAAGCACGAGTCCGGCGTGCACCGCGTGCAGCGCGTGCCGGAGACCGAATCGCAGGGCCGCATCCACACCTCGACGGCGACCGTGGCGGTACTGCCGGAGGTCGACGAGGTGGACGTCGACATCGACTGGAACGACGTGCGCATCGACATCTTCCACTCGGGTGGCGCCGGCGGGCAGAACGTGAACAAGGTGGCGACGGCGGTGCGGATGACGCACGAGCCGACGGGCATCGTGGTGACCTGCCAAGACGAGCGCTCGCAGGCAAAGAACCGCGCGAAGGCGGAGGCGCACCTCCGCGCGCGGCTGTACGAGATCGAGCGCGAGAAGCAGGACGCCGAGCTCGCCGGGACGCGCCGCGCGCAGGTGGGCTCCGGCGAACGCTCCGAGAAGATCCGCACGTACAACTACCCGCAGGACCGCGTGACCGATCACCGTGTGAACATGACCGTGCACGGGATGCCTCGAGTGATGGACGGGGACATCGAGGGACTGATCGAGGCGGTCGCCCTCGACGAGCAGGCGCGCCTCCTTCAGGCGTCGGCCTGACCTCGGACATGGACGCGCCTGCGGCGCGGCGTGCCCGCCCACGCGCCCCTTCTCCGGGGGCTTCGCCCCCGGGCTTCATTCAGATAACTCGTTTCCGCTCGGCAAGCCGAGCCTTCCTCGCTCTCGGTGGCGTTGTTGGACTGCTGGTGGGACTGGCCGAACCTCGGCTGGCGTTTGCGTGCAGCGGCGACGGCGAGCCCGCGGCTGCGGCGGATGTGATCATCGCGGGACGCGTGGTCGACCTCGCGCTCGCGCCGGAAGTTGAGGGCGTCGGGACACCTCGGACGGTCGCCGTTCGGATGACGTTCGAGGTCGACCGGTACATGAAGGGCGCCGGGCCGGCCACGTTCACTGCCTTCGATGTTGCGAGCGCGGAGTTCGGCCCGGGCGTGGCCGAGGCGAATTGGGACGACGCGCACCTCGACGAGCTGGTGTTCAGCGGGGGCGGCGGGGCCTGCGGCGCCCTCGATGCGGACCCCCGCGGGCAGTACTGGGTCGCAGGCCTCGTTCGACAGCCGGATGGCACGCTGCACACGAATCGGTTGCTGGTGTTCGGCATCGGCGTATCGGCGGACGACCCGGTGGTCCTCGATGCGATCGGGCGGTTCGAGGCGGCATCGTCAGATCTCGTTCCGCCGGCTGCGGGGGGCGCCGGGCTGCTCGATGCGAGCGAGGGTCGCGATTCCGGCAGCCCGATCTTCGTTGTTGCGCTCAGCGCGCTCGTCGTCGCAGTCGCGCTCAGCGCACGACGGGTGTCGCGCTGATGCCGCCTCGGATCGCGGGGCGGCTGCATGAGGCGGCGCGGCGGCTCGTGGACGAGCGGTGTGCCGACGACCTCGATGAGGGGCGGCTGGAGGCGGAGCTGCTCTATGCCGAGGCGGCGGGCATCGACCGGGTGCACGTGCTGGCCGCAGGGTCCGAAGTGCCGGAGCCCGCGGTGCTCGAGCGCTTCGAGGCGCTCCTTGAGCGGCGGCTGGGGCACGAGCCACTGGCGTACATCCTCGGGCGGCGCGAGTTCTACGGGCTGACGTTCGAGGTGGGGCCGGGCTGCCTCGTGCCGCGGCCGGAGACGGAGACGCTCGTCGAGGCGACGCTGGCGGCGATTCGGGAGCATCCGAACGCTCGACGCGTCGTGCGGGTGGCGGACGTCGGGACGGGCAGCGGGGCGGTGGCGCTCTCCGTGGGGCGGCACGCGGCGACGGCGAAGGTCTTCGGCCTCGATGCGTCGACGGCGGCGCTGGAGTGGGCGGGGCGCAACCGGCGTCGATTCGACCTCGAAACGCGCGTGGTGCTGCTGGCAGGCGACCTGCTGGAGGCGGTGCCGGAGCCCCTCGATGTGGTGGCGGCGAACCTGCCGTACATCCCCTCGGACGAGGTCGAGGCGCTGCCGGAGGCGATTCGAGACTTCGAGCCGGCGCTCGCGGTCGACGGCGGCTTCGACGGGCTGGAGCTCTATCGACGGCTGGCGGCGCAGCTGCCGGAGCACCTCGTCGACGGGCCTCGGGCGGTGCTGGTCGAGGTGGGGTCGGGGCAGGCGCCCTTCGCCGCGGACCTGCTGCGGGAGGCGCTCGACGGGGGCGCAGCGCTCGATGTGCGGATGCATCGTGACCTCGGTGGGACGCGGCGAGTCGTCGAGGTACGGCAGGGGTACTAGGCACCTCGACGGTTCGCGGACTTGATTGTCTCGATTGTTCCTCGGTCGGCGCGGGCGATTCCAGATTCGGACTTGATTGACTCGATTGTGAGGTGGAGCGGCGCGCGTTTGTGTCTCCATCTCAATCTCCACGCACGTCGGGCTCGCGGACCGAAGTCAGTGTCGCCACGATCGGCGTGAGCGCTGAGGGCGAAGTGGCGTCGAGCGGCCCGACCAGGCCGTGCCACAGGCTTCGCCGCCGGACGTATCCTTTGCGTGATATGTCAGCCGTCACCCTGGCCAGGCGTGCCGGACGCGCGTGGATCCCATCCGAGCCACGACTCGGGGCGGTCCTCGCACGCCGCGCGTTGCGCGACCGACTGGATGGGGTGCAGTTCGCATCGCCTCGGACCTCAGGCTCCGTGATCATGCCGGTCGAGGTGTCGCGTTATGAGCTCTCGATCGCCGACTACGCGGGGCAGGAGCAGTTTGGCGCCGCCAAGCGACGGAACATGCGACTCCTCGCACCGCCCTCGATGGCTGGGTGATCGAGCCCGGCGAGACCTGGTCGCTGTGGCGGGCAGCGGGCCGGCCCACCATGAAGCGCGGCTACATGGAGGCCGCGGCGCTCCGGAACGGCCGGCTGACGTGGGACGTGGGCGGCGCCATCTGCCTGGTTTCAACCGTCGTCTACAACGCCGCGCTGCTGAGCGGCGCAACCGTTGTCGAGCGGCGCCCCCACAGCGTCGATAGCTACGGTCCGGATCGCTACTTCGAGCTCGGTCGCGACGCGACGATCGAGTACGGGTACATCGACCTTCGCTTTCGGAACGATGGGCCGGCAGCGATACGCCTTCACGTGGACGCCGACGACGTGGGCGTCCAGGCGTCGATGTGGGCCACGGAGCCGGTGCCGGCCACGTGGAAGCTCGAAGTGACCCTGCTGGCCGCGGCGAACGGCGAGATTCGCGTGCGCACGGATCGGCGCCTCGTCCGGAGCGACGGGGTCGTGCTGCGACGCGAAGACCTCGGTATCTCGAGCTACCGGTCAGCGGCGGAGGGCCTCGACGGGGGAGGACCATCGGGTGGGGGCGGGCGACGTGCCTCGGGATAGGGTGGGTCGGTAGCGAAGCGCGGGAGCGGGGGAATCGTGGCTCGGTGGGTCGGTGCAGGACTGATGCTTGTGGCGGCGGCGGCGTTCGTCGCGCTCGTCGGTGCCACGGAGGCGCGGGCGCAGGAGGGCGCAACGGTAGTGGGCGAGTCGCCCGGGCCAGGCGGCATCGGGCTGATGGTGACGGCGCGCGAGACGAACGCGGTCGAGGTGCGCGGCGCGCTCGCGGTACAGGGCTGCGACGTGCAAACACTGGCCGTGATCGAGCAGAACCAGTGGCGCGTGCACATCGAGGGTGCGCCTGACGCGGTGAACGCCGTGTTCCCGACTACGCTCGCCGCGAACACGGCGTTCTTCGTGCGTTGCCAGCTCGCGACGGCGAACTCCCTCACGGTGCAGCTGGTGAACAACGCCTCGGTCACGACGCAGTTCGCGAACGGCGGGACCGCGCAGCTGCAGGACGGTCGCTTCTCGGAGCCGGCGGCGCCGGGCTCGGCCTCGATGAACACGGTGCAGATCTCGAGGACGGTGTTCGGGGACCTGAACGGCGACGCGGACCTCGATGCGGCGGTCATCCTCGTCTCGAGCGGCGGTGGCACGGGCTCCTTCTACGAGGTGGCGGCGCTGCTGGCCGAGAACGGGCTGCCGGTACACGCGGGCAGCATCCTCCTCGGTGACCGCATCGACGTGACGTCGATCTCGATCCAGTACGGGGTGATCACGGTCGTGTACCTCGACCGGCCCGAAGGCGCGCCTTTCGCGGAGGCGCCGAGCGTGCCTGTCACGCGCCAGTTCCGCGTCGACGGCGGGACGCTCGTCGAGGTCGGCAGCTAGCCGGCCTCGAAAGCCCCGGGACGTCGAAGGGCCTCGATGATGGACGGTCCCGGAACGCTGCTGGTGCTGATGGCCTTCGTCGCGGTGGCGGCGGGCGTGGCCGTCGGGCTGCGGCGCACTCGATGGTTCGCGGGCTGGCGCGGGATCGGCCTCGTCCTCGCGATCGGCGTGGCCTCGGCGGTGCTGCACAACGTGGTGTACGGGCTGTTCGACTTCGAGGAGGCGGTGTTCTTCTTCGTGGCGATCGTTGCGGCGTTCGCGCTGCCGATCATGGCGGTGCTGCAGCTGAGCGAGGCGCTGCGCCGACGCTGAGACCTCGGGGATTGCTCCCGAGCGCAACGGACCGCGTACGGACGCAGCGAGGCCGCCCGGGTGGGCGGCCTCGCTGGTGCTGCGTGGGTCTGGGGACTAGCGGTCTCGGCCCTGGGCGATCTGGTAGATCTTGCCCTCGGTCTTGATAGCCGGGGCGACGACCATGCGGGCGTCGTGGAACTCGCGGATGTTGAGTGCGCCGCACGTCGACATCGAGGTCTTGAGGGCACCCATCAGGTTCTCGGTGCCGTCCGTCCTCGAGGTGGGGCCGAAGAGCAGCTGGTCGAGCGAGACCTTGCGACCGACCTCGACGCGCACGCCTCGGGGGAGGACGGCGCTCGGGGTAGCCATGCCCCAGTGGAAGCCGCGCCCGGGCGCGTCGAGGGTGCCGGCGAACGGCGAGCCGATCATGACGGCATCGGCGCCTGCGCAGATCGCCTTCGAGACGTCGCCGCCGGTGCGGATTCCGCCGTCGGTGATGATCGGCACGTAGCGGCCGGTCTGCTCGAAGAAGATGTCGCGTGCGTACGCGGTGTCGATGGTGGCGGAGATCTGCGGCATGCCGACGCCGAGGACCTCGCGCGAGGTGCAGGCGGCACCCGGGCCGACGCCCACGAGGATGCCGTGCACGCCGGTTTCCATCAGCTCCAACGTCGCCTGGAAGTCGACGGTGTTGCCAACGACGATCGGGACCGGCGCCATCTGCTCGACGAGCTCGTCGAGCTGGAGGCCCTTGAGCGACCTCGACATGTGGCGCGCGGTGGTGACGGTCGAGGCGACGACGAAGATGTCGACGCCGGCCTCCTTGGCGATGGGGGCGAAGCGCTTCGTGTTCTGGGGGGTGGCCGAGACAGCGGCGATGCCGCCGAGCGCCTTGATCTCCTCGATGCGCTGGGCGACGAGGTGCTCCTTGATGGGCTCGGCGTAGATGCGCTGGATGACGGCGGTGGACTCGAGGCCCTCGGCGGCTGCGATCTCATCGAGGGCGGCGCTGGGGTCCTCGTAGCGGGTCTGCACGCCTTCGAGGTGCAGAACGCCGACGCCGCCTCGCTTTGACAGCTCGGCGGCGTAGTGGGGGTCGACGACCGCGTCCATGGCCGAAGCCATGACGGGGATATCGAGATGGACGCCGCCGATTTCGAAGTCCAGCTCCACCAGCTCAGGGTTGGTGGTGACGGCACCGGGGACGATGGCGACATCGTCGAAGCCCCAGACGTGCTCGAGGGTCTTGCGCTGGACGCCGGACGAAGCGGCGACCTGAGCAGAGATGGCCTGGTCGAGGATGGTCACTGGCGTCTCCCAAGTGCTGCGCTGGTCTCGGATGCTCCGGGGATCAGTCGGAGGGGGTCCGGGGCCGCTGGCTGGATCGAACGGGGAGTAAACGCACGCACCCCGCCGTCGCCGGTGGGGTGCGTTCTCGGGCCGTTGATCATGGGAGGTCCCGCCACCCCGATCACGGAATCGATGTTCCGATCAGGGTACGTGCGGTCTCCGGGCAGGGTCAAACCCTCGGCCCGTGGCGCGGCTCGGAGCCGGCGAGCACGCCTCGATTCTGAATTCGCCTCGGAGGCTGCCGTGACGGCAGGGTTGACGCGGCCGCCGAGCGCGCTATATTTCACCCATAGGTTATCTAACTAATTGGTGAAGTAAGGACCTCGATGTGACGACGGTGACAGCAGCGAAGCCTCGGGAGGGCGAGCCGGACGCGCTGAGCGCGACGTTCGGAGCGCTGGCGGACCCCACGCGGCGGGCGATCCTCGAGCGGCTAGCGCGCGGCGAGGCCTCGGTGACCGAGCTGGCTGAGCCGTTCGAGATGACGCTGCCGGCGGTCTCGAAGCACCTGAAGGTGCTCGAACGGGCCGGGCTGATCACGCGCGGGCGACACGCGCAGTGGCGACCCTGCCGCCTCGAGGGTCGTGGCCTGAAGGCGGCGGCGGACTGGATGGAGCCGTATCGAGCGCTCTGGGAGGAGCGCCTGGGTCGGTTGGACGACTTCCTGACCGAGTTGCAGCAGCAGGAGCAGGCGGAGGGGGACCGGAATGGCGAGTGATCGAGGCGCGACGGCCGAGCCCATGGTCGAGCGGGTGATCCAGGCACCTCGGGTGCTGGTCTGGCGGGCGTGGAGCGACGCTCCGCAGTTCGCGCGGTGGTTTGGGCCGGCGGGGTTCGAGGTGCCGGTCTGTGAGTTCGAGTTCCGCGAGGGAGCGCCCTACCGCCTCGAGATGCGGGGGCCGGGCGGGCAGACGTACGGCCTCGTGGGGACGTTCGTCGAGATCGTGCCGCTCGAGCGCATCGTGATGACGCAGTCTCCGGCCGGTGAGCCGGGCATGCCCTCCTTCGAGACAACGGTCGAGGTGGAGCTGGCCGATGCACCGGACGGCGGGACGCGCGTCTCGGTGCGCCAGGTCGGCTGGCCGAGTCCGGAGATGGCCGAGGGCGCGATGGGCGGCTGGGCGCAGGCCCTCGAGAAGCTGGAGGCGGCGCTGGCGAACGCGTGACCTCGAGACATCGACGTTCGAAGCAGTGCACGAGGGGGTTCGGAATGGCGAGCACGGCAGACACGCTGACGGTGGCGGCGGAGCCGGGCGGGCTGACGATCCGGATCACGCGGGAGTTCGATGCGCCGCCGGCGCTGGTGTACCGCGTGATGACGGATCCGGAGACGTGGCCTCGATGGTGGGGGCCTCGGCGGTACCAGACGGTCGTGGACCGGATGGACGTGCGCGTGGGAGGCGGCTGGCAGGCTCGCAACATCGACGACGCGGGCAACGAGTTCGTCTTCCACGGCGAATACCGGGAGATCGTACCGGGCGAGCGGGTGGTGCAGACCTTCGAGTTCGAGGGGGCGCCGGGCGAGGTCTCGGTGGAGACGATGACCCTCGAGGACCTCGGTGGGCGCACGCGGATGACGGTGGTCTCCGAGTTCTCCTCGACGGAGGCGCGCGACGGGATGATCGCGGGCGGCATGGAGGACGGGATGCGCGAGACGTACGAGCGCCTCGACGAGGAGCTGGCTAATGCCGCGGACTAGGACCGAAACTCGAGCCAGGTGCCGAGAGGACCCGTGAACAAGAACCGTCGGCGGCGACTCTGGTCGGACCCTGCGCGACAGATGGCGCTCAACGCCCAAATCGGCGTGCGGTTCGGCTGCCTCGGCGCGAGCGTCGTCCTCGGTCTGACGATCCTCGCCATCGGAGTGCTGGCGGCGCTCGGAACGCCAAGTGCCGCCGGCGGAAGGTTGCTCATGGCCGGGGTGCTCGGTGCCATGGGGTGGGTCGCTTGGCGGGGGAGTCGCCCTGACGCGCGGCAAGCGGGTCGACGCACGCTCCGGCCAGGGGAAGGAACGCTCCCGGGACTCGCGCTGGCTGTGCTCATCGTCGTGGTCGTTGTCGGGGCGGCGGCGATCGTCCGCGCCGTGGCGCCCGAATGACGATGCCGTTGCGGCATCGACACTCGAGCCGGCTCAAGCTGGCACTCAGATTGGGCTAGACGGGGCGGGCGTACGCTGAATGGAGTTACGGAGGTGGTGGCGATGTTCGACCAACCCTGGCTCGATGAGCACTGGAACTCGCCGGTGCGGCAGATGGGGCGGAACCTCGCGGTGGCGATCCGCCTCGGGTGGCCGCTCGCGGCGAGGATCCTCGGCGCCGCGGTGCTGGTGCCCATCGGCCTCGATGCCGCGGGCGTGCCCGATGTCGACTTCGGCCGAGTCCTCGTGTGGGGCTTCGTCGCTGCGGTGGTCTCGCTGATCTGGCGTGGGCGGCGGCCGGACGCTCGGCAGGCGGGACGGCGCCAGATGTCACGCGGCGAGGCGGTGCTGCCGATGCTGGTCGTCGCGCTGCTCTCGTTCCCGATCGCCCTTGGTGTGATGGCGCTCGGACGGGTGATCCTGCCCTCGTAGCCGGCGCCTCGTAGCCCTCTTCCCTCATGGGGCGTGGGGCGGGTTGGTGCTAGCATTCCGCCTCGATGCCAGATTCGCCCGAGACCATCCTCGTAGCCGTCGCGTGGCCGTACGCGAACAGCGACCTGCACATGGGGCAGGTGGCAGGCGCGTACCTGCCGGCGGACATCTTCGCGCGGTACCACCGCATGCGCGGGAACCGCGTGCTGATGGTCTCGGGCTCGGACTCGCATGGCACGCCGGTGACCGTGCGCGCCGAAGCCGAGGGCACGACGCCGACGGCGGTCTTCGAGCGGTTCCACGCGTCGTTCCTCGACACGTTCGACCGCTTCGGCATCTCGTTCGACCTCTTCACGCACACGGACACGCCGAACCACATCGAGGTGACGCAGGACATCTTCACGCGGCTCCTCGAGAACGACTACCTCTACGAGGCCGAGCAGACGCTGCTGTTCGACCCCTCGGTGGGGCGCTTCCTGCCCGACCGTTACGTCGAGGGCACGTGCCCACACTGCGGCTACGAGGGGGCGCGCGGCGACCAGTGCGATAACTGCGGCCGCACGATGGACGCCCTCGACCTGCTGAACCCGCGCTCCAAGCTCAGCGACGCGATCCCCGAGGCGCGGCCCTCGACGCACTTCTTCCTCAAGCTGTCGGCGTTCAACGAGCGGCTGACGGAGTGGATCGAGCCGCAGGAGCACTGGCGCCCTGCGGTGAAGAACTTCTCCCTCGGCATGCTGCGGGAGGGGCTGCACGATCGAGCGATCACCCGCGACATCGCGTGGGGCGTGCCGATCCCCCTCGAGGGCTACGAGGCGAAGCGCATCTACGTCTGGTTCGAGGCGGTGATCGGGTATCTCTCGGCCTCGAAGGAATGGGCCTCGATGTCGGGTGACGCCTCGGCGTGGGAGTCGTGGTGGACCGACCCGGCGGCACGGGGGTTCTACTTCCAGGGCAAGGACAACGTCCCGTTCCACACGCTGATCTGGCCGGCGATGCTGATGGGCTACGGCGGGCTGAACCTCCCGTACGACGTGCCGGCGAACCAGTACGTGACGATGTCGGGCTCGAAGGCCTCCAGCAGCCGCAACTGGGCAGTGTGGATGCCGGACTACCTCGACCGGCACGACCCGGACCCGCTGCGCTACGTGCTGACGGCGATCATGCCGGAGACCTCGGACTCCGACTTCACGTGGGCCGAGTACGTGCGTCGCAACAACGACGAGCTCGTGGCGCGCTGGGGCAACCTGGTGAACCGCGTGCTGACGATGACGCGCCGCAACTTCGATGGGCGGGTGCCCGAGGCGCCCTCGACGCTGGCGCCCGAGTCGACCTCGATGCTCGAAGCCGTCGATGCGGCGTTCGAGGCCGTGGGCGAGCATATCGAGCGGGTGCAGCTGCGGGCCGCGCTGAGTGCTGCGATGGGCGTGGCGCAGCGGGCCAACCAGTACCTCGATGAGCGCGCGCCGTGGGTGGCCGTCAAGCAAGACCGCGATCACGCGGCGGAGACGCTGCACGTGGCGGTGAACGTGGTCAGCGGCCTGGCGACGCTGCTGCAGCCGTTCCTCCCGTTCACGTCGCCCGAGGCGTGGCGCCTTTGCGGCCACGAGGGCGAGATCCAGGCGGCGGGATGGCAGCGGACCTCAGTGACGGCGGGTACCGAGCTGCCGGAGCCGAAGCCGCTGTACAAGAAGCTCGACGACTCGCTCGTCGACGAGGAGGAGTCGCGGCTCGGGCGGTGAGGCGTGGGGCCTCGATGGCGACGAGCGCGCCTCGACATTCGGCTCGGAGATGCGGACGGCCCCTGCGGGGCCGTCTGTGCTTTCCCCTTCGGGGAATGGCCCACCCGCCCACCCTTCGGAACCTGGGGGCTGCGCCCCAGACCCCCTTCCGGCCTCGGAGTGGGCATCCCCGCCTCGGTGACGGTCTCGATGCGCCGGGGGCGGACTATCGGGTGAGCAGCGGGACCAGCTCGGGGAAGGCGTCGATGGTGGCGTCGGGGGCCTCGACGGTGCCGAAGCCGTAGGCGGCGTGGACGAAGGGGACCTCGTTGTTGCGCGCGGCCTCGAGGTCACCGGTCGTGTCGCCGACGAAGACCGGCCGTGCGACCTCGTTGCGCTCGATGATCAGGGCGAGGTTCTCGGTCTTGGTGCGGCCGGTGTTGCCCCAGCACTCGTGGTCCTCGAAGTGGGCATCGAGGCCGCTGGTCGTGCGGAAGACCTCGATGTAGCCGGCCTGGCAGTTGCTCACGATCATCAGTCGGTAGGCCTCGGCGAGGCGGGGGATGGTGTTGAGGACGCCCTCGAAGAGTCTCCCACCGACCTCGGCGAGGGCGATGTTGTCCTCGAGCTCGGTCTCGGCGCTGATGCGGTCGAGGAGCGCTTCGTCCTCGATCGTGGGAAAGGCGACGGCGATGGCGTCGCGGTGGGAGCGGCCGGCGACGGCGCGTACCTGCGCCTCGGTGACAGGTGGGTGATCGACCTCGAGGCGGGCGAGCACGCGGTTCCAGGCGATGGCGCACGTGGCGTTCGTATCCCAGAGGGTGCCATCGAGGTCGAAGATGAGCGTGTCGGCCTGCATCGATGGAGTGTGCCACGCGCGCATCGATGTGGGCGAGTCGCGCCTCGATTTCTCCCACCGACCCCGACGAGGGCTACAGGGCACGCTCCATGTGGAGGTAGGTCGTGCGGTCGTAGCCGGGGTGGCGGTGCTCGCTGGTGACCTCGAAGCCATGGCGGCGGAAGAGGGCGTGGTTCTGGGTGAGCTCGATGCGGGTGTCGAGGCCGAGGCGGCCGACGCCTGCTTCACGAGCGGCCTCGATGCTGGCTTCGATGAGGGAGTGGGCGATGCCCTGACGCTGGTGGTCCGGGTGGACGGCGAGACGGCCGATGTAGCCCTCGTCCTCGGAGAGGCGCTTGAAGAAGATGCAGCCGACTGGCGTACCGTCGTCGTCTCGTGCGATGAGGAGTGTCTCGGCCTCGAGCTTCGTGGTCAGCGTCTCGATGGTCTCGCGGGCGACGCTCGAAGGCGGGTCGACGCGGCCGTCCTGCGCGGCGAAGGCGAGGTGGAGGATGTCGAGCACGGCAGGCAAGATGGAGGCATCGGCCGTGGATTCGACACGGATCATGCCGCGACTGTAGCGACCTTCGGGGACGCTGAGAGAGGCACAGGGGTGAGTTCGAGACGGGGTGAGCCCTCGGTGGAGCGCATCGAGGTAGGGGTCGTGGATGCGCACGCGCATACGTGGTCGCGGGAGTTCGAGGGTGACTACGCCTCGGTGATGGAGCGGGCGTGGGCGGCCGGGCTCGCGGGGGTCGTGGAGGTGGGAACCTCGACAGATACCAGCCTGCGCGCCCTCGACCTGGCGCGGCGCGATTCGCGGATCCACGCGGTGGCGGGGCTGCACCCGCACGAGGCGAAGCACCTCGAGGCGGAGCGCGCGGGCCTCGAGCGGCTGGTGAGCGACGGCGGGTTCGTGGCCGTGGGTGAGATCGGGCTCGACTTCTTCCGCAACCTCTCCCCACCCGAGGAGCAGTACGCCTCGTTCCAGTGGCAGCTAGAGCTCGCCGCAGAGCACCAGCTGCCCGTCGTCATCCACTCGAGGAACGCAGACGAGGAGTGCTTCGCGGTCCTCGAGGCGTGGTCGCGGCGCTTCGGGCGGTACCTCGGACCTGGGCGCGAGATCGGGATGATGCACTGCTTCGCCGGGTCGCTCGAGCTCGCGCGTCGTTATGTCGATATCGGTTTCGTGATCTCGGTGCCGGGGACGGTCACCTACTCGAACAACCAGCGCGGGCAGGAAGTCGCGCGCGAGCTGCCGCTGTCATCGATCGTCGTCGAGACCGACTGCCCGTACCTGACGCCGCAGCCCTACCGAGGCGGGCGCAACGAACCGGCGCTCGTGACGCAGACGGCACGGTTCGTGGCCGAGCTGCGCGGATGTGGCGTCGATGAGGTCGCACGCGAGACGACCTCGAATGCGGGGCGGTTCTTCGGCGTCGAGTTCTGAGCGCCGCCCTCGAGAGTCCCCACCTGCCTCGGTGTCAGCGCCGCGCGATTCCTGACAATTCTGGCGTCCTCGAGGCGCGGTCGGCGGCGCGGGGGCGCGTGCCGTCGCCGCGCGGTATGCTCCGAATCGATATTTCAGGCGCGTAGCGGTCCCGTGCGCGATCGAAGGATCGAGCGCGGAGCCGGTTCGGAATCGGACGATGAGCAGGCTGCGGTACGAGGATCGATGGGGCACGGGCGTCTGCTCGCGTGTCGCCACGCGTCTCGACCTCGACCCGTGGGCCGTTCGCACGCTGGCCGTGCTGGCGACGGTGCTGACGGCGGGCCTCGGCGCGCTGGTGTACCTCGCGCTCTGGCTGGCGCACCCGCCGACCGTGGTGCATGCCGCCTCGCCGCAGCCCGCGCCGGCCTCGATGACGCGCGAGCTGTACGGGCCGGTGGCGGGCGACCTGCCGCTGGTGGACGAGATGCTGCACTCGATTGCGAAGGTCGAGCAGCCGTGGCTGTCGCGCATGCTCACCTCGAGCCTGAGTGGCGGCGGCAAGCGCATGCGCCCGGCGATCGCGCTGCTGGCGGGGACACACGGGGACTACGACCTTGAGCGGCTCGTGCCACTGGCCTCGAGCGTGGAGCTGCTGCACACGGCGACGCTAGTGCACGACGACGTCATCGATGCCGCGCCGGAGCGGCGCGGGAAGCCGACGGCAGCGGCGTTGTTCAACAACGCCTCGAGCGTGATGCTGGGCGACTACATGTTCGCCCACGCCGCCGAGTTCGTGGCGCGGACGGGCAACATCCGCGTCATCCGCAACTTCGCTGCGACCCTCGGGATCATGGCGAACGGCGAGCTGAAGCAGGACATGGCGGCCTTCGAGTACTCGGAGGACGTGCAGCGCTACCTCGACCGCATCTACGGCAAGACGGCCTCGTTGTTTGCGACCGCGGCCGAGAACGGCGCAATCGTCTCGGGCGCGCCCGAGTCGACCGTCGAGCCGATGCGTCGCTACGGCGAGTCCCTCGGGATGGCGTTCCAGATCGTCGATGACGTCCTCGACTTCTCGGGGACGGCCGAGGAGATGGGCAAGCCGGTCGGATCCGACCTGCTCGCCGGGACGCTGACGCTGCCGACCATCCTCTACATGCAGGCCTCGCCCGAGGACAACCCTGTGCGGCGCGCCTTCGAGGGGGTGCGGCGGCGCAGCAACCTGCAGCGGGCGATCGATGAGATTCGCGCCTCGAGCTACCTTGAGGAGTCGATGGACTCGGCGCGGCACTTCGCCGGCCTCGCGCGGACCGCACTGCACGAGTTGCCGCCGAGCGAGACGCGCGACACCCTCGATGGGCTGATCGACTACGTGCTGGAGCGCCGCACGTAGCACCGCGCTCGAAGCGTCACCCTCGATGGCGGGAGGCGTACTCGATGTTCCGACGACGACGATCACGGCGCGGATGGCGGCGACTGCTGCAGGCCGGGCGCGCACGCCTCGGTGGGCTGCGCACGGGCCTCGGCCGGGCCATCCAGCGGCAGCGGATGCGGCGCGCGGCGCGGCGCGGGCGCTTCGGGCGGCGAATCTAGATCTTCCGCCTCGATGACCTCGGTGGACTCGGTGGACTCGGTGGCAGCCCGCTAGGTCAGGCCCCGCAGGAGCACGGTGAAGTCGATGTTGCCGGGCGAGAGCCCGAGCGCGGTCAGGCGCACAGCCGCCTCGGCGCGGAACTGCGTCCCGTGGTTCACGAGGTGGACTAGCTGCAGGCTCCGTGGGTCGGTGTACGTCTGCCCATTCGGTGCCTCGTAGGTGAGGGTGCCCTCGATGTCGGCGTCGGTCAGGGCGGCGACGTGGGCCTCGAGGGCGGCCTCGAGCCGCGGGGCGGCGGCAGCCACGGCCTCGAAGTCGGGCAACGCCTCGATGGTCCACGGTCCGAGACCATCGAGGCCGGCGGCCTGCCAACGCCTGAGCCAGATCAGCTGGCCGTCGAAGAGGTGGACGAGCGTCCCGTGCAGGCTGCCAAACGACAGACCGGGGAACTCGGCGAGGTACGCGTCCTCGGATGCCTCAGCGGCGCGCTCCAGGATGCGGCGGTTCGCCCAGGCGTTGTACTCGTACAGGCGGCGGACGTGGCCGGCGTTCATGTGCGCTCCTTGATGCCTCGAGACGTGCCGAGCGGGCATCGTAGCCGCCGACCGCGGCTTCGGCCTCGGTCGTGGCTCCTGTAGACTGAGTCGGCCGCCCATCCCCCGGCGGCGGGGAGCCGTGTGAGCCAGGAAGTCCTCTACCGCAAGTGGCGCCCGCAGCGCTTCGGTGACGTCGCCGGGCAGGACCCGGTCACGACGACGCTGAAGCACGCGGTGGCCGCCGGCGCGCCCTCGCACGCGTATCTGTTCTCCGGGCCTCGAGGGACCGGGAAGACGACGACCGGCCGTTTGCTCGCCAAGGCGGTGAACTGCGAAGCGCCCTCGGCGGACGGCGAGCCCTGCAACGCCTGCGCGACCTGCGAGGCGTTCTCGAGCGGGCGGGCGCTCGACCTCATCGAGCTCGACGCGGCCTCGAACCGTGGCATCGACGAGATCCGCGACCTGCGCGAGGGGACGGGCTACGCGCCGAACGCGGCGCGGTTCAAGGTGTACCTCATCGACGAGGTGCACATGCTGACGCCGGCAGCGTTCAACGCGCTGCTCAAGACGCTCGAGGAACCGCCGCCGCACGTCATCTTCATCCTCGCGACGACCGAGCCGCACGCCATCCCCGCGACGATCGTCTCGCGCTGCCAGCGCTACGACTTCCGCCGCATCAACCTCGAGGCGACGATCGGGCGGCTGAGGACGATCGCGGAGGGCGAAGGCATCGAGGTGCCCGACGCCGGCCTCGAGCTGATCGCACGCGAGGGCACCGGCTCGCTTCGGGACGCGATCAACCTCCTCGATCAGACCGTGGCGTACCACGGACGCACGCTGAGCCTCGATGCGGTGCGGTCCGGCCTCGGGCTGCTCGTCGACCGTCGGACGAACGAGCTCGCGCGAGCGGCGATCACGAAGGACCTGCCTGCTGGGCTGAGCGTGCTGGCCTCGGCGCGCGACGACGGCATCGAGATCCGCGCGTTCATGCGCGAGGTCATCCAGGCGCTGCGCAGCGTCCTGATGGTGCGCGCGGGCGGCGCGGAGCAGCTCGGGCTTTCGGATGCCGAGGTCGCAGGCCTCGAGGCGCTGGCCGCGGGCGCGCGCATCGATGACGTGGTGGCGGCACTGCGGGCCTTCGGGGAGCTCGACTTCCGGGGCGATGCGTACGACTCACTGCCGGCGGAGATTGCCTTCGCTAGCCTGGCGGTCGGCCTCGATGCCGCGCCCGCGGCGGTCGCGGCACCCGAGGCGGATGCCGCGCCCCGGGCGGCGGCACGGCCTCGCGAGGCGGCGGCAGCCGCCCCACCTCGACAGCCCGCTCGCCAGCAGGCGCCCCGCCCGGAAGCACCGCGGCAGGAGGTGCGCGAGCGCGGGCCACGCGCACCGGAAGCACGCCCGGCTGCAGAACGACCTTCGAGGCCGCCGGAGGGCGCGCCGGCACGAGCGGCCTCGGATACCTCGGAGGGCGCTTCGCCCGCGCCCTCGAGGCCCGCGCCGGCGGCTGCCCCTGCTGCGCCCGCGTTCACGCCGCCGGACGCGGGCGGGGTGACGCCGGAGTTGGAGTCGATCCGCGCGAAGTGGGACGACATCCGAGCGGCGGCGCGCGCGCGGCACCACCGTGCGGGGGCGATGCTCAACTCGCAGTGCTTCATCAAGTCGTTCGAGGGCGATCGCGTCGAGATCGGGTTCTCCGCGCCGATCCTCATCGAGAAGACGCGCACGATGGAGGAGGGCGCGGTCATGCGCGCCATCCGCGACGTCGTGGTCGAGACCGTGGGACGGCCCGTCGAGGTCGATCTAGTGCTGTGGGAGGACCTGCAGCGCGCCGGCTCGGCGCCGTCGCCGAAGCCTCGAGGCGGGGTCAGCCACCTGGTGGACGAGGCGCTCAAGCAGGGCGCGCGACCGGTCGAGGGTGGCTCGGGTGCTTAGGCGTCGACGCGGGACGCCTCGATGACCTCGATGCGCCATTCTTTTCCAGGTGACGACGGTTCGCCGATCGGCGCGCTGATCGAGGCGTTCCACCGGCTGCCGGGCATCGGCCCGAAGTCGGCGCAGCGGCTCGCGTACCACGTGCTGCGTGCGCCGGCAGCCGAGGCGCAGGCCCTCGCTGACGCGCTCATCGCAGTGAAGGAGCGCGTCGTCCTCTGCGAGCGGTGCCAGAACGTGGCCGACCGCTCGCCGTGCCGCACCTGCCTCGATCCGGGGCGGGACCGGCACGTAATCTGCGTCGTCGAGGAGCCGCTCGACGTCCTCGCGATCGAGCGCACGCAGGGGTTCACGGGCCTCTTCCACGTGCTCCACGGGGTGATCTCGCCCTCGGACAACGTCGGTCCCGAGGATCTCAAGATCGCGGAGCTGCTGGCGCGCATCCGCGACGTCGACACCGAGGTGAACGAGGTGATCGTCGCGACCAATCCGAACCTCGAGGGGGAGGCGACCGCGATGTACCTCGCGCGGCTGCTGCAGCCCCTCGGGATCCGCGTCACGCGCCTCGCGAGCGGGCTGCCGGCGGGCGCGGACCTCGAGTACGCCGACGACCTGACGCTGGGGCGCGCGCTGCAGTACCGGCAGGAGGTGCGGTAGTGGGGCCGATCCGTCGCTTCATCGATGCGTGGATGCTGACGCCTCGGTGGTGGAAGGGCTTCTACATCGTCTTCCCGCTGTCCTTCGTGCTACTCACGGCCATGACGGGCGACGCGCGCTACGGGGCGCTCTGGGCGTTCGTGTGGGGGCTGATGGTCGCGGGTGCGCTGTGGCTCTCCGAGCGGTTGAAGGCGCGCCGCGCCGGCCCGCCCGCTTCCGGGTCTCAATACCCCGATCGGCGCGACGTGCGCGGGCCCCGGCGCTAGCCGGCCCTCGAGCCTCGGACAGCGCTCATGACGGCACGCGTCCCGCGCACCACGCGCACGCGGGCGATCGTCCTCGGGCGGCGGCGGCTCGGTGAGGCGGATCGCATCGTGCGGCTGCTCACGCCCGGCCACGGCAAGATCGATGCGGTGGCGAAGGGCGTGCTGCGCCCGCGGAGCAAGCTGGCCGGGCACCTCGAGCCGCCGACGCACGTCGACGTGATGCTGGCGCACGGCCGCAACCTCGACATCGTGACGCAGGCGCAAACGGTCGAGGGCTTCCACGGCGTGCGCGCGGACCTCGCGCGCCTCGGGACGGCGATGTACCTCGTGGAGGTGACGGACCGCCTGACGGTTGAGCACGCCGAGGCGCGGCCGATCTACGACCTGCTGCATGCGACGCTCATCCGTCTCGACCGCGGCGATGGCGTGCACCTGCTGACGCGCTGGTTCGAGATGCAGCTGCTGGAGATCGCCGGCTTCCGCCCGGAGTGGGAGGTCTGCGTCGTGTGCGGCGCCGAGGTGACCCCGGGCGGCGCCGCAACCGAGGCGGTGTGGTGGAGCGCACTGGCGGGTGGGGTGCTCTGTCCTCGATGTCGGAGCGGGCAGCCGGGCGCCGAGCCCCTCGATCTGACCGTGCTGCGGGTGCTGCGGGCGATCCAGCGTCAGCCGCACGAGGAGGTGGCGCGGGTGCGCCTGACCTCGGAGCTGGCAGCGAGCCTCGAGCGGGTGATGCACGACCTCGTGCGGTCCGTGGCGGAGCGCGACCTGAAGAGCCAGCGCTTCATCGAGGCGGTGCGTCGCGCCGAGGCCTCGATGGTGGACGGCGACCTCGATGAGGGCGAACTCGACGGCGCTACCGACGGGACGGTCTAGCGCGCGATCGCGGTGACCGGGAGATAGTCGCTCAGCATCTCGACGGTGACGTCCCACAGTCGGGCGGCGAGTGCCGGGTCCTGGCTCTGCGGTGACGAGGGCACCTCGCGGTCGTCGATGAACTGCGTGCCAGAGACGCCCGCGAGCGCCGGGTCCGTGGCGAGCCTGACGGCGACGGCGGCGGCCCGCTCATATCGGGAGCTACGCAGGTTGTGCAGCGCGCGCCTCGGATGCCGCACGACACGCGGGAGCGCCCGCAGCCAGCGCCGCACACGGCGACCCCAGTATCGCCACAGCACAGGCCGGCCACCGGGACGCCAGCCGCCCGCCCAGAGATCGGCGAGGAGCTGCGTCGGCGCGGAACCCGGATTCATGCAGTTCGCGGTCACGCCATCGTGCGCCCAGCGGCGACCGAGCTCATTCGCGAACAGCACGAGTGCGAGCTTCGACCGTCCGTAGCCGTCGTGCGCGGAGTAGCCGCGCTCGAACGCCATGTCGTCGAACTCGATGCTGGACGCCCGCTCGGCCAGGGACGAGAACATGACGACTCGGGCCTGGCGCGCGGCGCGCAGCGGGTCGTGCAGCAACTGGGTGAGCAAGAACGGGGCGAGGTAGTTCACAGCGAGCGTTCGTTCGAAGGCATCCTCGGTGGAGGCACGCCTCGGGACTGCGGTGGCGGCGATGTGGAACAGCACGTCGACGGTCGCGAACTCGGATGCGATCTGCTCGGCCGCTCGCCGCACCTGCGACATCGACGCGAGATCGACGCACTTGTGGACGACGCGAGCTCGAGGCACCTCGGCTCGTACGGCCTCGACGGCGCGCATGCCGCGTTCGCGGTCCTGATTGATGAGCACGAGGTCGAAACCGGCTGCCGCCATCTGCACAGCGACGGGGAGGCCGAAGCCGCCACTCGCGCCCGAGATCACGCACACGGGACGCGTTGCGATCGGACGAGTCATCAGGACGTGAGGCCTCCAAGCCGTCGATGCGCAGCCTCGGTCGGCGGACCCGCCAACCCACTGCGGTGTGGTGCATGTCATCGGCCGGAGCGGTGGTGTGCCACGATCGTCGGGGGAGGGCGGTTTCAATCGACTTACAGGATCGGGGCCGGCGGCTGCCTGCGCGTGACGAACTCCCGGCGGAGCCCAACTTCGAGAGATTCACAGCGGCTCATACAACGATCCGTCGCCTCGAGTGGCGTCGTTCTATACACTGACGGTGATCCGAGGAGGGGTGTATGCCGGTTTACGAGTACTTCTGCGACGAGTGCCAGGGCGCGTTCGAGTTGCTGCGCCCGGCTCGCGAGGCCTCCAACCCGCAGCCGTGCCCGGCGTGCGACGCCGATTCGCGGCGCATCATGACGACCGAGTTTGCGGCCTACGTGTACCGCGAGGGGCTGCCTCGTCGCATCCCCGACACGGGCAAGTACTGGACCTCGCAGGGGCTCTCCGACAAGCCGGAGACCGGCGGCGGCATGGTCGAAGGACTCGGACTCACGTACCCATGGGCACGCCAGGGTGTGGCGACATCCGAGGACGACGACAAGGAAGAGTGGCGCCAGGCCTACCTCTACGAGCAGACGATGAACCAGATCGAGTCGGGCCGGGTACCCGAGGCGGACGCGCGTCTGAGCCAGGAGAGCCAGGACTACGTCCAGAAGAAGGTCAACACGGCTCAGATCAAGAAGAAGCTCAAGACCGCGGCGAACAAGGACGTCACCCCCCGCACGCGGTCCGGCCAGCACAAGCGCGGCGGTTCGACGCCGGCGGCGCGGCGCAGTCGCAAGAGCGAGTAACCCGGCGCCCATCGAGGGCGCGGCGGCAGCATCGAACCGAGGCGGGGCGACCCGCCTCGTTGCATGTTCGGGCCTCGGGACGCGCTAGCGCGGGCGCGAGACGACGAGGCGGTAGCCGACGTCGAGGGAGTCTCGCGCGAGCAGCTCGCCATGGCGTTCGTGCCACGCGCCGCCTCGCAGGTCCTGGGCGAGGTGATGGAGACCTCGATGGAGGTCCTCGGGTGGGAGCAGCGCGAAGGCCGAGATCGCTGATCGCGCGCCCGGATCGAGATAGCGCGCTGGATCGCGCCAGAAGGCGCCGAGGAAGCCATCGGTACAGTCGCACGGCACCTCGACCGGGCCGGCCTCGCCCTCGAGGGCGGCACAGACGTCGGCGACGGGCGGCATGCGGACGCGGTCGTGCTCGACGATGGCCGGGAAGTAGTCCATCAGCCAGAACGCCGGCGCCTGGTCGACATCGTGCGTCAGCACGGCAACGGGGCCGCGGCTGACGCGCCGCATCTCGGCGAGGCCGCGACGCCAGTCGGTCCAGTGGTGGATCGTGAGCACGGCCATCGCGGCGTCGAAGGAGTTGTTGGCGAAGGGCAGCGCTTCGGCGACGCCTCGGACGGCGGGGGTGCCTTCGGGGCGCTGGCCGAGCATCACCCTCGAGGGCTCGACGGCGACGACCTCGCGGTCGCGAGGCTCGTAGGAGCCCGTGCCGGCGCCGACGTTGAGGACGGTGCGGGCGTCGCCGAGCGCCGCGACGATTGCGGCTTCGATGCGCGGGTCGGGGCGGCGACGCGTCGCGTAGCCGTGGCCGATCACCTCGTAGGACTGCTGCATCGTCATGCGCGCAGGGTAGCGCCGCCGCGTCGATGATCGCCACGGGCACTAGACTCGCGGCCATGATCCGGTTGCGAAGCATCGTCCTCGTTCTCGGGCTCGTCGCCGTGGCGGTCGCGGGCGGTGCATGCGCCGACGAGGACCAGACGGCGAACGATCCGGGGCCCTACACCGCGGAGGACGTGCTGGGCGTCCTCGAACAACGGGGACTCTCGTACTCGATGGCGGGCTCGGAGACCGAATGCTGGAACCACACGCCGGCGGGCCCCGTGCGCTACGAGGGCAGCCAGGCATCGCTCGCGTTGTGGGTGTATGAGTCGAGCGCGGGCGCCGCGCAGGTGTGGGACTCGAACGGTCCCGTCCCAGGCAGCGTGAACGACGACGGGCTCGAGCGTTACCTCGGGTGCTTCGACGGTGAGATGTGGGTCGCGCGTCGCGAGAACATCGTCGTCGCCCTCGATCCTCGGGACGAGGGCTCGGTCGCCACGGGCGTCATCGTGGGCGACGCGCTCGCCTCACTGCCCGAACCGGACGCTCGATAGCGCCTCGACCCTAGGCTTCGTGGGAGTGGGCGCCCGAGGCGTGGATCTGCGTACCGAGGACGGCTTCCTCGAGGGCGCGCATCGCGGCCTCTTCCTCGTCGGTCTCGTGGTCGTAGCCGAGCAGGTGGAGGAGCCCGTGGATCACGAGGTGGCTGAGCTCGTCCTCGAGGGAGAGTCCGGCCTCGGTCGCCTGGCGTTGTGCGGTCGGCACGGAGATGGCGATGTCGCCGAGGTAGTGCGTACGCATCGTCTCGTCCTCGAGGATGACGCCGGGCATTGGCTCACCCTCGTCGGCCGGGAACGAGAGCACGTCGGTGGCCGAATCCACGCCTCGATGCTCGCGGTTCAAGGCCTGCAGGCGGTGGTCGCCACTGAGGACGATGGTGAGCTCGGTCGCGGGGTCGGCGTCCTCGGCGGCGAGGAGGTCGATGCACACGGCGTGCAGGGCATCGACGACATCGGCAGCGACGTCGCCGGCCTCGGCCGGCTCGAGCTCGATCAGGACTTCGTAGCTCACGATGGGTTGCTCACGCATCGAGGTTAGCGCGGCGCGCAACCTCGATGAAGCGACCGCGGCTGAAGGCTACTGGAGGGCGCCGGCGGCGCGCTGAGCGGCGTCGATGAGCGGTGTGGGCACGAGGCCGAAGAACAGCACACCGACCGCCGCGAGCGCGAGCAAGCCCTGGATCGGCGCCGTCACGCGGACGCCCGAGGCATCGGCGGGCTCGTCCATGACCATCGTGCGCGCCCAGCGCAGGTAGTAGTAGGCGGAGATGGCCGTGTTGAAGACGGCGACCACCACGACGGCCACGAGCCAGTTCTCGCCGGTCTGAATCGCGCTGTTGAAGATGTAGATCTTCGCGAGGAAGCCCGCGGTGGGCGGGATGCCCGTGAGCGAGAGGAGGCACAGCGTGAGGATGCCGGCGAGCCACGGCGAACGACGCATCAGGCCCGCGTAGTCCTTGATGTCATCGGAGCCGATGCGCTGTGAGATGGCGATGATGGCGATGAACGCGCCGAGGTTCGTCGCGGCGTAGGTGCCGAGGAAGAACAGCACACCCGAAGGCCCCGTCGTGCTACCCGCGGCGACGGCGGCGAGGCCGACGGCGATGTTGCCGGCCTGCGCGATCGACGAGTAGCCGAGCAGGCGCTTCACATCGGTCTGGAGGATAGCGGCGACGTTCCCGAACGTCATCGAGACGGCGGCGAACACGCCGAAGAGGACAGCCCAGTCCTGCGAGATGAACGTATCCGAGCCGCCGAGGCCAACGTAGAAGACGCGGAGCACGATGGCGAAGCCGGCCGCCTTCGAGGCGACGGAGAGGAACGAGGTCACGACCGTCGGCGCGCCCTGGTAGACGTCCGGCACCCAGGCGTGGAAGGGCACGATCGCCATCTTGAAGCCGAAGCCGGCGGCCATCAGCACGAAGGCCAAGAGCAGCGCGAGGCGCGCGTCCTCGGGGCCGGACTGCACGTAGGCGCCAATGCCCTCGAGGGAGGTCGTGCCCGAGAGGCCGAACAGGAACGCGAAGCCGTAGAGCAGCACGGCGGCCGAGACCGCACCGGTCAGCAGGTACTTCAGACCGGCCTCGGATGAGCGCCCGTCGCGGCCGATGCCGGCCAGGATGAACTGCGCGACCGACGTCGTCTCGAGGGCGACGAAGATGAGGATGAGGTCGTAGCCCTGCGCCAGCAGCACCATCGAGGCGGTCGAGGTGAGCAGGAGCGCGTAGAACTCGCCGGCTTGCTCGAGCCTCGCTGCCCACTCCCCGGCGGCGATGACGACGGCCGCGGCGACGGTCACGAGGAGGAAGGCGAAGAACAGCGCGAACTTGTCCATGATCACGACGCCACTGAAGGCGGTCGAGTCGGAGCCGGTCATCGCGTGCCAGACGGCGTACAGGGCGGCGATCCCGATCGCGAGGAGGGTGATCTGGCGGGCCGGCGCGCCTCGATTGACGGTGTCCGCGAGGAGGACGACGCCGGCGCCGATGTACAGCGTCAGCGCGGGGCCGATGAGGTGGATGCTGTCCCAGGTGCTCATCCGGCGGCTCCCACGATCGCAGCGATGGGCTCGATGCCACTCTCGACGACACGCATCAGCACCTGCGGGTAGAGGCCGACGCCGAAGATCGCGACGAGCATGCCGGCCATGGCGGTGCGCTCCCACCACTCGGTGGCGTCAGGCAGGTGGGCCCAGCGCTCGGAGGGCGGGCCGACGAAGACGCGCTCGACCATCCAGAGGATGTAGCCGGCGGCGAGCACGACGCCGAAGACGGCGGCGATGGTCGCCGCGGGATGCACCTGCAGCGAGCCGATGAACACCGTGAGCTCGGCGACGAAGCCTGACATCGTCGGGAGGCCGAGCGACGCGAGGCCGGCGAGCAGCATCACCACGCCGATGAGCGGCATGTGGTGCATGAGGCCGGAGAGGTCCGCGATCTGCCTCGTGTGAGCGCGGTCGTAGACCAGGCCCACCATGATGAAGAGGAGGCCGGTGATCGTGCCGTGGGTGAACATCTGGAGCGCCGCGCCGGACATCGAGACGGACTCGAGGGCCGCGACGCCGAGCAGCACGTAGCCCATGTGCGACACGGACGAGTACGCCACGAGGCGCTTGAGGTCCTTCTGCTGCAGCGTGAGCACCGCACCGTAGATGACCGAGAAGCCGGCGATCGCGGCGAGCAGCACCTTGAAGTCCTGGGCCTGCTGCGGCAGCAGCGGCACGGCGATGCGCAGCATGCCGTAGCCGCCCATCTTCAGGAGCACACCAGCGAGCATCACGGAGACCGCGGTCGGCGCGTCGGTGTGGGCGTCGGGCAGCCACGTGTGCACGGGGAAGACCGGCAGCTTCACGAGGAAGGCGGCCATGATGAGCCAGAAGACGGCGCCGGCGGGGATCAGCATGTCGGCGGGCGGCGAGGCGGTCAGCGCCTCGATGTCGAAGGTGCCGGCCGAGAGACCAACGAGGAGGAAGCCCACCACCATGAGCGCCGAGCCGGCGATGGTGTAGAGCAGGAACTTCATCGCCGAGTATTCCTTGCGGCCGGACCCCCAGATCGAGATCAGGAGGTACATCGGCAGCAGCTCGAGCTCCCAGAAGAAGAAGAACTGGATGAGGTCGAGCGACATGAATACGCCGGCGACGGCGGTCTCCAGCAGGAGGAGCATCGCGAAGTACTGGCGCGGCCGCAGTTCCACGTTCCAGGAGACGAGCACCGAGGCCACGGACAGCAACCCGGTCAGCAGCACCATCGGCGCGGACAGGCCGTCGACACCGAGGACGTACTGGACGGAGAAGCCGACGTCGCCGGCCTTGATCCACTCGAAGCGGTCGACGAACTGGTAGCCCTCGACGGACGTATCGAACATCACAAACACGGCGATCGAGACGGCGAAGGCGAGGCCGGAGAAGATCAGCGCGATCTGCCTCGGCTTGATGCGCTCGTCCTCGGGCAGGAGCAGGAGGATGGCGGCGCCGACGGCCGGGAGGAGCAGGAACGTCGTCAGCATTACTGCAGCCCCAGGATCTCGAGCGCGTCACCGGCGAGGACAAACAGTGCCCCGGCGGCAACGACGACGCCGAGGAAGATCGCAGAGGTGTACGCCTGCGGCTGACCGGACTCCGACCGGCGCAGGATGTCCCCGGCAGTCCGGGTCGCAAACGCGATGCCGTTCACCACGCCATCGACGACGTACGTGTCGAAGAGCTGAAGGACGCGGCCGAAGCCTCGGATGAGGAAGCCGCGGACGATGTAGTCCTCGGCGATCGTGTCCATGTAGTACTTGTTGTCGATGACTCGATGGACGGGGCCGAAGCGCTGCCGCAGCGCCTCCGGGCTGACGACGCCGGCCCAGTAGATGGCAGCGGCGAGCGCGATGCCACCGAGGGCCATGCCGGTCGAGGTCACGAGCACGACCGCCTCGGTGGCCGGCTTGCCGTGGTGCAGTGCCTCGGGAAGCGCGCCTTCGACCCAGGTGCCGAAGTCGCCGCCGACGTTGACGAACCCGATGATCGTGGCCGGCACGGCAAGGATGGCGAGCGGCACCCACATCGATGGAGGCGACTCGTGGGGGCCGTGGTGTGCACCCTCGGATGAGCCGTGGCCCGGCTCGGGCTCGGCCCCGCCTCGATACTCGCCGAAGAAGGTCATGAAGATGGCGCGGAACATGTAGAAGGCGGTCATGCCCGCGACGAGCGTGCCCACGACCCAGAGGATCTTGTCCTCGTTCCAGGCGTCGATCAGGATCTCGTCCTTCGACCAGAAGCCGGCGAAGGGGAAGACACCCGACAGGGCGAGCGAGCCGACGATGAACGTCCAGAACGTGATCGGCATCGATTTGCGCAGGCCGCCCATGAGCCGCATGTCGAAGGTGTTCGTGGCGTGGTTCACCGAGCCGGAGCCGAGGAAGAGCAGGGCCTTGAAGAAGGCGTGCGTGAACAGGTGGAACACCGCGGCCACGTACCCGCCGAGGCCCAACGCCATCACCATGTAGCCCAGCTGCGAGATCGTCGAGTAGGCGAGCACACGTTTGACATCGGTGACCACCATGCCGATCGAGGCGGCGAAGATGGCGGTGAATCCACCGACGTAGGCGACCGTCGTGAGGACGCCGTCGGGAGCAGCGTGGAAGGTCGGGAAGAACCTCGAGATGAGGTAGACGCCGGCGACGACCATCGTGGCAGCGTGGATGAGGGCGGAAACCGGGGTCGGGCCCTCCATGGCGTCCGGCAGCCAGATGTGTAGCGGGAACTGGGCGGACTTGCCGATGACGCCCATCAACATCCCGAGGGTCATGCCGGAGAGGACGGCGCCCGAGATCTCACCAAGCTCGGCCAGCTCGTTCAGCTCGTGGATGTCGAACACGCCGGTCTTCGTCCAGGCGAGGATGACCGCGAGCATGAAGCCGAAGTCGCCAAAGCGGGTGACGATGAACGCCTTCTTCGCAGCAGCTGCGGCCGACGGGCGGTGGAACCAGAAGCCGATGAGCAGGTAGGACGAGACGCCCACCATCTCCCAGTGGATGAAGAGCTGGAGGAGGCTGGAGGCGAGCACGAGGCCGAGCATCGCCGCGGTGAAGAGCGACATGTAGGCGTAGTAGCGGGCGTAGCCCGTGTCGCCGTGCATGTACCCGGTCGAGTAGATCTGCACGAGCAGCGAGATGCTCGTGACGACGACGACCATCATCGATGACAGGCCGTCGAGTGTGACGCCGAACGAGACCTCGAAGTCGAAGATGTGCGCCCACAGGTGCGGGTGGAAGTCGAGCGCCGCGCCATCGACATCGAGGGAGCTGGTGAGCGCCCAGAGGCCGAGGAGCCACGAGAGGCCGACGGCGGCAATGGTGAGCTGGCCGGCGCGGAGCGGCTGCTTGCGCAGGAAGGCCGAGATCACCACGAACGAGGTGACCGGCGAGAAGTAGATCGCCCAGACGGCGGCTTCAGGAATCTCCGGCATGGGCCCCTAGATCTTGTTCAGCACTTCGCGGGCGACGTGGGTCTTGCCGTTGGGCACCCAGATCTCGCGGGCGGTCTGCATCGAGCCCACCTCGATGGGCGGGACGACCTGGACGGAGACGGCCTCGGCGCGGAAGAGCTCGCGCCAGACCTCGGCGGCGTAGCCGTTGGGGACGTCCATGAACTTGGTCCACATCCTCGTTCGCCCCTTACCAGCGCAACAGGTTCAGGCGGTCGAGGTCGACGGTCTCGCGGCGGCGGTAGACGAGGACGGCCATCGCGAGCGCTACGGCGGCCTCGGCGGCCGCGACGGTGAGGACGAAGACAACGAAGACGTGTCCGGCGAGGACTGACGCGTTGTCGGCGTTCTGGGAGAAGCGGGTGAACGCCACGAACGTCAGGTTCACCGCGTTCAGCATCAACTCGACGCCCATGAGGACGGCGATGGCGTTGCGCTTCGAGAGGGCGATCGCGATGCCAATCGCGAACACCACGCCGGAGACGACGAGGTAGTGCTCGAGCGTCACGCTCAGGCCATCGATGGTGGCGAGGGGCGAACTGGCGAGGTTCACGCTGCCTCCCCTCGGTCCTCGGGTGCGCGCTCGTCCTCGTGCACCAGCACGATGGCGCCGACGAGGGCGGCGAGCAGCAGCACCGAGGCGATCTCGAAAGCGAGGACGTGCGGGCCGAGGAGGGCCTGGCCGACGTCGCCGACGGTCGTCGAGAAGTTGCGGCCGTTCAGGGCGTCGCCTCGGAGCTGGCTCCAGTCCACCTCGATGGCGACGAACGCGACGATGGTGGCGAAGGCGAGGGCGAATGCGCCGCCGGGCAGCATGTAGAGCGAGTTCGCGTTGTCGCGGTTCGCCATCGGCGTGAGCATCACGGCGAAGACGAGCAGCACCGAGATGGCACCGGCGTAGATCAGCAACTGCGCGACGGCGAGGAAGTCCGCCGACAGGGTGATGAAGAGCCCGGCCATGCCCACGAAGGCGAGGATGAGGAAGACGACGGCGTGCAGCAGATTGCGGACCGCGAAGACCGCGAGCGAGGCACCGACGGTCACGCCCGAGAGGATCCAGAAGCCGGCGATGATGCCGAGGGACTCCATCAGGCGTCCCCTCGCAGCTGGCGCGCGGCGCGGAGGCCGCCGACGCCGGTGGCCATGAGCGGTCTCGTGGGCTCGACGCCGGGGCGGTAGCCCATGACGGCGGCCCAGCGTCGGATCAGGAACCACGCGAGGGCGGTGTTGACCACGGCGAAGATGACGAGCGGGATCAGCCCCTCGACGTCCCACCTCGCGAAGATCGACGCCTCGAGGCTCACCACGAGCACGTAGATGATCGACAGCGGGATGAGGAACTTCCAGGCGAAGGCCATGAGCTGGTCCAGGCGGAAGCGCGGCAGCGTGCTCCGCAGCCAGACCAGCACGAAGTAGATGAGGCTGATCTTGCCGGCGAGAATCATGTAGGGCGGAATCCACTCCTCGAGGCCGAAGAGCGACCAGCCACCGAGGAAGAGCGTGCTGACGAACGCGCCCGTGGCGACGGCGTGACCGAGCTCGACAGCGAGGTAGAGGCCGGCCTTCATGCCGGAGTACTCGGTGTGGAAGCCGGCGACGATCTCGGACTCGGCCTCGGCGATGTCGTTCGGCGTGCGGTTCAGTTCGGCGGTCGACGAGAAGAAGAAAGTGAAGAGGCCGAACGGCATCAGGAATGCGAACCACGTGTTGTGGGCCGCCTGCCATTCGACGATGCCGGAGAGCTGCATCGTGCCCGACATGAGGACGACCGCGAGCAAGGAGATCGAGAGCGGGATCTCGTAGGAGATCATCATCGCGACCGTGCGCATCGCACCGAGCAGGGCGTAATGGTTATTCGACGACCAGCCCGCGAGGAAGATCGCGAGGGTCGCGAGTGAGCCCACAGCGATGAGGTAGAGCACGCCGACGTTCGTGTCGACGTAGACCATCCGTGGGGCCCACGGCACGATGCCCCAGACGAGCATCAGCGGGATGAAGACGATCACGGGCGGCAGGAAGTAGATGAAGCGGTCCGCGCCTCGCGGAACGATCGTCTCCTTCTGCATCAGCTTGAAGGCATCGGCGAGGGGTTGGAGCAGGCCGAAGGGGCCGACGCGGTTCGGGCCTCGACGGATCTGGAAGCGCGCGAGGAGTCGGCGCTCCACCCAGGGCAGAATGATGAGCAGCCCGCCGATGAGCGACAGGATGCCGATGCCGCCGATGAGCATCGTGACGATGTAGGAGACGGCGGGATCGAAGCGGTCGTCGAGGCCCTCACGCAGCTGACCGACGGCGATGCCGAGGTCTCGGAAGTCGTACCACTCGCCATCGAGGGCGCCGCTGGCCACGAGCACGCCGATCGCGACGTTCGAGACAAGCCCGAAGACCGTCATCACCGCCAGCGCGAGCTTCAGCCCGGGGAGCGAGGGACGGGTAATGACCTGACGGATGCCCGTCGGGAATCGCGAGGGCGCGTCGATCTGCGTGTCGAAGGGCAGTCGCAGCCTCATCGGTCGATCTCCCCCACGACGATGTCGATGGAGCCGAGGGCGACCACGGCATCGGGCAGCGAGGCGCCGATCGCCATCTCGCGCAGCAGCGAGAGGTTGATGAGCGAGGGCGGCCGCACGTGGAATCGATACGGGGCGGGGCCACCGTCCGAGACGACGTAGAAGCCGAGCTCGCCTCGCGGGCCTTCGACGCGGGCGTAGGCCTCGCCGGGCGCGGGCCTCAGCGCGAGCGGGATGTCGGTCTTATGTGCACCGACGGGCATCTCGTCGAGCGCCTGGCGGATGATGCGGACGGACTGCTTCACCTCTTCCATCCGCACCATGAAGCGGTCGTAGGCGTCGCCGTGGCGGCCGACCGGAATATCGAACTCCATGCGGTCGTAGACGCAGTACGGCTCCGCCTTGCGGAGGTCCCACGGCACGCCCGAGGCGCGCAGCATGGGGCCGGTGAGTGAGCCGTTGATGGCGTCCTCGGCGGTGATGGTGCCGACGCCCTGGGTACGGGCGAGGAAGATCTCGTTGTCGATGAGGAGGCGGTGATACTCCTCGATGCGCTCGGGCAGCTCCTCGAGGAGCTGGTTCACGGCGGGGTAGAACTCGGGCGGCGGGTCGAAGGCGACGCCGCCGATGCGCATGTAGTTGGTCGTCAGGCGGGCGCCGCAGGTCATCTCGAAGAGGTCGAGGATCTTCTCGCGCTCGCGCCACATGTACAGGAGCGGCGTCTGCCACGCGCCGGCGTCGGAGACGAGCTGACCGTTGGACATCGCGTGGCTGGCGATGCGCTGGAGCTCGGCGAAGATGACGCGCAGGTACTGGGCGCGCTCAGGCACCTCGACGCCGGACAGCAGCTCGGCGGCGAGGACGTAGCCGAGGTTGTTCGACATGCCGGCGAGGTAGTCCGCGCGGTCGGTGAAGGGGATGTTCTGGGTGAACGTCCGCTCCTCGGCGAGCTTCTCCATCGAGCGGTGGAGGTAGCCCACGATCATCTCGACGTCCTGGATGCGCTCGCCGTCCATCACGACGCGCAGGCGGAAGACGCCGTGCGTCGAGGGGTGCTGCGGGCCGATGTTGAGGACGTAGGGGTCGGTCGCGGTCGTCATCGGACCTGGACTCCCTTCTCCTCGAACGGGAACATCGGCAAACCCGGGAAGCGGCCTTCGAGCTGCAGGAAGTCCTTGCGCAGCGGGTGGCCCAGGTAGCCGTCCCAGAGGAAGAGCCGCCTGAGGTTCGGGTGGCCGTCGAAGCGGATGCCGAAGAGGTCGTAGACCTCGTCCTCCTGGAGCAGCGCGCCCTTGTAGACGGGATACGAGCTCGGGAGGGCCGGTGTGTCGTGGTCGGTCAGGATCGCCTTCACCACGATCTGGTGGTTCCGGTCGAGCGACTGCAGGTGGTAGACGACCTCGAAGGTCGTGTGGCGGTCGACGGCCGTGAGGCATGAAAGCTGGGCAGCATCGAGCTCGTCGTCGTCGTGGAGCCACTGCAGCGCCTCGATGACGCGGGCCGGCACGACCTCGACCCACTCCTCGGTGGAGCGGGTGACGATGCCGGGGAGCGCGGCCTCGAGGCGTTCGGCGACACGAGTGCCCTCGAGCTGGCGAGACGCACGCGGCACGCTAGCGCCACTCCAGGGCGCCGCGACGCCACGCGTAGGCGAGGCCGAGTGCGAGCACGCCGATAAAAAGGGTGGCCTTCGCGAGGGCGAACGCTGCGTCCTCGAACGAGCCGGCGGAGAGGCCGATGTGGTTGACCGCCCACGGGTACAGGAAGATCACCTCAACATCGAAGATGACGAAGCCCAGGGCGAAGATGTAGTAGCGCGCGTTGAACTGCCCCCACGCGGTGCCCTCGGACTCCACGCCACACTCGTACGTCGCGTTCTTGACCGGATCCGGGTGCTCGGGCCGGAACTTGAAGCGGTAGAGCACCTGGGAAACGACGAGCGGCAGAGCGGGAAATGCGAGGGCGAGGCCGACGAGGAGACCGACACGCCCGAACTGCTCTGGGATCACCAGTGCGACTCCCCCAAGGATGGCGAGCAGTGCGCCCCCGTGATTCGGGCGGCACCGTAGCACGGGCCCATATGGGGCGCAATGAAACTGGGCTGAAGCGTGAACGGGCGCTCCGAGGGCGCCGCGGACGGTGCGTCAGGCGAGCGTCGAGCGCCCCTTGCCGCGATGCCAACGTGCGTTGTTGACCCCCGATATGAGCCCCCGGTAGAGTCTGCCGCGGTCGCGACAGCGGCGCGCGAACCGAATCTGCGGCGGACTCCCCGGCGCTTCGCACGGCACCGGTGACCGGCCTCGAGAGGCGGTTCCGGCCTCGCCGTCCTCGACCGTGCAAACGCGGCAACAGCGCTGAAGGAGCGGTCGTTGGCGGACTACAATAAGCCTATTCCGGAAGCCGACCCCTATGTCACGCAGCCGTTCTGGGACGGCGCCAAGGCCGGGAAGCTGATGCTTCCCCGCTGCACGGACTGCAACAAGGTCCACTTCTACCCTCGGATCATTTGCCCGCACTGCCAGAGCTTCAACATCGAGTGGATCGAGGCCTCCGGCGAGGGGACGATCCACACCTTCGCGGTGCAGCAGCGCGCCTTCGGCGGCTGGGCCGAAGAGGTTCCGTTCGCCACCGCCTTCATCGACATGAACGAGGGTGGGCGCATGCTCACCGTCCTCAAGGGCGTCGACGCGACGAACCCGGACTCCATCAAGATCGGTGCGCCGGTCAAGATCGAGTTCGAAGAGGCCAGCGACGAGATCTCCGTGCCGTACTGGCGCGTGGTCGGCTAGCCGACCGCCCCTCGACGTCGAATCGCGCCGCTGAGGTGGCGCGCAGCAGAAGGACAGACGATGCCCAACAATCCCTCGATGCAGGCGGCGCTCGTCGGCGCCGGTGAATCCGACAAGATCGGATACGTCCCCGAGAAGACCTCGTTGATGCTGCACGCGGAGGCGATCAAGAACGCCGCTGCGGATGCCGGCATCCAGATCAACCAGATCGAGGCCGTGTTCTCGGCCGGTGGCGTCGGCGGCATGCAGTCGCCGGGACTGGCCGAGTACCTCGGCATCAAGCCGAAGTACTTCGACAGCACGGTCGTCGGTGGCTCGGCGTTCGTGATGTACGTGCACCACGCGCTGGCGGCCATCAACGCCGGCATCTTCGACATCGCGGTGATCTCGCACGGCGAGTCCGGCTACTCCGGTGGCCGCCGCCAGGGCAAGGGCACCGGCGGCACACGCGGCCAGCTCGACCCGTGGGCACCGGCCTCGCAGTTCGAGAGCCCCTACGGCCTGGCAGGCGCGCCCTCGAGCTACTCGCACGCGATGAACCGCTACATGCACCGCTTCGGCGTCTCGAAGGAGGCGTTCGCGCAGATCGCCGTCGTGACGCGCGAGTGGGCCGGCCTCAACCCGAAGGCGGTCATGCACTCGAAGGAGACCAACCCGAACGGTGGCCCGATCACGATCGAGGACGTGCTGAACTCGCGCGTCATCTCGTGGCCGCTCAACCTCCTCGACTGCTGCCTCGTGACCGACCACGGCGGTGCCGTGATCGTGGCCTCGGCGGCGGCGGCGAAGGGCCTGCGCAACAAGCCGGTCTGGGTGGCCGGTGCGGGCGAGGCGATGAGCCACTCCAGCCTGACGCAGATGGAGGACTTCACGGCGACGTCCGCGCGTGACTCCTCGGCCCGCGCCTACAAGATGGCGGGGATGGGTCCGGAAGACATGGAAATGGCCATGATCTACGACTCGTTCACGTACACCGCCGGCGTGACCGCGGAGATGCTGGGCCTGACGCCTCGGGGCGAGGGTACGAGCCTGTGGGCGGACGGCAACGCGAGCCCGGGCGGCAAGTTCCCGGTGAACACCAACGGCGGCGGCCTGTCGTTCAGCCACTCCGGCATGTACGGCATGATGCTGCTGGTGGAGGCGCAGCGGCAGCTGGCCGGCACGGCCGAGGCGCCGGGCATCGGTCTGCCGGGTCGCCAGACGAGCGCGAAGTCGGCAGTGGTGAACGGCACGGGCGGTTCGCTGTCGACGACGGGCACGATCGTCCTCACCGCCGACTAGGCGAGGCGCCTCGGCAAGCCGGGGCGCACGAGGGCCATCGCGTGCGATGATGGCGGACGGGGGCGGCGGTCGTCGCCCCCGTCCGTGTTGTGTAGGGCTTGTGTAGAGTCGGCGCAGGCGAACCCTCGAGGGGGTCGCGAGCAATCGAGGCACGATGATCATCGGCATGCACACGCACACGCACCCGAACTCGTGGGACTCGTTCCTGACGGCCGACGAGGCGGTGGACCTCGCGAAGCAGGTCGGCCTCGACGCGATGATCCTCACGGAGCACGACTGGGCGTGGGACCTCGCGGAGTACGAGGCGCTGCAGGCGCGGCACCAGGACATTCGGGTGTTCCGTGGCATGGAGCTGAACACCGAGGACGGGCACTGCGTGTGCCTGGGCCTGCACGAGTACGTGTTCGGCATGCATCGGGCCGAGGAGCTGGCGGGGCACGTGGCGCGCGTCGACGGCGTGATGATCGCGGCGCACCCATACCGGCGACAGATGCCGTGGCGCTGGGAGAAGGAAGACGACTACGCCGAGTCCCTGGTGCGGGCGGAGCGGAACTCGATGTACCGCTTCGTGGTCGCCATGGAGGTCGTGAACGGGCGCGGCACGCTGAAAGAGAACACGTTCTCCGACACGCTGGCGCGCGAGATGGGGATGCCGGGCACGGCAGCCGACGACTGCCACGAGCCGAAGGACCTGGGCAAGACGGCAACCTGGTTCGCGGACGACATCAAGACCGAGCGCGAGCTCATCGAGGCAATGCGCAGGGGACGGTTCTGGCCCCTCGACCGCACGAAGGGCGACAAGATCGCGAACCCGCTCTACCACGACGTGCCCTCGGACGTGGAGCAGCGCTGGGCGGAGCTTGCGGAGATCCGGCGGGAGCGCGCGGCGCGCGAGACGCCAGAGTTCCGAGGCCGGCCGGAGAACCACCCGCACGTGCGCGCACTGGCCAGCTCGTAGGTTCGAGAGCAGGGGTGACGGCCTCGACGGGGCGCATCACCTCCGTTCGTTGACACCGGCAGGGGGCAGGGATATCGTTCCGCGCGGCCAGCCCGGGCCAATCTGCCGTGCGGCGCACTCGATCGTTCTGACGCTGGGTGTTGGCGTACCTCATCGGGCGCAGCGCTCGACCCTGCCAGGGGCGGGCAATCATGACATGCACCGGGACCCCGTGTGGGGTGGAGGGAAGGAAGGGTTATGGGTGCTCTAGACGGCAAGATCGCCGTCGTCACGGGCTCCGGCCGCGGAATCGGCCAGGGCGTCGCGTTGTACTTCGCCGAGCAGGGCGCGAAGGTCGTGGTCAACGACCCCGGCGTGAACGTGGACGGCTCCGGCCACGACAACGGTCCGGCCGACCAGACGGTCGAGCAGATCAAGGCCGCGGGTGGCGAGGCGGTGGCGAACTACGACACCGTCGCGACGCCCGAGGGCGGCGAGAACATGATCAAGCAGGCCGTGGACACGTGGGGACGCATCGACGTGCTCTGCAACGTGGCCGGCATCCTGCGTGACCGCATGATCTTCAACATGACGCCGGAGGAGTGGCGCGACGTCATCGACGTGCACCTCACCGGTCAGTTCCACACCTCGAAGCCGGCGGCCGTGCTCATGCGGCAGCAGCGCTACGGGCGCATCCTGAACTGGTCCTCGACGTCCGGCCTGATCGGCAACACCGGCCAGGCGAACTACGGCGCGGCGAAGGCCGGCGTGGCGGGCTTCACCCGCGTCCTGGCGAAGGACCTCGGCCGCTACGGCGTCACGGCGAACGTGATCGCGCCCGGCGCGGCCACCCGCATGACGCAGTCCGTGCCGGACAGCGCTCGCGAGCTCCGCTCGCGCGCCGGCATCAGCGGTGCGGCGAGCCAGGGGGCGCAGCCGCCCGAGAGCCGCTACAAGCGCGGCGCGATGGGCCCCGAGATGGTCGCGCCGATGTGCGCGTACCTCGCGTCCGACGCCGCGTGGAACATCAACGGCTACATCTTCAACGTGTCGGGCGGCACGGTCTCCGTGGCCAACCACCCGGTGGCGATGCGCACGGTGTTCAACAACGGCGTGTGGACGCTGCCGGAGCTGGACGACGCCGTCCAGAACGTGCTGATGCAGGGCATCGACAACCCGGCACCGCCGCGTGACGACGTCGAGGTTCCCGGCCGCGACACGGCCGCGCAGGCGCTGAGCTAGGCGAGGTAAGAACGACAATGGGAGCACTGGACGGACGAAACATCGTCGTGACCGGCTCGGGTCGCGGCATCGGTGCCGAGGTCGCGAAGTTCGTCGCCAAGCACGGCGCGAACGTCATCGTGAACGACCCGGGCGTGAACGTGGACGGCAGCGGCAGCGACGCCGGTCCCGCGGACACGGTGGTCAACGAGATCACCGCGGCGGGCGGCACGGCCCTCGCGAACTACGACACCGTCGCCACCGTCGAGGGTGGCGAGAACATGATCAAGCAGGCCGTCGACGCCTGGGGCCGCATTGACGCGGTGATCCACGTCGCCGGCATCCTGCGCGACCGCATGGTCTTCAACATGACGAAGGAGGAGTGGGACGCGGTCATCGCGGTCCACCTGGACGGCTACTTCAACGTGGCCAAGCCGGCCTCCATCCTCATGCGCCAGCAGCGCTACGGCCGCATCATCGGCTTCTCCTCGGGCTCCGGCCTGAACGGCAACGCCGGTCAGGCGAACTACGGCGCCGCGAAGGCGGGCATCGCTGGTATGGGCCGCTGCCTCGCGCGCGATCTGGGCCGCTACGGCGTGACGGCGAACTCGATTGCGCCCGGCGCGAACACGCGCATGACGCAGTCGGTGCCGGAGGCCGCGACCGCGCTTCGTCAGCGGGCAGGCATCGCGGTGCAGCGTCGCGCGGGCGACGACCTTCGAGGCCCCGAGCTGGTGGCGCCGATGGTGGGCTACCTCTGCACGGACCAGGCCTGGAACATCAACGGCAAGGTGTTCTACGTGAACTCGGGCAACGTGTCCCTGGCTCACGACGAGACGCCGTACCGCACGATCCAGACCCACGAGATGTGGGACTTCGACCTGCTGTCGCAGCGCGTGCCCACGCTGATGGCGGGCCTGGCGAACCCGGCCCCGCCGGCGCCGGACCTGGATATCCCGGGCCGTGGCGTGGTGGCGCCCCGCAGCTAGCTTCAGTCCTCGGACTGTCGATCGCGAGGCGGTCGTCTTCGGACGGCCGCCTCGTTGCTTGTTGCGGCCTCGATGGCATGGAAGCGGCCGAGAGGGGCTACGCCGGGGTGGTGCCGGCCTCGAACTGCTCGCGGGTGATGTCCATGAGGATGAAGTCGTAGCCGGCGCGGTGGACGCGCTTCACGTCGCTGAGCCCGGCGCGGTGGAAGGCCTGTTGGGCTCGGTCGTTCCAGGTCAGTGTGTGCAGGTAGACACGGCGAAGGCCCAGCTCTTCGAAGAGGTAGCGGAGCATGGTGCGGACGGTGTCGGTGCCGAAGCCTCGGGACCAGTACTCGCGCTCGCCGATGGTGATGCCGAGCTCGGCCTCGCCGGCGTCGCGCTCGTAGCCGTAGTACATGACGTTGCCGATGTGGCGGCCGGTGGCGGGGTCCTCGATGCCGAATGTGTGCCGGAACGGGCTCGGGTGCTCCAGCTCCTCACGGAAGGTGGAGACGAAGGAGCGATACGACATCGAGAGCGGGCGAGCGGCGTCGTAGGCGGCGAGCTCGGGGTCGCGACGCCAGGCGTAGTCGCGCTGGGCGTCATCGATGTGCTTCTCGCGGAGCTGGACGAGCTGGCCAGTGGCGACAACGCGAGGCTGGGTCTGGGTCATCCATCGGATCCGTCTACGTGGTTGCGCTCGATGAGTCGCGCCGCCTGCTCGACGACACTCCGCTCATTATCGTACGTCATCAGCCGGAGCGCTTCGTCGACGCCATACCAGGCGACGAGGTCGTACTCGTGGTCGTGATCGGCGACGTCGCCACCCTCGGCGGTCATGAGGAAGTGGTGCACGACCTTGTCGACGCGGCCTCCACCTCGGGGGCGGGGGAACGAGTACGCGATGTCGATGACGGGCTCGACGATCGCGACCTCGAGGCCGGTCTCCTCGCCGACCTCGCGGCGGGCCGTCTCCTCGATGCTCTCGCCGGGCTCGGGTGTGCCCTTCGGCAGCGCCCAGAGGTTCGTATGCGGGCGCGCGACGAGCACGACCTCGACGCGGTCGGCGGCGAGGCGGTAGACGACGCCACCGGCAGAGACGGCGCGCTCGACGGGGGCCTCGCGGGTCACTCGTCGTCCTCGTCGGTGACGCGAGGCGCGGGCGACCCATCGTCCTCACCCACTTCGTCCTCGGGTTCGAAGTCGATGCCGAGCAGCTGAGCGCCGATCAGCGCTTCGCGCGCGGCATCGCGGAGGTAGGGCTCGGAACGGCCCATGAGGTCGGTGAGCACCCGCTCGGCGCCCTCGCCGGCGATCTCGCCGAGCGCCTGGACGGCCGCGACCTGCACATCCTCCTCGTCGTCGTCCACGAGCAGGATGAGGGGGTCGATGGCCTCCTCCATCAGGAGCTGGCCGGCCGCGATGGCGGCGGCGGCACGCACCTGCCCGTCCTCGTCGTCGAACGAGTGCAGGAGGATCGGCAGCCACTGGTCGTCGCCGTTGCGGCCCATCGCGAGCGTGGCGGCCTGGCGCATGCGCGGGCCGCCCGATTCGTACAGCTCGGCGATGAGCTCGGAAACCCATTCCTCGGAGCTGGCGCCGAGGGAGGTGAGCGCCATCGCTCGCACCTCCTCGGTCTCGTTGAAGTCCTCGATGGACTCCCGGAGGGCCGAGCCGAGGTCCTCGGCCGCCTCCTCGGAGAGCATGCCGAACTCCTGGCCGACGACGTAGTTGCCCAGGATCTCGGCGATGGTGGCGCGCACCGTGGCCTCGGGGTCGGAGCGAAGCTGCTCGACGAGGAGGCGCATGTAGTCCTCGCGGTCCTGTTCCCACAGGCCGCGGACGGCGAGGATGCGCGTCGCCGGGTCGGGGTCGCGGAGGGCCGAGAGGTGGATGCGGTGGAAATCGAGTGTGGCGTCCTCCTCGGCGAGCTGCTGCATCGCGGCGAGCAGCTCGCGCCGGCGCTCGGGCTGGAGCTTTGCCCACAGCGACAGGAACGAGGCAACGATGTCGTCCGAGGGCGTCGAGAGCGCGAGCAGGTCGTTCGGGACCACGGTCTCGCCCGCGGAGAGGCGACGAACGACATCCTCGGCACGAGGCAGGGCGGGACGTTCCTCCTCGAGGTCGTCGTTCATGTCGTCCGGCGGGAGGGCGTCGGGCACAGGTGCTCCTCGGTGAAGGCTTGAACATTGAGTGTACCAAGGGGCGGCGGAGCGCCGAAACGCCTCGAGCGGGGTCTCCGGGGCTAGAGGGCGAGCTCGGGACCGGGCGTGCGCCCGAGGAGGGACTCGACCGCTGCCTGAGGCGAGAGTTCGCGGTAGAGGATGTCGTGGATCGCCTTCGTAATGGGCATCTCGACGCCGAGCTGGCCGGCGAGCGCGAGCGCGGCAGGCAGGGTCGTGGCGCCCTCGGCGGTCTCCTGCAGCGTTTCGAGCGCGGCCTCGAGGGTGGAGCCGGAGGCGATGAGCTCGCCGAGGCGGCGGTTCCGGGAGAGCCTCGAGTACGAGGTCGCGATGGCGTCGCCGACACCGGCGAGGCCCTGGAACGTGAGGGGGTCCGCACCGGCGGCGACCCCGAGGCGCGTGATCTCGGCGAGCCCCCTCGTGATGATCGCGGCCTTCGCGTTGTCGCCGTACTGGAGCGCGTCCACCATGCCGCCGGCGATGGCGATGATGTTCTTCAGCGCGCCGCCGAGCTCGACGCCGGTGACGTCCGTGCTCGTGTAGACGCGGAACGAGGACGAATGAAACGCGTCGCGCAGCATCTCGAGGTCGGCGCTCGCCGAGGCGACGACAGTCGTGCCCGGGAGGCCCGCCGCGACCTCGTGAGACAGGTTCGGGCCGGAGAGCACCGCCAGCGGGTGCCCGGGCAGGAGCGCCCACAGGAGCTGCGACATGCGACGGCCGGTCCCCTGCTCGATTCCCTTGGTGGCGCTGAGGATCGTCGCGCCGGCGGGCACGGACTCGGCGATAGCGCGTGCGTTGTCCTCGATGGTGCGTGAGGGGACGGCAAGACAGAGGAGCTCGACGTCCTCGAGGCCCTCGGCGGCCGCGGCGGCATGAAGGGACGGCGGAAACTCGAAGCCCGGCAGACGCGCCTCGTTCTGTCGAGCAGCCTCGAGGCGGGCGGCGTCCTCGGACGTGCGCGCGACGAGGGTCGTGGGGACCTCGTTGCGGGCGAGCAGGATGGCGAGGGTCGTGCCCCAGGCGGTGGGGCCGATGACGGCAGCGCGCGCCGGCGGTGTCACGCGCCTCGAGGGGTGCGGCGGGCACCGCCCTGGCCGAGTTTCGGCTCGGTGCCGGCGAGCAGGCGCTTGATGTTGCCGATGTGGTTGAGCTCGACCCAGAGGAAGGCGAGCACACCGAAGAGCAGGTAGCCCTCGTGCAGCCAGCCCGTGATCACGAGTCCGACGAGGACGACGAAGCCGACAGCGACGCCGACGACCGACATGAGCGACACGTAGCGCGTGGCCCAGAGCACGAGGCCGGACGCCACGAGCAGCACGACGGCAGCAAGGGGTGCCATCGCGAGGAAGGCACCGAAGGTGGTGGCCACGCCTCGACCGCCGCGGAAGCCGGCGAAGGCGGGCCAGTTATGTCCCGCCACGGCGGCGGCGCCGGCGACGGCAGCCGCCCACGGGTCATCGAGGACGAAGCGGCCGACGAGGACGGGGACGACGCCCTTCGCGACGTCGGCGAAGAGCACGACGAGCGCGGCGCCGAGGCCGAGCGTGCGCAGCGTGTTCGTAAAGCCGGTCTTGCCGGAGCCGAACTCGCGGACATCGATGCCGCGCAGCCGGCCCATGAGCAGGCCGGGCGGAATCGAGCCGATGAGGTAGCCGAAGACGAGACCTTCCAGGATCGTCACGGGTACACCTCGCTATTGCCGGCAGGGACCTCGATGGGTTGCGCTGCGCACACTATGCCTCGTGTCGGTCTTCCGAGCGACGGCGGAAGAGCAACCGGATGGCGGTGCCCTCGAAGTCGAAGGCATCGCGCAGCCGGTTCTCGAGGTAGCGCTCGTAGCTGAAGTGAAGCACGGCGGGGTCGTTCACGAAGAAGACGAACGTGGGCGGAGCGACCTCGGCCTGCGTCACGTACATCACCTTCAGCCGCTTGTGGCCCACGGTGGGCGGCCCGTGATCGTGGAGCGCTCGCTGCACGATACGGTTCAGCTCCGAGGTTTGCACGCGGCGCTGGCGCACCTCGTGGATGTGCACGGCGGTCTCGAGGACGTCGCTGACGCCTTCGCCTCGAATAGCCGAGGTGAAGAGGAGCGGCGCCCACGGCGTGAATCGGTAGCGGTAGTCGAGTTGGCGCGCGAACCGCGAGCGCTCCTCTTCCTCGTCGGCGAGGTCCCACTTGTTCACGACGAGGACCATGCCCTTCGCGGCCTTCGCCACGTAGCCGGCGATGTGCGTGTCCTGCGCAGCGGTCGGCTCGGTCTGGTCGATCACGAGGACGACGACGTCCGCGCGGTCGATGGCGCGCTCGGCGCGCTGGACGGAGTGGCGCTCAACACCTCGTTCGATGCGACCTCGACGGCGGATGCCGGCGGTGTCGACGAGCAGCATCTGGTGGCCCTCGAACTCGAAGGGCGTGTCGATGGGATCGCGCGTCGTGCCGGCGACGTCGGAGACAATGGAGCGCTGCTCGCCGAGCATCGCGTTCACGAGCGATGACTTGCCGACGTTCGGACGGCCGACCACGGCGATGCGGATGCGGTCGACCTTCGGCGGACGGCGGTCGGCCGGCAACGTGTCGACGATGCGGTCGAGGAGGTCGCCCACCCCCTGGCCGTGGTAGGCGGAGACGGCGATCGGATCACCGAAACCGAGCTCGTAGAGATCGAGGAGGCCGTCGCGCGCGCGACCGAGGTCGGCCTTGTTCGCGACGAGGAAGACGGGCTGCTTCGCGCGGCGGAGCATCGTGGCGACCTCGGCGTCCGCGATCGTGACGCCGTCACCGGCATCGACGACGAAGAGGATGAGGCTCGCGCTGGCGATGGCTTCCTGGACGCCCTCGCGGATGAGGGGCGAGAACGGGTCCTCGTCGTCGCCGACGAGGCCACCGGTGTCGACGACGCGGATGTGGCGGCCTCGCCACTCGAGGTCGCCGTAGTTGCGGTCGCGCGTCGTGCCGGGCAGGTCCTCGACGAGGGCGCGACGGCTGCGGGTCATGCGGTTGAAGAGCGCGGACTTCCCCACGTTCGGGCGGCCGACGATGGCGACGAGGGGCGCGCCGGTCGGCTGCCCCGTCATCGAGGGGGCACCCGGAGACACAGAGGGTGCGCTGGACGTCATCGAGGGCTCCAGTGCGGCCGGCGGTACCGCGAAGGCTATTACGGGGCTGGTGTGATCGTAACCGAGACGGACTCTGGTTGCACCGCCAACAGCCTGACACCAGCCGGAACCTGCACGTCGACTGGACGACTCTCCGTGCCTTCAATGCCCGAGGCGTCGAGCGTCACGAGGATCGACTCGGCCGTCACGAGGTTCAGCGTCGGGATCGGGCCTGCGATCTGTACGACGACGGCGGCGGCATCGAGCCCGGCCTCTACGCCCGCAGGCAGCCCGGTGACGGTGACGGGGACGGCGAACTGCGCCGTGCCCTCGATCACCTCGATGAGGATGGTCACCGTGGCGGAGAGCGAGACGGGCGAGGTAGCGCCGGCGGGGAGCTCGACCTCGATGGTGCGCGTCACGCTCTGCGTCGCGCCCGTGACGTCGATGGCTGGGAGGTCGATGGCATCGATGCTCTGGAGGACGTCGATCGGGCCATCGATGGTCACAGACGCGGGATCGACGGCGACACTCGCGACTCGATAGCCGTCGGCCGGCTGGCCGGTGAAGGTGGCGTGGAGCGGCAGCTGCCTCGTGAGCTGGCTCTGCGCGACGGTGACGCGGACGCGGGTGCTGGGCGGCTCGACGCGGACGCCGCGAATCTCGACGCCGTTGTCACCTCGAGGGACGAGCGTCGCGGTCTCGGCGAGGCTGACGGTGAGGCCGGTGACGGTGACCTCGGCGGCGACCTCCTGCACAAGCGCAACGAGCGAGGCGGGACCGGAGACGACGGCACTCGTCTGGTCGGGCTCGGTGCTCTGGACCTCGAAGCCGAGCGGCACGCCGCCGATGAGTCGAGGGTTCACCGGCACCGTCTTGGTCACCAGCGGCTCGAGGTTCACGAGCACGTTCGCAGGGCTGATGTTCGTGATCCGCACGCCGCCGATGCTCCGCACGTCGACCTGCACCGGCACGAGCTGCTCGCGCTCGCTCAGGCCGTTGAGGTCGACGAACGCGCGGAAGTTCTCGGACGTCAGCTGCTGCCAGCGGTCCTCGGAAGCCGACACGGTGACCTCGATGGTCTCGAGGGTGTTGGCGACCGCGAGCGTGGGGTCGACGTTCACGGCCTCGACCTGGATCGCGGCGGGGAAGACGTCGACGCGCGTTGGGTTCTGGATGTCGGTGACGGCAATCCAGAGGGCGAAGCCGAGGACGAGCGACAGTACGAGCAGCCCGGGCGAGCGGCGCAGACCGACGACCGCGCGCCTGAAGAGCAGGTTCGCGATGTCCCAGGCCTCGCGGAGGTCGCTGCGCACGTCGGGAGCACGCCGCACCTAGCGGGCGCCCTCGGCGGTGGAGGCGGCAGGCCGGCCGCCCTCGAGGCTGGGGTCGTGGTCCTCGATGGCGAAGAGGCGGTGGAGCTGGCGCGTGAGGCGGGCCTCGTCGAGGGCGAAGACCATGCGCCCGTTCGAGGACAGCGAGATCTCGCCGCGCTCCTCCGAGACCACGAGCACGACGGCATCGGTGGTCTCGGTGATGCCGAGGGCGGCGCGGTGGCGCATGCCGTACTCGGACGGCAGCGGGCCCTCGGAGAGGGGCAGCGTGCAGCCGGCGGCGACGATGCGGTCGCCTCGGACGACGACGGCGCCGTCGTGCAGCGGCGTGTTCGGCACGAACAGGTTCACGAGCAGCTCGACGGAGATCTCGGCGTCGACGGGGATGCCCGTGTCCACGACCTCGCGCGTGCCGGTCTCGCGCTCGATGACGATGAGCGCGCCGTGCTGCAGGCGGGCGAGGCGCTGCGCTGCTCGAATGATGGTGTCGACGGCGTGACGGCGCTCCTCGCGTTGAAGACTCGAGCGGAGACCGGTGCGGCCGATGCGCTCGAGGGCGCGCCTGATCTCAGGCTGGAAGATGACGGCGGCGCCGATGACCACACCGGCGGCAGCGTTGCGCAGGGCCCACGACACGACCTCGAGGTCGAGGGCGCGGCTGAGGAAGAACGCCGCGATGAAGATGACGCCCACACCTCGGAGGACGGTCATCGCCGTCGTGCCTCGGATCAGGAGCAGGAGCCAGTAGATCGACAGCGAAATGATGACGATGTCGAGGATGGCGGTGTAGGTGAGCCGATCCACCGTCTCGCGGATGGCGTCGGGAATGACGTCCGGCACGGGTTACCGCTCCGAGGAGTTCGGGGAGGCGGACGGCTCGAGAAGGTGCGCGAGCACGGCCTGCTGCGCGTAGACACGGTTCTCGGCCTGGTCGAAGACGGCGGAGCGGTCGGACTCAATGACCTCGTCGGTGATCTCCTCGCCTCGATGGGCCGGGAGGTCGTGGAGGACGATGGCCTCGGCGGGCGCGGTGGCGACGAGGGCGTCGTTGAGCTGGAACGGCCCGAAGGGCTCGAGACGCGCCTGGAGCTCGTGCTCCTGCCCCATCGAGGCCCAGACATCGGTGTAGAGGGCGTTGGCGCCGGCGGCCGCCTCGACGGGGTCGTTGGTGACGCGGACGGAGCCCGAGCCGGCGAGAGCGCGGGCGCGCTCGAGCACGTCGTTGGGGAGCTCGAAGCCCTCGGGCGAGGCGCACGTGAACTCGATGCCCGCGAGCACCGAGGCGTAGGCGAGCGAGATGGCGACGTTGTTGCCTTCGCCGAAGTAGGTGAGGTGGAGGCCCCGGAGGTCGCCGAAGCGCTCTCGGAGCGTGAGGAGGTCGGCGAGGGCCTGGCAGGGGTGCTCCGCGTCGGAGAGGGCGTTAATGACGGGGATGCCGGCCCAGCGAGCGAACTCCTCGATGGTGGCGTGGTCGAAGGTCCGGACTGCGATGGCGTCGACCATCCTCGAGAGGACGCGGGCGGCATCCTTGATCGGTTCGCGCTCGCCGAGCTTCACCTCGTGGGCACCGATGTAGAGGGAGCGGCCGCCGAGGCGGGCCATGCCGACCTCGAATGAGACGCGGGTGCGGAGGGACGGCTTCTCGAAGATGAGGGCGAGCGTGCGACCGGGAAGGCGGTTCCCGGCACCGTCGCGCTTCATCGCGAGGGCGCTGTTGAGGAGCTCCGCGAGCTCGTCGGCGGAGAGGTCGAGGATGGATGTGAGGTCGCGGCCGTGCACGGTCGGCTCCCGTGGCCCTGTCAGCGCGTCGGCTTCGTTGACGGGCGGTCCCGGGGCGCCGGGGTCCCCGGGTGGTCGAGTATACGCAGGGCTTGGGGGGAGTCGATAGCAGCGAAGTCCCTCGGTGGGTGCTGACGCGGTGTCAGGGCGATTGGGGGTACGATTCGGCCGCCCGGGGGGCGCGGGAGTGCGAGGCGCTGACGTGACGAGCGAGGACGGCGGCGGACGAGGCGGGGAGCGGCCGGAGCGGCTGTGCGTGATCGTGGTGCCGGACGGCGAGGAGCAGGCGCTGGTGGAGGCGCTGCGGGAGCTGGGCGCGGGCGCGACGCGGCTGGTGTCGAAGGGCGGGCTCCGAGGCCGGAAGAGCGCGACGGTGCTGAGCGCCGTGCCGGCGGGCTGGGTCGGCCGGGTGGCGTCCATGCTGCACGAGCGGTTCCCGGCATCGACCGAGCACGTGCCGGCGCAGGCGCTGCCATGGTGGTCGGAGGGTGAGGGGCCGGACGACGAGGTGGAGATCCGGCTGGGGGGCGCGGTGATGTTCGTGGTCCCGATCGCGGGGTTTGAGCTGCTGTGACCCGGGAGCCGCCTCGATGAGCGGGGGCGCGAGCCGCCTCGGCGGCGGGGCGATCGTCACACTCGGAGCGCTGATCGTGACGCTCGTTGGGCTCATCGTTCTCGCCTCGCGATCCCCCTCGGGACCTGGGCTGCTCATCGAGGCTGCGGATCCGCCCGCCGGAGTCGACGAGGTGCGCGTGCACGTCGTGGGCGAGGTCGTGGCGCCGGGGGTGGTGACGATGGCGCCGGGCGAACGGCTCGTCGACGCCGTAGCGCACGCCGGCGGATTCACCTCGATGGCGGACGAGGCCGCACTGAACCTCGCGCGGCGCGTGCTCGACGGCGAGCAGATCGTCGTGCCCGCGCAGGGAGCCGGCGTGACGCTAATCGATGTGAACAGTGCCTCGGCTTCGGACCTGGAAGCGCTGCCGGGCATCGGTGCCGTGTACGCCTCGAGGCTCATCGACGCGCGGACCACGGGTGGCGCATTCGCCTCGACGGACGCGCTCGTGGAGCGTGACGTGCTGCCCATGAGCGTCTACGAAGCGGTGCGGGACCTGATCACGGCGCGCTGAGGCGCGATCCAAGACGGACGCCGGGCGAGAGCAGGAGGCTCGATGCCGGTGGGGGTGCTGCTGGCGCTGGCATTCGCGGGCGGGACGATGGCCGCGGCCACCCTCGGCGGACCGTGGTGGGCCTCGGTGGGTGTCGCGGCGCTGCTCGCGGGCGCGTGGCGCCTGAGCGGACCTCGAGGCGGGCAGACCTCGATGGTGGTGCTGGCGGGGGCGATTGTCCTCGCGGGGGCGGGCCACGCGCGCTACGACGCCTCGGCGGGCGGCGCTCTGCCGGTGGCTGCGAGCCTCGAGGGCGTGCACGCCGTCGAAGGGGTGGTGCGCGCCGACGCGAGCCGCCGCGGCGCCGTCGCGAGCTTCGACCTCGATCTGCGTTCGGTCGATGGCGTGGCGGTCGCGAACGGCGGTGGCGTGAGGGCCTCGATCCGCGTCTCGAGCGGGGCCGAGGCGCCGCGCGCGGGCGACCGCGTTCGCCTCGAGGGCGAGATCGGGCCGCCGCCCGACATTGAGGCGTTCGACTACGCGGCGTTCCTTCGCTCGCGCGACGTTCAGGCGGTCGCCGCCTTCCCCACGACGATCGAGGTCGTGGACCGGAACACCGGCAACGCCGCGGTGCGCGCGCTGCGGTCGGTCCACCGAGGCGCGGTCGCGAACATCGAGCGGACGCTCCCAGAGCCCGCGGCCTCGCTCGCGGCCGGCATGCTCATCGGGGAGCGCGGGACGCTACCGCCTGAGCTGCGCGATGCGCTGCGCGTGACCGGCACTTCGCACCTCGTCGTGGTCTCGGGGCAGAACGTCGCGCTGCTCCTCGGCGTGGCGGTTGCCGTGCTGACGGTCGCCGTCTCGCGTCGACGCGCAGCCATCATCTCGCTGTTCCTCTTGCCGGGTTATGTCCTCCTTGTGGGGGCCGACGCGCCGATCGTGCGGGCCGCGCTGATGGCCGTCGGGATCGCCGCTGCGAGTGCCCTCGGGCGGCGGACCCCGGCGTGGGTGTTCCTGGCGTACGCGGTCGCCTCGATGCTGGCGTGGTCGCCGTCGGTCGCACGCGACGTGGCATTCCAGCTCTCAGCCTCGGCGACGGCCGGGGTGATGCTCCTCGCGCCGCCCTTGCGTAGTGCGGCGCTCACGACGACGGGCGTGCGGGCCGGCGGCGCTGCGGGTGCGCTTATCGAGACGGGCGCGATGGCCCTCGGTGCCGGGCTCGCGGTGCTGCCGGTGCAATTGGCGGCCTTCGGCTCCGTCGCGCCGCTGACGTTGCCCGCGAACGTCCTCGTGGCGCCGCTCTACGCGTCGACGGTGGCGGTCGCAATGCTTGCCTCGGTCGTTGGTGGCGTGGGGCCGCTGGCGACGGTGGTCGGTGGTCTCGGACGGTTCGTGCCCGAGGCGTTCGCGTGGATCGTCGAGGCGCTCGCCTCGGCGCCGGGCACCGAGGCGAGCTGGGAAGCGCCGTCAATGGCGATCACGGCGGTGACCGTGTTGCTGGTGGGGCTCGCCTGGGCACTGTGGCGATGGACGCCTCGAGTAACGCCCGGCGGGGACGGCGAGGGCGGCCTCGTGATGCCGGTGGCGGCCTCGGTAGTCGCGGCGGGCGTCTGGATCGCGGTGCTCACGCCGGGCGGCGACCTTGCCTCCGTCACCGTCCTCGATGTCGGCCAGGGGCTCGCGGTACTCGTCGAGGATGGCGGGCAGCGCGTGCTCGTCGACGTCGGGCCGGCGGACGGTGCGGTGATCGCGGCACTGGGCGACACGCGGGTGCTGGCCGCGGTGATCGTGACGCACGAGGACTCGGACCACGCCGGCGGCCTCGATGACGTGCTTCGCCGGCTCGAGGTGGGGCGCGTGCTCGCAAGCGGTGAGGTGCTGACTGCCGGCCTCGAGGGCGGGAGGGGCCTCGAGCGGCTCGACATCGGCGATCGGCTCGTGTTGACCGAGCGTACGTGGATCGAGGTGCTGGGACCGCCTCGATGGACCGGGCCGCGCGAGGCCTCGGACAACGACGGCTCGCTGGTGCTGATGGTGCACCTCGGCGACCGACGGGTGCTGCTGCCGGCGGACATCGAGGCCGCGGGCGAGGCGTGGCTCGTGGAGTCGGGGTGGCCGCTGCGGGCCGACGTGCTCGTGGCGCCACATCACGGCTCGAAGACCTCGTCGACACCCCGGTTGCTCGATCGAGTGAGGCCCTCAGTCGTAGTGGCATCGGTGGGCCTCGAGAACCCCTTCGGGCACCCGGCGGCGGAGGTGGTGGCGCGCTACGAGGCGGTGGGCGCCTCGGTCTGGCGCACGGACGAGGACGGTTCGATCTCGCTGCGATCCGACGGGGTGCGGCTATGGGTGGAGGGCGAACGGTAGGGCCGGAACGTCCTGCTTCGGGTCGACTTTGCGCCGTGGCGACCTCGAAGACGCGCGCGCGACCCTCGATGCGAGTCACGGAGGCGAGGGGACGAGATGACGACGCAGACGCGAGCGACGCTGCTCGACGAGTTCATGCCGGTCTATGGCTTCTCAGATGTGCAATCGACCGTGGTCCGCGCGACGCCGGCGCAGGTCTTCGAGGCGTTTCGAAATCTGACGTTGGGCGAGATCGGCTCGATGCGGCCGTTGTTCTGGCTTCGGGCGCTGCCGGATCGGTTCCGCCGCTCAGAGAGCGACGGCGAGGCGTCCGGCGGCATGCCGGGGCCAGACACGCTCTTCCTCGACATGGCGCTGGGACCGGAGAGCTTCTGGATCCTACTCGGCGAGGAGCCGGGGCAAGAGCTGGTGCTGGGAGCGGTCGGCGCCTTCGCGCAGCCGCGCATCGAGTTCGCCGAGATCCGCACGCCTACGGACTTCACAGGCGCCGTCGATGAGCGCCACGCGAAGACGGCGCTGAGCGTGCGGGTCGTACCCGGTGGGAACCCGACGGACGGCTACACGGTCACGATGGAGTCGAGGACGCACGTGCCCGCCTCGACGACGCGACGGCGCTTCGGCTGGTAACTGGCGCGGCATCCACCCGTTCGAGGCGCTGATGGCGAAGCAGGCGCTGGCGGCGGTGCGGCGTCGAGCCGAGGCTGCAGCGGCCTCGAGCTAGCGAGCGGCGTCGTCAGGTTGCCGGCGCCTCGGGCTTCGGCTTCGAGGGCATCTGGACCAACGCCAGGAGGGCGGTGCGCTCCTTCGAGGGGTTGGCGGGCGACCAGCCACCGATGCCACCTCGCCCGATGCCGAGGGACTCGATGCGGAGGGCGTCGCCCGGCGCGAGGGCTACCTCGGTGCCATCGGACACCTTGATGACGAGCTCGCCCTCGATGAGGGTCGCGAAGCCGGGATTCGCGCGATGGAGCGGCGGGTCGATGCCCGGCTCGAAGCGCATCAGCATGACGCGGGTCGCGTTGCCCAGGACGGTCCCGCCGACGCCCTTGAAGACGCCGGGACCGTTCTCGAAAGCGAGGGCGTCGGCAGACCAGGCCTCGAGGTGGGTGTGGCCCTCGGTGTCGTCGGCCCAGATTCGGTAGATCGGCACTCGGGTCCTCGATGCACACTCGCGGGCTCGGAACAACGTAGCAGCCAACAACGGAGCCGATCGCAACCACGGCGCGTGGTAGCGTGGCGGGCGCTCGAGCCGCGACTGGCACGAGCCTCACGAACACGCATCGACCGAGGGGACCGACGATGGTGGAGCGCGCTGAGGGTCGCGCCTCGAATGCCCTGCGCCCGGTGACGATCGAGACCGGCTATCTGCGCCACGCGGAGGGCTCGGCGTTGATCACTGTGGGCCACACGCGTGTGCTGTGCGCGGCGAGCGTCGAGACGCGCGTGCCCGGCTTCCTGCGCGGCACCGGCTCGGGCTGGGTGACCGCCGAGTACGGCATGCTGCCGCGCTCCACGCACACGAGGAGCGACCGCGAGGCCGCTCGAGGCCGCCAGGGCGGCCGCACCATGGAGATCCAGCGCCTGATCGGCCGCAGCCTCAGGGCATCGATCGACCTCGACCGGCTCGGGGAGCAGTCGATCACCATCGATTGCGACGTACTGCAGGCCGATGGAGGCACGCGCACCGCCTCGATCACGGGGGGCTGGGTGGCGCTGGCGATGGCGATCGAGGGGATGCAGCGCAAGGGGCTGCTTCCGACCTCGCCGCTGCGGACGCAGGTGGCTGCGACGTCAGTGGGCGTCATCGAGGGGACGCCGATCCTCGACCTCGACTACGTCGAAGACTCCTCGGCGGGCGTCGACTCGAACGTCGTGATGCTGGGCACCGGGCAGCTCGTGGAGGTGCAGGGCACCGCGGAGGGCGAGCCGTTCAGCCGCCAGACCCTGAACACGATGCTCGACCTCGCCGAGGCGGGCATCCGCGAGCTGTTCTCGATGCAGCGCGCTGCCCTCGAGGAGTGGCGCGGCGTCTAGCTTCGACGGTCGCGAACCGAGGGCCTAGGCGTACTCGCCGAGGAAGGCGCCACCGAGGATGTGCACGTGGGCGTGGTCCTGCGACTGCATGCCGTCGTAGCCGGAGTTGGTGAGCAGACGGAAGCCGCCCGGGCAGGCGCGCTGCGCGACCTCGACCGCGATGCGGCCGACCTCGCCCATGTCCGACCAGAGCTCGGCCTGGGTCATGTGCTGCTTCGGGATCGCGAGCAGCATCGTCGGCACCCAGCGGAGGCGGTTGCGGAAGACGAGGACATCGTCGGTCTCCTCGATGATGTCCGCGGGCTCGCGCTTCGCCACGATCTCGCAGAAGACGCAGTAGCGTGGCACGAGGCGGACCTTCCCTGAGGGCGCCGAGCGACGTGAGTCTGCTTGCGCGAGATGGCGAACGCCCTGAGTCTAGCCGGAGCGAAGCGGCGAGCGCCAAGGAGACCCGAGCACGATGACCGAGATCCGCCCGTTCCGAGGCCTGCGATACGACGCGGGGCGGGTGACGCCCGACGACGTCGTCGCGCCCCCCTTCGACGTGGTGAGCGAGGACGACGTGCGCGCGCTGCACGCACGATCGCCGTACAACATCGCGCACGTGGAATCGAGCCGCGGGGTCGACGACTCGAGGTTCACGGGCGCGGCCGCCGCCCTCGATGCGTGGGAGCGCGAGGGCGTCCTCGTGCGCGACGATGCGCCTCGGTATTACGCCTACGAGCAGCGCTTCTCGGTTCAGGGCGCGATCAAGACGCGGCGCGCGTTCTTCGCACAGGTGCGGCTCTATCGCCCCGAGGAGCGCGTCGTGCGGCCGCACGAGGGCACGATGTCCGGCCCGAAGGCAGAGCGCCTGGCGCTGATGCGCGCGACGAACGCGAACATCAGCCCGATCTTCTCGATGTACACGGACGGCGAGGGGAGGGCCGGCGCCGTGCTCGCCTCGGTGGTGGAGCGCGCGCCGGACTTCGAGGCGACGGACGGGCGCGGCGACCGCCACCGCCTGTGGGTCATCGACGGCGCGAGCGAGCTCGAGACGCTGACCGGTGTTCTCGAGGCCTCGGACGTCACCATCGCGGATGGGCACCACCGCTACGCGACGGCGCTGACGTACCACGAGGAGCGCGGCGATGAGGCGAGCGGCTGGGTGCTCATGGGCCTCGTGGCTGCGGACGACCCCGGCCTCCTGATCCTGCCGAACCACCGCCTGGTCCGGGTGGACGAGCGACCCGCCGACCTGCGAGCGCGTCTCGAGGAGCTGTACGTCCTCGACGACATCACACCGAAGTCATGGGACGGCACGGCGATCCACCGGCTGTGGGGGCGCGTGCAGGCGAACGCCGGCGGCGCGCCCACCTTCGGCCTCGTGGGGCTCGAGGAGCAGCACCTCCACGTGCTGACCGCGCGCTCGCGCGACGCGATCGACCGCGCGATGCCCCAGTCGTGGTCGGCGGCCTCGCGAGGCCTCGACGTGAGCGTGCTGACGGAGACGATCCTCAAGCCCGGGCTCGGCCTCGATGAGGCCGACCTCGCGGCTGGCGAGCGGGTCACCTTCACCGAGGAGGTGGAGGAGGTCTGGCGCCGCGCCGAGCAGTCGCACAACGTCCTCGGCTTCCTCGTGAACCCGACACGCGTCGACCAGGTGATCGCGGTGGCGGACGCCGACGAGCTGATGCCGCAGAAGGCCACGTTCTTCTACCCGAAGCTCGGGACGGGGCTGGTGCTGAACCGCCTCGACTAGGCACCCAGGCAAGGAGGCGAGCGATGTCGACGGACGGCCCACGACGACGAAGGCGAGGGCGCTCGGGCGCAAGCGGGCTGGCGCTCGTGGCGGGCCTCTTCATCGGCATCGGGATCGGCATGCTCGTCGACGAGGTGGCGGCGGGCCTCATGCTCGGACTCGGTGTTGGCTTCCTCGCGATGGGGATCCTGCGGGCGATCCTCGGCGAGTGGTGAGCGGCTGGAGGTCGCCGTGCCGGCGCGTGATATCGATGAGTATCTGCAGGGCGTCGACGAGCCGGCTCGCACGACCCTCGAGGCGCTGCGCCGCACGATCACCGAGGTGATCCCCGACGCGGAGGAATACATCTCCTACGGCATGCCGGCGTTCCGCCTGCGCGGGACCGTCGTCGCCGGCTTCGCCGCGTTCAAGAAGCACCTGAGCTACCTGCCCCACAGCGGGTCGATCCTCGAGCAGCTGGGCGACGAGCTCGAGGGGTACGAGCGCACGCCGGGCTCGCTGCACTTCGCCCTCGACGAGCCGCTGCCACGCGCGCTCGTCGAACGATTGATCGAGCTGCGCATCGCGCAGGCCGAGCAGCGCTGATCCTCAGAGCACCTCGATGACCACGTTGCCGACCTTCTGGCCGGTCTCGACGTAGCGATACGCCTCGACGATCTCTTCTAGTGGGTAGTGGCGGTCGATGACGGGCTTGAACTGACCAGAGGCGACCAGGCCTCGGAGGTACTCAATCATGGCCTGGTCGTGCTTCGGGAACGGGAAGACGACGCGCTTGCGGCCTCGCATCAGCGGTGACGCCATCGATAGCGGGATGTTCTGGCCTCGAGGGCCGAGCTCCGAGGACAGGTAGATGCCGCCGCGCTTCAGCAGCGGCTTGCACGCACCAAAGGAGCTCTTGCCCACGGCGTCGATGACGACGTCGTAGGTCTGCCCGTGCCTCCTGAAATCGCCCGCTGTGTAGTCGATGACGCGATCGGGACCGAGGCCTTCGACGAGCGCGACGTGGGGCGTGGCGCAGACGGCCGTCACGCGCACGTCCATCGCCTTCAGCAGCTGGACGGCGGCGGAGCCGATGGCGCCGGTGGCGCCGTAGACGAGGACGTCCTGCCCGGCATGGATCTTCGCGCCACGGATGAAGGAGAGGGCGTAGTGCGCGCCCTCGGTGGCGACGGCAGCGGCCTCGAAGGTCACGCCGTCTGGGATCGTTGCGACCGAGGCGTCCTGCGGGACGGTCAGGTACTGGGCGTGGCCCCCGGGCTTCCCTTCGACGTAGCCGAAGACGCGGTCGCCGACCTCGAACCTTGTGACGTCGGCGCCGATCGCCTCAACCTCGCCCGCGAACTCGCATCCGAGGATCGTGACGCGCGGCGATCGGAGGCCGGTGAAGACCCTGAGGACGATGGGAGAGCCCGAGCGATAGCCACAGTCGGTGCGATTGACGCTCGATGCGCGCACGCGCACCAGCAGCTCGTCGTGGGCCGGGGCGGGACGTGGGACCTCGGTGAGCGTCACGACCTCGGGCGGCCCGTAGTGCGTGCGGACGGCGGCCTGCATGGCACCAGTCTAATGAACGAGCCCCGAGGCACCTCGGGGCGGTCGACCGGCTTCGCGCGGGACGGAGGGCCTAGGTGACGATCTGGACGGCGACGAGCGGGGCGACCCAGAGCACGAGCCAGCCGGGCACAGTGGACTCAAGGGCCTCGGTGATCGAAAGGTGCAGCGTGCTCTCCGTCGCCACGATCGTGGCAGCGAGGATCCAGCCGAAGACGATCAGCCCGACCGGGACGCCGATGAATGGCAGCATCGTCAGCGGCAGGAACGCCGCCGGTGCCAGGGCGAAGGCGAAGGCGCGAGCCAGGCCCTCGGCGTTGCTGGGGGCGTAATGACCGCGGGTCGCGAGGACGTGCGTCGCGCCGGTCTGCACGGCCCAGCCAATGAGCAGCGCGAGGGTCGCGGCCGCGCTCGCGGCAAGGCCGCCGAGCAGCCAGCCGAACCCGCCGACGACCGTCGAGAACATGAGCACGCGGACGGCCTGAACACGGGTCCCATCGACCGAGCCGGCTTCCTCGTAGAAGTCGCGGTCGAGCACGAGCGCGCGGCGCCAGCTCATGAGGAGCTCGATGAAGGCCTCGCGGGCAGTGTCGCCTCGGCGGGGTCCGCTGGCCGCGGGCGAGGGCGCGGGGACGGGCACCGGCAGCGGCGCGGCCTCGGGCTCCTCGACGGGGGCGAGCGCGAGGGCGTTCGCACCAAGCGTCGCGTGCGGCGAGGCGACGGGTGCGGCGGCCACGGAGCCGACGTTCCGCAGCGCCTCCTCGGCGTCGGCCTCGTATTCGTTGCCTTCGGCGTACTCGGCCGGGGCGCCGGCGGTCGCGAGCGTCTGGCCGCCCGGGCCGATCTTCGATGCGGCGCTTGAGAGCGAGCGAAGGCCGCTGCCCGCGCCCTTCACCGCCACGAGGGCGCCCCGGGCGCCGCCGCTGCCGGCGAGGCGCACCAGCGAGACCATCGAGGCGACGAGCCACATGATGATGTAGAGCGCGACACCACCAACGGCGAGCACGATGCCGAAGGCGAGGATGTCGCCGCCCTCGCGCGCCAACAGCTCGTCGAGGGGATCCTGGATCGTGGCCGGCAGCTCGAAGGGCAGGCGATCGATGCCACGCTGGACGAGGCTCGGCCCGGCGGGCGCCGCCTCGGTCTCGGCATCGCCCTCGGTGGCGGCCGAGGTGCCGGCGGCCGCGGCGGCGGTCGTGGGCAGCTGGCTCGGGGTGAGCGCGCCGGAGCCGCCCGGGACGTTCAGCACCTGGCCGGGGTAGATAAGGGTCGGGTCGGTGATGCCGTTCGCCTCGGACAGGGCGGCGACGGTGACACCGAGGTTCTGGGCGATGCGCGAGAGGTAGTCGCCCGACTGCACGACGTAGGTGCCGCCGGCGCCGGACGAGGACGGTGCACTCGAGGTGGTCGTGGCCGCGGTGCTCGGCTCGGTCGCCGTCGTGGCCCCGCCGCCCGAGGCCGCGGCGGTCGCCGAAGCGGACGCCGAGCGGTCGAGCACCGGGGCGGTGCTCTCCGTCGACGCACAGGCGGTCGAGAGCGCTACGAGCAGCGAGACAGCGGCGAGAGCAAGTCGCATCCCCCGGATCATCGGCGGCCCCACCGCCGGAATTGAGGCTCAAGGCGCGTCGGGTAGTGCGAAGCGTTATGAACGGGCGTATGAAGTTCCGATGAGGCGTGGCAAGGGTCGCACCAGCGCGCTTATGGCGTGGCTCCTCCTTATGGTGACGCTGGCCGCATGCTCGGAGCGCGAGGCGGCGCCTGAGGCGGCTTCGCCGGTCGAGGGCGCCTCGACGGCGGTCGTGACCTCGACGGCCACAGCCCAGCCGAGCCTCGAGGAGCTGTACCGCCCTCAGGCGTACAGCGGAGACGTGTTCTCGTTCACCGTCGGACCGACGCGCATCCCCCCACCAACCATCGAGACCGCGAACTTGGAGGCCGATGCGTGGCTGCGCGGGCAGGCCTTCGAAGGTGAGGCACCAGCGTGGTTCCTCGACGTTGCCGGCACCGAGGAGCGGCGCTGCGTCGAGGTGCTGGGCGACCCCTCGAGGGTGCGGTCGGGCGACTTCGCCCTCGACGTGTCGGCATGGAGCGGCGCGAGCCCACTGCTCGAGGTGCTGCCGGTGCGCGCCTCGCGCGAGCGGCTGCTGTTGCGCGCGGTGTTCCTCGATCTCACCGGTGCGGACGCGTCGAACCCGCCGACGCACGTGCACGAGTACGACTGGCAGCTCGAATGGAACGCGGCCGAGGAGTTCTCATACACGCCTCGATTCGTCCTGCCCCAGGCGGGACGCTGGATGGTGGTGGCAACCGCGGGTCCGGTGTGGGGCTGCTTTGTCCTCGAGGCACCGCCGCCGCACACGAGCCTCGAGGTAGCTCGCTCGATCGAGGAGGGCGAGGCGGCAGGCGCGGCGTACCCGTCGATCCCTGCGCCGGACCCACTGCCGAGGGCGTTCGCCGCCGAGCGTGGCCCCGACGTTGTGGAGCCCCGCTCGCAGACTCGCGTCGACGGCACGGCCAAGCGAGCCTGCTTCGATGTGACGGGCATCGATGACGCCCGCTCGGGGGAGTGGGTCGCGCGCCCGCTATCCATCTATGAATTGGGCTGGTCGCCGTCCGATCCCGGGGGCACGGGACTCCTTGAACCGTTGCACCAGCCGTTAGTCATCGGCCCGCAGGCGGATCGAACAGCCGCCGCGGAGCGCCTCACACTCGCGTCGACGCTCCTTGACGACCCCCGGCACACGTACGTCTACGAGCAGCCTCGCCTCAACGCGCGCACGCCCGACTTCGTCGAGGGACCGACTGAAGCGTTCCACATCACGTCGTTCGTGCATCCGCGCGCCGGCCACTGGCTGATGGTCGCGACCTCGGGTGACAGGGGTCCGGACTGGGGGTGCTTCCTGTTTGACCTCGGGCTAGGCGCGCCTTGATGAGGATGCCCATGCTGGCCGCACTCGTGGCGCTCGCGGCCGCGTGCAGCTCGGAGCCGGCGGCTCCGACGCCGAACGCGACCATCACGGCGTCTTCGACCGCGGGCGTGGCCTCGACGATTGAGACTGAGCCGACGGCACAGCCGAGCCTCGAGGAACTGTACCAACCGGTGGCGTTCGAAGAGCGTGAGAGCGGACGGACGTTGACGCCGACGCGGATCCCGCCACCGAGCATCCGGGCAGCCAACCGGGAGGCGACCCTCTGGCTGGAGGGATACGAGGCGCTCGACGCTCCGGAGTCGTTCGTCGCCTCCGCAGGTTCGGCCGAGCCTCGTTGCGTTGAGGTCACCTCCTACGAGCGCACGCGCTCGGGCGGGTTCATCCTCGACGCGACGCTCTGGGCGGACGGACGACCAATGCTCGATCTCGAGGCGGCGAACGCGGCCGAGGCCCTGCACGGGAACAACAGCCCGCTCGTTGTGCGCCTTAGGTCGCTCGATGAGACGAGGGCGACGCGTGTTCTTGAGGTGCGGCGCCTGGCCGGGCCAGCGGCGAACTGGGACCTTCCGTTCGGCCTGGAGCCGCACGACGCCGACTGGCTCCTCGTAGCGAACGCCGGGCGCAACTGGGGATGCTTCGTCGTCCGTGTCGAGGTGCCGGGGACGGCCTCCACCTCAACGATCGCCGAGATCGAGGCAGCAGGTTCGCGAGCAGTCGTCGTGCCACGCGGGCGCGACGCGACCTTCGGCGCCTCGATCTCGGGCGGACCCTTCGAGGTACCGAGCGAGCGTCGTTGCGTGGAGGTCGAGCGCGACCCGGCCTTCCCGATCGACGGCGAGCGCACGGTCTCGGGGGAGTGGCTGCTGGCCTCGGGGGACTACGAGGGGCGCTGGCGGGCGGACTGGCGCGCGGGTGAGCGGACGATCTTCGTGCCGTTGCAGCAACCTGAGGCCGGGCACGGACCTGAGCAACCACTGACCCTGGAGGCCGTCCTCCTCGACGACCCGCGCCATACCTACTCGTACCTCGAGGTCGGCGGCGTCTACGCAGGCATCCGCGGCGGTGGCTCGGAGGCCGGGTACGTCACAGGCTTCATGCTGCCTCGGGCGGGGCGTTGGGCTGTCGTCGCGCGAGACGGCACGAACTGGGACTGGGGCTGCTTCGTCCTCGAGGTGGGTTAGGCCGCTCGAGCCGCCTCGACCGTCGACTAGCCGGCGGTGAGGTCGAGCTGCTGGGCGGAGAAGATCGCCTCGAGGGCGCGGACTTCGGCCATCTCCTCATCGGTGAGCGGGCGGCCGATGCCGAGCACCATGAGCGCGCGGTCCTCGCTGGTCGAACCGGAGACGCTCATGTAGTTCACGTTGACGTCCCACTGGCCGAGCATCGTGCCGACCAGGCCGACCATGCCAGGGCGGTCGACGTTCTCCACCGCGAGCGCGTAGGGCGCGACGTTCGGGGAGATCTCGACGCCCTCGAACTCGTCGATGGCGACGGCGCGGACGCCCTGCGGCGTGTGCGTCGCCGCGACTCGGACGGCGTGGTCGCCTTCGTCGGTGGCGTGGACGGTGACGGTCACGAGGTTGGTGTAGGGCTCGGCGGCCGGGCCCGACTCCTCGTCGATGCGGATGCCGTGCTGCTCGGCGACGCGCTCGGCGTTCACGATCGAGAGCCGTTCCTCGGTGACGCCGCGGAGCAGGCCGATGATCGCGGCGGCCCGTAGCGGACCGACCTCGCGGGTGCCGATGGGGCCCTGGTACTCGATGCCGACGCGCTCGATGCGGCCTCGAGCGAGCTGTCGCGCGACGTGCGCGGCGAGCTCGGCGGCGTCGATGTAAGGGCCGATGACGCTCATTGTGTCCGGGTCGATGAGCGGGGCGTTCACGGCGAAGCGCCCGGGGCGGCCGTCGAGCACGTCGATGACCTGCTGGGCGGTGTCGATGGCTGCAGTGAACTGCGCTTCCTCGGTGGAGGCCGCGAGGTGCGGCGTGACCACGATCTTCGGCGAGGTAGTGAGGATGTTGCCGACGGCCGGCTCCGCCGAGAAGACATCGATGGCGGCGCCTGCGATCTGGCCGGACTCGACGGCATCGAAGAGCGCCTGCTCGTCGACGAGGGCGCCGCGCGCGCAGTTCACGAGGCGCGCGGTGGGCTTCATGCGGGCGAACTGGGCGGCGCCCATCATGCCGCGATTGCCGTCGGTCAGCGTCGTGTGCAGCGTGACGAAGTCGGCGTGCTCGAGCAGCTCATCGAGCTCCATCATCTCGACGCCGAGGGTGGCGGCGCGCTCGTTGGTCACGAACGGGTCGAAGGCAATGAGCCGCATCTCGAAGGAGCGGGCGCGACGCGCGACCTCGGAGCCGATGCGCCCGAGGCCGACGATGCCGAGGGTGTGGCCCTTGAGTTCGACGCCCATGAGCTTCGAGCGCTCCCAGCGGCCGTCCTTCAGCGAGGCGTGCCCCTGCGGCACGTTGCGGGCGACGGCGAGCATCATCGCCATCGTGTGCTCGGCCGTGGAGATCGTGTTCGCGAGAGGGGCGTTGACCACCGTGACGCCGTGCTCGGTGGCTGCATCGACATCGATGTTGTCGACGCCGACGCCGGCGCGACCGATGACGCGCAATCGAGGCGCGGCAGCAATCACGCGCCTCGTGACCTGGGTCTGGCTGCGGACGACGAGGCCCTCGATGTCGGCCACGGCGGCGACCAGGTCGTCCTCCGAGAGGCCGGTCTGGACGTCGACGTCGTGACGTTCCTTCAGGAGATCGATGCCCTCCTGGGAGAGCGTGTCGCCGACGAGGACGCGAGCCATCGAATGCTCCTCGAGGTGAGGCGGGGTTAGGCCTTGAAGCCGAGCTTCGCGAGGGTCTGCTCGAGCGCCTCGAGCCCGGCCTTCACGTCGGCCTCGTTCACGTAGCCGAGGTGGCCGAAGCGGACGATCTTGCCGCTCAGCTCGCCCTGGCCGCCCGCGAAGACGGTGTTGAAGTCGGCGCGCGCCGTCTTCGTGATCGCGCCACCATCGATCCCGGCCGGCACCTTGATGGCGGTCACGGTGTTCGACTCCACGCCCTCGGAGGCGAAGAGCTCGAGGCCGAGCGCACGTACGCCGTCACGGGTCATGCGAGCGAGGCGCTCGTGGCGGGCGTAGATGTTGTCCAGGCCCTCGGCAAACATGAGGTCGAGCGCCTTGTCCATCTGGAAGTAGATCGAGACGGCCGGGGTCCACGGCGTCTGGCCCGTGGCGAGGCTGTCCTTGTGGCGCTTGAGGTCGAAGTAGAAGCGCGGCGTCTTCGCGCGCTCCGACGCCTCCCACGCCCGCTCGTTGACCGATACGAACGCTAGGCCCGGCGCGACCATCCAGCCCTTCTGCGAGCCGGACACGACGACGTCGAGGTTCCACTCGTCGACAGGGACGGGAATCGAGGAGAGCGACGAGATGGCATCGACGATCAGGAGGCGGTCACGGCCTCGAACGACCGAGCCCACGTCCTTCAGTCCGACGTTCGTCACGCCCGTCGAGGTCTCGTTGTGGGTGATGAAGACCGCGCGGATGTCGGGGTCCTTCGCGAGGGCCTCGTCGATGCGGTTGGGGTCGGCCGCCGTGCCAAACTCGAAGGCGAGCTCCTGGACATCGGCGCCGTAGGTGTTGAGCAACTGGAGGAAGCGCTTCCCGAAGACGCCGATCGTGACGCACAGCACCTTGTCGCCGGGGCTGATGTGGTTCACGACGGCCGACTCCATGCCGCCGGAGCCGGACGTGGTCAGCGTCAGCACGTCGTTCTGGGTCTGGAAGACGGTCTTTACGCGGTCGGTGATGCGCGCGGCGAGTGCGGCGAACTCCGGGCCGCGGTGGTTGATCATCTCGGCAGCGCCGGCCTGCGCCACCTCGTCCGGAACGGGGGTGGGGCCGGGGATGCGGAGGTTCACGGGATGATCCTTCGAAAATCGCAGCGTTTGTTGGGAAATCGAGGATTGGAGCGTACGTCCGCCAGATTCGTACGGTCAACGAATCGAATGTCATGGCGGCGGCGGCCGCGCGGCCCTCGATCTCGGCCTAATCGCGAGGTAGGGAGTGCCCGACGCGCCTCGGTCCGTGGCCCGCATACAATCGTGCCTGGACGTGCTCGGACGTCCCGAGGCGTGACTCGCCTCGAGGCTGGAGGAACGCGTGACGAACGGGCGCAACGGGGCCGACGAAGGCACGCATCCGCTGCGCGCCCTGCCCTCGGTGGAGCGGGTGCTCGCCGACGGCCGCGTCATGCCGCTCACGGCTCGGCACGGGCACGAGGCCGTCGTCACCCTGGTACGCACCGTCCTCGACGAGCTGCGGGCAGAGCTGCTCGAGGGGCGCACGCCCACCGGCCTCGATGCGGCGGGCGTCGTGGTCCAGCGCGCGTCGAGCCTCGAGCGCAGCCTGCGGCCGGTCATCAACGCCACCGGCGTCGTGATCCACACGAACCTGGGACGCGCGCCGCTCTCGGATGCCGCGCTCGAGGCGATGCGGGAGATCGGCGCCGACTACTCGAACCTCGAGTTCGACCTCGACGAGGGCGGGCGGGGGTCGCGCTTCGCCCACCTCGGTCCGCTGCTCTCGCGGCTGACGGGGGCCGAAGCGGCGATCGCAGTGAACAACAACGCCTCGGCGCTGCTGCTGGCGCTGTCGGCGCTCGCGAAGGACCGCGAAGTGATCATCTCGCGCGGCCAGCTCGTCGAGATCGGCGGCGGCTTCCGCATCCCCGACGTCATGCGCCAGTCCGGCGCGCACCTGGTCGAGGTAGGCACGACCAACCGCACCCGCCTGCGCGACTACGCCGAGGCGATCAGTGAGAACACCGGCGCGCTGCTGCGCGTGCACGCCTCGAACTTCCGCGTCGTGGGATTCACCGAGGATACGGCCCTCGCCGATCTCGCCTCACTGGCACGCGAGCGCGGGCTGCTGCTCATCGACGACGTCGGCTCGGGGGCGCTCATCGATCCTCGACGCTACGGGCTCGAGGCGGAGCCGCTCGTGCGCGACTCCGTGGCGGCAGGCGCGGACGTCGTGCTCTTCTCGGGCGACAAGCTCCTCGGTGGGCCGCAGGCCGGCATCGCCGTGGGGCGGCGCGAGGCGATCGAGGCGATGCAGCGCCATCCCCTCGCGCGCGCGGTGCGCATGGACAAGGCCTCGATTGCCGCGCTGGCGGCGACGCTCGAGCACTACGCACGTGGCGAGGCCGATGAGGCCGTGCCGGTCTGGCGCATGATCTCGATGGATGCGGCGGTCGTGCGGCGGCGCGCCCAACGCCTCGCTCGCTCGGCGAAGGCCGCCGGCGCGCGGGCCGAGGTGGTGGAGTCGCGCTCGATGGTGGGCGGCGGGAGCCTCCCGGAGGAGAGCCTTCCCTCGTACGCCTGCGCCGTCGGCCTCGATGTGCCGGACGGCGGCGGAGCCGACGCGCTCGCGGCCGCGCTGCGCCAGGGCGACCCCGCCGTGGTGGGCCGCATCGAGGCAGGACGCGTGCTACTCGATCCTCGCACGGTGGACCCGAGGCAGGACCGCCGCCTCGAGGCCGCGCTGGCCTCGGCGATCGCAACGGCGACCGCGAGCCTCGCGGGCGCCGACGCGCCTCGCTAGCCTCGAACGCACGATGGACGACAAGGCACTCCAGGTCCTCGAGTTTCCCGCGATCCGCGAGCGGCTCGCGCGGCTGACCGCGTTCTCCGGCGGGCGCGAGCGCGCGATGGCGCTGCGTCCCTCGACGGACCGCGACGAGGTTGTGCGCCGCCAGCGCGAGTCGGCGGAGGCGATGCGTCTCCTCGACCTCGGCGTGCAGGTGAGCGTGGGCGGGGCCTCGGACGTGCGCGCCCTGGCTCGGGCCGCCGAGCGCGGTCAGACGCTCGCCTCGATGGACCTGCTCTCGGTCTCGAGCGTGGTGCGCGCCGGCCAACGGGTGCGACGCGCCCTCGCGGCCGCCGAGGACGAAGCGCCGCTGCTGGCGGAGTTCGCCTCGATGATCCCGGACGTCGGCGCCGTGCGCGTGCTGATCGACGACGCGATCGACGAGCGCGGTGAGGTCATGGACTCGGCGAGCAGCGAGCTCGCCTCGATCCGCCGAGAGATCGGGGTGGCGCACTCCCGGCTGCAACAGCGGATGCAGGCGCTCGTGACCTCGCCCGCGATTCGCAGTGCGCTGCAGGACCCGATCGTCACCATACGCGATGGGCGTTATGTCCTCCCTGTGCGTGCGGAGTCACGAGGCGCGGTCCGAGGCGTCGTCCACGACACCTCGGCGTCGGGCGCAACCGTCTTCGTGGAGCCGCTGGCCGTCGTCGACCTCGGCAACGCCTGGCGCGAGCTGCAGGCGCAGGAGCGCCACGAGGTCGAGCGTGTCCTGCGCGAGATCTCGGTGGCGGTCGGCGACGCGGCGGACGAGCTCGAGACCCTCGTCGAGGGGCTGGCGCACGTCGACCTCGTGATGGCGAAGGGCCGCCTCGGTCTCGAGATGCACGCGCGCGTGCCGGTGGACGCAGGCGCGGCGCAGCGCTGGATCGTCGACGCGCCCTCGACGCTGCGCCTCGTCGAGGCGCGCCACCCCTTGCTCGAGGGCGAGGTCGTCGCCAACACCATCGAGGTGGGGAGCGCGTTCCGGGCGCTGCTGATCACGGGCCCCAACACCGGCGGCAAGACGGTCGCGCTCAAGACGGCCGGGCTGCTCTGCGCGATGGGTCTCGCGGGGCTGCCCATCCCGGCCGAGGCGGAGACGCAGCTGCCGGTCTACGAGCAGGTCTTCGCCGACATCGGCGACGAGCAGTCAATCGAGCAGTCGCTCTCGACGTTCTCGGGACACATGACGGCGATCATCGATGTGATCGAACGCGCCGATGAACGCTCGCTCGTCCTCCTCGATGAGCTCGGCGCCGGCACGGACCCGACCGAGGGCGCGGCGCTCGCGGTCGCGGTCGTCGACCGGTTGCTGTCGCAGGGCGTCTCCCTGATCGCCACGACGCACCACAGCGAGCTGAAGCTGTACGCGCAGGAGACACCCGAGGTCATGAACGCCTCCGTGGAGTTCAACCTCGAGACGCTGTCGCCCACCTACCGGCTGCGCATCGGGTTGCCCGGGCAGTCGAACGCGGTCGCGATCGCCGGACGCCTCGGCATGCCGGCCGACGTCATCGAGGCGGCGCTGCACGGCCTCGAGGGCTCCGAGCGCGACGTCGAGGCGGTGCTGGCGGAGCTGCGCGGTCAGCTCGTCGCCGCCGAAGAGCGCGCCGAGCAGGCGGCGCTCGATCGCGACGAGGCCGAGCGGCTGCGTGCGGACTTCGAGGGGCAGCTGCGTGCTCTCGTGGCGGACAGCGCTCGCATGCGCGAGGAGGCGCACGACCGCGTGCGCGCGGAGGTCGCCGAGGCCGAGCGGCTGCTGGCGCGGATGCGACGACGCATCGAGGCGGCACGCCTCGAGCAGGCGGCGGCGGACCTCGAGCGGGCGCAGCGCGCGGCCGAGGCGCTCGCGCCGCCACCACCGCCCGAGACGCCTCGAGCGCCCGAGCGGGAGCGCGCGCCCTCGCGGGTCGCGGTGCTCGAGGCCGAGGTCGCGCCGGCCGACGTCGAGCCGGGCTTCACCGTGTGGCTCCGCGGGGTGCCCTCGCCGGGCGAGGTGCTGACGGAGCCCAACGAGCTCGGCGAGCTCGACGTGCAACTGGGCGCGCTGCGGACGCGGGTGCGGCTGCAGCAGATCGAGCGCGCCGAGGCGCGGCCGATCGCCGACGCCGTCGCCTCGGTGCGGACGGTGGGGCCGTGGTCGCCCGCCGTCGGCCTCGAAATCGAGGTGCGGGGTCAGCGCCTCGATGAAGCATTGCCGGCCGTGGAGCAGTACCTCGACCGCGCGGCGCGCTCGGGACATGCGCGCGTGCGTGTGATCCACGGGCGCGGGACCGGTACCCTGCGGCGGGCCGTGCGCGAGATGCTGGAGCACCACCCGCTGGTGACCCGCTTCGAGCCGGCCGAGCGCGCCGAGGGCGGCGAAGGCGTCACGATCGCCTACCTCGCAGGCGACTAACCCCTCGCGCGCGTCTCGATGAGTGCGTGACGACGAGGGGAGCCTCGATGCAGCCAATCACCGACCCGATGGAGCTCTTCCGGCACCAGCGCCAAGTGCGCGCCTTCGCCGACAAACCTGTCGACGACGAGACGATGCGCACCGTCCTCGATGCCGCGGTGCACGGACCATCCGCCTCGAACGCGATGCCGTGGCGCTTCATCGTCGTGCGCGACGACGACGTGAAGGCGCGCCTCGATGTGCTGTACGAGGAGGCGTTCGCGCAGGCCTACGGCGGCAACGCGCCGCCTCGAGGTCAGGACCGCCAGCCCTGGACCAGCGTCCCGGTGCTCGTCGTCGCGTGCGTGCGCGCAGGCGCCAACGGGCGGACGAACCTTCAGACGGGCGCCTCGGTCTACCCGTCCGTACAGAACCTGATGCTCGCGGCGCGCGCCAAGGGCCTCGGGACGGGGATCACGACGCTGCACCGGCTGCGGCTGGCGCAGGTGCACGAAGTCCTCGGGATTCCCGAGGGCTGGGACTCGGCCGCGATCGTCCTCGTGGGGTGGCCGGACCGGAACTACGGTCCGAACCGCCGACCGCCCCTCGAGCGCTTCGTGGCGTACGACCGCTGGAGCGACCCGGACTCGGACTAGCCCGCCTCGGACCTCCGCGATACCGGCCTACGCGGGTGGCGGGGCCGTGGCCTCGAGGGGCCGGAGGTGTGAGGCATCGTTGTAGGCGGCGATGACCGCGACGCCCCGCTCGAGGGTGAACGTGCTGACCGAAGTGTTGGTCGGCGTCGAGACGGGGCGGTAGCCCTGGATCCCGAAGACGTGCCGCACGACCTCGATGATCACGCCGCCGTGCGTCACGACGATCGCCGTGTCCTCGACGTGGCGCTCGAGGAGGGTCGTGAAGGCCTCGGCGATGCGAGCACCGAAGACGGCCTCGCCTTCCTCGCCCGGCACCTGGTTGTTGCCCCACTCGAGGGTGGGCGGATCGCCGCGGCCCCAGAGCTCGAGCGCCTCGGTCCAGGTACGGCCCTGTGCGTCGCCCCAGCAGTACTCACGCCACTCGTCGAGCGGCCGCGCCTCGAGCCTAGTCGAGCGCGCGATCGGCGCGGCCGTGTCGCGCGTTCGCTCGAGGCTGCTCGTGTACAGCGTCGAGGCACCGGCCGAGGCGAGGCGTTCGGCGACGACCTCGGCCTGGTGCCGCCCGAGATCGGTGAGCGGCGCGTCCCACTGCCCCTGGATGATCCTCGAGGCGTTGCCGGCAGACTGGCCGTGGCGCACGAGCAGCAGGGTCACTGGGGCCTCGCGGTCGCCGGCGCCTCGAGTGGCGGCGCGGCTTCGCCGGCCTCGGCGTCGGCCAGCACGTCGAAGTAGTTGCTGAGGATGCGAGCGGTGACGCCCCAGATGCGGTGCTCGCCGTACCAGTACTGGCGCTCGTGCCAGCGCTCACCCTCGATCTCGCGCTCGACCCATTCGAGGGCGGCCTCGGAGCGAAGGTGCGGCAGCGGCACGGTGAGCAGCTCGGCGACCTCGCGATTGGCAAGCGCGAAGGGGTACGGGCCGGGCTCGGTGATCGCGCCCACGAAGACGGACACGGCGAACCCGGAGCGCGTGTGCAGGTCATCGAGGCGACCCAGCACCTCGACATGGTGCGGCGCGACGCCGAGCTCCTCGTGGGTCTCGCGCAGCGCTGCATCGAGGTGGGTGGCGTCCTCGGGATCGACGCCGCCGCCGGGCAGGCTGATCTCGCCCTTGTGGTAGCGGACGCGCTGGGTGCGGACCTGGAAGAGGACGTGCTCCACGCCCTCGTGCTGGTGGAGGAGCAGCAGAACGGCGGCAGGGCGCTTCGACGCGGGAATCTCGAGGGTGACCGGCTCGTAGGCGGCGAGGGTGCGTCGTGTGAGGTCGTGCATCAGGGTCTCCGTCGACGCCCGGCCTCGAGCAGGCCGTCAGCGCACGCTAAGCGTAGCCGTCGTGGTCGCCGAGAGGGCGTTTCGCAGCACAAGCGTGGTGCGGCGGGTGACAGGCAGGCAGGACGTACGGTACCGTCTCGCGCCTCGACGTCTGTCGCCGGGGGGAACCGCGTGAGCACCGTCTCGATCCTCGTGGGCACGTGGCTGCTGCTGTCGTTCTTCACGACAGCGGTGCTCGCCGCCATCGCCGCTCGCGGCCATGCGCGCCGCGACGACAAGCATCGCCCTGCCGCGGACGCCACTCGCTAGCACTCCGTCCCTTCGAGAGCTCTTACGCCTCGGCGCTCCTGTCGCCGGGCGCGCGTGCGCCCCGACTGCCATGGATCTGACAGCACGGCGGGCCGCACGGCGATGCAGGCGAGAGCGCACGCCCGGGAGGATGGTGCTCCAACCACTGCAATCAAGGGAGAGAGCACGATGCACCTGTCAGCGAGCACGATGATCGGCGACAAGGTCGTGAACGGGTCCGGGGAAGAGCTGGGCAAGATCGACGAGATCATGCTCGACGTGCAGTCTGGCGAGACGGGCTATGCCGTCTTGTCGTTCGGGGGGTTCATGGGGATGGGCGACAAGCTCTTCGCCATCCCGTGGCACGCGCTCCAGCTCGACGGCGCGAACAAGCAGTTCATCCTCGACGTGCCGAAGGACCGCCTCCAGGAGGCGCCGGGCTTCGACAAGGACGCCTGGCCGGACGCCGCCGGCGGTGAGTGGCAGGGGTTCGCGGGGTTCTGGGAGCCCTACCGCCGCAACTAGCGGCCTCGAGGCGCGCTCGCGGCCTCGAGTGGTGGGCCCGCCAGGATTCGAACCTGGGACCGATCGGTTATGAGCCGACTGCTCTAGGCCGCTGAGCTACAGGCCCCCACGGCTGGCGAGTATAGGCGCTCGAACCCGCGGGGCCTCCCTGGGGCCAGAGGGACTCAGGCGGGCGTCGCGGCCTGGAGCAGGTCGCCGAGCAGGGTCCGCCACTCGCCGAGGGTGGCGGGCTTCTGCGCGGCGTGGGTCGCGCCGGCCTCCATGGCGCGGATGCGGTCTTCGTCACTCAGCCACGCTGAGAGCAGCGCGATGGTGAGATCGGAGCGCTCGCCCGCGACGCCCCGGAGGGTCGGCAGCACCTCGGTGCCGGCCAGCAGGCGGTCGCAGAGCACGAGCGCACCGCCCGGCGCGTCGCGCAGGCGCGCATCGAGGTCAGCGGCCGTCCCAATGACCTCGATGGGGAGCCCGGGCGCGAGCTCGCCGAGCAGATGGCGAATGATCAGGGCGTGATCGGGCTCATCGTCGACGATGAGCGCGGCGGCCGGCCTCGTGGCAGGCGCGGTCATCGCCCGGCCTCGATGCGGGGCAAGGTCAGGCGCATGCGCGCGCCTGAGATCTGGAGCGCGCCACCCTGCCGCTCAAGCTGGGCCTCGAGGCCCGCGAGCGCAGTGATGGTGCCGCCCGCATGGACGGTCAGCGAGCCGAGCAGCAGCTCGAGGGGCGAGCCCTCGAGGTCGGTGGTGTCCTCGGGAAGCGAGAGCACGAGACGGACCTCGCTCGGTCGCACGTCGACCTCGATGGTGGCGGGATCGGGACTGACCGCGAGCAGCTCGGTGATCGGGCGGGGGTCGACGGCGACCGTAACGCCCTCAAGCGCGGGCGCGGCGAGCGGTGCGATCTCGGCGAGCAGCGCACCCAGGGCGCGTGGCGTGTCATCGAGGGGACGGCGTCGCGCCCTCGAGATCACCGTCACGGCCTCGAGCTGCCGCTCGAGGTCCTTCGCGCCGTGGCGAATGGCATCGAGGGCGACACGGGCGGTCTCCTCGCCACCGCTCGAGGCGGTCTCGAGGAGCTCGGCGCCGAGCGTGATCGACACCAGCGGCGACTTCACGTCGTGGGAGACGACGTAGAGCAGCGCGTCGTACAGCGCTTCAACGCGGTCGGAGGTCGGTGCGACCGGGGTCGGGGTCTCGGCGGGCATCCTGCCTCGATCCGGCGCGCCCTCGTCCTGTGTGGGCCGCCTGTGGATATCTTGCTGGCCTCGACGCGTGGGAGGCAAGCGGGGGAACCTCGAATCTCCATCGGAGTCTCGACCTCGGGACGCCGGCGCTATCGTGCGCGATCGAGCGGTCCGAGGAGGAACAGATGGCCGGTGAGTCGGCAGTGATCGACGTGATGTACATCGAGGCCACGGCGGAACGCGTGTGGGACGCGCTCACCGATGCCGACCTCACGGCCTCCTACTGGGGACACAGCAACGTCTCCGACGACTGGCAGGTGGGGTCCGAGTGGCGGCACGTCCGCCTCGATGGCTCGGGTGTCGCCGATGTCGTGGGACGCGTGGTGGAGAGCGACCGCCCGAGGCGACTCGTCACGACCTGGGCGCTGCCCGACGGCGGCCCGGACGCGCCAGACGCCTCCCGAGTCACATTCGCGATCGAGCCGTTCGACGGCATCGTGCGACTCACGGTTACGCACGAGGGCCTCAGTGAGGCCGACCGTCGCGAGGCGGCTCACGGCTGGGCGGCGGTGCTCTCCAACCTCAAGACGCGCATCGAGACCGGGCACGCCCTGCCCCGGCCGCCGTGGGACACGCCTCGGGACTAGCGAACGCCCTCAGGCGACCCATTCGAGCAACGCGACCAACGATGCGAAGACCGGGGCGCCGGTCGCACGCAGCCGCTCCGAGGTGGCGTGCCCGTCCTCGATGAGCGCAACGTCGACGCCGATGGCGGCGGCTACCTCATGGTCGTGGCCGGTGTCGCCCACGAGCAACACCCGCGCCGGGTCGACCTCGAGCGTCGCGAGGAGCGCGCGGCCACGCTCCACCTTGCTCACCGCATGGAAGTCGTCGAGGCCGGCGATCGTCCGCATCGTGGCCGTCAGGCCGAAGTGACTTGTGCCGTCCTCGAGCATGCGCTGCTCCGCGGCGGACAGCACGGATTGCGACGTACCTCGGGAACTCAATGCGACGATCGCCTCGGTCGCGTGCTCGCGCAGCGTGCACTCGCGCCAACGCCGGAGGTACTCCTCGTGGAACTCGGTCGTCAGCACTTCGAATGCGTCGCGCTCGAGGTTGAAGCCCGCGGCTTCGTAGTAGTCGCGCACGGGATGGGTGAAGAGTTGACGGTGACGCTCGACTTCGAGGGTGCCGAGCCCACGCCTCAGGAGCATCTGGTGGACGATCCCGGCCGCGAGCACGACGTCGTCGAGCAGCGTGCCGTTCCAGTCCCAGATGACGTGGTCGTACCGCATCGGAACGGCTAGCCCGCAATCGGACCGAGGTCGCCGCCGCCGAGGATGTGCACGTGGAGGTGATCGACGGCCTGACCGGCGTTGCGCCCGGCGTTAAGCACGAGGCGGTAACCGCCCTCCTCGAGACCTTGCTCGCGAGCGACGCGGGCGGCGGCGACGAGCAGGCGACCGGCCCACTCCGCGTCATCGGGGCGCAGGCCGGCCGTCGAGGTGGGCGGCTCACCTCGAGGGATGAGGACGAGGTGGACGGGCGCGACCGGGGCGATGTCGCGGAAGGCGACGAACTCCTCGTCCTCGTAGACGCGGTCGGAGGGGATCTCGTCGCGCAGGATGCGCGCGAAGACGTTGTCGGGGTCGTAGGCGCCACGCGTGGTCATCGGTACTGGAGCCTCCCGTCTCGTTCGCGGGGTCGCGGGCCTCGAGGAGGCTAGCCGCGCAGCGGCAGCCGCTCGAGGCCGCGGAGAATGAACGTGCCGCCCTGCTCTGGTCCGTCCTCGGTGAGGGTGAGGGCGGGGAACTGCTCGAGCAGGCCTCGGAACGCGATCTCTGCCTCCATCCGCGCGAGCGGCGCGCCGAGGCAGAAGTGCGGCCCCAGCCCGAAGGCGATGTGGCGCTCGCGCTCGGCGCGCACGTCCAGCACCTCGGGCTCCGTGAAGTGCGCCGGGTCGCGGTTGGCCGCGCCGAGCATCACGAGGACCGTGTCGCCCTCGGCGATGCTCTGGCCTCCGAGCGTGGCGGGGCGCTTCGTGAAGCGAACGACGCCCTGGACGGGGCTGTCGTAGCGGACGAGCTCCTCGATGGCGCTCGACAGCAGCTCGGAGTCGGCGCGCAGCGCATCGAGCTGCTCGGGGTTGCGAAGCAGGGCGAGCGTGCCGTTCCCGATGAGGTTCGTCGTGGTCTCGTTGCCGGCGACGAGCAACAGGATGGCGAACGCGAGCAGCTCGTCGCGGGTGAGGCGGTGCCCTTCGTCCTCGGCCTGGACGAGGGCGGAGAGCAGGTCGCCCTCCGGCTGCCGCCGCCGTGCCTCGACGATCGGCTCGAGGTAGTCGATGAGCTCCTGGGCGGCGCGACGCGCGGCCTCGATCTCCGGGAGCGGCGTGAGGACGCCGGTCGCGGCGGCGATGGCATCGGACCAGCGCTTGAAGCGCTCTCGGTCGCCGGGCGGGATGCCAAGCATCTCCGCGATCACGATGACCGGCAGCGGCTGCGCGAGCGCGCTCATGAGGTCGAAGGGTGTGCCGGGCTCGATGGCGTCAAGGAGCTCGGCCGTGAGCCGCTCGATGTGGGGGCGCATCTCCTCGACGGTGCGCGGGGTGAAGGCGCGATTCACGATGCCGCGCAGGCGCGTGTGGGTCGGCGGGTCGGAGTTCAACGCGGTCGGCACCTGACCGAGGGGTGACTCCGCGCGCTGCTGGTTGAGCGCGCGACCGAGCTGGCTCTGGGCGCGCTCCATCTCCGAGGAGTACGTGTCCGGATCGCGCAGCACCTCGACGCACCGGTCGTAGGACGTGATCACCCACGCCTGCAGCGCCATCGAGCGATGGACCGGCTCGCGACCTCGGAGCGCGGCATACGAGGGGTACGGGTCCTTGAGGAAGGACGGGAGGAAGGGATTGAACATCACCATGGGAACCCCATCGTAGCGGGTGGCGCGCTCGGCCTCGATGGGCGAAGGGACCAAACACGACTCGATGCTCGCGGACGCGCGATTGCGTGAGGTTTGCCGCGACGTTGCCGCCACCCAGCCACGACGCAGCCACGCGCCTCGTGGTACGTTCGCTTGTGAATGGCATCACGTAACGTCAACGACGCAGCGCGAGCGTTCCAGCTCACCATCGGGGGCAGGCCCCTCGAGGCGCCTCGACGCCCGCCGTACGGGCGCTGGCGCCGCACGATCCCGCTCACGGCGACGGTCGTGTGGCTGTGGCTGCAGTGGCGCTGGCTGCGCATCAAGCGCCACATCTTCGGCGTCGAAGCGATGGAGGCGGCGACTCACCGCTACCACGAGGCAGCCGCCGAGGCGATCGTGCGCCGCGCCGTGAAGCAGCAGGGCCTCATCGTGAAGACCTGCCAGTTCCTCGGTAGCCGGGCGGATATCCTCATGGAGGAGTACGTCGCCACGCTCTCGCTGCTGCACGACTCGGTGCCGCCTCGACCGTGGCCCGAGATGCGAGCGGTGATCGAGGCCGAGCTCGGCGGGCCCGTGGAGTCCCTGTTCACCTCGTTCGATCCGCAGCCTGTGGCCGCGGCCTCGCTGGCGCAGGTCTATCGAGCGCGCCTCGAGGACGGCACCGACGTCGCGGTGAAGGTCCAGTACCCCGAGATCGCGCGCATCGTGCAGTGGGACCTGCAGGCGATCCGCTGGCTCGCGAACATCTGGGCGAAGCTCGAGTCGACCATCGACTTCCGGCCGGTCGTCGACGAGATGGAGCGCAACGCGCCCGAGGAGGTCGACTTCCTGCACGAGGGTCGTTCCGCCGAGGAGCTTCGTTCGCTGCTGAACGACCGGACGGACGTCGCGATCCCCTCGATCTACTGGCAGCGCTCGTCGCGGCGGGTGCTGACGATGGACTTCCTCGACGGGATCAAGATCACGGACCTCGATGCGCTCGAGGCCGCCGGCATCGAGCCTCGTGAGGCCGCCGACACGCTGATCGACCTCTACAACACCATGGTGCTGCGGCACGGCATGTTCCACGCCGACCCGCACCCCGGGAACCTCATGGTGCTGCCGCCGGACGGCGAGCACCCGATGCGCATCGGTCTGGTCGACTTCGGGCTGACGAAGCGGCTCTCGAACGAGTTCCGCGAGATGGTGGTCGTACTGACGACGGCGATCATCGCTCAGCGCCCAGCCGAGATCACGGACGCGATGGAGGACATGGGGTTCCGCACGCGCGTCCGCAGCGTCGAGACGTACTCGGCGCTCGGTGAGGCGTTCCTCGGCGATGTGCTGCGCTCGGGGAAGGCATACGCCGACCAGGCGCTCTTCGCCGAAGTCAACGTCCGCCTCGGACGCATCCTCCGCGCGAATCCGCTCATCGAGGTGCCCGGCGACGTGATCCTCATCGCGCGGGTGATGGGCCTGCTCTCGGGCATCGGGCGGTCGCTGAACTCCGAGACCGACCTGCTGGCCTCGATCGAGCCATACCTGCAGCCCGAGGACCCAACCCCCGACGAGGCCGTCTCGGCCGGCTAGGCGCCTCGATCCCGCCCGTTCGGGCAGTTCGTTCCTCGATCCCCGCCTCGACCCCTTGACGGCGCCGACCTGGTGCAGGAGCATCACTCGCCGATGAGTGAACGTTCATTCACTCGATGTGGCATCGATCCGTTTTCGACAGTGACTGTCACATTTCGGGTGTCTCGATCGTCATTCCGTTGAGAGCGGAACAACGAGAGCACCGGCGGGAGCCGAACGCGGTGAGCACGCTGCGCGAACAGGTCGTCGAGGAGCGCCGCCAGGAGATCCTGGCCGCGGCGCTGGGCGTGTTCGTGCGCAAGGGACTGTCCGGCGCCACGATGCAGGACATCGCCTCGGCGGTGGGGCTCACCGCGGGTGCGCTGTACCGCTACTTTCCCGGCAAGGACGACCTCGTCGCCGCGCTCTTCGCGGAGTGCGAAGCGGAACAGCAGGCGCTCTTCGCCGAGGTCGCCGGCTCGGATGCATCGCCGCTCGAGCGCATCGTGCAGACAGGCGTCGCGGCATGGACGCTCTTCGACCAGCCGGACGCACGTGAGCGGATGGCGATCAGCCTCGAGGGCGCGTTGAGCGGCTATCGAGACGAGCTCGCCGGGGCGCCCGGCGCCTCGATGCCGCACGCGCTGGTGATGATGCGCGCGCTCGTCGAGGAGGCGCAGGCGGCGAAGCAACTGCCGTCCGACGTCGACGCCGAGGCGCTGGCCTCGATGCTGGTCGCCGTGCACCACGGCCTGCAGGTGATGCAGGTACAGCTAGACGGCGCGGTGGAGCCGGGCGCGGTCCTCGACGTGCTGACGCGGATGCTCAGCCTCCTCGGTGAGGTCTCGCGAGCGAGGCAGTCGGCCGGACGAGGCGGGACGCGCCGACGAGCCCAGGCGACCAGCTCGGGCGGCGCGTGAGCTTCGGGAGCGCGGAGACAGGGGAGGCGCAGATCGGCGACGAACACTGATTCGGTACGAGCACGGGTCTCTGTGCGATTGAGGGGGCAACGGAGTGGCAGCGTTTTCGACAGCGGGCATCGCGCGAGCCAGCGCGCGCCGCAAGTGGTTGGTGATCGGGATCTGGGTCGTCGCGCTGGTCATCGGGGGCGTGCTGTCCTCGGGTATCGCCGACGTGCTGAACAACGACCAGCGGCAGACGAACGACCCTGAGTCGCAGCGCGCCGCCGAGTTGCTGGTGGCCCGCGGCCTGCGCCAGGAAGCACCGCTCGAAGAGGTCGTGATCGTCCGCTCGTCCGAGCTGACCGTGCAGGACCCGGCGTTCCAGGCTGAGATCGAGCGTGTCGCGAACGGCGTTCGTGACCTCGGAAGCGACGTCGTTGTCGCGCTGAGCCTCGACCAGCCGGGGGCAACCGCGATCCCCTCGCAGGACCTGCACACCGCGATCTTCCAGGTGCGCCTCAATGGCGTGCTGCAGGACTCCGCCGACGTCTCGAAGCCATACGTCGAGCGCATTGAGCAGCTCAACGAGGAGACACCGGGCGACTTCGAGGTGCTGACGAGCGGCTTCGGCTCGTTGAACGAGACGTTCGCGACGCTCGCCGAGGAGGACCTCCAGGCCGAGACGCGCGTGCTGCCGATCGCCCTCGTCGTGCTGATCCTCGTGTTCGGGGCCGTCGTGGCCGCCTTCGTGCCGATGCTGGTGGCGGCGTTCTCGATCGTCATCGCGCTCGGACTGTCGGCCGTGATCGGTCAGATCTGGCCGCTGTCCTTCTTCGTGACGAACTTCATCACCACGATTGGACTGGCACTCGGCATCGACTACTCGCTGTTCATCGTGGAACGCTTCCGCGAGGAGCGTGCGAAGGGCCTCGAGACGATCGATGCCATCGCGCACGCGGGGGACACCGCCACGCGCGCGGTCGTGTTCTCCGGGTTGACGGTGATCATCGCGCTGCTGGGCATGTTCCTGGTGCCGCAGGCGATCTTCCGCAGCCTCGCGACGGGCGCCATCCTCGTCGCCGGCGTGGCGGTGCTGGCCTCGCTCACGCTGCAGCCGGCGCTGCTGTCCGCCTTCGGCGACCGGGTGAACCTGCTCTCGATTCCCGGTCTCAACCGAGGCGGTCACGGCATCGAGGACCGCGGCTTCTGGGCGGGCGCTGCACACTTCGTCATGGGCAACGCCGTCGTGAGCGTCGTGCTCGCGGCCGGCCTGCTGCTCTTCCTGAGCCTGTTCTACTTCAACATCAACCTCGGGTTCGCCGGCCCTTCGACGCTCCCCGAGGACACCATGGCGCGGCACGCCTACGAGGTGGTCGCCACCGAGTTCGCCGCCGGTGAGGCCGCCCCGGTCGAGATCGTCGTCGACGGAGACACGTCATCGCCGGAGGTGCAGGGCGCCATTCAGGACCTGATGGCCTCACTCGAGGCCGATCCCGATTTCGGTACGCCGTTCATCCCGCCGGAGAACGCGCAGAACGCGAACACGACGCTGATCCTCGCGCCGCTCACCGCAGAGTTCGCGAGCCCCGAGGAGCGAGCCACGGTCGATCGGCTGCGAGACTCGGTCGTCCCGGCCGCCTTCAATGGGGTGAGCGCGAACGTCCTCGTGGGCGGCATCCCGGGCGGAAACGCCGACTTCTTCTCGATGGTCGATCAGTTCACGCCGTGGGTATTCGTCTTCGTCCTGAGCTTCAGCTTCGTGCTGTTGCTGCTCGTGTTCCGCAGCATCGTGGTGCCGATCAAGGCGATCATCATGAACCTGCTGTCCGTGGGAGCCGCCTACGGACTGCTCGTGCTCGTGTTCCAGGACGGCGTGGGAGCGGACCTCCTCGGATTCCAGACGGTGGACACGATCGAGGCGTGGATCCCGCTCTTCCTGTTCACGATCCTGTTCGGCCTCTCGATGGACTACCACGTCTTCCTGCTGAGCCGGATTCGGGAGCGGTACGACCAGACGCACGACAACACGGCATCGGTCGCGTTCGGGCTGCGGACGACCGCGAACATCATCACAGGCGCCGCCGCGATCATGATTGCGGTGTTCAGTGGGTTCGCGATGGGCCAGATGGTGATGTTCCAGCAGCTGGGCTTCGGCCTCGCGATCGCCGTCTTCCTCGATGCAACCGTGGTGCGAACGATCCTGGTGCCGGCAACGATGTCGCTGCTGGGTGATGCGAACTGGTACCTGCCCTCGTGGCTGAGGTGGTTGCCGGACCTCCGCGTCGAGGGGGGACCTGCACCGATGGCCGCGGCCGCCGGAGACGGGGATTAGTTCCTCGAGTCTCGGGAGGGCCTCGACGGCCGGATTCAAGCTTGAAGGTGGGGGCGGCCGATCGGCCGCCCCCGTGTGTTCCTCGACGGATGCGAACACGCCGTATCAAAGGTGAATCCGACGACCGTTTACGGATTCATCCCGAGTGCATTTCCCTATTCGCGCGACCGATGATCCGTACATCACTATGCGACACATCCCGCGCACCTTCCTGTTGGCGCTCGCCGTCGTTCCGTTCGCGCTCGCCTGTGCGCCGGTAGCGCCTGCGCCGCCGATCGTGCGCTCCGCCACGCCGATTCCCGCACCCGTCGCATCAACGACACACGTGGTGGCGCCGGGCGAGACGCTCGAGCTCATCGCCTCCCGATACGGCCTCTCGGAGTTCGATCTCGCCACGCTCAACGACATCGAGGCTGACACGGTCCTCGAGGTCGGCCAGACGCTGACGCTGCCTGACGGCCTCGATGCGGCGGCCTTCGGGCCGGCCGTCGATGACGAGCTGCTCGGCACCGCCGTCGCGACCCGGGGTCCCGCCGAGATCGTGGCGCCGCCGTTCGTGATCCCCCGCCCGCCCCCGTGGGGCTGGTACGACTCGATGCTGGCACGACCGGGCGGCGAACTCATCGTCGTCGGTGGGGGTCTCGCGATCCTCGCAGCGCTGGCGTTCGGCCTCGTGTGGCTGATCGATACTGCTCGAGGGACGGTCCCAGCGGCCGCTGCCTCGGCGTGGCGCATGGCGCGCTCGGTGGCTCGTGAGGCGTACTTCGCAGCCCTCTGGGGATGGATCGGCGTGCGCTGGGTCGGATCGCGCCTGAAGCGCTTCGTGGCCGTCCCCGTGAGCCGCCTGCTGGCACGCCTCCTGGGCAGCGGCTCGCAGCACGCCTCTCAGGCCTGGGAGGCCTCACGCCCGGTGGTAGCGGCCCAAACCGGGCGCGCGCTCGACGCCGGTGGCGAGGTCCTGGGCGAGCAGATGGGCGAGGTGCGGAAGCGCCTCGACGCGTGGCTCGTCCAGCGCGGCTGGCGCAGCCCGGCCGGCGTTCGCGCACGACAGCGCATGCGGAGCACGAACCGTCGGGCCGAGTCCGAGCCCTCGCGCGCGGCCGCCGGCGCTGTGCCGGCCGAGACGTGGCCGCCGACCGAATCGCGCATGCTGGCGGCCCTCGAGCAGCGCGAGTTGCGCATCGAATTCCGCCCCGTGGTCAACGCCGAGACGGGCGACGTCGCCGGCACGCTGAGCTCCGTGGCGTGGGACCACCCCTCGGAGGGTCTCCTTCGCGAGCAGCGCGTACTGGCGGCAATGCAGCGCCCCGAGTTCGGCAACGTACGGCGGACTCTGCTCCGCACGACGCTGGCCGACGCCTGCGGGCTGGTCGCACAGGCTCGCGATCGATACCCCGAGTACCGCGCCATTGTGCCGTTGCTCTCGGAGCACCTCTTCGACCCCGAGATCGAGGTGTACGTCCAGACCGCGATCACGTACGTCGGAGCGCCGGCCGAGGGCATCGACCTGGCAGTCGATGAACGCTGGGTCGGCGCGGACATCGAGCGGGTCGCGACCGCCCTCGAGCGGCTGCGACGCATCGGTGTGCGCACGACCCTGACCGGTTACGGCACGCTCGATGAGGCAGCTCTGCGCCGCCTGGGCGTGGCGACCATCACGGTGGACTTCTTCCAGTGCCTGCGCGACGCGAAGGCCCGCTCCTTCGTCGAGGACGCGGTGCGAACAGCTCGAGCGGCGGGCTTCCCCGTCCTCGCGACCGGCGCCGAGACGGCGGATGAAGTCGCCTTGGTCAAGGAACTCGGCTGCAGTCTGGCGGCCGGCGACGCCTTCGGCGGCGGGCAGTCGGCAACGATGCTCCAGACGGGTCTGCGGCAGGCGGCCTAGCCCCCCCTTCACCGCTCAGAGTTGCAGCGTCCTCGTCGCCGCTCCTCGAGCGCCGCCACTCCTCGATGTGATCCATCCGACGGGGCTCCCGAACCTCAGCGGCGATCGACGGCACAACGAGAACGGCCGCGCGGTGCGCGGCCGTTCTGTGCTTGAACCTGGGCCCGGGGCTAGGCGGCGACGGCCTGCGGTTCGCTCACCGTCGTGTGCACCACGCCGGCGAGGCGGGTGAGGCTCTGGCCGACCTCGACGAGGTCCGGGCGGTCAGGCATCGAGGCGATGGTCGCGCCGAACCACTCCACGGCAGCCAGGCGCTGGCCGAGCCACGGCACGGACTCGTTGGAACCGCGCAGGCGAGACTCGATGAAACCCGCGAGCTCCTCGACGAGCGTCCGTGCCGAGGCGAAGAGGTGCCCCTCGACCCCGGTGGCGTTGACGGCCTGCATGCGCTGGCGGGTGTCGACGGCGGCCAGGAAGGCTCGCGCCAGCCGCTCGGTGCGGGCGATGCCCTCGGCGGAGTGGCCGTTCATGCTCACGCCCGGCGCCACGAAGGGCAGCGGGGTGATGGCTTCGACGGCGGGAGTGGTGGGGGCGGCTTCGGCCACGGTGGGCTCCTTCACGGGCTCGGCGGGTGATTCCTCGATGGGCGCCGCAGCCTGCGGCGCTTCGGCCTTCGGGGGCGGCTGAGCGGCCTTCGGTGCCGCCCTCGATGCGGCAGCGCGGGCAGGCCGCTTGCGGGCATTGGAGCGGGAGGCAGCGCGAGCTTTCGGGGCGGGCGCGGCCTCCTCCTCCACATCCTCAGGCTCTTCGTCGTCAGACTCGGCCGCATCGGCCTCGTCGTCGGCTTCGAGCTCGTCAGCCGCCTCGTTCGTCTCGGCAGCGTCGAGGGACTCCTCGGCGCCGTCCTCCTCAGCCTCGGCGACGAGCTCGGCGATGGGCGTCTCGTCCTCGGCGTCCTCGGGCTCCTCGACGGAGACCTCGGCCGGCGCGGCGCCGAAGGGCGGAGCGCTGGTGCCGGTAACGGTGGGGAAGGTCGAGGCGGCGTTCGAGGGGCCGAGGCCGACGAACGCGACGGCCTCGCGACCAGGCGCCAGCACGATGGTGTACTCGCCGGGAGGAAGCGCACGACGCAGGGCGATCGGCAGCTCGAGCTGCCCGCCCCAGTCGGTGCCGAAGAAGTCGTCTCGACGCCAGAGGCGTGCGGTTGCCGTGAGGGGGGCTTCGTCCTTGCGCAGGACCTGGATGAGCCCCTCCCAGATGCGTTCGTTCATCCCCTACCTCCCGGTATGCGGCGAAGAGCCGGGGAGCCTAGAAGACGCCGGGGAACGAGTTGTACATGTTCACCAGGGTCGTTCCGAGTCCGCCGACCGATGCGACGACGAGCACGGCCACCGCCACCAGTCCGGTGATGAGGGCGTACTCGACCAGGCCCTGTCCATCCTCGGTGCGCATCCGAAGTGGAGTGGCGCGTGCCGGGCCCCGGCGGAGGGACTGCGTGAATCGCTCGATCATGCTCCGAGCCTTCCGAGTTCCGCGGCGTGCTTCGTGGTGGGGCGCGACTGCCCGACGTCTCGCCGCGCTGGGACATACAGCGGGTTCGAGGCCCGACATCGCTCCCACAAGCCGCCGGGTGGCCGGGGAGCGATGTCGCCGCTCGTTGAGCGGATGTGGCACGCACGTGTGCGGTTCGAGTGGGGGGACATCTCGATCACACCTCCGCGCGAGCCGGTGGAAGTCGAGAGATTGCCATCACACCGTCCGGGGGGAGTCGGTGCAACGGCCACCGAAGATTCGGCAGCCCGGCCGCCGTGCCGCCGTAGCGGGGTAGGCCCGTAGCTTTGCGCCCCCGCCTTTCGACGGGTTTGCCGTTTCGACTTCGGCCCGGCAGCTCACGATGGACCTCAACGGTCCGTCGTGGAGCCACATGCCTGTGGAGGGATCGTCGGCGGCCCTCCTAAAGAACTGAAGTCTTGCTGTCGATGATTGGGCTCAGACCGCTCTCGCCACAGCGGGTGGTCGTACATCGGGATGCGCTTTGAGGTTCGCGTGAGCGAGCTGCGAGGCGCGTCAGACGCAGGCCGGCACGTCCCGGGAGCGCCGTTCGCGGCGACGAGGACCGGCCATGGGCGCCGGGAAGGAGCAGCAATCGCGCTGACTCGCGACCGCGGAGGCACCGAAATCGCCTCCAATCGTTCGTCCAGAGGAATCACCCAAGGAGTACCCGAATGACCACCTTCATCAACGCGCTCCTGACTTCGCTCTACGTTCGTGTCACCGACGAGGAGCGCGGCCAGGGCCTGGTCGAGTACGGCCTGATCATCGCCCTGATCGCGGTCCTGCTCGTCGCGTCCCTGACCGGCCTGAAGAGCGCCCTCGTCGACACCTTCACGTCGATCACCGGCAAGCTCTAAGCCGGCAGCTGACGGCTGGTGGGGGTCGCCGACACCGGCGGCCCCCACCGCCTCGAACGCATACGCGAGGTCGAGATGCGCAAGCTCATTCACAGCGACCGAGGACAGGCGATCGTCGAGACGGCGCTGGTCATGCCGATCCTCCTGCTGCTGCTCTTCGGCATCCTCGACGCCGGACGGGTCTTCTACGCCTGGATCATCGTGACGAACGGTGCGCGCGAAGGCGCCCGAGTGGGTGCCACCCACCGGCCGGAGTCCGAGATCCTGGATCGAGTTGACGCGGCAATGGGCGGGATGAACCCGGCCGACTACGACGTCACGATCGTCAACGCGCAGGGTGACTCAGGCGACCCGATCGAAGTGACCGTCGAAGGTCGCATCGAGTTGGTGACGCCTCTCATCCAGGCGTTCTTCCCGACGAACCCCGTCACCCTGACCAACACTGCCACGATGAGGTTGGAGTAATCCAATGCGCCCGCTGTTCGCCCGCCCGTCCCTGATTGGCGCCGTACTCGCCCTACTGGTGGGTGGCGCCGCCTATGTGTACCTGAGCGACGCCGAGTCCACGACGTCGTCTGCTGTTGAGCGCACCACCGTCGTGGTGGCGACTCGCGACGTGCCGGTGCGCGATCGCATCGTCGCCGGCGACCTCGAACTGCGCGAGGTGCCGGTGGAAGCCGTGCACTCGCTGGCTGTGCGCGATGTCGATGCCGCGATGAACATGTTCGCGCTGAGCACGATCCGTGCCGGCGAGCAGGTCCTGTCCGTCGACCTCGGTACGCAGCCGGGCGGGAGCGCCCTGTCGAAGCTGCTGCCGGAGGGCATGCGAGCCCTCTCGATCGCAGTGTCGGACGCCGTGGCCGCGGGTGGTCTCGTTGAGCCCGGTGACCGCGTCGACCTCATGGGCGTGTTCGAGGAGTCCAAGGCTGGCGCCGACGGCTCGGTCCAGGTTGCTGAGAACCTCGAGGTGCTCGCCGTCTCGGCAGCGCTCCTCGGTCAGGACGATTCGAGCTCGACGGACGAACGCCGCGGCAGCCCGACCTCGGTCTCCGCGACCGTGACGCTCGCGATGTCACCCGAGGTGGCACAGCGTGTGGCGCTCGCCGACGAGTTCGGCTCGCTCCGCATCGTGCTTCGGTCCTCGGGCGACCAGAGCACGACGACGACTCGCCCGGTCGAGTTGGACGACATCATCGGCGTGATCTCCAGCGGGGTTTCGGCTTCCGCGGGCGCGCTGGGCCCGGGCAGCTAAACAGCGCCCGGACTGCGAATCGAAACGCCAGAGACGGGAACCCGCCGGTGACCACGAACGACTTTGGTGCACGCGAGATGATGAGCCCGGGCTCGGGACGACTGCGGACGCTCCTCGTGACGAGCGACCCCGAGGTCCTGGAGGCCATGCGGCGCTCGTTCAGCGGCTCGCAATTCGAGACCGTGGGCGAGGCGTGGCCGGGCATCGATGCAGCGCGGCGCGCGGCGGCGCTCTCCCCGGATGTGGTCGTCCTCCACATCGAAGAGCCGATCGTGCCGGCGCTCCGCACCGTGCAGGCGATCGCCGAGGCGTGCCACGCCGGCCTGGCGGTCATCTCCAGCACGACGAACGTGGAGACGATGCGCCGCGTCATGAACGCGGGCGCACACGACTTCGCGACGCTGCCGCTCGCGGACGAGGGGCTGCAGGACTCGGCGATTCGCGCCGCACGCGCGGTCGAGCGCCGACGCTCGGGCGGCCCGGCCGAGTCCGCGCCGACCGCCGCGAGCGGCACGATCATCACGGTCGCCGGACCACGTGGCGGTGTCGGAAAGACGACCATCGCCTCCAACCTGGCGATCGAGCTCGCGAAGCAGACGGGCACGGCGGTCGCGATCGCCGACCTCGACCTGCTGTTCGGAGGCGTGGCGATCGCCCTCGATGTGCTGCCGCAGTCGGGACTGCAGGACTGGCTCCGCGATCACCAGGTGCGAGCCAACGCGCCGGTCGCACGTCACCTCACGGACCACCACTCCGGGCTTCGCCTGCTAGCCGCGCCTTCGGAGCCCGACGCGACCATCGATTTCACGCCGGCGGACGTGGCGGACCTGGTGTCCGACCTCAGTGGGACGCACGAGTACGTCGTCCTGGACACGGCGGGCTCGTTCTCGCCGGTAACCGCGGCGGCGATCGACCTCTCACCGCTGACGCTGGTGGTGAGCTCGCCCGACCTCTCGTCGCTGCGCGCGACCCGATACCTCGTCGACACACTGCGGGGCTGGGACGTCGAGGAGGAGCGGTTGAACCTGCTGCTCAACCACCCGACGCCTGTGCTCTCGCTGTCCCACGACGAGGCGAAGGAGGCCATCGGCCTGCCCGTCACGTGGGACCTGCCTCATGACACGAACGTGCTCCGTGCGGCCGCCGCAGGCGTGCCGCTGAGCGATTTCAAGCCGAACGCACCGGTGAGCCAGGAGTTGCGCGAGATCGCGCGCTTCGTCGCCGGCGTAGCCGCGCCTCGAACGGCGCGGCGGAAGCTGCTGGGGGTGTTCTAATGCCGCTGATCCCGCGACCCACCTACGGACGCCCCGGCGCCTCGGACGGTGCCGATGGCAGCGCGCCTGCCGCGAACGAGACACACGATGAGCAGCCGACGCCCGCTCCCGAGGCGCCTGCGCCTCGCGAGGACGCGCCCGTGAACGCGGCGCCGCCCGCCACTCCGGCACCCCCAGCTGCTCCGACATCCGAGACAGCGCCAACGCCGCCGGCGAACGGCGCATCGGGCAGCTCCAACGGAGCGAGCGCTCCGAACGGCGCGAACGGCGCCTCGAGCGCGCCGGCCGCCAGCAGCGCGCCTGCGCCTCGCATCTCGATCCCGTCGTCGTCGGGCGGCGCGCGCGGCCCCGGTGGCCCGGGCGGAGCGCCGAGCGCGGCCGACCGAGCCGCCTCGGCGACCGTCGAGCTGCGACAGCGGCTGCACCGGACCCTGATCCGCGAGATCGACCAGTCGGCCCTCAACTCGATGCCGCCGGCCGAGGCCCACGAGTTCGTCGAGCAGGCGGTGCGCCAGCTCGTCGACCGCGAGGTGCCGGCCGGCCGTGCCGGCTTCCGCGACCGCCTGCAGGAGCAGCTCGTCGACGACGTGTTGGGCCTTGGGCCGCTGGAGCCGCTGCTGCGGGACAGCACCATCTCCGAGATCATGGTGAACGGCGCGAAGCAGGTGTACGTGGAGCGCTCCGGTAAGCTCTACGTCGCGTCGGCCGAGTTCCAGGACGATGCCCACGTCGTCCACGTGATCGAGCGCATCCTGACGCCGACCGGACGCACCATCGACGAGGCGAACCCGCTCGTCGACGCCCGTCTGCCGGACGGCTCGCGTGTGAACGCGGTCATTCCGCCGGCCTCGATCACGGGGCCTCTGCTGACGATTCGAAAGTTCGTAGCCGACCGCTTGACGGCCGACGACCTCGTCTCGATGGGCTCGTTGTCACAGCAGTCGAGCGACATCCTGGCAGCCGCCGTCCACGCCGGCCTGAATATCATCGTGAGCGGTGGTACCGGTTCCGGTAAGACGACGATGCTCAACGTGCTCTCGTCCTGGATTCCGTCGGACGAGCGCATCGTCACCATCGAGGACCCGGCAGAGCTCTCGCTGCGCCAGCCGCACGTCGTCCGCCTCGAGGCTCGTCCGAACGAGCACGGCGGCGCGATTCACCAGCGTGACCTGCTGAAGAACGCCCTGCGTATGCGCCCCGACCGCATCATTGTCGGTGAGGTTCGAGGCTCTGAGGCCTTCGACATGCTGCAGGCGATGAACACCGGTCACGACGGCTCCCTGTCGACGGTTCACGCGAACACGCCTCGAGACGCCGTTCGACGTATCGAGAACATGGTCATGATGGCCGGCTTCGAGCTGCCCGTGCGCGCCATTCGCGAGCAGGTGGCCTCGGCCATCGATGTCGTCATCCAGGTCGAGCGCATGCGCGACGGCTCGCGCCGCACAGTTGCGGTGTCCGAGGTCGTCGGCATGGAAGAGTCGACCGTGACGATGCAGGACCTCTTCCTCTTCGAGCAGCACGGCGTCGACGAGGATGGGCGCATCATCGGGGACCTGAAGGCGACCGGCCTGCGGCCCTCGTTCGCGGAGCGACTCGAGTCGCAGGGCGTGCGACTGCCTCTGTCTGCCGAGCTCGAGAACGGCTGGGCCGCCTAATGACCTCACCTATGATCATCGCCGTCGGCGCCGCGATCGCCGCGTGGTTGCTGGCCCTCGGCATCTCTGGCCGCGGCTCGAGCGAGCGCGCTCGGCGCGAGCGCCTGATTGCCCGCGTACGCGGCGACACCGAGCAACTCGTCATTCACGAGGACGGTCCGAAGCGCAAGGAAGCCCGACGCGGCTTTGGGCTGCGCAAGCGACCGCGACTGGCGCTGCGCTCGCCGCAGCGCGGCCTCGCCGCGCGCATCGAGACGAAGCTCCGCCGAGCGGGCTCCGAGATGCAGCCCGGCGAGTTCATGATCTTCTCGCTGGTGATCGTGTTTGCCGTCACGCTGGCGGGCATCTCGATCAAGGGGAACGTCGGCGGGTTCGCTGGCCTCGCGATTGGCCTGGCGCTGCCGCAGCTCTGGCTCATGCGCCAAGCCTCGGTGCGTCGCAAGCGCATTAACGCACAGTTGAACGACCTGCTGCAGGTGATCGCCGGAGGCCTGAGCGCCGGCCAGTCATTCATGCAGGCGCTGGCGGCCGCGACCCGCGAGGTGGGCCCGCCGCTCGGCGTGGAGCTGCAGACGCTCCTGAACGAGGTCGAGCTCGGTGCGACCCTCGAGAACTCGCTGAACCGACTGCGCGAGCGCATCGGCGATGACGATCTCGACCTGGTCATCGACGCCGTGCTGATTCAGCGCCGCATCGGCGGCAACCTCTCCGAGGTACTGAACAACATCTCGTGGACCATCCGCGAGCGCATCAAGATGCGCGGCGAGGTGAAAGCGCTGACAGGTCAGGCTCGCATCTCCGGCCTGTTCCTAAGCGGTCTCCCCATCCTGGTCGGTGTCGGCATGTACATGATGAACCCTGAGTACATGATGCCGCTGTTCACCTACCAGCTCGGTCGAATCGCCATCATCGGCGGGCTGATCAGCGTGGGCATCGGCATGATGCTGATGCGCAAGATCGCAAACGTGGAGGTCTAGCATGGCCCTCATACTCGGACTTTCGTTGGCAACCGCCGCATTCCTGACGGTCCGCGCCTTCCTCGTTGAAGGGAAGGCGACGACCTCGGCGTGGCGCGCGCAGACGTTCGGCACCGCGCCCGCACAGGAGTCGGCACGCAAGGGGCCGAAGCGCCCGGGCGCCTTCCTGCGGTCCCGCTCGGCACTCGAGGGGCTCGCGCGCTCCGTGCCGCGTCTCCATGCGCCGGCTGACCGCGTGGTGGCTCGAGCCGGTCTACAGGGGAAGATCACCGGTGCGTGGCTCATCGGCGTTTCCGCCGTGGTGGGCGTTGGCGTGCTCCTGTTCTTCCTCGTGAGCTCCGGCGGCAACCTCTCAAACCGCGACATCGCGATGATCCCGGCCGTGGCCCTGCTGGGTGCGGCGATGCCGTGGGTCATGGTGAAGAGCCGTGCCGATCGCCGGCAGCGCGCGATCGAGCGTGCGCTGCCCGACATGCTCGACCTGCTCGTTGTCTCCATCGAGGCCGGTCTGGCCCTCGAGGGTGCGCTCCAGCGGGTCTCTGAGCGTGCCAGCGGCGCGCTCAGCGAGGAGATTCGCCGCACGCTGAACGAGATCGCGCTGGGCCGTCGCCGATACGAGGCCCTGATCTCGCTCGCCGAGCGCACCCAGGTGCCGGCGCTCCAGACGCTGGTGAACGCGATGAACCAGGCCGAGCGGTCCGGCATGCACCTGGGCCCGGTGCTCCGCGCCCAGGCAGAGCAGCTGCGGACGCGGCGACGTCAGCAGGCGCAGGAGCGCGCACTGAAGGCGCCCGTCAAAATGCTCGTGCCGCTGGCCATCTTCATCTTCCCGGCGATGTTCCTGGTGATCCTGGGGCCTGCCGCGATTCCCTACTTCTCCTAGGAGGCCGCGGTGGCTCGCTACGCGCTCGTGAACCAGCGGACTGGGGTCATCGTGGCCTCCGATGTCGAGCTGGCCGATAGCGCCTGGCAGCGCCTGCGCGGCCTCCTCGGACGTACCGGGCTTCCCGCAGGTCACGGCATGCGCATCAGGCCCTCGGGGAGCGTGCACATGATGTTCATGCGTTTCCCCATCGACGTCGTCTTCGTGAATCGGGACGATGAGGTCGTGAAGACCGTTCGAGGCCTGAAGCCCTGGCGCTTCTCCGGCGCGATGGGAGCGCACACCGTGTTCGAGCTGAGCGAGGGCACCCTCGATCGCTACGAGATCCTGCGCGGCGATCCGCTCGCCGTGCAGCACGTCTCCGACCCGGTGACGACGCCGGCAGACCCCCCGAAGTGACGACCGCATCTCGACGCCTGGCCCTCGGGTCGCCGACGCGCGCGACCGCCCTGCTCGCGCTCGCCCTCGCGACGCTCGTGCTCTCGACCGGTGCGGCAACGGCGCTCGACGGCGGGTTCGTGCTGCAGGGCGTGGCGCTCGGCCTCGTGGTGCTGGCCGCCGCCGAGGACCTGCGAACGCGCCGCATCCGCAACGCGCTGGTGGTGCCGGCGCTGCTGCTTGCCCTCCTCGGCGCGTCCGATCTGACCTCGGCGTCCGTGGGAGCCCTCCTCGCGCCGCTGCCCCTGCTCGCGCTTTCGGCGGTCGCCTCCCACGCCATGGGAATGGGTGACGTCAAACTGACCGCCCCTGCCGGCGCCCTGGCCGGGCTCGCGAACGTGCCGAGCCTCTGGCTGGGCACTGCCCTCGCGGGCGGTATTCTCTCGGTCATCGCGCTCGTGCGTGGCGGTCGTCGTTCGACGCTGGCATACGGGCCCGCGATCGCCCTCGGGCTGCTCGCCACTCTGCTGCAGGCAGCAATCGTCTCCTAGACCCCCGTTCTCCTGCCCCCCGTCGGTGGACGCGCGCTGCGGCAGCGTGCGATCGTGCGTGCCTCGACGGGACACGGTCCGAGGCACGGACGAGCGAGGTGCGGCGTGACATCGACGGACGAGCGCACGTGGGTCCACCCGGCGGTCGAGGCGGCTCGAACGCTGCGTGAGCAGGAGCGCGAGGAGCTCGCAGCCTCGCTACGCGCGCGCCTCGAGGGTGAGGTGCACGTCGACCGCCCCACGCGCCTGCTCTACGCCACCGATGCCTCGCTGTACCAGATGGAGCCGGCAGCCGTCGTCTTCCCGCGACACGCCGAAGATGTGCGCCGCGTCGTCGAGCTCTGCGCTGAGCGCAGGCTCGCCGTGCTGCCTCGAGGGGCGGGGACCAGCCTCGCCGGGCAGGCGGTGAACCACGCCGTCATCCTCGACTGTTCGCGCCACATGGACCAGGTCCTCGAGATCGACGCGGCGGGGCAGTGGGCGCGCGTGCAGCCGGGCGTCGTCATCGCCGAACTGAACCGCGAAGCCGCGCGCTTTGGTCTGCAGTACCCCATCGACCCCGCGACCGCGAACCGGGCGACCGTCGGTGGGGGTATCGGCAACAACTCGTGCGGGGCGCACTCGGTCATCTACGGCAAGACCATCGACAACGTGCTCGGCCTCGACGTCGTGCTGGCCGACGGCACGGCGACGACGTTCGAGTCGTTCGAAGGCGAGGCGCTCCACGACCGCCTCGAGCGCCCCGGGCTCGAGGGCGAGGCGTACCGCGCGACCCGCCGCATCGCGGCGCAGCACGCCGACGAGATCGAGCAGCGCTACCCGAAGATCCAGCGGCGCGTGTCCGGCTACAACCTCGATGCGTTCGCGACGGTCGAGGTGCAGGGCGGCCAGCGCATGCACCTCGGCGAGATGATCGTCGGCTCCGAGGGCACGCTTGCCGTCGTGGCCGAGGCGCGCGTGCGCCTCGTGCCGATGCCGGCCGCGAAGGGCGTGCTGGCGGCGCATTTCGACAGCGTCGTCGCCGCCGCGCGCGCGACGGTCGTTGCGCTGCGGCACTCGCCGTCGGCCGTCGAGCTCGTCGACCGTCGGATCATCGAGGCCTGCCGCTCCAACCGAGGCTTCGCGCCGCTGGTCGAGTTCGTGCGCGGCGACCCCGGCGCGCTGTTGCTCATCGAGGTCTACGGAGACACGCCGAACGAGGTCGAGGAGCGTCTGACCATCATCGAGGGTGTGCTCCGCACCTCGAACCACGGCTACGCGTGGGTTCAGACGACCGACCCGGCGGCGCAGGCGCGCGTGTGGCGGATGCGCCAGGCGGGCCTCGGGCTGCTGATGTCGATCAAGGGCGACACGAAGCCGGTCGCCTTCGTCGAGGACACGGCGGTCGCGCCGGAGCACCTCGCGGACTACCTCGAGCGCTTCGATGAGCTGGTGCAGCGCTACGGCACGGAGGCCGGGTACTACGGCCACGCCTCGGTCGGCTGCCTGCATATCCGGCCGCTCGTGAACGTGAAGACGGCCGAGGGGCTGCGCCAGATGGAAGCGTTTGCGACGGACGTCGCGGATCTCGTGCTGGAGTTCGGCGGCAGCCTCTCGGGCGAGCACGGCGATGGCATCCTCCGCGGCGTCTTCACCGAGCGGATGTTCGGCCCAGAGCTGACCTCGGCGTTCCGCGAGCTGAAGCAGGCGTGGGATCCGCAGGGCATCCTCAACGCCGGCAAGATCGTCGAGACGCCTCGCTTCGGGGACTACCTGCGGCTGGGGCCCGAGACACGGAACATCGAGGTCTCGACATACCTCGACTTCACGGCAGACGGCGGCTTCGCGCGTGCCATCGAGCAGTGCAATGGCCAGGGCGCCTGTCGCAAGCTCGATGGCGGCATGTGCCCCTCCTACATGGCGACGCACGACGAGGAGCACTCGACGCGCGGGCGCGCCAACCTGCTGCGTATGGCGATCTCCGGCACTCTGCCGCCCGAGGAGCTCACCGGCGAACGCATCGCCTCTGCCCTCGACCTGTGCGTCGAGTGCAAGGCATGCAAGGTCGAGTGCCCCTCGGGCGTCGACCTCGCGAAGCTGAAGTTCGAGGTGCTGGCGCAGCGACACCTCGTGCACGGCGCCACCCTGCGCGATCGCATGTTCGCGCACCTGCCGCAGCTGGCGGCCGTGGCCTCGAAGGTGCCGGGCGCAGGGCGGATGCTCGAGCTCGGCGCCTCCCTGCCGGGGGCGCGCTGGGCGCTCGAGCGCTGGGGCGGCGTGCACCACGCGCGACCGCTGCCTCGGCTGGCGCCCGAGACCTTCCGCCGCTGGTTCTCCGAGCGCACTCGTACGCGCGCCAGCCTGCGCACCGAGGCGCCTCGAGGGGAGGTCGTGCTCTTCGACGACACGTTCACGCGGCACTTCCATCCCGAGGTCGGCCGCGCCGCAACCGCCGTCCTCGAGGCGCTCGGCTATCGAGTCGTGCTCGCTCCGGACTTCGGGTGCTGCGGACGACCGCTGATCTCGAAGGGCTTCCTCGACGAGGCCGGCCGGCGCGCCGCCGAGACGGTGCGTGCGCTCGCGCCATTCGTCGAGCGCGGCGTCCCGATCGTCGGGACCGAGCCCTCGTGCCTGCTGACGCTGCGCGACGAGTACCCCGACCTGCTGCACGACGCCGAGCTGCACGCCACGGCACTCAGGGTGGGCGACGCCTCCCTGCTCCTGGACGAGCTGGTGGCGGAACTGGCGGCCTCTGATCCTTCTGTCGCCCCGATCTTCCGTTCGGACTCACAGCTCGAGGTGCTGCTCCACGGGCACTGCCACCAGAAGGCGGGCGCGGGCGTTGAGCCGACCGTGGCCGCGTTGAACCTCGTGCCGGGTTATGACGTGCAACCGGTAGATTCAGGCTGCTGCGGCATGGCAGGGTCGTTTGGGTTCGAGGCTGAGCATTATGACGTGTCGCGTTCGATGGGCGCGCTCAGGCTCTTCCCCGCCGTCGAGGGTCACGCTCAGCACGGCGCGGTGGCGATCACAGGGGTCTCGTGCCGCCAGCAGATCGGCCACTTCACCGATCGCGCGCCGAAGCACAGCGCCGAGCTCCTTGCCGAGGCGCTGCGCTAGCGCCGAGCCTCGATGTGGGTGGCGGCGGGCCTAGGGGCCGACGGCGCGCTGCATCTCCTCGGGCGTGAAGGCGCGGAGGGTCTCGCTGACGACGTTGCCACCCTCGGCGATGGCAAAGAGGCCGGTGAGCATCGCGTCCTCGGAGGGCGCCTCGACGACGGCCACGATGTCGTACTGCCCCTGCGTGTAGTAGATGCCGATGACGTTGAAGCCGGCGGTTTCGTTGATCTCGCGGATCGTCTGGGACTGGTGCACGGTCTCCTTGAGGTGCCGACGCCCCTGCTCGGTGAACCGGTAGAGCACCACGTAGCGAACCATCTGGACCCCCTCGACGTGCGCCCCGGACCGTAGCAGCGCGGATACGCGAGAAACAAGGAGCGGGGCGCCCAGCGCCCCGCTCCCCCGATCGCATCGAACGGTCGAGCTAGCCTCGAGGCAGCCCGAGGCCGCGCGTCGCGATGATGTTGCGCTGAATCTCGGACGTGCCGGCGGCGATGGTCGCCGGGACCGAGCGCACGTAGTTGAACGTGAACTTCGCGTTCAGCGGCGCGCGCGGGTCGTCCTCCGCCCAGATGTTCGAGTACAGGCCGAACACCTTCGTACCGGTGCGGGCGAGGCGCTGCACCATCTCCGAGTTGAACAGCTTGGCCGTGGAGGCCTCGTAGTTCGGGATCTGGCCGGCGTTCTGCATCGAGATGATGCGGAAGCTGAACTGGAACTGGACCTCGGTCTCGACGTACTCCTGAGCGACCTCGTGGCGAAGGGTGTCGTACTCCTCGAGCTTCGACTTCGCCTTGCCGTCGTCGGTGCGGACGTACTCGAGCAGCTCATCGATGTTGCGACGCGCAACGATGGCACCCGAGATGTTGGAGCGCTCGAAGTCGAGGAGCGTCGCGCCGACGTACCAGCCGCGGTTCTCCTCTCCGACGAGGTTCTTCGCCGGGACGTGCACGTCCTCGAAGAAGGTCTCGTTGAACTCGTGGGTCCACGCCATGTTGATCAGCGGGCGGACCGTGATGCCCGGCGCGTGGCGGTCGGTCAGGAGGAACGAGATGCCTCGGTGCTTCGGAGCGTCGGGGTCGGTGCGCACGAGGACGTAGAGCCAGTCCGCGATGTGCGCGCCGGAGGTCCAGATCTTCTGGCCGTTGATGACGTAGTCGTCGCCGTCCTTGACCGCACGCGTCTGCAACGAGGCGAGGTCGGAGCCGGAGCCCGGCTCGGAGTAGCCCTGCCGCCAGTTCACCTCGCCCGAGAGGATCTTTGGGAGATGCTCCGCCTTCTGCTCCGGGCTGCCGTGCACGATGAGCGTCGGGCCGAGCTGGCTCACGCCCTGGCCACCGACGGCCGGCGCCTGGGCGAGCGACATTTCCTGCTTGAAGATGAACTGCTCCATGGGCGTCAGGCCGGCGCCGCCGTACTCCTTCGGCCAGTGCGGAGCGACCCAGCCCTTGGCCGCGAGCGCGTCCTGCCAGTCCTTCGCGTCCTTGCGGTGCGCCTCGCTGTCCGAAGCGCGGTCCTCTTCCCAATCGCCTTCGCCGGCCTGATAGCGCGGCGGCAGGCTCTGCTGGATGACGTCCTGGACCTCCTTGCGGAAGGCGGCCTGCTCTGGCGTGTCTGCCCAGTCCATAGATACTCCTTCTCGGTCTGTGCTCGCGCAGAACCGTGTCGCGCGATGCGGCGGGATCATGCGACGGGCCGGAATCGCCTGTCAATCGAGGCCGGGCGGCAGGGCAACCGAGGCTTAGCCCGCCGGCACCTCCGCCGTCGAGGGCGTCTCGGTCGCCTCCGGGGGCAGCGAGACCTCGCTGTCCGAGGCACCTCGGTAGGTGCGCTTGAAGTGCTCGACGCTGTCGGCCGTCGGCACGATGAAGGGCGTGCGCCCCTGGTAGTCGCGGTAGGCCTGCCCGAAGACCCGAGGCAGAATGAAGCGGTCCTGGAACGCGACGTGCACGACGTCACCGAGGGCGATGAGCGGCCACGCGAGTAACAGGAAGAGCGAGCGCGTGGCGAGCGCACCGAAGGGGATGGCGGCCGTCAGCCACAGCACACCGGGGTGCCGCACGAGGGCGTACGTGCCCGTCGTGACGAGCTCGTCGGTGTGGCCGCGGTCGATCCAGGCCTTGCGCAGCGGGATCTCGACGAAGATCGAGTAGAACATGCCGCCGAGCCCGCCGAGGAACAGCAAGCCGGACAGCGCTCGAAGCGGACCCGGCACCGGCAGCCTCGGTCCGCCGCGCGCGAGGCGTGCGAAGGCCGCGAGGTGCAGCGCCACCATGCCGATGAGGAGTGGCGGCTTCACCCGCGGCAGGCCGCGCTGCGAGGCGATGTCGTGGGTCATGCCGACGGCGTAGGCCGCGGCGGAGAGCGCGAGGCCCTGCGTCAGCGCGCGACCTCGACGGCCGCTCGGCGCCTCGAGGTCCGGTGTGAGCTCGGTGACCGCATCGTCCATCGCGAGGCCTCCCGTCGGGGAGCCAAGGATAGGGCGCGGAGCAAGGGGCGTGGGGCTAGGCGGCAGCCTCGCGCTCGCCGTGACCGACGGCGCGCACAAAGAGCTCAACCATCTCCGGGTCGAACTGCGTGCCGGCGTGGCGGCGCAGCTCCTCGATGGCCTCGGGCCACGCAAGTCCCTTGCGGTACGGGCGGTCGTGGACCATCGCGGAGAAGGCATCGGCGACAGTGACCATGCGGGCCATCTCGGGGATGTCCTCGCCCGTGAGGCCTCGGGGGTAGCCACTCCCATCGAAGCGCTCATGGTGGCAGCCGACGATGTCGATGACTTCCTTCACGTCGAGGAGGCCGCGGACCATCTGCTCACCGAGCGTGGGGTGCACGCGCATCTGGTCCCACTCCTCGGGCGAGAGGCGGCCGGGCTTGCGCAGGATCTCGGACGACACGCCCACCTTGCCGACGTCGTGCAGCAGGCTGCCGAGCCAGAGCAGGTAGCGCTGGCGGTCCGGCATGCCGGCCTCGTCGGCCATCAGGAGGGCGAACGAGGCGATCTGCTGTGAGTGCTCGCTGGTGTACGGGTCCTTCGCGTCGAGGATGTCGAGGAGGGCGCGGGCGACGCGCAGCTTCTCCGGATCCTGCTCGAGCAGGCGAGCGTGCTCGGCGCTGCCGGTGTGGACGGTGGCGGAGCGACGCGCCTCGATCTTCTGCTGCATGAGGCGCGAGTCGGCAACCGAGGTCAGGCTGCGCCTCGTTCGGCCGTCCTCGGGGAACGTCGCCACACCCCAGGAGATGCGCGCGGGCAGCTGCTCGGCGGCGGACGCCTCGGAGTCCGAGGCCGCGACGTTGGTCTTGCGGACCTGGCGCCCGAGGCGGTTCATCATCTCGCTGGCTTCGTCACGGGTGAGACCGGGCAGCAGGAGGAGGAACTCGTCGCCCCCGTAGCGGGCCACGATGTCCTGCGGGCGCGCCGCGCCTCGCATGACCTGCGAGAGGCGGCGCAGCGCCTCATCGCCGACCTGGTGGCCGTGGACGTCGTTGAAGAGCTTGAAGTTGTCGACGTCGACCATCGCGACGGAGAGTGGGGTGCCGTTCACCTCGGCGCCGCTCAGCGCGACCTGGAACAGGTCCTGCAGGTGGCGGTGGTTCGGGAGGCCGGTGACGAAGTCGGTCTCCGCCGCCTCGCGCAGCTGCTCGAAGAGACGCGCGTTCTGGATCGAGAGCGCGGCCTGTCCGGAGACGAGGTTGAGGAAGTCGATGTCGTCCAGCGTGAACGGCGCGTCGTAGACCTTCGGCGCGATGAACATGACACCGAGGAGCTTGCCCTGCGCGAGGATCGGCGCGGTCACGCAGTCGTTGTACGGACCGAACTCGGCGACGTCGTGCGCGGGGAACTCGTTGCCGGCGACGACACGCGCGAGGGCGTACGGCGTCGTGGGCTCGGCGCGCTCGGCGAGTCGCGCGAGGACACTGTTCGAGGCGCTGATGGTCCACTCCGGCTGGGTGCGTGGGAACGGGCCCGTCAGCTCGGCGAGCACGAACTCGCCCCGATCCTCCTCGAGCAGCAGGATGGCGACGAACGAGCTCGTGAGCGCGAGCTGGCACTGCTCCGCGATGTCGGCGATAAGGTCGTCCACACCGCGCATCTCCGAGGTGCGGCGGGTGAGGTCCGCGATGACGGCGCGCGGGTCGATGTGACCGCCGACGAACATGCGGTCGACAAGGTACTCCGCTCCGGCGCGGACGTAGCCGGCCACGAAGGCGACGAGGAAGCCGTAGCCGATCGCGACCGTCGCGCCCGGCACCGAGAGCAGCTCGATGTCGAGGCGACTCAGCGTGAGGAACAGCATCGAGACGTAGCCCACCGAGGTAGGCAGGCCGATGAGCAGCCTCGCCACACCTCGACGGATGGCCACATCGATGTTGAAGAGGCGGTAGCGCAGCACGGCGAATGCGATGACGCTCGCGGCGACCGCATTCGCGCCCTGGTCCACCGGGAGCTTCTGAAGCGCGTCGACCATGTTGGTCATGCCGCCGAGGAAGATGATGATCGAGCCGAGAGCGATGTACTTCAGGCGGTTGCGCTCGAACGGGTCGCGATGCGCCCGATACGTCATCACGACGTAGGCAACCGAGGCCAGCGAGCCAATCGAGATCGCGGCCATCGCCATCGAGAACGCGACGATGTTCCAGACGGCGGGGTTCGACACAGCGTCGACGGTCACGCGGTTCACCGAGCCGCTGAGCGTGGCTACGGCGATGACGCCGAATGCGAAGTACGAGTAGCGGCGGACGCGAGCCGACCAGCGAGTCGGGTAGAGCGCCTGCATCAGGTACAGGAACGCCGCCGTCACGCCCATGAGCGGCAGCTCAAGGACACGGAGCAGGTACTCGGACGCGCTCGTCTCCTGTGTGAGCCGCCACGTGAGCGACGCCGTGCTGTTCACAGCCATGAAACCCAGGAACACGAGGAAAGCCTCGCTGCCGCTCGTGTGCGCCGAGCGGCGGCTGACCCAGCGCATGAGCGCCAGGTACAGCAACGCCGACGTCAGCGGCACCAGTGCGAGCGGCGACCACGTCATGCCCGGACCTCCGGTGGAGACGCCTCAGCGGCCTGCGCCACCTCCAGGAGCGTGTCGATCACGGCTTCGCTCGGGTTCATGTGCACGGGCTTCAGGTGGGCGAGGTCGGCGCCTTCGGACTGCTTGCGCTGGGCGTAGCGGTCGAACGTGCCCCTCGGCAGGTACGTGACGCGCAGCGGGTTGAGGCCCGCGATCTCGGCCATGTCGGCCCAGTCGGACTCAACGAGGCCGAGCTGCGTGTTGATGCGCGCACGCGCCTCCTCGGCGGGAATGGCGCTGTCGGGACGCGGTTCGATGCGAAGGTGCAGCACCGGTTCGTTGCCCTCGACTTCCTTGCGGACCGTCCAGTCGACGTACGGAACGCCGGACTGCTCGACGGCACGCCAGATCGATTGCTCGGTCAGTCGCACGAATGCGCCGATCTCGAGCAGATCGGTTCTCCTCGAGTAGTGGACGACCTGCGGCAGGTTCGCCCCGGTGGTGGAATTGGTGAGGCCGGTGACCCGCATGATGTCGCCCGTGCGATAACGCATGAGCGGTCCCCCGTGCAGATTCGTGATGACGAGCTCGTAGTTCTTGCCGGCTTCGAGCTGGTCCATCAGCACCGTGCGCGGTGCGTACCCCGGCGTCTCCATTTCCCTTGCGAGTTCATCTTCGGCAACAAACTCAAAAAAGTTCAGACTTGGTATGAGGGTGAGGGTGGTGTAATCCCAGCTCTGGGCCGCGATGATCCCTCCCTCGGTGGAGGCAAACACCTCAAGCGGGTAGCGGCCCCAGTACTCGCGAATGCGCTCGCGGAAGAGCGACGAGTCCATCCCGCCGGTCGCCAGACCTCGCAGATTCCAGGCGTCGCGCGGGTACATCGGACGGCCGGCGACCCGGGCACGCAGAGCTGCGCTTCCCATGCGCGAGAACGCACGGACGTTCTTCATCTTCGAGAAGATCGAACCCGGCGCGCGCCGCGTCGCGAAGCTCTCACCGATGCCCGCGAGGACCGAGCCCAGCGAGACCGCGAAGTCGATGCCCTCGGTGACCGCGCTCGAGAAGGCCTTCGCAGCGCGCACGTCGAACGGCAGGTCGTCGTTCTCCTGCGAGCTCTCCGGGAACATCCGGACGGGCCACGCCTCCTCGACCAGGCGGAACATCGTGCCGCTGGCATACGGAGGTGGGGCCATCATGTTGAGGATGCGGTCACCCCGGCGCATGCGAACCTGACCCGGCTCGTCCGCCATCGAGGCGAGCATCAGGCCCATGCCCGGCCACTTCATCTCCTCGAAGGCGCGCACGGAGAGCGGATGCCAGCGGTGCTTGCCCGTGGTGCGCCCCGAGGTGCGCACCCACGCCTTCGGGGGCGCATCGAGCAGCTCCTCGCGGCGCTCGCCCAGCGTGTCGGCGTAGTACTCGTACTCGGTAAGCGGCACGGCCTCGGTGAGCTCGGCGTAGTTCGAGGGGCGCTGGTCACGCAGCAGGTAGCGGCCGAGGGTGGCCGTCCCGAAGCCGGTGAGGTGCTCGTTCAGCAGGCGATGCTGCATCGCCATCGCGCGCTCGACACCCATCGTCTGGTAGCCGAGACAGCGGTCCCACAGCGCTTGTGCGCCGCGTTCCTGGTAGAAGATCCATGCTTCGTTCACGTACGGAGTCCTCCCCCGTGTCGCTGCGATCGACACGTCTGATGCGGCGGCAAAGGGGGCGCGCATCCTTGCGACTGGCAGGAGGATAACGACCGATGAGGTCGGGTGTCGCCTTGTCGATGTGACAGGACGCCAATATGGCGCCGAGAAGCCCGCTCAGAGCCCGAGGCCGCGTATCGGCAGTTCGAGGATCGTCGTCTAAGGCGGTGAGCCCTCGGGCGGAGGCTGTGCCTCAGTGGGAACGATGGGCTCTCGGCCGAGCGTCTCGGACACGAACAGCACCATCACGACGGCGGCGGCCAACCCGAGGCCGCCCGTCGCGACCGAGGCGATGCCGAGTGTGAGCACCTCGGCGGCCGCGCCCACGGCAATCGGCGCTGCCGCCGCGCCACTATCCGAGATCAAGCGCCAGACGCCGAGGAACTCGCCCGCGCGGTCTCGAGGCGCGAGGTCGGCGCCGAGGGTCATGACGACGCCACTGCCCAGCCCGTTGCCGAAGCCGGTCAGCAGCCCCGCCAGGAGGAACGGCACGAACGAGTCCGCGACGGGGATGAGGATCATGCCGGTGCCCAGCGTGATGAGCGAGGGGACGACCGCGAACTTGCGCCCGTAGCGGTCCATCACGACGCCCACCGGATAGAACAGCACCATGTCCGCCGCCGAGGCGAGGCCGATGACGACGCCGATCTCCGCCACATCGAGGCCGATCTCGTCGCCCCACAGCGGCATGATCACCTGCCTCGCCTGTCGCATCAGCACGAGGGCGAGCGCCACGAGGCCGACCGTGAGGAAGGATCGCCGGTACTCGACGAGGGTGCGGCCGATGCGGGCGTGGGCGTGGCCGTCTCGGCTGGTGGCGGGCGCGGCGACCCCCGCCGGCGTGCGCCACAGGACGAACAGCGCGCCGGCCGCGACGACCGCGGCCTGGACGAAGAAGACGGAGGCGAGGCCGAAGGCGCTGCCGACGAACCCACCGAGGAACGGCCCGATGAAGACACCGATGCGGTTGGAGCCGCCCGCGAGGGCGATCGCCCGTCCTCGGGAGGCGGCAGGGGCGGCCTCGGCGATGTACGTGAGCCTCGATACCTGCCACACGGACATCGATGCGCCGGTCAGCAGCATGAGTGCGGCCAGCTGCCACGCGTTCGTGCTGAACGCCACGCCGACGGCGGCGAGCGCGGTCCCCGCGGTGCCGGCTGCCATTGTCGACCGCCCGCCGAACCTGGAGACGAGCAGCCCGGCCGGGACATCGAAGAGCATCGATCCGATCCCTCGGACGGCCACGATGAGGCCGACGAGGCCGAGACCGGCACCGAGCTCCTTCGCGAAGAGGGGCACGACGGGGATCGCGATGCCCTGGCCGATGGCGTAGAGCACCGTGGGCGCGTAAACCGGCCCGATCAACGAGGTCAGTCGGAACGGCGTGGGCGGGGCGCCCGAGGCCGGCGGCGGTGCTCCGTCGGGTGGCATTCGCGGTAGCGTACGCGTCGAAGGCGATACACGGGACGCAGACGAGGACTTCGATGGCTGAGATCGAGTATCGGGCGATCGGCAAGGACGAGATCGAGGCCTTCCTCCAGGCGGAGGGCACCGGTTTCGGCTTCGTACCCGACGCCGAAGCGGTCGGGCACGAGGCGCAGCTGCTGGAGCTCGACCGCACGGTGACGGCGTTCGACGAGGGACAGGTCGTCGGCACCTCGGGGAGCCTGACGTTCGACCTCTCGGTACCCGGTGGAGCGACCCTCGGTGCGGCTGGGGTGACGGTCGTGACGGTGCGTCCGACGCACCGGCGTCGCGGGGTGCTCACCTCGATGATGGGGCGGCTGTTCGACGACGCGATCGCGCGCGGCGAGGCATTCGCGATGCTGTGGGCCTCGGAGAGTGTGATCTACGGGCGCTTCGGCTACGGCATCGGCACGGAACACGAGGAGTGGGCGATCGAGCGGGCGCACGCCACCCTCGATCGAGCCGTCGAGGCGCCGGGGCGACTTCGGATGGTGGACGCCGCCGCCGCGCAATCGGGATGGCCGGCGGTCTGGGATCGCATGCGCCTCGAGCGTGCGGGCATGCCGAGCCGGAACGAGCGGCGCTGGTCGCGAAACTTCGCGGAGACCGACTGGCAGCGCGAGGGGATGAGCAAGGCCTTCTACGTCCAGTACGAGGAGGACGGGCGCATCGACGGCTATGCGATCTATCGATCGAGCGGCGAGCCGATCGACGGGAACGCCGGTGGCAAAGCGCGCGTCTCCGAGATCGTGCCGGCGACCCCGGCGGCGCACGCGGCACTCTGGCGGATGCTGCTCGACCTCGACCTGACGAAGACGATCTCGGCACGCCAGCAGCCGGTCGACGACGCGCTGTGGTGGATGCTCGCCGACCCTCGACGGCTCGTGCGGCGAAGGCACGACGCGCTGTGGCTGCGCCTGCTCGATGTGCCGGCGGCGCTCTCGGCGCGCCGATACGCCATCGAGGGGCGGCTCGTCATCGAAGTGCTGGACGAGCAGGTGCCCTCGAACGCGCGTCGATGGCTGCTCGAGGGGTCGCCCGAGGGCGCACGCTGCGATCCGACGGACGAGGCGCCCGACCTCGTGTTGCCGGCGGCGAGTCTCGGGTCCGCCTACCTGGGCAACGCACGCTTCGAAGCGCTGCAGCGAGGATTACGTCTCGACGAGCGGACAGCGGGTGCCGTGGCGCGAGCGGACGCGATGTTCGTCACGCCTCGAGCGCCGTGGTGCCCGGAGTTCTTCTGAGTTCGCCGCCTAGCTTCGGAGCAGTTGTGTAGTGAGCGTCACGGCGAGCCAGGCCTCGTAGTCGTCGTGGGTCCAGCCGTGAATCCCCGTCAGCTCTGCGTGCAACTCCGGCATGGTGAGCGCATCGAGGACCGCCGCCGCACGGTCAACGCCGAGACCTGGACGTAGACCGGATTCGAGTGAGCGAGCGACCGCTGCGATTCCGGCTCGCCGGGTTGCGAGCGCCTGGTCCTGGCCGCGACGGACCGAGGTGTCCGTCCGAGCGGCATCGTTGTGCGTCGAGATGATGTCGCCGGCACGCTCCCAGCGCTGACGGATCGAAGCCGCGAACAGGGCGAGGCGGCGCGCCGGATCGGACTCGCGCATCGCCTCGTGGATGAGCGCCTCGGCCTCGGGCTGGTCGACGGCGTACTCGCGGAGGGTGCGGAGGATGCCTGCCTTTGAGCCGTAGACGGCGTAGACGGTCTGGACGGCGACCCCGGCCTCATCGGCGATGGCGCGCAGGGTGGTGGCCCCGTAGCCATCGCGGGCGAAGAGGCGTCGTGCGGCCTCCGCGATGCCGCGCCGCGTCGCGGCCGCCCGCTCGGCGCGCACACCAGTTCGCTGGCCGGTCTCGTCCGGGCTCATTGATCCTCTTGCGTCGACGCGTTCGAGAGAGTATCACTCTATCCAATTTCAATAGAGTTCGACTCCATTGCAATCAGTGAACTGACCACCCCTATCGAGGAGAGACGCGATGATGGACCACGACGAGACGATCGAGCGGGTGCGGCGGCTGATCGAGGTGGGTATCGGCGGGAACGACCCAGCCGTCATCGATGAGCTGATGGCGCCCGACTGCATCGAGCACCAGCGCGGCAACCAGAACGGCACCAACGGCGCCAAGGGCGTCGCATCGACACTTCACCGCTGGCATTCCAACTTCTCGCTGACCGTGGAGGACGTGGCCGTTGCCGGCGACATCGTGTGGACGCGCAACCGTGCGCGTGGCGTGAACACCGGCTCGGTGATGGGACACCCGCCCACCGGCAAGTCGATCGACCTCGACGTCATCGACATCGTGCGCGTGCGGGACGGGGTGGTCGTCGAGCACTGGGGTGTCGCCGACCAGTTGGGGATGATGGCGCAGCTCGGCCTGCTGCCGTCGCCGGAGCGACGGCCCTCGACGGCCTGAGGGCGGCCGAGGCAGCAGAACGCTAGAACAGGATGTTGGCGAGGCGGGAGCGGTACTCGCGCGTCAGCGGGTGGTCGTTCCCCAGCAGGTTGAAGGCCTCCAGCATCCGCAGGCGGGCGCCGTCCTCGTCGAGCTCGCGATCGAGGCGGACGGTGTCGAGCAGGTGCTCGAGGGCGGGCTCCCACTCCCCGCGCGCGGCAAGCGCCAGGCCGAGGCGGTAGTGAGCCTCGGCGTCGTCCTCGTTCGCCCCGATACGCGCCTCGTATTCGCTCGTGTCGACGTCGCCTGAGCGGCGGAAGTGCAGCTCTGCGGCGAGGCGCTGAAGCTCGGGGTCCTTTGCGTATGCCGCCACGGGCTCGATGACGCCCGCAGCGGCCTTGAGGTCGCCGTCATCGAGGAGCAAGCGGCCGAGCCCGACCGAGGCGCCCTCGTGACCGGCATCGAGGGCGAGCGCCGCCTCGAAGCGCGCGCGCGCCTCGGTGCGGTCACCGGCATCGAGGGCCGCGCGCCCCGCCTCGACCTCGAGGTCCGCGGCGCTCGGCAGCAACCCTTCGAAGAAGGCGCGCGCCTGTGCCTCGGGAATCGCGCCGAGGAACTGGTCGACCACGGCGCCGTCCTTGAAGGCGTAGACGGCGGGAATGCTCTGAATCTGGAACTGCCCGGAGACTCCGGGGTTCTCGTCGACGTTCACCTTCACGAGGCGCACACGGCCCGCGTGCTCCTCGGCGAGGCTCTCGAGGACCGGGCCGATGATGCGGCAGGGACCGCACCAGGGCGCCCAGAAGTCGACGACGACGGGAACCTCCGCCGAGGCCTCGACGACCTCGGTCATGAACGTGGCGTCGCCTGCCTCGATGACTGCGCCGCTGGTCATGGTGCGTCCTCCTGGCTCGATGCTCCGCAGTCAGGATAGCGAGCGTGGGGCGGCGGGTCAGGCGGCAGTCCTGCGTCGACGCCAGTCGAGCGCACCGAGGACCAAGGAGGTCGCACACACAGCCAGCGGAATCTCGAAGCCGTCCAGCCCGAGTAAGAAGAGCACGACCGCGGCCGCGCCTGTCGCGGCGACGAGCGCCAGGTACCAACGAAGCCCCGGCGTAGACGGCGAGTCGAGGCCGGGGATCAGGGGTGGAATCCGCGTGGCAGGTCCTGACGCAAACCGAGCCAGACGACGATGGCCAGGAATGCCGCCTGAACCCAGAGCCCGACGGTGACGCTCCAGACCATGCCGACGACCAGCGCCGTCGTGGAGAACGCACCGAACCACCGAGAGCGAAGTACCGGCGAGAGCAAGACCACCGCAGCGAGGAGCATGGCCAGCAGCGCGAGCCACCACACGCCCGCGATCGCCTGCGCCACTGCCGCAACGATGAGGAGCGCCGCCGCGAACCATCTGAAACGGTTGGGGCGACTCATGGACGGATCATCGGTCGGGCGGATGCAGCTCAAGACCGTCGGCAGCTACATCTCGAGGACGGCAGTGCCGTGACTACGACCGGCCTCGAGGTTGGCGAGGGCGATGTTTGCCTCGGCGAGCGGGTAGGTCTCGATGGCCGTCTCGACCGGGATCGAGGATGCGAGGTCGAGGAACTCGATGGCGTCCTGCCTCGTGAAGTTGGCGACGCTGACGAGGGCGCGCTCCCACCAGAGGTCGCCGTAATCGAACTGCGGGACGCGGTCGAGGTGGATGGCGTTGATGGCGACCGTGCCGCCTCGATCGAGGGCACGCAGTGCGGCGATCACGACCTCGCCGGCCGGGGCAAAGGTGACCGCGGCATCGAGGGGAACGGGCGGCGCCTCCTCGTAGGTGCCGGCCCAGCGCGCTCCGAGGGTCATCGCACGGTCTCGCTCGGCCTCCGAGCGGGTTACGACGTACACCTCACAGCCCCAGTGCACCGCGACCTGAATGGCGAGCGAGGCCGAGGCGCCGAAGCCGTACAGCCCGAGGCGCCCACCCGGCTGGATGCCCGAGCGCTTGAGTGAGCGGTAGCCGATGACGCCACCACAGAGGAGCGGCGCGGCAGCGAGGTCCTCGAAGCCCTCGGGGAGACGGAGGGCGTAGTCGGCGCGGACCGTCATCGCCTCGGCATAGCCACCGTCGCGGTCCCAGCCGGTGAACGTGGCCTCGGTACAGAGGTTTTCATTGCCTCGACGGCACGCGGCGCAGCTCCCGCACGCACCGGCCAGCCAGGCCACACCGGCACGGTCGCCGATGGCCCAGCCCTCGACGTCAGCGCCGACCGCCTCGACGCGTCCGACCGCCTGGTGGCCGGGCACGATGGGGAGCCGACGCGCCTCGAGATCGCCGCGAACCAGCTGCAGGTCCGTGCGGCAGACGGCGCAGGCCGCGAGGCGGAGGCGGAGCTCGCCGGAGCCCGGCTCCGGCTCAGGCACGTCGACGAGGTGCAGCGCATCGTCCGGCCCGGGCGCCTCGAGGCGCTGCGCGCGCACTAGCGCACCTCGATCGCGCGATCAGTGCACCCGACCTCGGACGGCCACGCACACATGACCTGCATGTCATACGATGCGGTCATGGGACGCAGCATGGCTGGCCTCGTCGGTTCGGTGCTCATCTTCGGCGTCCTCGCCGCGACGGTCCTCGGCGCCGTCGGCACCGTTGCCAGCGTAACCCCGATCGCCGGGGCTCCGATCGAGGAGGTGCCGCGGGACGGCACGTTCGCCGTCGCCAGCAAGCTCACCGAGGGCGGATTCGAACTCCTCGGCATCATGTGGCGACAGCCGACGCATCGCCTCGAGATCACAGCGATCGTGCCGATCGAGTGTGTGGCCCTCGATGCGGCGGGCCAGCAGCAGCTGAACTCGGGCCGCGACTGCCCAGCCTTGCCGGATGGCGCAACGCCCGCAGGCGGCGGCATCACGGCCGAGGGCGGCGGCATCGTGAATGCGCGCGTCGACGTGTCGAAGGCATGCCACGACGCGATCGTCCTCGGCAGCCCGTGGCCCTCGACGCTGTCCGAGTGCGCTTCGGACTAGACGAGTCAGCTAGCGGGCGTCCTCGGCGCGGCGGGCGCGCGTGGCGTTCACCACTCGGATGGCCGCGGCGACCTCGGCGACATCGTGCACGCGCACGACGTGGACGCCGGCCCAAGCAGCGAGGACGTTGAAGGCGATCGTGGCCTCGAGGATGCGCGGGGCGCGCTGCCCATAGCCTTCGCCCAGCATCTCGCCGAGGAAGCCCTTCCTCGAGGCCGAGATGAGGACGGGACGCCCCGCTTGGACAAGGCGCGGCAGCCCGAGCAGCAGGCGCACGTTGTCGGCCTCGGACTTCCCGAAGGCGAAGCCGGGGTCGAGCCACACCTGCGGCACGCGCCGCACGTCGAGGGTGGCGGCCCGCTCGACGAGGAAGGTGCGCACCTCGGCCTCGATGTCCTCGTACGTCTGATCGACCTCGGCGTGGCGCTGCGGACGGCCGCGCATGTGCATGGCGCAGAGCGGCAGGCCGAACTCGGCGGCCAGCGCGCCCATCGCGGGGTCGGCAGCGGCCGTCACGTCGTTGAGCAGGCTCACCCCCGCCTCGGCGGCCGCGCGCGCGACCTCGACGTTCCACGTGTCGACCGAGGTGGGGATGCCCTCGCGCGCGATCGCCTCGATGGCGGGCGCCACGCGCTCGATCTCCTCCTGGGGCGTGAGCTCACGCGCCCCCGAGGCCGTCGAGTGCGCGCCGACATCGATGATCTCCGCACCGTCTCGATGGAGCGCGACCGCACGGTCGAGCGCAGCGCCGGTGTGGACGATCGACTCGGTGATCGGCGAGTCGTCCGAGACGTTGAGAATCCCCATCACCGCCGTGCGGTCGGTGCAGTCGATGGTGTGAGGCCCGAGACGAAGCAGCATCGAGGTCAGGCCTCGGCCCGAGGGTGGGCGAGCAGCTCCGCAAGCGCCTCGAGTCGCTCGGGCGGCAGATCGAGGCGGAGGCGCAGCAGTGCCTGCGCGAGCTCGCGGTACAACGTCGCGACCTCTGACTCGGAGGCGAGGGCGTCGAGGTGGCGGCGCACCGTCTCGACGTCGCCACGGGCGACCGGCCCCGTGAGCGCTTTCTCGAGGCTCGAGGCGGCCTCGATGTTGCTCACGGCGCCTCGGAGCAGCGGAACGAGGGCAGTCACGGCCTCGTCGGCGGACAGCCCGGCCGCGGTCCAGGTCTCGCGCGCGGCCTGCATCAACGCGACGACGTCATTCGAGGCGAAGACGGCAGCAGCGTGGTAGCGCGCGCGGTCGACGCCCTCGAGGCGGATGGGACGGGCTCCGAGGACGGTCGTCAGCGCCTCGAGACGGCTGCCGAGCGGCTCGGCCGCCTCGATGCCACAGGTGACGCCTCGGAAGGCCTCCGGCGTGCCTCGAGGGTCGGGGAAGGACTGGAGCGGGTGCATGCACCCGACCTCGGCACCCGCGCTTCGGGCGGACTCGAGCGCATCGAGGCCCAGCGCGCCGCTGCAGTGAACGACCGACTGCCCTCGACGCCACGACAGCCCCTCGGACACCGGTGCGACCGCCCCGTCGGGGACCGTCAGAAACACGAGGTCGCAGCGGTCGACGAGGGCGGAGGCATCGAGAGCCGTCGCGCCCTCGATGCGGCACGCGAGGACGTGAGCAGAGTCGCCTCGGAGGCTCGCCAGCGCCTCGACACGGTGACCGGCGGCATCGAGCGCGAGCGCGAGCGAGGCACCGAGGCGGCCCGTGCCGATCACGCCGATTCGCGGCCGCCAGCCATCGAGGGCGCCAGAGGCGGGCCGGTCGGTCACGCAAGCCTCCTCGACGCCGGTCACACGCGACTGAGCGAGTTTGAGCCAGTATAGGAGCGCGCGTGTGTGGCCTGGCGTGGAGGGGAATCGTCACGCGGTGTTAACCACGTGTGCATGCAAGGAATTGTCATGGCGTGGTATCGTTGACGTGAACGGCAGGGTTGACGTGTGTCGACACGTTCGTCCGCCGTATCCAGCGCTCATAGGGAGGAAGGCGTCGTGAGGACGCGAACGGTAACGCTCGGCTACGACCGCAGCGACGTGGGACGAGCCCTGCGCGAGCAGCGACTGGCTCAGCAGCTGACGCAGGCCGAGGTGGCGTGGACCGTGGGCATCACCCAGGCCGCGCTCTCGAACTACGAGAACGGGAAGCGTGACATCCCGATCCCGACGCTCATCTCGATCTGTCGCGCGATCGGTACCTATCCGGCTTATGTCATCCCCGGCCTCATTGCCCCTTCAGCAGCGGGCGAGGGCACGGACTAGCCTCTCAGCTACCTTCGACGAACAGACGCCCCGGGAAGCCGGGGCGTCTTGCTGTGCCCGAGACAGAGCGATGCTTTGCGCGGCGCGGCGAGCCTCGCATAGAGTCGCCCGATGATGCCCGACGCCTCTCGGACGGCCCGATGAGCACCTCGACGGTCGATCGCCTGGCGCGCGAGGGCGGCGAACCCGTGCGCACCGCGCCGTGGCCCGTCGACGAGGCGCCCGCCCCGGCCGAGGACCTCGACCCCGCCTCGGCGTTCGAGGCGGAGCTCGCGAAACTCGTGGACGGCGACCGCCGCGTTGTCGCGTGCGCGGGCGGGGCCTCGGCGCTCGCTCTCGCCCTCGAGGCCGCGGGCCTCAGCCCCGGTGATGAGATCGGCGTGCCAGCGATTGGCGCCTCGGACGTCGCGCGCGCGGCCCTCGAGGCCGGTCTGCGCGTCGTGCCCGTCGAGGTCGAGCAGGAGAGCGGCAACGTCTCGAGTCGCGGTCTCGCCGCCGCTGCCGGGCCCGCACTCCGCGCCCTCGCCGTCACGCACGTCTTCGGCCACCCAGCCGCGATGCCGGACCTGTTGCGCCTCGCGGAGCACTACGGCCTTCCCGTCGTCGAGGACATGAGCGCCTCCCTCGGGGCGGCGTACAGCGGCGTCGCGACCGGGGCGCTCGGCCGGGTGGCCGCCCTCGGCGGGGGCGAGGGACACCTCGTGCCGACGCCCGAGGTGGGGGCGGTGCTCGTGCCCGACGACGAGACGGCGGCCTCGGTGCGAGCGCGCCTGGCCTCGATGGGCGGCGCGCCGGCAGAGCCCGAGCTGCGCATGGCGCTCGCGGCCCTGCGAGGTGCGGACGCCTCGCTCCTCGGACGACGCCAGGCCGCCTGGCACCTCGCGTACGAGTTGCGTGGCGTCCGAGGCGTGGTCGCGATGCCGCACGGACGACGGGTGCGCCACGGGTACGACTGCTACGTGCTGCGTCTGCGCTCGGCGCTCTGGAACTGTGGCCTCGAGGAGGCCGTCGAGGCGCTGCAGGCCGAGGGTCTGCCGGCGCGCGTGGCGCTGGAGCCGCCACTCCACGAAGATGTGGACATCGCCGCGGGCCTCGAGGGCGACGAGCGGGTGGCGCCCGAGCGCTTCGCCATCGCCTCGCAGCTGGCGCGCGAGCTGATCGCGCTGCCACTGCCGGCCTCGACGACCGTTCACGAGATGAACGATCTCGCGACGGCCGTGCGGAAGGTCGCGGCGCACTTCACGAAGACGGACTAGGTCGGGGCCTCGAGGGCACCGGCGCACATCGACGGAGGGGTGGATGGCGGGCGACTCGGTGCTGGTCGCGGTCGAATTCACCGCGAACTCCCTGCGACTGCGACTGACGGATCCCGAGGGGACCACGGTCGCCGACGAGCGCTGGCCGCTGCCGGCGCTCGCCGACGAGGACGCGTGGGGCTGGGAGGTCGGCGGTCGCATCGCGACGCTGTTCGCCCGCGAGGGAGAGCGGCGCTCCGCCCTCGCGATCGGCGTCGCGGCGCCGGGCCCGGTCGATCCGGTGAAGGGGCACCTGCTGCGGAGCGTCGACGGACAGGAGGCCTGGAGCGGCCTCGCGATCGTCGAGACGCTCCGGCGGCACATCGATGTCCCGGTCGCCGTCTCGACGCGAGTCTCCGCCGCCCTGCTGGCCGAGCGCTGGCGCGGCGCGGCGCGCGGCATCGAGGACGCACTGCTCGTCACGATGCGCGGCGTCCCGGTGGCCGCGGCACTCATCGGCGGACGCGAGGTGCGAGGCGCGAGCTTCGAGGCCGGCTCGCTGCCCGCGGTCCCGCAGCTCGAGCCGGGGACACGCCTGGCCGGGCGCGACCTCGAGACAGCCGCCGGGCTGCTGGCGGACGCGGTCGCGCTCCTCGATCCCGCGCTCGTCATCGTCGATGCGGAGCCGCAGCACGCCGAGCCGCTCATCCCCCTGCTGCAGCGGGTCATCACCGAGGTCGCGCCGGGCCCGAAGGTGATCGCAAGTGCCCTCGGCGAGGACGGACCGCTGCAGGGCGCGATGATCCTGGCCTCGACCGTGGCGTACGAGGGCGACCGCTCGTGACGTCGAGGGCCGCGCGATGACCTCCGGCACGAGCGGCAGCGACCGCGAGCGGATGCGCCTCGCACTCGGACCCGAAGAGGCGGGCACGGTGCTCGGCACCCTGGCGTGGGTGATGGGCGCCCTCGAGATCATGAAGGACCGCGGTCACGCCGAGGGTGACGAGGAGTTCCACGACCTCTACGACCTGCTCACACCGCGATTGAATCGCGTCGTCGCGCTGTTCGCCGGCGGGCGCGTCGGCCTCGGCCCGGACGAGCCCGTGCAGGGGGCGATCGACGAGGCGTACGCGGACGTACGTGCCGCCTTCGAGCGCTGGATCGAGCTCACGGCCTCGGACACGGCGCAGGTCGCCATCGGCCAGCGCCTCGCCGCCGCCCTCGATGCCGCGGACGGCGAAGATTCCGAGGCCGAGCCCGCGGACGAGGACTAGTACGGGCGATAGCGGCTCGCGAGGGGCAGGCGACGGTCCCGCCCGAAGGCGCGCGTCGTCACCTTGACGCCCGGCGGCGACTGGCGTCGCTTGTACTCGTTGCGGTTGATGAGGTCCACGACGCGGCGGACGGTCGCTTCCTCGAACCCATCGGCGACGATCGCCTCGACAGGCCGATCGTCCTCGACGTACGCCTCGATGATGGGGTCGAGTACGTCGTACGGCGGCAGCGAGTCGGTATCGAGCTGGTCAGGACGCAGCTCGGCGCTCGGCGGCTTGTCGATGGTCGCCTGCGGGATCACGAGACCTCGGGCGTTCCGATGGTTGGCGAGCTTGTAGACGAGGGTCTTCGGCACGTCCTTGATCACCGCGAAGCCGCCGACCATGTCGCCGTAGAGCGTGGCGTAGCCGCAGGCGTACTCCGACTTGTTGCCCGTCGTCAGCACGATCGCGCCGGTCTTGTTGGAGAGCGCCATCACGAGGGCGCCTCTGATCCGCGACTGCACGTTCTCCTCGGCAACACCAGGCGTCGTGCCCTCGAACTCGCGTGCGAGGGTGTCGAGAGCGGCCTGGTGCATCGGCTCGATCGGCAGCGTCACGAGCTCGATGCCGAGGAGATCCGCCAGCGCACGAGCGTCGGCGAGCGAGCCCTCCGACGAGTACCTCGAGGGCATCGCCACGCCTCGAACGTGCTCGGCGCCGATCGCATCGACGGCGATCGCGGCGACGATGGCCGAGTCAATGCCGCCCGAGAGCGCCACGAGGGCGTCCGTGAAGCCGGTCTTGCGCAGGTAGTCGCCCGTGCCGAGGACGAGCGCGTCGTACACCTCGGCGGTGGGGTCGGCCGGCTCGTCGAGGCGCGGCGGGATCGGCGCGCGCGCCGGCGGCGCCCCGGGTGTCACAAGGATCGGCTCGATCGCCGCGATGCCCTCACGCTCGCGACGGAGACGCGGGTCGTGGAGCTGCGCCTGGCGGATCTCGGTCACCGGGATGTCGACGACGAGAAGGTCCTCGCGCATCGAGGCCCCGCGCGCGACGACCTCACCTCGAGGCCCGACGACGAACGAGTTCCCGTCGAAGACGAGCTCGTCCTGCCCGCCGACCTGGTTCACGTAGCAGATGGCAACGCCGTTGTCGGAGGCGCGGGTCTGCAGCATGCGCTCGCGCGCGACCGACTTGCCGGCGTGGAACGGCGAGGCGTTGATGTTGAGGATGACACTCGCGCCACCGAGGGCCTGCGCACGCATCGGCCCGCCCGGGTACCAGATGTCCTCGCAGACCGTGATGCCGACCTCGACCCCGGCAATCGCGAAGAGCGGCGTCTCGGTACCGGCCTGGAAGTAGCGATGCTCGTCGAAGACGCCGTAGTTCGGCAGCGAGTGTTTGCGGTACATGCCCGCGACGCCGCCGCCGTGTAGCACCGCAGCTGCGTTGTAGAGCTGGTGCCGGTACTCGACGCAACCGACGACGAGCGGCGGGAGGTCCTTCGCGTCCTCGGCGAGGCGCTCGAGGGCGATACGCGCGTCCTCGATGAACGCATCGCGAATCAGCAGGTCCTCGGGCGGGTAGCCCGTGATCGCGAGCTCGGGGAACGCGACGACGTCGGCCTCGAGGGCGGCCGCTTCGCGGGCGGCCTCGAGGATGCGCGTGGCATTGCCCTCGAAGTCGCCGACGGTGGTGTTGATCTGGGCGAGGGCGACGCGCAGGGTGTGCATGGAAGCTCCCGGGTGCCCGCCGCGTGCCGGTCGAGCCGTCGGCCCGAGTTAGCGTACTTCGTACACTAACTCCGCACCACGAATCGTAGAGAGCGCGACGAGCGCGCGTCAATCATCGAGGTCCCACCCCCACCTCCCGAGGCTGGCGAGGGGCGCTCGCAGGTGCGCGACCGGCCCCGAGGCGCGACACTGGCTGCATGGCCATCCCTGCACCATCCGTCACGGTCGAGGCGGTTTCGCACGTCATCGGCGAGCGCTGGGGCGCGTGGGACCTCGAGCCGGTGCTGCTGGTGCCCGCGGCGCTGCTCATCGCGGTCTACGTCCACGGCCTCGATCGCTGGCGGGAGCGCAGTCGGCCGCACTCGGCGTGGCGCACGGCCTCGTTCATCTCGGGCGTGCTCATCGTGCTACTGGCGCTGCTGTCGCCGCTGCACTGGCTCGCGGACCATCACTTCACGTTCCACATGGTGCAGCACGAGCTCCTGATGATGGTGGCCGCGCCGCTCATCCTGCTCGGCGCGCCGACGACGCCCATCCTGCGCGGCATCCCTCGAGGGGTGCGGCGCGCGGTCCTCGAGCCGGTGTTCAACGCCTCGGTGGTGCGCACGGGCTTCCGCTGGCTGACGCACCCGGTGACGGCCTTCGTGGCGTACACGGTCACGCTCTACTCGTGGCACTTCTTCCCGGGCTGGTACGCGGCCACGGTCACGAACGGCTACATCCACGACGTCCAGCACCTCACGTTCCTCGGTTCGGCGATGCTCGTGTGGTGGAACGTGATCGACCCTCGACCGTTGCACGCCCCGCTGCCGTACCCGATGCGAATGGCGTTCCTCTTCGCCGTCGCGACGCCGAAGGCCTTCATGGGCGCCTTCATCACCTACTCGTCCCGAGTGCTGTACGAGGACGCCTACGGCGGCGTGCCCCCCGTCTTCGACATGTCGCTGGCGACCGACCAGGTGGTGGGCGGCATGATCATGTGGGTCCCGAGCCTGATGATGTACCTCATCGCGATCGGGATCGTGTTCTTCGTCTGGACGCAGAAGTCCGAGGCGTCACAGCGCGAAGCGGACGCGCGACGCGATGCGCTCGCCACCGCCGAGGCAGGCGACTAGCGCCCCACCCCGATCGCCTCGAGGCTCCAACGACCTCGAGGCTCGCCGCGACGCGCGCGAACGAGAACGAGGCCCGCTTGCGCGGGCCCCGTTCGTCTGTCCTCGAGCGCCTCGGACTAACCGAGGGGGTGCGTGATGTCGTTCCAGAAGAGCGAGATGAGCGCGAACAGCACGAGGGTCGCGAGCACGAATCCGCCGGCGAAGAGCCGGTTCAGGATGCGCGGCTCGAAGCGCAGGTGCATGAAGTAGGCGACGACCACGACGAACTTGAAGGCCGAGAGCAGGATCAGCAGCGGGATCAGCAGGCCGCCGATGTCCGAGTACGACAGCCACAGCTCGATGACCGTGACGACGGTCAGGATCGCGAAGATCGTGACGTACTGACGAGGGCCGAGGCCCTCGTGGGCCGCCGACTCGTGGTGCTCGGTGGTGGTCATGCGCGGTCCCTTCCTCGGTGCCCGAGGCCTACGACGGGATGAGGTACAGGACCGTGAAGATCACGATCCAGACGATGTCGACGAAGTGCCAGTAGAGGCCGGCGGTCTCCACGTGGAATCCGGCCTCTGGGCCGAGCCCGTTGCGTCGGAACGACGCTGCCAGCAACGACAGCAGATAGACGACGCCGACGCCCACGTGCGTGCCGTGGAAGCCGGTGAGGACGAAGAACGAGGCGCCAAACTGGTTCGTCGAGAGGTTGAGTCCCTCGGAGCCGAAGGTGCGGAACTCGTAGACCTGGAAGCCGAGGAAGGTCAGGCCGAGCAGCGCCGTGATGAGGAGCCACGCCTTCATCATGCCGGGCCGGCTGTGCTGCGCACCGTACACCGCCAGCACCATCGCGAGCGAACTCCCCAGCAGCACGAAGGTGCTGGCCGAGGTGACCGGGATGTCGAGGATGCCGTGGCACTCGACGAGGGTGTCCGAGACGACGTGCGCGCACTGCTCCTGAATGACCTCGGGGAGCCCCGCGAGCAGGCTGGAGTCGATCTCGCGCGCGTGCGGGAACGGCGGCAGCACCATCCGCGCCTTGAAGACGAGGAACGAGGCGATCAGCGAGCCGAAGAAGAGGCACTCCGACGCCAGGAAGAGCCACATGAGCAGCTTCCGGTTGTCGGTACCGGTCGATGTCGCGTGATGTACGGGTGCGGCGTGCGCCTCGGCTGCCATCGAGTGCTCCTGAGTTCCTTGCGCTTCCTCGAAGTCGTTCGGCGCTAGTGCGTGGGCTCGAGGGCCCAGCCCCAGATGGCGTAGAGGATGACCGGCACGCCGAGGGCGGTCACGGCGAGGCTGGACAGCGGTCCGAGGCCCAGCATGAGCACACCGGCGGCGAGCAGGATCGGGTAGTAGGACGGCGGCGGCATGTGGATGTGCTCGTCCGTCGGCTCGGGTCGGGCGATGCCGTGGTCACGGTCGTACCACAGCGGGTCGCGCGCGCGGACGGGGGGCACGACGTCGAAGTCGTGCTCGGGCGGCGGCGAGCTCGTGGCCCACTCGAGGGTCGGCGCGTCCCACGGGTTGTCGGACGCCGTCGGCTCCTTCCGGAGCGAGGCGAAGACGTTGATGATGAAGAACAGGACGCCGAGCGCCAGGGTGAACGCTCCGATGGTCGCCACCGCGTTCCAGAAGCCCCAGTCCATGCCGTCGGCGTAGGTGTAGATACGGCGCGGCATGCCGGCGAGACCGAGGAAGTGCATCGGGAAGAACGTCAGGTTCACACCCGCGAACATCAGCCAGAAGTTCCACTTGCCGAGCGTCTCGTTCAGGAAGCGGCCGGTCATCTTCGGGAACCAGTAGTAGAGGCCGGAGAACATCCCCATCACGGCGCCGGCGACCAGCACGTAGTGCAGGTGCGCGACGATGAAGTAGGTGTCCTGGTGCTGACCGTCGATCGGCGGCGACGAGTGCATGACGCCGGAGATGCCACCGATGGTGAAGAGCGGGATGAACGAGACGGCGAAGAGCATCGCGGTGTTGAAGCGGATGTTCCCGCCGTACATCGTGCCGAGCCAGTTGAAGATCTTGATGCCGGTCGGCACGCCGATGAGCATCGTGTTCGCCGCGAAGATCGCGCGCGGGATCGGGTTCAGACCCGTCGTGAACATGTGGTGGCTCCACACGGCCCACGACATGAAGCCGATGGCGATGCCGGCGAACACCATCGCCGAGTAGCCGAACAGCGGCTTCCTGGAGAAGGTCGGGATGACCTCGGAGATGATGCCCATCGGCGGCAGGATGAGGATGTAGACCTCGGGGTGACCGAACACCCAGAAGAGGTGCTGCCACAGAATCGGGTCACCGCCGCCGTCCGGGATGAAGAAGTGCGTCGTGAAGTTGCGGTCGAAGAGCAGCTGGATGAGGCCCACCGTCAGGGGCGGCAGCGCGAGGAACAGCAGGAAGGCGATGATGAGCGTCATCCACACGAAGACGGGGAGGCGCATCATCGTCATGCCCGGCGCGCGCATGTTGATGATGGTGACGGCGAAGTTCAGCGAGGCCGCCACCGATGAGATACCGAGGATCAGCAGGCCGACGACGTAGAAGTCCATGGCCTGCGACGGGCCGTACTGGAGGGTCGTGAGCGGCGCGTAGGCGAACCAGCCGCTGTTGGGAGCCGTGAAGAAGAAGCTGCTGGTCAGCAGCAGCGCGCCGAAGAGGTAGAGCCAGTACGACAGCGCGTTCATGCGCGGGAACGCGACGTCACGGGCGCCGATCATCAACGGGATCATCCAGTTGAAGAACGCGGCGGCCATCGGCATGACGGCGAGGAAGATCATCGTCAGGGCGTGCATCGAGAAGAGCTGGTTGTAGAGCTCGGCGTCGATGACGTTCCCGTCCGGGACGGCGAGCTGCGAGCGGATGAGCAGCGCCTCGATGCCTCCGAGGATGAAGAAGCTGAACGAGGTCACCAAGTACATCGTGCCGATGCGCTTGTGGTCGACCGTCGTGATCCACGACCAGAGACCAGTATGCGTCCCGTACTGCGGGAGCGTGCCTGCCGCTGTCGCCATCAATCGCCTCCTGGTCGCCTGGTACTCGGCCGGCCGCTGCTACTTCAGGCCTACTTCAAGCTCTGCAGATAGGCCACGATGGCCTGCAAGTCTTCGTCGCTCAATGCGGGGAACGCCGGCATGATCGAGCCGGGCTTGATGCTCGGCGCGTTGCGAATCCAATTGGCCATGTTCTCCGGGGTGTTGTCCATGATCCCGGCGGCCAGCGTGGTTCGTGCGCCAACGTGCGAGAGGTTCGGGCCGACCTGGCCGACGGCCGTCGTGCCCTGCACCGTGTGGCAGCCGATGCACGCGTTGCCGAGGAAGGCCGCCTGACCGGCCATGATGGCCTCGTCGGTCGGCTCGACCGCGTCACTCGCCTCGTTCTGGGCCCACGTCTCGAAGTCTGCCTGGCTGTGCACGAAGACGCGGAAGCGCATCAGCGCATGCGAGTCGCCACAGAACTCGGCGCACTGGCCGAGGTACTCGCCCACCGTGTTTGGCGTGAACCAGAGGTCGTTCTCGTGACCGGGCACGAGGTCGACCTTGCCACCAAGCTGCGGCACCCAGAACGAGTGGATGACGTCGGCAGACTTGAGGGTGAAGTCGACGGCACGGTCGACGGGCAGGTGGAGCTCGTTGGCGGAGACGACTTGCTCGACGCCGCCGACGTTGTCGTATCGGAACTCGAACCACCACTGGTGGCCGATGACCTCGACGTGCAGCGCGTCCTCGGGCGGCGCGGCCGACGTCTCGGCGAGCGAGTTGAACGTGGGCACCGCGATGATCACCACGATGATGACCGGGATGAGGGTCCACAGGACCTCGAGGCGGGCGTTGCCGTGGAACTGCTTCGCCTGGCGGTCGGCGCGCTCGCGGAACATGAGCGCGAACACGATCGTGGCGAGCATGACGCCGATGAAGACGACCACGGCGAGCCAGAACACGATCACGTACACGCTCTGAATCGAGTCGGCATTGTCCGACCGAGGCGCGATCGTGGTCTGGGGGGCGTCGCTAAAGCTACAGGCGGCCAGTCCGAACGCGAGGAGCACAAACGCGGCGGCGGCGATGGCTCGCCGCATGCCAACGAACTGGCGCACGGGCTACCTCCCACACACGAGGCCGGCCGCCCGGCGCGACCGTCCTGACGGGCTCCGGAGCGGCCGAGCCCAACCGGTGCGCATTCGACCATCCGGCCGCCGTCTGGTCAAGTTGCACCAGTCCCTCGTTGTTGACCGTCATGACGAGTGCAAAGGCGGGCAGCAGGACCGAGGGCTACGATGGTTCACGGGCCTGCCGCGGCCCACGAGATCCGAGCACGGGGCGCACGAGGGAGAAACGGCACTGCCGCGCGGGGGACGGCTCGTAGCGATCGTCATCGGTGCCGGCGGGCTCGCGCTGGCGGTGGTGCTCGCGATCGCGATGTCCCGAGGCATCGGTGGACCCGAGCTCGGAGAAGCGGACGCCGGATTCACCTCGGCGGCGGACTTCAGCCTCGAGTCGCTCGATGGCGAGTCCGTCCGACTCGCGGACTACGCCGACCGGCCGGTATTCCTCTACTTCTGGGCCTCCTGGTGCGCGCCCTGCCGCAGCGAGGCGCCGGTCATCCAGGATCTGTGGGCGGAGTACGAGGCGGCCGGCTACGCCTTCATCGGCATCAACATGCTCGACAGCGAAACGGGCGCGCGAGAGTTCGTGGACGAGTTCGGGATGACGTTCCCGGTCCTGCGAGACGTGGCGGGAGACGTGTACCTCGAATACGGTGTCTACGGGCTTCCCGAGGCGTTCTTCCTGCGCCCCGGCCTCGAGGTCGAAGAGAAGTACCTCGGCGAGATCACCGCCGAGGTGCTGCACGAGAAGCTCGGCGCCATCGGCCCGGCCGCGGCCGAGCGCTCGTAGCAGGTTCGAGGAGCGGCGATGAGCGGGGTACTGGCCAGCCGGCGCAACCGCCTGATCGGCGTGCTCCTGGTCGCCACGATCGCGATCTCGGCGCTCGCGATCTCCTCAGCGCGCAGTTCCCTCTCCTACTACGTCACACCCGAAGAGTTCGCGCAGGAGATCGACCCGGTCGGCCATCGATGGCGCGTCGGCGGCCGTGTCGTCGACGGCACGATCGTCGAGGAGGGCGGCCGGCCGGTGCGCTTCGACATCGCAGGCGAGGCCGGCGAACGCATGACCATCTCCTACCCAGACGGCGCGATCCCCAACCTGTTCGGGCCGAACGCCTTCGTCGTGGTCGAGGGGTTGGCCGCCGGGCCCGGCGTCATCGACGCCTCTTCCGTGATCATCAAGCACGAGGACGAGTTCCTGACCGGGACACCAACGCCGACCTCGTGACGCCGAGCTATCCGGCGGGAGTCGCATGAACGTACTGGCGACGGTAGGTGCCTCGGCCGTGCTGACCGCGCTGGGCGCCTCGATCTTCGCGGGCGTGGCCGGCGTCGCTGCCGTGCGCACCCGCCGAGGCGACCTCGGGGCGGCGGGGCGCCGCGCGGTGGTCGTGGCTGCGATCTTCGTCACGCTCGCGATCGGGACGCTTGCGACCGCGTTGCTGAGGGACGACTTCTCGCTGGCCTACGTCGCCTCGGTGTCCTCCGCCGACATGCTGCCGCATATGAAGTGGGCCGCGCTCTACAGCAGCCAGGCCGGGTCGCTGCTGTTCTGGACATGGGTCACGGCCGTCCTCCTGGCAGTCCTCGCCCTGCGCACGCTGCCTCGAATGGCGTGGGGCGCGAACCACGCCGTCGCGGCCTCGGGCATCGTGCTCACCGCCTTCCTCGTGGCGGTTGCCTTCCTCGCGTCGCCCTTCGAGGTCTCGCGGTTCGACTTCGCGGACGGTCGAGGCCTGAACCCCCTCCTCGTCGATCGAGGCATGCTCGTGCACCCGCCGATGCTCCTCGCCGGCCTCGCAAGCACGGCGGTGCCGTTCGTGATCGCTGGATCGGCGCTCGTCGTCGGCCGCACCGACGACGCCTGGATTCGCGTCGCGCGACCCTGGGTGCTGTTCAGCTGGGTCGTCCTGTCGGCGGGGAACTTCCTCGGGGCGTGGTGGGCGTACACCGTCCTCGGCTGGGGCGGGTTCTGGGGCTGGGACCCGGTCGAGAACTCGGCGCTGCTGCCGCTGCTGCCCCTGACGGCACTGCTGCACTCGATGATGGTCCAGGAGCGTCGAGGCATGCTGAAGTCGTGGAACTTCGGCCTCGTGCTGGCGGCGTTCGCGCTGGCCGTCTTCGGCACATTCAACGTCCGCAGCGGCCTCGTGGCCTCTGTGCACTCGTTCGCGCAGTCCGAGGTGGGGCCGTACTTCCTCGGGCTGGTGGGGCTGACGCTCGCGGCCTCGGCGGGGCTGATGGCGTGGCGCACCCCTCGATTGCGCGCCGAGGGCGACTTCGTCTCGCTCGCCTCACGCGAGACGACGCTGGTGGTGAACAACTACGTGCTGATCGCGATCGCCCTCGTGGTGCTCGGCGGCACGCTCTTCCCCGTCTTCTCCGAGCTCATCAATGGCTCGCGCATCACCGTCGGCCCGCCGTTCTACAACCAGGTCGCCGGGCCGCTGTTGATCGTGCTGATCACGCTCATCACCGTCGGGACGGTGATGCCGTGGCGGCAGGGGGCGACGGCGACGCTCGTTCGTCGATTCCGCGCGCCCGTCCTCGTGACCGTGCTCGCAGGCGTCGTGCTCGCGGTGCTCGGGATGCACGACCCCTTCGCGCTCGCGACGACGTGCGCCGCCGTGGCCGTCGTCACCGTGACGGTTCGCGAGTACGCCATCGGCGCACGAGGCGTGCGAGCCTCGAGGGGCGGCGGCGTCGCCTCGTGGCCGGGCGCCTTCTTCGGGCTGTTCGAGCGCGACCAACGACGCTACGGGGGCTACCTCGTGCACATCGGCGTCGCGATCATCGCGATCGGCGCGATGGCCTCGACGGTCTACCAGCAGCAGACGCGGGCCTCGGTCGGCACCGGCGAGTCGTTCGAGTTCGCCGGCATGACCTTCACGAACGAGGGCATCTTCCAGCGCGCCGGTGTGGCGAACGGCATCGATTCCGAGGTGATTGTGCCGCTCTCCGTCAGCCGCGACGGCGAGGTGATTGACCACCTCGAGCCCGGCAGCCGGCTGTTCGTGAACTTCAGCGGCCAACCGATGACGATCGTCGGCCTGCACAGCACGCTGACCCACGACCTCTACGCCTTCGTCGAGGGCTGGGACGAGAACGGCGTGGCGCAGGTGCAGGTGTTCGTGAACCCGCTGCTGGCGTGGCTCTGGATCGGCGGCGCGATCTACATCGTGGGCGGGCTCATCGCCTTCGCACCGTCGCGCGCACCCTCGACGGTGCGTGACGAGGCGACCGCGCCGGCAGCCGCGAGGGCCTAGCGTGCACGCGAGTCCGTCCCGAGGCCGCCTCGTGGCGCTGGTCGCCGCCACGCTCCTCGGCGCCGCGCTGTGGGGAGCGAGCGTTTTCGGCGCGTCGACCGTCGAGGCGCAGGAGGGGCCCGAGCTGACGCCTCGTCAGGAGGCGCAGGCGCTGCAGATCGAGCGGCAGCTGCTCTGCCCCCAGTGCACCAACAAGCGGCTCGATGTCTGCGAGCTGGCAATCTGCCAGGACATGAAGCGCCTCATTCGAGAGCGCCTCGCGGCCGGGGCGACATCCGACGACATCCTCCTGTTCTTCTCGACGCGCTACGGCGAGCGCGTGCTGGCCGCCGTGCCGAAGTCCGGCTTCAACCTCTGGCTCTGGGGCTGGGTCGGCGGCTCGATCGTCATCGTCGCGGGCCTCGGCGGCTGGTGGCTGCTGCGAGGCCGCGGCGAGCCGCCTCGACGCGCGACGCCCCCAGGCGAGGTGGATGAGCGCTGGCTCGACGCGCAGGTGCGCGCGGCCGACGGCGAGCGCTAGCCGATCCCGTGGAGTGGGCGGTGCTGCTCGTCTTCGCGCTGGTCGCGGCCGGCGCGATCGGCCTCGCGCGGCCGTCTCGAGGCCAGCGTGACTCCGTCGACGAGGAAGCGCGACTCCTCGAGCGCCGGCGCGTCCTCCTTGATGAGCTACGCGAGCTGGACGAGGACCTCGCGGCGGGCCGCATCGATGCGGCCGACCGCCAGGCCGGACGGCGCGCCCTCGGCCCCGAGCTGCGAGCAGTGACCGAGGCGCTGCGCGACGCCGGCATTGACCTCGATGCAAGGGCAGATGTCTCGGCGGACGCCTCGTGAGCATGCGATTCCGTCGGATGGCAGCCCTGCTCGTACTGGCGCTCGCGGGCGCGGTCCTCGGCGCGACGAACACCTTCGAGGCGCGCGCACAGGCGGTACCACCCGCAGGCACGATCGCCGGGGAGTTGAGCTCGCCCGACTCCACGCTCAGCCTCGACGGCACGCGCGTCGAGGTGGTGGGCATCGACGGCACGGGCGGCATCGTGACCTTCGACGGCACGAGTGAGGGCGCACGCTTCGCGATCGAGGCGCCGGCCGACCCCGGCACGACCTACCTCGTGCGCGCCTTCATCGACGGCGTGACCTACTTCTCGACGACGCCGGTGCTGCTGTCGCCCGACCTGCCCTCGGCGGACGTCTCGATCGAGGTGTTCGGCGTGACGAACGAGGCCCCGGCGTTGCGCATCGCCTCGACGACGGTGACGATGCTGGCGCTCGACCGTGCGGCCGGGGAGATGACCTTCGTGCGAGAGGACATCGTGCTGAACCCCTCGCTCGAGACGTACGTGGGCGCCGACGGCCCGAGCGTGCGCCTGCCGCTGCCCGATGGCGCGACCGCGGCCGACGGCACGGCGGCGTACGGCGGCATCCCGGTGCCCGGCACGTTCGCCGTCGAGGGCGCGACGCTCAACACCGACGCCGCCCTGCGCCCGGGCGAGACCTCCCTCGTGAGCCAGTTCATCGTGGGATACGACCGCGACGCCGACGCGTACCGCCTGCGCCTGACCCCCTCGCTGCCGACCGACTCCATCGAGGTGCTCGTGCCCGAGACCTTCGTCGGGCGCGTCGAGCCCGCGGCCGAGGCGGAACGCGGCGAGGACGCCACGATCGAGGGGGAGACGCTCGTCAGCATCGTGAGCACCGGCGCCCTCGAGCCCGGGCGCAGCCTGCTCGTGGACCTCGAGGGGCTGTCTGGCGCCAAGCCGCCGTCGCCCCTGACCTCGATGCCGGGCGCGGCGATCGGGCTCGGGCTGGCGCTCGGCGTCATCGCCGTCGGGGCGCACCTCGTCTCACTCGGCCGCGCGCGGGGCGCCGCGGGCACCGCGGACGCATGAGCGGCATCGAGGCGCGCGGCCTCACGAAGCGCTTCGGCCTGCACACCGTCCTCGAGGACGTCTCGTTCGTCGTGCCGGCCGGCGCGCGGGTGGCGTTGCTCGGCGCGAACGGCGCGGGGAAGTCGACCCTGCTCGAGGTGCTCTCGACCCTCGCCTCGCCCTCGCAAGGGGGCGGCAGCGTCGCGGGCTTCGACCTCGAGACTGAGGGTGACGAGGTGCGGCGACGCGTCGGCGTGCTCGCGCACCGACCGATGCTCTACGAGCAGCTGTCGTCGCTTGAGAACCTCGAGTTCTTCGCGCGGCTCTACGGTGTCGCCGATACACCGACGCGCATTGAGGAGCTGCTGCGTGCGGTCGGGCTCTGGCGCCGCCGCCACGAGGAGGTCGACGTCCTCTCGCGCGGCTACCACCAGCGCCTGGCGATCGCGCGCGCGCTCGTGCACCGCCCCGAGGTGCTGCTCCTCGATGAGCCGGAGACCGGCCTCGATGCCGAAGCGCTCGGCCTCCTCGATGAGCTGATGCTGACGGCGCCCGGCATCACCGTGCTGGCCGCCACGCATCGACGGGAGCGCGTCGACGCGTGGGCCGACGGCGTGATCACCCTCGAGGCCGGTCGCATCCTCGAGGCCTCGCTGCCCGAGACGGTCGCGACGTGAGCGCCGTCCGCGCCGTCGTCGCGAAGGACCTGCGGCTGCTGTGGCGGCAGCGCAGCGGCTGGGTCTCCGCCGGGGCGTTCGCCGCGATCACCATCCTCACGTTCTCGTTCGCCCTCGATCTCGCGACCGGCGACGTCCGGCCTCTGCTGCCCGGCGTGCTGTGGGTGACGTTCCTCTTCGCGGGAATCATCGCGAGCGGGCACTCGTTCGTGCAGGAGCAGGAGCAAGGCACATTCGACGCGATGCTGCTCGCGCCGGTGCCTCGAACGGCGTTGTACCTCGGTAAGGCCATTGCGAATCTAATAGCGCTGTTAACCATCGAGGTTGCGGTCCTCGGCCTCGCGACTATCCTGTTCGGCATCACCCTCCTCGACGCAGAACTCGGGCTCATCACCCTGATCGGCACAACTGGTTATGTCTCAATGACGACACTGCTGTCGACCATGGGCGGCCAGGCCCGTGCTCGCGCCGTGCTGCTGCCGGTGCTCTCGCTGCCGGTGCTCGTGCCGCTGCTCATCGCTGCGGTGCGCGCCACGGGCGGGGCGCTGGGCGAGCCGACGGGCTCCGCGCCGTGGATGCTGCTGCTCTCCGTCTTCACCCTCTGGAGCCTGATGGGCGCGGCCCTGCTCTTCCCGCTGGTGGTCGAACGATGAGCGCGCGCGGCTTCGAGGCGACGAACGCGGCGACGGGAAACGGCCCGCTCGGGTTGGTCACGCGCCTCGCCCTGCGCGCGTACAGCCTGCGCTGGGTCGCGCTGCCGCCACTCGTCGGCATCTCAATGTTCGCGTTGATCGTGGGGGCGGTGATCGCCGCGCCTCGCGAGGCCGTCGAGGGCGAGGTGCAGCGCCTCTTCTACATCCACGTGCCGTCCGCCATCGCGGCCTACGGCGCCTTCTTCGTCGTGTTCGTCTGCTCGATTGCTCTGCTGTGGAAGCGGGACATGCGCTGGGACGCGGTGGCCCGCTCGGCCGCCGGGGTCGGCGTGCTCTTCACCGGGTTCGCGCTGGCTACCGGCGCAATCTGGGGCCGGCCGATCTGGGGCGTGTACTGGACCTGGGATGCGCGGCTCACCAGCACCCTGATCCTGTTCCTGCTCTACAGCGGCTACTTGCTCGCGCGAAGCGTGGCGGAGCCCTCCGACGAGCAAGCAGCGCGCTTCGGCGCGGTGTTCGCGATCATCGCGTTCGCGGACATCCCGATCATCCAGATGTCGGTGCGGTGGTGGCGCACGCTCCACCCACAGCCGATCGTCTTCGACCCGACGCCATCGCTCCCGGGGGAGATGCTGATCGTCCTCGGGATCGGGTTCATCGCGATCACACTGCTCGCGACGTGGCTCATCGTGCTGCGCGCGGAGACCGAGTCGCTCACGCTGCGAGCGCAGGAGCTGCGCGCACGCCTCGACCGTCGCGAGGAGCGCGGGATGGGACGTTCGTAGATGGACCACCTCGAGTACTTGTTCGCGGGCTTCGCGGTGTTCTGGGCAGGCCTGTTCGTCTACCTGCTCTGGCTGCAGATGCGGCTGCGCACGCTGCAGCGGGAGCTCGAGCAGCTGCAGGAGCGTCTCGAGGAGGAGCAGCCGGCAACGGCGCCTCGCGAGGTGGCAGCACCTGCCGAAGGTCCCACTTCGGCAAGGACCGCCGAGCGAGGCGTCTAGCGGCCCGCACGCTACGATGCCCCTAGCGGCTGATCGAGGCGCGCAGGGCCTTCGGATGCCGCCGCCTCGAAGCGGTGAAAGGTGACCGATGAACGGGTCGCTCTCCCCCTCCGGGTGGTCTCGGTACCAGTGGCTGACCGTCGTGACGGCGGCACTGACCCTGGCCCTCATCGCGGTCGGCGCGATCGTGCGCACCACCGACTCCGGCCTCGGATGCCCCGATTGGCCGCTGTGCCACGGACGGCTCATCCCGCCGGCGGATCAGACAGCGATCATCGAGTATTCGCACCGGACACTGGCGGCCGTCGTCGGGCTGCTGGTCGTGACGACCGCCCTCGTCACCCTGCGCATTCGCAAGATCGACACAACGGCGCGCGCGCTGGCGGCGGCCTCGTTGCCGCTGCTCGGGCTGCAGGCCTGGCTCGGCAAGGTCACGGTCGAGCGCGAGCTGCCGGCCGAGGTCATCACGTTCCACCTCGGCACCGCGCTGGTGCTGCTCGCGGTGCTGGCGCTGCTCGCCCTGTTCGCGTTCCTCGGCGAGGGACGAACCACCCTCGATGACCCGGAGCGCCGCACCTTCGCGCGCATTGCGATGGTCTCGGCAGCGGTCACGGCTGGGGTGCTGCTGATCGGCGCCTACGTCGTCGGCAGCGGCTCCACCTCGGCCTGCACGACGTGGCCGTCATGCGTCGAGGCGCCCATCCCGTTCGTCGACGGCGGACGCGAGACGAGCATCCACTGGCTGCATCGCATCACCGTGGTCCTCGGGCTGGGGGCGGTGGCCTTCGTGGCGCTTGCCGCCTCGCAACTGTCGAACGCGCCGGGCGTGCGATTCGGCGGCTGGGTCCTCGTGGGGCTGTACGTCCTGCAGATCGCCATCGGCGGGCTCAACGTGCTGACGGACTTCTCCGAGGCAGCGCTCGTCGCCCACCTCGCCGTGGCGGCCGCGATCTGGGCCACCATGGTGCTGCTCGTCGTCGGCTCGAGGATGCAGGCGGAGCCCACGAGGACCGTCGAGGCCTCGAGGCCCGCGCCGGCGCGACCGGGCGAGGCGCGAGCCGGGACCAGCGGCTGATGGCGCAGACCTCGCAGCTCGAGCCGGTCGCCGCACCGCAGCCGGCGGTTCCCGAGGCGAGTCGTGCCACGGGCCTCGTGCCCCTGGCGCGCGCCTACTTCGAGCTGACGAAGCCCACGATCATCGTCCTGCTCTTCATCACGACCGTCCCGGCGATGGTCGTCGCCGCCCAGGGCTGGCCCGGGACCGGCCTCGTCGTCGCGACGCTCATCGGCGGGTTCCTCTCGGCGGGAAGCGCCTCCGCGCTGAACCAGTTCGCCGACCGTGACATCGATCAGGTGATGCGGCGTACGCGAAAGCGGCCGCTCCCAGCAGGCCTCGTGCGGCCGGCTCACGCCGTCGCCTTTGGGGTCGCGCTCGGCGTCGCCTCGGTGGCGTGGCTCGCGTGGCAGGTCAACGCGCTGTCGGCGCTGCTCTCGGTGCTCGCGATCGGGGTGTACGTGGGCGTCTACACGTACGGCCTCAAGCGGCGTTCGGTACAGAACATCGTGATCGGCGGCGCCGCGGGAGCCGCCCCCCCGCTGATCGGCTGGGCGGCCGTGACGAACTCCGTCGAGGCGCCGGCGCTGCTGCTCTTCCTCGTGGTCTTCTACTGGACGCCACCGCACTTCTGGGCGCTCTCGCTGCGTCTGCAGGACGACTACCGACTGGCCGGCGTGCCGATGATGCCGGTGGTGTGGGGCGAGACCGAGACGAAGCGCCAGATCGTGCTCTACACGTACCTGTGCGTCGCCCTGACGTTCATCTTTGGGGCGGTCGCCCACATGGGCGCGCTCTACTTCCTCGTGGCCGCGGGTGCGGGCATCGGCTTCATCGTCCTCGCGACGCAGCTGCGCCGTAGCGCCGGCCTCGAGCGCGCGATCCCCGTCTTCCTCTACGCGAACGCCTACCTCGCTGCCGTCTTCGGCGCGATGCTCGTCGACCAGCTGCTCTTCGGCTAGCCGGGCATCGAGGCGCCTCGGCCCGTCGAGGCCTCGAGGACTAGCGGCGCGGCTCCCAGCGGAAGAAGCGCATCGAGGCGACGACGCCGACCGCGCCCCACGCCGCCATTACCAGCAGGTTTCGCACATCGACGGCCGCCCCTTCGGTGAAAGGGTTGAAGGCCGTGTGCATCGATTCCGCCAGCGGCCGCACCGGGAAGATCGAGGCGACTGTGCCGAGCCAGCCGGGCGCGGAATCGAGGGGGATGAAGACGTCCGAGATGAACAGCAGCGGCAGAATGGTGGCGTTGACGATCGCCGGTGCGGCGTCCTCGTTGCGCACGAAACCGGTGATCGCGAGGCCGAGCGCCGCGAAGGCGGCCGCCCCGACGACGAGTGCCAGCACGAGGCCGGGCAACGTGTTCGTCGGGACGGAGACGTCGTAGAACAGCCACCCGAAGACGGTGACGATTACCACGAGCAGGACGGCGACCAACACGGTGTTCAGGATCTTGGCGGTGATGAACGCCCAGGGCGGCAACGGCGTGCCACGGATGCGCTTGAGCTGGCCGCGGTCCCTCGAGATCGCGACGTTCATCGCGAGGGTCGTGTAACAGGCGTTCACGATCGAGAAGGCCGCGATGGCGCCGGTGTAGAACGTCGCCGCCGTCGTGGTACGTCCGCCCGGCCCCGTGATGTCGTCGTTTCCGAAGACGAGCGTGAAGATCACGAGGAACATCAGCGGAAAGATGAACGTGAAGAACGCCGCCGCCGTGTTCCGACGCAGCGCGACGTTCTCGTAGCGCAGCTGCCGAAGCACCATCCGCACGTTGCTCACGAGGCGGCCTCGCCCACGGCAGACGGCGGCGCGGCCTCGGCGTCGCGCGTCAGCTCGAGGTAGACCTCTTCGAGGGTGGGACGGGCGACACGCAGATCCCCGAGCTCCCGACCGACCTCGGTCGCCCAGCGCGTGAGCGCGAAGAGCGCCGCGGTCGGCTGCTCCGTCTCGATGTGAATCGCGCCGAGCCGGCGCGTGACCGTGCCCGGAACCTCCGGCAGCGAGCGCCCGTCCTCCGGATCATGGAACGAGATCGTGGTGGCGTGGTCGCGCGCGATCAGCTCGTCGGGCGCGCCGAGGGCCACGATCTCGCCTCGAGCGATGATGGCGACGCGGTCGGCCAGCGCCTGCGCTTCGTCCATGTAGTGCGTGGTGAGGAAGACGGTCTTGCCGAGGTCGCGCAGGCCATCGACAAGCCCCCACGCGTCGCGGCGTGCCGAGGGGTCGAAGCCCGTCGTCGGCTCATCGAGGAAGAGCAGATCGGGGTCGCCCGCGAGGCCGATCGCGACATCGAGGCGACGCTGCTGCCCTCCGGAGAGCTTGCGCACGCGGATGTCGCGCTGCTCCGTCAGGCCCACGAGCTCCATCGTCTCATCGAGCGGTCGAGGATGCGGGTAGTATCCGCGGTACATCTCGATGACCTCGGCGACCGTCAGATCGAGGGCGGCCGCCGTCGTCTGCAGCACGATCCCCACGCGCTCGAGGAGTGCGCGGCCGTGCTGCGCCGGGTCGTAGCCCAGCACGGAAACCTCGCCCGCCGTGCGCGGTCGATACCCCTCGAGGATCTCGACGGTGGTCGTCTTGCCGGCGCCGTTCGGACCGAGGAGGGCGAACACCTCGCCACTGCGCACTTCGAGGTCGATGCCGCGCACCGCTTCGAACGAGCCATATGCCTTGCGAAGACCGGTCACGGAGATGGCGGGCGCGGTAGTCACGAGTTGATCGTGTCACTTCGCTCGTGGGGCGGCAAACTGCCGCGAGTCAGCCCTCGAGGTCGTCCAGCCAGGCCGGGTGGTGGCGGCGCGCCCAGTCGCGACGCACGATGCCTCGAGTGATGCCCTGCAGCGATTCACGCGTCGAGGGGTTGAGGACCGCCAGATACAGGTGGCCGAGCAGCACCGGGATGAACAGCAGCGCGATCGTCGTGTGCCACGGGAACACGCTCTCCACGAACGAGGCGTCGAACACGGACTTCGAGACGTAGTTGATGCCGAGGACAATGCCGGTCCCGAGGAGCGCGACAGTCGCCCCCGCCGAGACCACTGCGTTGACCTTCTGACCGGCATTGAACTTGCCCACGCGCGGCCCGATCGAGCGACCACCGGCGAGCGTGATCGCCTCGTGCTGGAACCACAGGTAGTCGTCGAGGGAGACGTCCGCGAGCGCCTCGAGGTCGGTGCGGGCGCTGCGCCTCGAGAGCTGGAGCAGCGCGAGAACCGCGCCACCGAGGGCGGCAAAGCCGATCACGACGTGCAGCCACGCGAAGACGCGCACGCCGCCGACCTGCGTCGCCTTCAACCCGGGCTCGAAGTTGGTGAGGCCGGTCAGCAGCAGCAGCACGAACGGTGCCGCCAGCAGCCAGTGCACGAGGCGCGTCGGCACCTCGAAGCGGCGGACCATGGCATCGGACTCGGCAGTCGTGTCGGGCAGGCGGGTCATAAAGGCTCGATGGCCGTGAGCGCGCGCCGGTTCAGGCGTTGATCCACGCGTCGATGCGCCAGCCGCGCTCCTGCCAGTAGCCGATGTCCTGCTCGGAGCGGAACTCGATGCGGGTCAGCCACTTCGCGCCCTTGTAGCCGAACATCCTAGGCATCACCGTGCGGAGCGGCAGGCCGTGGTCCGGGGTGAGCGGGCTGCCGTCCATGTCGTACGCGATCATGGCGTCCGGGAGGCCTGCCTGCTGCAGCGAGAGCGAGTCGCGATAGACATCGCCGAGCGAGTGGAAGGTGATGAACCCCGCCTCCGAGGTCGGACGCGCGAGGTCGATGATGGTCTGGAGGCGCACGCCGTCCCACTGCACGTCGTCGACGCCCCAGCCCTCGACGCAGTGGAAGTCGCTGACCTGCCGCACCGCCGGCAGCTCCCGCAGCTCGTCGTAGGACAGCGTCATCGGTCGTTCGACCAGACCGTCGATGACGAGTCGGTAATCCTCGAGGTCGAATCGCGGCGTCGGCCGCTCGACGGTGTTGATGCGCCAGCCGCCGGCGGCGCTGAGCACGCGCGTCCCGAGGAACGCGACGGCCGCCCCACCCCCGAGCAGCGCCAGGAAGCGCGCTCGCGACAGCAGGCTGCGCTCAGTCGATCGCGTCCCGGTCGAGTTCTCGGCCTCGTCGCGACGCTCGTCGGGTCGATTGGTCATCGGATCACCATCCCGAGCCTCGAACGTCCGAGGCCCGTGGATCGAGTGTATCCGGCGCGAGTTGCTCGCTTCGTGACGTTTGTGACGAGGCCTGGGAGCGACGCGGCGGGCGCGATCCGCTAGCCGGTGACGTCCAGCAGCTTGAAGCGGATCTTCCCGGAGGGCGCGTCGACCACCACCTCGTCACCCGGGCGATGGTCGATGACCGCCGCTCCGACCGGAGACTCGATGGAGATCTTGCCGCTGGCGGGCTCGACCTCGTTCGGCGACACCAGGTGGAAGACCTGCTCACGCTCGTTCTGGAGGTTCAGCAGCTTCACCGTTGAGCCGACGTTCGCGCGGCCGTCCTTCTGGCTGGCGTCGATGATCACGGCGTGACGCAGGCGGGCCTCGATGTCACGAATGCGAGCCTCGAGGTGGGCCTGCGCGTCGCGCGCCGCATCGAGCGGTGCGTTCTCGCGGAAGTCCTTGTCCGCCATGGCGGCCCGAAGCTCGTCGGCGATGCGCGGCCGCTCGGACTTCAGCTCCTCGAGCTCGCGTTCGAGGTTCGCGAGGCCCTCGACGGTCATGCGGAAGGTCTCGCCACCCAGGTCGGCGGCCGCGCTGTCACCGCGCGAGCCGCCGGCGTCGGGCCCCAGCCGGAGCGCCGGCACGAGGTTGGTGGCCGTGAACGAGAGGCGCGAGGCGTACGCGAGGAACGCGCGCACGGGCTCGAGCTGCGGGGCATCCTCGATGCCGTCGTCCTCGAAACGCTTGGCGTACGCGCTCACGTCCTCGGCGGTCAGGTCGCCGATCGGGAGGTCGGCGCCGTACGCCTCGATGAACGCCTCGACGTCAGGGCGCTCGACGCGCGCCTGCTCGGGGTCGATGCTTTGCAGGAAGTGCGCGCTGGCTTGGCCAGCGGTCATAGGCTCCGCCATGGTCGGCGGTCTCCGCTCAGGTGTGCCGGGCCGGGATTCACGATTGTTGAGTGTTTCGACAGTCTAGAAGATGGGACGCCCCGAGTGTCAACGCGGGACCCCGAAGACGGCAACTCCGTGCCCGAGTGGCTCGCCTGGCTCGAGGCCGCGGCGGCGGATCTCGGCGTGACGCTGTCCGAGGCGCAGCGCGCGCAGTTCACGCGCTACCTCGATCTGCTGCTCGAGTGGAACGAGCGCGCGGGCCTCACCACCGTGACCGACCCCCTCGAGGTCGCACGCCGGCACTTCGCCGAGTCACTCGCCTACGGCGCAGTGCTGCGCGACGAGGGACTGCTCGAGTCCGGCGCCTCGCTGGTCGATCTCGGGAGTGGCGCCGGGTTGCCCGGCGTGCCGATCGCGATCGCGTGGCCCTCACTTGCGGTGACGCTCCTCGAGTCGCACGGCCGGCGCGCGCAGTTCCTCGAGGCCGTGATCGAAGAGCTCGGCCTCGAGGGCGCACTCGTCGTACAGGCCCGCGCCGAGGACGCCGGACGCGACACGGCGCTGCGCGAGCACTTCGACGTGGCGGCCGCGCGCGCACTCGCCCCCCTTGCCGTCCTCGTCGAGTACGCGCTGCCGCTGGTCCGCTCCGGCGGCACGCTCGCAGCACTCAAGGGCAGCCGCGCCGGCGAGGAGATCGAGGCCGCAGCCGCTGCCATCGAGGCGCTGGGCGGCGAGCTCCTCGAGGTCCGCGCCGCCCCGATGCCGGACGGCTCGCTGCCCCAGGACGTGGTGCTGGTGAGGCGGGTCCGTGCGCTGGACCCGCGATACCCTCGAAGGGCAGGGATGCCGACGAAGCGCCCGCTGCGCTGACGCGGACTCGAGGTCGAAGGAGCGACGCACCTCGATGACCGGCCCGACGATCGACGGCGATCCGGAAGTGGCGACCGTGCCGCCCGGCGGACAAGGGTTCGCCGCGCGGCTGGCGCGGCTCGCCCGACTCGACCTCGAGGTCTTCGACGACGTGCGCGACGACCCGAGCGCACTCATCCCCTCCATCGTCGTGCTGGTCGGCGGCCTCGCGACGCTGGGCGCGGGCGGCTGGCTGTGGTGGCTCCTGAGCGGCCTGGGTGATGCGCGAGGCGTGTTGTTCCGCTCGGTCGTGCTCGGGACCGCCTTCGGCGTCGCACTCTGGCTGGCGTGGTTGCTGGTGGCCTTCACCGTGCTGCAGCGAGTCGCCGAGGCGCCTCGTGTGGACTCGATGCTGCGGACGGCGGGATTCGCCGGCGGGGGGCTCGGCCTCGGGGTGCTGATGGTCGTGCCGCCGGTCGCCTTCGGCGCCGGACTGCTGGCACTCGCGGCCTGGGTGCAGCTAACGCAGGTCGCCCTCGAGCGCGCGACCGGGGCATCGAGGCAGGCGGTCCTCCTCGCGAACCTCGCGGGCTTCGCGGTGTGGGTCGCCGGGATGTCTATCCTCGCGACGGCCGACAATCAGCTGGCACCGGGCCCCTTCCTCGCGGAGTCGATCTGGGAGGCCGTGAGTGGCTTCGACGCCGCGCGCGCGGTCATCGGCGGCTGAGCGCTGAGCCCTCGAATGGCGCGCGAACGAGAGCGCGCGAGGCCATACGCTGGATCGCTGTGAACTCGACGAACCGCACGGCCCTCGTTGTTGCGCTGCTGGCGCTCCCGCCGTGGACGTGGTTCCTCGTGCGCGACCTCTCGCCACGCTTTGACGCCTTCGCGATCGGGATGCCGCTGTTCCTCGGAGCGGGGCTCGTCGTCGCGCTGATCATCGCCGCGCTGGCACGGATCCCTCGATGGGCCATCGCCGGGGTGGGCGCCTCATGGCTGCTCTTCAGCGCGGTGGTGATCATGGGCCCGTGGACGCCGAAGGGCAGCGACGCGCCGGTGGACGGCTTCCGCCTCGCCGCCGCGAACGTCCGAGGCCGCGTGATGAACCCGGTCGCCCTCGATGACCTGCTTGCGCAGGATGCCGACGTCCTGGTCGTCAGCGAGATGCTGCCCGGCCTGCTCCGTCCGCTGGACGAGGAGTACGCGTATTCCACGGCGGGCCGAAGCTCGTTCGACGTCGTCGTGTACTCGCACTGGCCGCTCGTCCCCCTCGATGATCCACCCGAGGTGGTGGCGCGCCACGGCGTGGCGGTCGAGGTGCAGGCGCCGGACGGCCCGTTCGTGCTCTACGGACTCCACCTGCCTCGACCGTCCTACCCCATCACGGCGGCATGGGAGGTCGGGCTGCGAACGCAGCGCCGCATCATCGACGACATGATCGCAGCCATCGAGGCTGAGTCGCTGCCGGTGGTCATCGCCGGCGACCTCAACCTCACAGACCGAGGCGGAGGCTATCGCGCGCTCTCCGATGCGCGGCGCGACGCGATGCGCGTCGGCTGGGCCGGACCCACCTCCGTGCGGTACCCGATGCTGCTGCTGCGCATCGACCACATCTTCGTCCCGCCCTCGTGGTGCGCCGAGGACCCGACGCGTTTCGACATCACCGCGTCCGACCACAAGGGCGTCAGCTCGACCATCGGAGCGTGCCCCGCCGACGTGGGGTAGCGGCTCGTTGACCGGCAGCGGTGGACCCGGTTCAATACCGGAGGTGGCGACCGCGCCAGCCGTCGTAACGGGCCTGTAGCTCAGCTGGGAGAGCACCTCACTGGCAGTGAGGGGGTCAGGGGTTCGAGTCCCCTCAGGTCCACCAGCCCCACCACCTACCCTGTCCCCATGACCGACCGAACCCCGTTCGTGCTGACCGATCGCGGGCTCGTCCGCGTCTCGAACCAGGACGCCGCCTACGCGCGGCTCCTCGAGGGCGGCGGCGTGCTGCTCGCAGTCGCCGACGGCATGGGCGGCCCGCCCGCCGGCGATCGGGCCTCGGTGCTGGCGATCGGGAGCCTCGAGGAGGCGGCGTTCCCCGGCCTCGACCCTGCGCGCGAGCTGACCGAGGCGTTCGAGACGGCTCATCGAGCGATCGTCGCCGACGCCGAGGCGCACGCGGAGCGGTCAGGCATGAGCACCACGCTGGTCGCGGCGCTCGTCCTCGGTGGCACCATCACCGTCGCGCACGCGGGCGACTCGAGGGCCTACCGCTGGCATCGAGGCACACTTGAGGCGCTGACCACCGACCACAATCGCGCCGCCGAGGCGGTCCGTGCCGGCCGCCTCGAGGCCGATGAAGCGCGCTGGTCGAGCGACCGCCACGCCCTCACGCAAGCCCTCGGCGGCTCGCGACACGAGGCCGAGATCGGAGGACCGTTCCCCCTCGTAGACGGCGATGTCTTGTTGCTCGTCTCGGACGGCGTGACGGGCGTGCTCGCGAACGCCGACGTCGAGGCGCTGGTCGCGGAACATCGAGGCGCCGCGCTACCGCGCGCCCTCCTCGAGGCGGTGCTGTCCGCCGGCGCCCCGGACAACGTCGCCATCGCGCTCCTCGATAGGCGGCAGGGCGCGCCAACGGACGCCTCGCGCTAGGCTGCCGTCATGTCGGCCACCGGCGTGCTCATCGTGCTCTTCGTGGCGTACGTCCTCGCGGTGACGTGGGAGATGCGCGCCGCCATCCGAGCGCCCGAGGGGATGGCGCGGCTGCGGGCAGCGAAGCGGCTGCTGGGCGTCGTATCGCTCGGGGTGCCGCTGCTGGCGGCGTTCATCCTCGTGGCGATCTAGCGCGCCACGAGGTGCGAAGGGGCAGGGTCCTCGATGTTGACGCCGCTGACGCACGTCGAGACACTTGTTCGCATGGCGTCGATCGTGACCCACACCGCAGGTTCGCGCCTCGCTGCTGAGCGCGCACTCGCCCTTCGTCGGGCGGTGTAGCCGGCCGTCGGCCGGTGCGCCGCCCACGCCCGCGTCGCGGGTGCCGCCACCGGTCAGGAAGTCCCCGCCGAGCCTGCAGCGCTCGAGGGGCGAGTCAGAAAGCAGCGACCTCATGACTACCGACGCACGTACCACCGTCGAGCGCTACGACCCGACCTCGATCGAGGCGCGCTGGCAGGAGCGCTGGGCCGCCGGCGGCCTCCACCGCACGCCCGACCACGTCGAGGGCCGGCCGAACTGGTACGCGCTCACGATGTTCCCCTACACGTCGGGTGACCTGCATGTCGGCCACTGGTTCGCGATGGCGCCCTCCGACACCCTGGTGCGCTACCGGCGCATGCGAGGCCACAACGTCCTCTTCCCGATGGGCTTCGACGCCTTTGGGCTGCCTGCCGAGAACGCCGCCATCAAGGGCGGGCTGCACCCTCGCGACTGGACCGACGCGAACATCGAGCGCATGCGCGGCCAGCTGAAGCGCATGGGCGCCTCGTTCGACTGGGACCGCGAGGTGAACACCTCGGATCCCTCGTACTACCGCTGGACGCAGTGGTGGTTCGCGCAGCTGTTCAAGAACGACCTCGCCTATCGAGGCGAGGCGCTGGTGAACTGGTGCCCGAGCTGCAACACGACGCTGGCCAACGAGCAGGTCGTCGACGGCACCTGCGAGCGCTGCGACTCGGTCGTCGAGCAGCGCATGATGTCGCAGTGGTTCTTCCGCATCACGAACTTCGCCGAGGAGCTGCTGGACAACGAGGGCCTGGACTGGCCCGAGCACGTGAAGACGATGCAGCGCAACTGGATCGGGCGCTCGGAGGGCGTCGAGGTGTCGTTCGCCCTCGAGCAGCCCACCGCCGGCGGCGTCGATGAGGTGCGTGTCTTCACGACGCGGCCCGACACGATCTGTGGCGTGACCTTCATGGTGCTGGCGCCCGAGCATCCCCTCGTGGGCGCGCTGACGACGCCCGAGCAGCGCGAGGCCGTGGAGAGTTACGTCGCCAATGCGAGGCGGCTGACCGAGATCGAGCGACAGTCGACGGAGCGCGAGAAGACGGGTGTCTTCACGGGCTCGTACTGCACGAACCGCATCACCGGCGAGCGCGTCCAGATCTGGGTCGCCGACTACGCCCTCGCGACGTACGGCACGGGCGCCGTGATGGGCGTTCCCGCCCACGACCAGCGCGACTTCGACTTCTCGAGGAAGTACGGCCTCGATGTGCGAGTGGTGATCTCACCGCCCGACTGGGACGGCTCGCCGCTGACCGAGGCCTACATCGAGCCCGGTCTGGCCGTGAACTCGGGCCAGTTCGATGGCATGCCCAACGACGAGGTGAAGGGTGCGGTCGCCGCTTACCTCGAGGAGCGCGGGTGGGGTGCCTCGAAGGTCACGTACCGCCTGCGTGACTGGCTGATCTCGAGGCAGCGCTACTGGGGCGCGCCGATCCCGATCATCCACTGCGAGCAGTGCGGCACGGTCGTCGTCCCCGATGACCAGCTGCCCGTCGAGCTGCCGTACGACGTCGAGTTCCGTCCCACCGGCGAGTCGCCGCTGGCGCTATCCGAGGCGTTCGTGCACACGACGTGTCCGGAATGCGACGGCCCCGCCCGCCGCGAGACGGACACGATGGACACCTTCATGTGCTCGTCGTGGTACTTCATGCGCTACCCGGACCCGCACAACACCTCGATGCCCGTCTCGCGCGACGAGGCCGAGACGTGGCTGCCCGTCGACCAGTACACCGGCGGCTCCGAGCACGCGACGATGCACCTGCTCTACGCGCGCTTCTTCTACAAGTTCGCGCGAGACATCGGACTGGTGCCCGGCGACGAGCCCTTCACGCGCTACTTCAGCCAGGGACAGATCCTGGGGCCCGACGGTCGTCGCATGTCGAAGTCCCGAGGCAACGTCGTCGCGCCCGACGACCAGGTGGTCCGCTGGGGTGCTGACACGTTCCGCGCCTACCTGATGTTCCTGGGCCCGTGGGAGCAGGGCGGCCCGTACGACGTCGACGGCATCGTGGGCGTCTCGCGCTGGCTGAACCGCCTGTGGACGCTCGTGGTCGACCCACCGACGCGCCTCGAGGATCCCGAGGGCGCCTCGGCCGTCGAGCTGCGGCGCGCCGCCCACTCCACCCTCGAGCGGGTCACCGAGGACCTCGAACGCAAGCGCATGAACACGATGGTCGCCGCGCTGATGGAGCTGACGAACGCGCTCCAGCGCTGGCGCGACGCGGGCAGCGTCGACGGCGCCGCGTGGGACGAGGCGATCGAGTTGTTGCTGCTGATGCTGGCGCCGTCGTGCCCGCACGCGGCCGAGGAGCTCTGGGAGCGCACGGGCCACACGTACTCGGTGCACGAGCAGACGTGGCCGGTCTTCGACCCCGCCCTCGCTGCCGAGGACCGTGTCGAGATCGCGGTGCAGGTGAACGGCAAGGTGCGCGAGCGCCTCGAGCTGGCGGCCGACGCCGACGAAGCGACGGCGCGCGAGGCGGCCAACGCCCTCCCCCGCATCGCCGAGCTCGTCGAGGGTCACGAGGTCGTACGGGTGATCTACGTCCCCGGACGCCTGCTCAACATCGTGGTGCGCTGAACGCCGGGGCGAGCATCGAGGCTCGGCATCGGGAATCGAGCGTCGAGATGAGGCGCGCCGGCCTCGTCCTTCTCGTGGTGGTCGCGATCGCCGCCGCAGCGTGCCGTGGGTCCTCGGAGGACGCGACCGGCACACCGACGGCGCTCCCGGCCTCGTCCAGCCTGCAGTCGATCGTGACGAGCGACGGCGTGCGGCTCTCCGCGCACCTCTTCGAGGCCGATTCGGACGGACGCATCGCGATCCTGTCCCACCAGTACGGCGCCGACCAGTCGAGCTGGTACGACGGCGCCGAACACCTCGTTGCGATGGGCATCGCAGCGCTCACCTTCGACTTCCGAGGCTTCGGCGCGTCGGGCGGCGAAGAGGACCCCGACACCCTCGCGACCGACCTCGAGGCCGCCCTGACATACGCCCGAGACCTCGGCTACGACCGTGTGCTCCTCGTCGGCGCCTCGATGGGCGGCACGGCCTCGATCGTCGCCGCCGGCGGGGACGGCACGCCGGACGACATCGATGGCGTGATCGCGCTCTCAGCGCCCATCGAGTTCGGCACGCTGCACGCCGAGGACGCCGCGGCCTCGATGCAGGTGCCGGTGCTGCTGGTCGCCGGCGAAGGCGACACCTCGGCCATCGACTCCCTGAAGGAGCTCGGCGAGACCGCGCAGGTGCCCGAGGACGATCAGCTTGTCGTCGCGAGCGCCGCGCACGGCACGGACCTGCTTGACTCCTCGGGGAGTCAGACGATCTGGGACACGATCGCACGCTTCGTCGAGGGGATATGGCCCGACGTCGCCTCGGAGGCTTCGAACTAGGTACGGGATGCTCGGACCTGGCTCGACTAGTCCTCGGTGGTGGACTGGCGCGCCTGCGTGGGGTCGTCGTCCAGGCTCGGCAGGTCGAAGTCGTCGATGACGCCGGGATCGACGGGCGCCGGCTGCTCCCGAGGCGTCTCGCGCGAAGGACGGCGCAGCAGGTTGGCCTCGTCCTCGATCGCGCGCCGGAGCGGCAGCGGCGCGCCAACACGGTCGCCGGACTCGCGCCCGTCGTCGTCATCGTCCCCGTAGTCGGGCTCATCGAGGTCGTCGTCGTAGTTCGCGACCGAGCCCGCCGACCCCGCAGTGCCCCCGTACGCGGCGCCACGAGGCAGCGTCCAGCCCTCATCGTCGCCCTCATCGAGAATCGAGGGGCGGCGGGCCGGCGCATCCTCGGGCTGCAGCTGTTCGATGCCGGTCTCGACCGAGTTCACGAAGGCGTGGAGCTGCGTCGCGAGCCGCGAAAGGAGCTCGCGCGCGTACGCGTCGGCAGCCGACATCTGCTCATCGGCGAGCCGCCTCGAGTCCGCGAGGCGCTCCTGGATGTCCTGGTTCGCCTCGGCGATACGCTCCTCCAGGCGGGCCTCCGCGTGGACGGCGATCTCCTGCGCACGCTGGCGAGCGGCGACGGCGATCTCGTGGTCCTCGACGAGTCGGGCGGCGCGCTGCTCGGCGCGCGCCACGATGATGCGTGCTTCCTCCTCGGCCTCCCGCATGACCTCGTCACGGTGGCGAACCATGTCCTCGGCCTCCCGCACGTCCTGCGGGATCGAGATGCGCATCTGATCGACGATGTCGAGCAGGCGGCGGCGATCGACGATGGCACGACTGCCGATGGGCATCTTCTGCGCGGCGGCCACCAGCTCTTCGAGGCGGTCGACGAGGTGCAGCAGATCCATGGGCAGGCTCCTTCAGGGCGCGATCAGCGGTCGGCAAACTTCTTCCGCAGCGCCTCGTTGACCACGGGGTGCACGAGGGCGCTGACGTCGCGCCCGAAGCTGGCGAGCTCGCGAATGCGCGAGGCGCTGACGAACAGGTGATCGACGGCCGTCATCAGGAAGACCGAGTCGATGTCGGGCGCCATGTCGCGGTTCATGAGCGCCATGTCGAACTCGACGGTGAAGTCGGTAAGCGCGCGCAAGCCGCGCACGAGGACCGTCGCGCCCTCCTGGGCGGCCGCATCGACGGTGAGGCCGGTGTGGCTGCGCACGCGCACGTTCTTGTGGGGCGCGACGGCCGCCTTCAGCAGCTCGACGCGCTCCTCGGTCGTGAAGAGGCCGGATCGACTCGACGCCACCGAGACGACGACCTGGTCGAAGATCTTGGAGGCGCGCTCCACGATGTCCAGATGGCCATTCGTGACCGGATCGAATCCACCGGGGTACATGGCCGTGACCATCAAGCGTCCTCTCCGCTGCTGCGATCTCCGTCGTCGGGCGCCTGCTCCTCGGTGGCGGCGCGATAGACGGCGACGGCACCGTCGCCGTGGCGACGATCGCGCCACAACGGGCGATGTGCAAGTGCCGGCGGCGGGGAACGGCGGGCGGCGTGCTCGACCACCAGTGTCGCATCCGCCTCGAGGGCGCCCTCGACGGAGCGTTCGATCGCGGTCCACGCCGTGCCATCATCATACGGGGGGTCGGCGAGCACGAGCGTGAACGCCGAACCGTCAGGGGCGCGCCAGCGCCCGACGCGACCCGTCACGACCGTGCCCTCCTCGAGGAAGCCCGTCCGCTCGAGGTTCTGGCGCACCACCGCCGCCGTGCGTGGGTCGGCCTCGACGAAAGTGCACGCCTCGGCGCCACGCGAGAGCGCCTCGATGCCCAGCGCGCCCGTGCCGGCGTAGAGGTCGAGCGTGGACGAGAAGTCGACGTCCGCCGCCTCCAGCATCGAGAACAGCGCCTCGCGCAGGCGGCCGGCGGTCGGCCTCGTCGCACGGCCGGGCGGCCCCGCGAGGACGCGACCTCGGGCGGAGCCGGCAATGACGCGCAGGCCCCCACGAGCGGGCACTAGTTGCCGGCCGGGCCGGGTGCGGTCGTCGTCTCGGTGGCGGTCGCAGTCTCCGTGGGCGTCGGCTCCTCGCGGGTCCCACCCTCGGTCACGCGCAGCGAGAGCTGTTGGCCCACGAAGACCTGTCCGTCGGACAGCAGGAGCGTGACGTCGTAGACGCCCGGGTCCGTCGGTGCCCGCCAGACGACGACGCTGTCGGTGGGCGCGCCCTCAATCGTGCCCCCCGAGGTGCGCCACTCTGGCTGCAGGTACGGGCCGTACGGCAGCTCGAGGCGGACACGGCCCTCCTCGACGTACGTCGAGACGGTGTTCCACACGTCGGGCAGTGTCTCGTCCGCCTCGGCGCCGGCAACCACGACCCCACCGAGGCCGAAGCGCTGCGCGAGGTCGAGGCGGAACGCCAGCGAGAAGCGATTCTCGATCCAGACCGTGCGCGAACCACCTCGCGCCTCATAGGTGTACGAGACGGCACGCGCGGCGTCGCTCCAGCCATAGCCACCCGGCTCGCCGAGGCTGGCACCCTCGAGCGTGACGCCGTCGCCCGGCGCGATGCCCACGTCGAGGCGTGTGCGGAGCGTGGTGGCGTTCGTCAGCGCCTCGCGCAGCGAGATCGACTGGACCCCGTCGGGAGTGCTCTCGCGCGAGTGCCGGTCGAAGACGAGCCACACGGCCGAGAGGTCGACGCCGTCGGCCTCCGCGGCGGCGAGCGCTGCCTCGAGGGTTGAGTAGTACTCGTCACCGTCCGCGGGGCCATGCAGCCAGAGCGAGTCCGCCGAGGACGCCAACTCGCGCCACTCGAAGCCCGCAGTGCCATTGTCGCCGGGCGCCTCGATGGCAACGGCGAGCGCGATGCCGCTGGGAGCCAGCGCGTCGGCGGTCGCCTTCGAGAGGCTGGAGAACTCGGCGCCGAACGCGGGATCGAAGCCGCGGTAGTCGAGGTAGACGCCTGCGACGCCCTGGGACGAGGCCGCCTCGGCGATGCGCGTCGCCTCGAGGTCGATGAGGTCGGGGCTCCCGAGGATCGCGTCGACGATCGAGGCGTCCTCCCCGTCGCGCACGGTGACGCCGAGGTACACCGGGTGCCCCGAGGCGAATGCGGCCCCGAGTGAGCCACCCTCCACATCGAGAACCGTCGGCTGCCCCTCGGCATCGAGGGCGGGGAACGCCGCCGGCACCGCAACGATGCCGTCCCCGCCGGCGGCGGGATCCGGCGCGCCCTCGGGCCCCACGATGAACGCGAGCTGGTGCGCCAGCGCCGTGCGCTCGACGACGGCGATCGTCCCGGGCACGTGGTCGACCACGCCCTCGGCCGAGCCGTCACCGACGAGCTGCGCGGATCCGAGGCGCTGCCACGTGCCGCCGTCGTAGCTGTACAGCGCGAGGTTCTGGACGTTCGTGGGCGTCTCATCGATGCGCACCGTCATCGTGACGGGGCCGACCACCGAGTCGGGGACGCTGAGGTCGTAGAGCGCGGAGCGAGCGACGAGGCCGGCGGGCAGCTCCGGCAGGTCAGCCCGCGCCCGCGTGGTCACGCCGTCGCTGCTCCCGCCGTCACCGAGGGGCGACAGCGGCGAGAGCACGAGCACGGCGATCACGATCGCGAGCACGACGATCACACCGACCACGCGCAGCAGCGCGGTGTCGCCGTCCTCGATGGTCGCGGCGAACGAGCGCCGTCGCGCCGGGGGCGGCGCGGCGGCCTCGGGCGGCGGGGGCACAGGGCGGTACGGACGGCGCGGGCCCGAATCGGCCATCGATTACTCCTCGCTGGTCAGGTTCAGGCGCAACGTCTCTTCGCCGCGCAGGATGGTGATCTCGAGGGGGGCACCGGCCTCGAGGTCCTTGAGGAGGTTCACGAGCGGGCGATCGAAGTCGACCGCCACGCCGTTCACCTCCGTGAGGATGTCGCCGGCCTCGACGCCGGCCGCCTCGGCGGGACTCGCTGCGGCCACGGCGCTCACGAGGGCGCCAGCATCGACGGGCAGGTCCAGCGCCGCTGCGAGCTCGGGTGAGATCTCCTCGTGCTGCGATTGCCGCTCGATGCCGATGCGCGCTCGGCTCGATGCGCCGTTCGCGAGGATCTCGGCCACCGGCCGAGCCAGCGAGCGGATCGACTGCGCGAACGCGACGCCCTCGATGGTCGCGCCGTTCGGCGCCTGGCGGACCACGGTCGTCACGAGGCCAACGACCTCGCCGTCGAGGTTCACGAGCGCGCCGCCGGAGTCGCCGCCGTTGACCGGGGCATCAGTCTGAATCAGGTCCTCGAGGAGCACGCCGTTCCGCGCCCAGACGCGTCCGGCGCCGGAGATCACACCTGCGGTGACGGTGTTGCCGGCAGTGATGCTGGCACCCGCGATGACGGCGACGGGGTCGCCGACGCTCAACGGCGCGTCGATTCCGAGGATGGCGACGCGGAGGCCGGCCGGATCGACCTGCAAGACGGCGAGATCGGTGAACGGCGCATCGTCGGCGACGAGCTGGGCGGGACGTTGCTCACCGGTTGCCAGCACAATCGACAGGGTATCGGCGCCATCGATCACGTGAAAGTTGGTGATCACATGTCCGGCATCGGTGACCACGATGCCGGAGCCGATGTTCCTCGTCTGGCTCACCGTGCCATCGGGCAGCGTCACCGCCGGCGTGTCCGCGATGATCGTCACGACCGCAGGCAGGACCCGGTCGATGGCCGGCCGCAGATCGGGCGCAGTCGAGGTGGAAACGACGGTCGAGGGAGCCGCCGTCGCGGTCGCAGCCACGGCGGTCGGCTCGGGCGGCTCGTCGCTCGAACCGGCATCGAGGAGCGCGCCCGCGGCGAACCCGCCCGCGAGCCCGGCCAACAGCCCGACGATGAGCGCCGGCAGCAGGATCCGAGCCGCCGAAGGGGTGGGTGTTGAGGGCTGGATAGCGCGCTCCAACCGGGCCGCGATCCCGGTACCCGCCAGTGGCGCAGTCTAACACCCGAATTCGGAACGGTCGGGCTTCGAATCTCGGGCGAACAAATGTGCCATTGCAGCGTTGCAGGGGGCGGTGCGTATTCCCTAGAATATGCGCTGGACTGGCCCAGGCGGGCGAGTCTTTCTTGTTTCTCGGCGTCCTCCCGCTCCCAGATTCGCCGGCATCACGCCGCACGGGCTCTGGCGTTCGGTCGGACCACAGGAAGAGCCGACGATGGTTGAACGTCGCGTGATGCTGACGGTCGAGGGCATGAAGCGGCTGGAGGACGAGCTCCACGAGCTGCGAACCGTCCGCCGTGCCGAGGTCGCCCAGGCCATTCGCGAGGCCCAGGAACTCGGCATGACCGAGACCGACGGCCAGTACGAAGAGGCGAAGAACCAGCAGGCATTCCTCGAGGGCCGTATCCAGGAAATCGAGAAGATGCTGGAGATGGCCGAGCTCATCGATGAGAAGGCCGCGCACTCCTCAAAAGAGGTGCGGATCGGCTCGACCGTGTCGCTGAAGACGGCCGACAACAAGCGTCGCAAGTACCAGGTGGTGGGCGCCGCCGAGGCGAACCCCGTCGAGGGGCGCATCTCCGACGAGTCGCCCGTCGGCCAGGCGTTGCTCGGGAAGAAGCGCGGTGACAAGGTCAAGGTCGAGGCGCCCGCGGGCGTCGTGGAGTGGACCATCACCAGCATCAGCTAGCGGCCGGCTCGAAGGTTCGAGACCATCGACGGGGCCGCAGGGCCCCGTCGCCACGTCCGGACCTCGAACATCGAGGCGATTCCGGGAGATTCGAGGACAGAGTGCCGTCCGAGGAAGAGCTCTTCGCCCAGCGCGCCGAGAAGCGGCGACTGCTGCTCGAGCGCGGCGACGCCTACCCGGCGCGGACGGGGCGCACGCACGCGACCTCGGTAGCCGTTGACGGCCTTGAGGCCGCCGAGTCCGCGGGCGCCGAGCGCACCGAGTACTCGGTCACCGTCGCCGGTCGCGTCACCGCCCAGCGTGTGATGGGCAAGGCCGCCTTCCTCGACGTGCGCGACGGCTCGGGGCGCATCCAGCTGCACCTGCGCCGCGACGCCCTCGAGGGGGAGGCGTTTGCGCTGCTCGACCTCGTCGACCTGGGCGACTTCATCGAGGCGACAGGCCCCGTTTTCCGCACGCGCACGGGCGAGGCCACGATCGCCGTCGAGCGCTGGACGGTCCTCGCGAAGTCGCTCCGACCGATGCCCGAGAAGTTCCACGGCGTCACCGACACCGAGATTCGCTACCGCCAGCGCCACCTCGACCTGATGGCGAACGAGCGCTCGAGGGAGATCGCGCGTCAGAGCGCCGCCGTGATCGCCTCGGTGCGCCGGTTCTTCCACGAGCGCGACTTCATCGAGGTGGACACACCCGTCCTCCAGGAGCACGCCGGCGGCGCGGCCGCGCGCCCGTTCGTGACCCACCACAACGCCCTCGGACGCGACCTCTTCCTGCGCATCTCCCTCGAGTTGCACCTGAAGCGATTGCTCATCGGCGGCTTCGACCGCGTCTTCGAGATTGGGCGCGTCTTCCGCAACGAGGGCGTCGACACGCGCCACAACCCGGAGTTCACGTTGCTCGAGTCCTACGAGGCGTATGCCGACTACGAGGACGTCGCGCGCATGGTCGAGGAGCTGGTGCGTCGTGTGGCATCCGAGGTCGCCGGCGGACTGAAGCTGCCCTACGGCGAGCACCTCGTGGATCTCGAGGCGCCGTTCCGCCGCACCACCTATCGCGAGGCGCTCATCGAGCACGCGGGCATCGACTTCACCCAGCACCTCGAGCTCGACTCGCTGCGCGCGGTGGCACGCGATCGAGGCGTGCCCTTCGACGAGGGCGCCTCGTGGGCCACGGTCCTCGATGCGCTGATGTCGGCGCTCGTCGAGCCGCACCTCGTGCAGCCAACGTTCATCCTCGACTATCCGACGGCGCTCTCGCCGCTGGCGAAGCGGAAGCCGGGCGACCTCGACGTGGTCGAACGCTTCGAGCTGTTCATCGTCGGCCACGAGATCGCGAACGCGTACTCCGAGCTGAACGACCCCGTCGAGCAGCGCGAGCGCATGCTGGCGCAGGCCGCGAAGGCCGCCGCCGGCGACGAGGAGGCCGAGCTCGCCGACGAGGCGTTCCTCCAGGCCCTCGAGCACGGCATGCCGCCCGCCGGCGGCCTCGGCATCGGCCTCGAGCGATTGATGATGCTCGTCACCGGCGAGCGCTCGATCCGCGAGGTCGTGCTGTTCCCGGCGCTCCGCGCGCAGCAGGCCTCCACGGACGACGGCTAGTCGATGGCCACGCTGCGCGAAGACATCCACGTTCGGGCCGAGATCGAGGATGTCTTCGGGCACCTGACGGCATTCGAGGCAGCAACCGCCTGGCTGCCGGGCTCCTTCCGCGACCTCGAGGCCTCGCACGAGGGGCTCGCCTTCCGTCTCGCGCTACCCTTCGACGCGCGTCGCGTCTCGATGCACGTCGAGACCCACGAGGGGCCGACCTACCTCGAGCTGCGGCCGGACGACACCGAGGGCGTACCGGCCCTCGAGGGGCTCCGCTGGGCGCTCTTCGCCGAGGGCCCGCGGCAGGTCCACGTCACGGTTGAGGCCGAGTACCGCCCGGCCTCGGGCTTCCTGGGCGGGCTGCTCGAGCCGGTCCTGCACCGCCCCCTCCGCCAGCAGGCCCTCCGCGACGTCGTCTGGCGCCTCAAGCAGGTCGCCGAGGGTCGAGGTCCGGGGACGAACGGCGCGGACGGCTCGAACGAGGCGGACCGGGCGTGAGCCGAGGCCCGATCCTCGCCGTGGTCTTCGACCTCGATGGCGTGCTGGTCGACACCGAGCCGCTCCACCTCGCGGCGACGCGCGTGCTCATCACGCCGGCCACCCTCGAGGACGCCGACTACGAGCAGTTCATCGGCCGCGGCGGCTTCAAGGAGTGGCTCGAGGCGACCTACGGCGTCCCGCGCGCCGTCATCGATGCGCGTTACACGCCGCTGTTCCTCGAGGAGCTGACCCACGGCCTCCCACCGCTCGACGGCGCAGTCGAGCTCCTCGAGGCGATACGAGCTCGCGGCCTGCCGCTCGCCGTCGCCTCGCAGTCCTCGAGGCCGTGGGTCGAAGCCACCCTCGAGGCCGCTGCCCTGCGCTCGAGCTTCGATGCCATTTCAACCGCCGAGGAGGCGGGCGCCGACAAGCCTGCGCCCGACGTCTACCTGCACGCCGCCGATGCCCTCGGCATCGAGGCCGCGCGCTGCCTCGCCGTCGAGGACTCGGTGCACGGGGTGGAGTCGGCCGTCGGCGCGGGGATGACCGTCGTGCAGTCGCGGCAGACGGCCTTCGCGGCGCCGCCGCAGCCCGGCGCCGACGCCGTCATCGATTCGCTGCGCGCGTTCGACCTGGGCTGGCTCGACCGGCCACCGGGGCCGCGCTAGCCTCGCGGGTACCGCCGCGACCTCGATGATCCGAGGCGCCGGGCAGCCGTCGAGGGAGCGCGTGGAGCGCCACTTCACCGTCAGCGGGTTCGTCACGCAGCAGGGCGCGACGGCGCTGCACTGGCACCGCCTCGGCCTCTGGCTGCCGCCCGGCGGTCACATCGAGGCGAACGAGGACCCCATCGAGGCCGTGCTGCGCGAAGTCCTCGAAGAGACAGGCATCGAGGTCGAGATCGTGCCCACCGCCCCCGAGCTCGGCCACCGCGAGCCCGCGCAGCTGCCGCCGCCCGTGACGATCGGCGTCTACGACATCCCGCGCGACTCGATGACCGACGCGCCGCACCAGCACATCGACTTCGTCTACTTCACGAGGCCGGTCGCGGGCGCGAGCCTCGAGCTGCCGCCCGGTGACGAGGGCTGGGCCTGGGTGGACGAAGCCGCGCTGCGGTCCGATGCACCGCTCGCTCGCCCCGGCGGCTCCGAGGCGGCGGCGATTCCCGAGGACGTGCGGGCGCTGGCGCTGGCCTCGATCGAGGCAGTGCGCGCCCTCGAGGTGACGACGACGGCGGGAGGCCGGTAGATGCTCTCGATCCAGACCCTGCGCGAGCGCACCGAGGACGTGCGTCGCTCGCTGGCGAACCGCCAGACCGAGGCGCCGCTCGACCGCATCCTCGAGCTGGACGAGCGCCGCCGGGAGCTGCTGCGGGACGTCGAGGCTGGCCGTGCGGAGCGCAACGCCGCCAGCAAGCGCATCGGCGGGGCGAAGGACCCCGAGGAGCGACAGCGCCTGATCGAGGCGCAGCGCGCGGAAGGCTCCCGTCTCGACGCGTTGGAGTCGGACCTCAAGGAGGTCGAGGCGGAGCTCGATCCGCTACTGCTGCTCGTGCCAAATATCCCACACCCCGACGTCCCGGTCGGCCCCGAGGATCACGCGGTGATCGTCATCGAGGGCGGCGACGGAAGCCCGGAGCGTCGACTCGAGGCGCCTCGGCGCGTCGCCGACGAGCCGCTCCCGGACCGAGACGAGTCATCGAGGCCGCATTGGGAGGTCGGCGAGGCCCTCGGCATCATCGACTTTGAGCGCGGGGTACGCGTGGGCGGTTCGCAGGCGTTCATGCTGCGCGACGACGGCGCGCGCCTCCAGCGCTCGCTCATCGCCTGGATGCTCGACCTCCATCGAGGCCGCGGCTACTCCGAGGTCTACCCGCAGGCCCTCGTGCGCTCGCAGATGCTCGTCGGCACGGGCCAGCTGCCGAAGTTCGCCGAGACGATGTTCCACCTCGAGGGCACCGATCTCTGGCTCATCCCCACCGCCGAGGTGCCCGTCACGAACATGTACCGCGACGAGATCCTCGCCGGCGACACCCTCCCGAGGCACCACGTCGCCTACTCGCCCTCGTTCCGCAACGAGCAGTTCTCCGCGGGCCGCGACGTCCGAGGCATCAAGCGCGTGTACCAGTTCGACAAGGTCGAGCTGGTGAAGTTCGTGCCCGAGGGCGCCTCGTGGGACGCGCTGGACACGCTGCTGGACGACGCCCTCGAGGTCGTGCGACAGCTGGGGTTCCGCTACCGGGTCATTCGTCTCGCGACGGCCGACATTACGTTCGCCTCGGCGATGACTTATGACATCGAGGTCTGGGCGCCGGGTGCCGGCGAGTGGCTCGAGGTCTCTTCTGTCTCGAACTTCGAGGACTTCCAGGCGCGACGTGCCAACCTGCGCTACCGCGACGAGTCCGGCACCGTCCGTTACGTCCACACACTGAACGGATCAGGCCTCGCGTTGCCTCGCACGCTGGCGACCATCCTCGAGCAGTACGCGCTCGAGGACGGCTCGGTCGAGATCCCCTCGGTCCTGCGCCCCTACCTCGGCGGGCAGACGAGCATCGAGGCCCGTACCTAGCTCGCCGCCTCGACGGTCGCGCGCCTCGCGTCCTGCGGCGCCGGCAGGAACCAGAGGAACAGCGATCCGAGGCCCGCGAGGATTGCGAGCGCCGTGAAGCCAATGGTGTAGCTCCCCGTCTGGTCGTAGGAGATGCCGGCCAGCACCGGCCCCGAGATCGAGCCCAGCGTCACGACGATCGACGAGAAGCCCATGATCGTGCCGTACGAGCGCGCCCCGAAGTAGTCGGCACGCATCGAGATGATGAGCGGCACCCGAGACCCCCACGCGAGGCCGTTGAGCACCGCAAACGCGATCAGCATCCACAGCGACTGCGCGAACGTGAGGAACAGCAACGCCGCCGCGTGCATCAGCATCGCGCCGATCAGCACGTTTCTCGTGTTGATGCGGTCCCCGAGGTAGCCGCCCCCGACGCGCCCGACGAGGTTGAGGATCGTCATCAGGGTGAGCATCGCCGCGGCCTGCGTGAGCGAGTAGCCCAGCGACTCGTTGACGTGTGCCACGAAGTGCACCTGCACCACCGAGACCACGAGGACGGCGGCGGCGTGCGCGAGCGAGATGAACCAGAACGCACGCGTCGCGAGCGCCTCGCGGGCGGTGAAGACGCGCAGGTCCTCGGAAGGCTCGGGCTCGTTGCCATCGAGGTCGCGCGTGACCTCGATGGGCGGATCGCCGTCGGCGCGCAGCCCGAGGTCCGAGGGATGGCGACGCACGACCTGCGCCAGCGGCAGCCCGAAAACGATCACGATCACGCCCGAGGCGGCCGCGACGGGCCGCCACCCGTACGTCTCGAGGGCGCTCACGACGAACGGCAGCGCGAGGCCGCCCACCGGCGCCCCGAGGAGCGCGAGCCCCATCGCGAAGGACCGACGCCGCTCGAACCAGTTCACGATCGCCGTCGTGATCGAGAGGAAGCCGGCGAGCGCGGCGCCAATCGCCATCAGGATGTAGGTCGCGTAGAACTCGAACAGGCTGTCGAGGCGGCTGAACAGGAACAGCCCGAGCCCGAACAGCACGAACCCCACGCGCATGACCCACCGCGGTCCGACGCGATCGAGGAGCCAGCCCTGCAGCGGCCCGAGCAGGCCGTCCTCGATGCGCGCGAAGGAGAAGGCAGCCGCGAGCGACGTGCGGCTCCAGCCGAAGTCCCGCTCGAGGAGTACGACGTACGTCCCGAAGGCCTGGAACATCAGCGCAGAGACCATGCCCTGCACGCCAACCGCCGCGCCGACGATGTACCAGCCGTAGAACGGGCGTCGCAGCCGCGCGCGCACGTCGCCTCCCGAGCATGCATGGAGTTGGGACGCGGATGATACGAGCGCGGCTGCTTGAGCGCTGACGCGCCAGCGGTGCCGTCATGTAGGCTCGCCCGCAAGCGCACGCAGGAGCGGAGGCCTCGATGTTCGTGCACCTCGACCACGTGGGGCTCGTGGCCGCGACCATCGAGGAGGCGAAGGCAATCCTCGGAGACCAGCTCGGCCTGACCGTCGACGAGCCGCGCTCGAACTGGCCCGACGGCTCCTACTTCGCGCCCGAGCAGACGTACAACTACTTCTTCCAGGTGGGAAACGGCGAGACGCAGGTCGAGGTGCTCATCCCAGCGCCCGATGCCACGAGCGGCGCCGCGCGCTGGCTCGAGCGTCGAGGCCCGAGCCTCCACCACCTCTGCTACGCCTGCGAGGACGTCCACGCCGAGGCCGAGCGGCTGCGCGCGAACGGCCTCACCGAGATCGAGCTGCCCCGCACCGCCGACGGGCGACGCACCGTGGCCTTCTTCCACCCGAAGAGCACGGGCGGGGTGCTGACCGAGCTCGTGCCGGTGCGCCACCGAGGCTGACGCTCGCGCCTCGGGCGTCTTGCCTCGGGCGGTACGCTGACGGCCCCGCGCTCCCCCGTGAACGGAGCACCGCGATGCCGCCTGCCCTCTCTGGTCGTACGCACCTCATCGTCGGCGGCTACCCGCCCGGCGCGTTCGCCGGCCACGACATGGATTTCGCCCGGCTGCGCGTGCTCGAGCTGCTCGAGGAGGCGGGCGCAGCCGCGACGGTCTCCGGCGACTTCACCGACGTCGACAAGTGGCTGCCCGGAACGAGCCTGCTGATCACCTACGTCGCCGGACCGTTCGCGAACGACGAACAGGCCTCGATGATCCGCCACTGGCTCGAGGAGGGCGGCCGCTGGCTTGGCCTGCACGGCACAAGTGGCGGCAAGGCCGCGCGCACCGAGTCCGGGCGACGCCGCATGGTGAAGTCGAGTCACCACGAGACCCTCGGCGCGTTCTTCCTCAGCCACCCGCCGGTGCGGAAGTTCCAGGTCGACGTCGTCGAGGACGAGCACCCGCTGATGCGAGGCATGCCCGAGGCCTTCGAGGTCATCGACGAGCCCTACATGATCGAGGTGCAGCAGCCGGCGAACAGCCGCCTCCTGATGACGGCAGCGCTCGGTCCCGACACCTCAGAGCCCGGCTTCGGCTTCGAGTACGACGAGGACACCTCGCTGCAGGCCGACGGCGTCACGAGGGTGATCGGCTACACGAAGCCGGTCGGTCGTGGCGAGGTGGCGTACACCACCCTCGGCCACTGCCACTCGCCGGTCTCGAACTCGCAGCGCTACGTCGACAAGAGCGTCGATCCCGAGGGCAGAACCCCGCTCACCCTCCGCCAGACGTGGGAGACCGAGGCGTTCCGCCAGCTCCTCCGCAACGGCATCGAGTGGGGACGCGGCGCCGACTAGCCTCGAGTCCCCGCTCCGCCTCGGCTCCACGAGGCGCTAGCATGTCGCGATGCTGAGCCCACCACCATCGGCGGTGGCCGCGCCACCGCTCCCGCGCACCGGACGTGGCGGACCGCTCGCGAACCCGGACTTCCGCTGGCTGTGCCTGACGCAGCTGGCGACCGGGCTGCGTATGCCGATGACCTTCATGACGCAGACCTGGTACGTCGCCTCGGCGGCGCCGGAGTCGCGTCGAGTGCTGCTGCTCGGCCTGCTGGCAACGCTCAACGGCCTCGCGTTCCTGTCGTACGTGCTCTTTGGCGGCGCCTTCGCCGATCGCTACCCGCGCCGGCTCACGCTGTACGTGGCGCACGGTGGCGCCTTCGCGGCGGCTGCGACGACCGGACTACTGCTGATGATGCCGGGCGCTTCGGAGGGCAGCGGTGCGTGGCTGCCGTTCTTCATGGTGACCTTCGCGCTCTTCGGCGTGATCAACGCACAGGACCTCCCCGCGAGGACGGCGATGATCCGAGACGTCGTGCTGCCCACGAACCTCACGAGGGCGGTGACGATCTTCCAGCTCTGCTTCGCAATGACGATGGTCGGCGCGGGCCTGCTGGCCGGAACCCTCATCGAGCGGCTGGGGTTCGCACCGGCGTACCTCGTCGCGAGTTCCTGGCACCTCGTGATCCTCTTCGCCCTGTGGCGCATGCGTCTCGTCGAGACCGCGGCGGACCCAGGCGCTAGCGGGCAGTCGGTGCTCGCCAACGTCCGCGAGGGCTGGCATCACCTCGACACGGACGCTGCCGTGCGCTGGACGATCCTGGTGACCTGGGTCGGCGTCGCCGCCGGCGTCTCCGTGATGGGAATTCTCGTCGCCGCATGGGTGAGCGATGTGCTCGAGCTGGATGCACAGGGCTGGGGCTGGCTCCAGATGGGGTGGGGCCTCGGCGGTGCGCTCGGCGCGGCCCTGCTGGCGTGGCGCGGTGAGTACGGTCGCAAGGGACTGCTGTTCCTCGGACTGACGTTCGTGTTTGGGCTGTGTGTCCTCGGCTTCGGGTTGAGCCGCGCCGTGGTCCTTGCGTGGCTGTTCAACGCGCTGGCCGGCGGGGCCTTCCAGCTCATGCGCGTGCTCGGCATCGCGATCGTGCAGAGCTCGGTGCCGAACCGGCTCCTCGGGCGGGTGATGGGATTGCTGATCCTGGCCCAGGGCATCGCACAGGGGTCCGGCTTGCTGTTCGGCTCCCTCGGTCAGGCGATCGGCCTCGAGCTGATGTTCCCCCTGGCGGGCATCGGCATCATGCTGCTGGCACTGTCCGTGTTCGCGGCGCAGGAGCCGCTGCGGCGGCTGAACTAGGGACGCCCGACACGCCTCGAGGCCGGAAGGACCCGCCGATGACCCACGTCGCCACGCGCTTCGCTGCGCTCCTCGCCGCAGTCGTCGTGACCGCCTCGATGGCTGCCTGTGGCGAGATCAACGTGTCGATCGGCAACTCCGAGACCATCGACGGCTCCGGCGTGCTCGCATCCGAGACCTACGACCTCACCGACTTCGACACCGTCGAGGTGTCGAACGCCTTCGCCGTCAGCGTGACCGCCGCCGAGAGCTACGAGGTCGTCGTGACCGCGGACGACAACCTGCTCGAATCCCTCGAGGTCGAGGTCCGTGGCTCGACCCTCGTGATCGGCCTCGCGCCGGACGTGCGCGCCAACGACGCGACCCTCGGGGCCTCCGTCGCGATGCCTGCGCTGGTCGGTGTCACGGCGTCCGGCGCGAGCCGCGTCTCGTTCACCGGGTTCGGCGTCGTCGACCGCTTCGACGTCGAGATCTCAGGCGCGAGCCGCGTTGATGGCGCCATCGATGCCGGGCTGCTCGTCGCCGAGCTCTCAGGCGCGACGCGCGTGCAGCTCGCCGGTACGGCCACCGAGGCCCGTCTCGAGGCGTCGGGCGCCAGCTCGTTCGAGCTCGCTGACCTCGAGATCCAGACCGCCGAGGTGCACCTGAGCGGCGCCAGCAACGCGGACCTCGTGGTCCTCGAGGAGTTGGGGCCCGTCGAGCTCAGCGGCGCCTCGGAGCTCGTCTTCGGTGGCGGCGCGACCCTCCGGGACGTCGAGTCCTCGGGCGGCTCGCGCCTGAGCGAGCGCTGACGAGCCCCCCGAGCTCACCGCGTCGCCTCGAACGACCCCTCGACGACTCCGGTGCCGTTGATCCCCTGCGCGATCGAGCTCACCGAGACGCCGTCACAGCGGAACGTCCCGGCAATGCGGCTATCGGTCGCCTCCTCGTAGGTCACCTCGCAGGGCGCGGAGCCGAACGGACGCTCGACCCGCAGGTCGTTGTTCGTGCTCGCGCGCATGTCGAAGGGCTCGAATTCGGTCGAGATCGAGAACAGGATCGTGTCGACGCCGGCGGTATACGTGAGCCGCGTGGTTCCCGGTTCGGTCGCGGACGATTCCGCGAAGAGCGTGCCGGTGATCGTCCCGGTGACGTCACCGCTGATCTGCGCCTCCGCCTCGCCGCCCGTCCACGTCCCGTCGGCGAACGTCGGGGCCGTACCCGTGCCGCCGGACCCACTGCCCTCGCCGGTGGTCGCTGCAGTTGCAGTGGAGGCGGACGTCGCTTCGCTGCTCGAGCTTCCACCCGAGGCCACGGTGCCGGTCCCCGCCTCGTCCGCATCCGAGGACGAGCAGGCCCCCATCGCAAGGCTGAGGATCACGAGGGCAGCAAGGACGACCAGACGACGCATCTCGACCCTCCCTGGTTCGTACGACGTTTGTAACATGCCACGTTAGTCCTTTTTCACCGGCGCAACAGCCGCCGCCCGAGGTGTGGCGGGCCGCGCCCAGCCGGCATCGCCTCGCGGTTGCCGCACGCGCTCGCTAGGCTCGGCCCTCTCGAACGGGATATCGAGGGGACTTCATTCATGCGTCGAGGCCTGATCGTCGGACTGGGAGCACTGTTGCTGCTCGTCGGCGCCTGCAGCAGTGACTCCGACAGCGGCTCAGGCTCAGGTGACGGGGGCGGCTCGGGGGGCTCGGGCGACAACCCGTTCGGCGCGCTCATCGGCGGAGGAGGCGGCACGCTGACGTTCGATGGCCAGGAGATCGACATCTCGAGCGTGGTCTGCCAGCTCGGGGACGACACCTTCGACGTTGGTTCGGTCTCGGAGCCCGGTCACCGCGTGCTGGTATCGCACAACAACCCGCAGAACCCGGTCTCCATCCAGCTGCTCGATCCCGACTTCATCCAGTGGTTCCCGGAGGATCGCGAAGGGCTGCTCGTCCGCGACGGCGGCACCTTCAGCGCCGAGACGGCGACCTACTGGAACAACTCCGACGACCGCACCATCGAAGCGAGTTTCCGCGTCGAGTGCCCGTGAGCGCCGGGGTGGCGGAATGGCAGACGCAGCGGACTTAAACTCCGCGGGCCCTCGCGGGCCGTGAGGGTTCGACCCCCTCCCCCGGCACCACCCCTGGACCTCGATTTCCCGCCCCGCAGCCGCATCGAGGCATCACGTTTCCGCATCCGAGTGCCATCATCGGCGTGATGGTGGCGTGGCAGGCGTATCATCCCGCCCGTAATCGCGGCGACGTGTCGCGAGTGAGTGGGAGAGGACGCGATGGCGGGGAAACACCTCGAAGGCAAGGTCGCGGTCGTCACCGGCGGCGCCGGCGGCATGGGTAGCTGGATCTGCAAGATCTTCGCGCAGCAGGGCGCGAAGGTGGTCGTGGCCGACACGGGTGCAGACGTCGAGGGCCGCATGGGCATGGACGCGAGCCGCGTGAATGCGGTCGTCGACGAGATCAAGGCGGCCGGCGGCGAAGCCGTCTCGATCGTTGGTGACATCTCGGAGATGGACGTCGCCGAGCAGACAATTCGCACGGCCATCGACACGTTCGGCGGCCTCGACATCCTCGTGTGCGCGCACGGCATCCTGCGCGAGCGCATGATCTTCAACATGCCCGAGGACGATTGGGACGCGGTCATCAAGATGCACCTCAAGGGGTGCTTCGCCCCGACCAAGTTCGCCTCGATCTACTGGCGCCAGGAGCGCACCCGAGGCGGCCGCATCATCTACTTCAGCTCCGGCGCCGGCATCAACGGCGAGGCCGGGCAGCCCAACTACTCTGCGGCGCACGCCGCGAAGATCGGTCTCAGCCTCTCGAACGCGCAGGCGCTCGCACGCTACGGCGTCACCTCGAACGTGATCGCCCCGGGCGCCGCCACCCGCATGACCGACCGAGGCCGCAACGTCGACCGCGACGCGCCGCCCCCGAGCGAGTCCGCCGCCGGCACCGCGCGCGACCCGATGAACGCCGTCCCGGCGATCGTCTATCTCGCGTCGGACGACGGGAAGGACATCACCGGCCGCGCCATCGGCGTCGGTGGCCACCGCATCACGATCTACCGCGAGCCGGGCTGGGACCGCTCCATCTACAGCGAGACGCCGCTGTGGGACGTCGACCGCCTGTTCCAGGAGATGGAGCAGATCCTGTCGACCATGCCCGAGCTGACGCCTCCCGGTGGTTGGCGGCGTGAGCGCGAGGCAGCTTCCGCGCCCCGAGCCTGAGTCCAGCCGAGCGAGTTCCCGAGGAGACCACTGACATGGCAACGAAGCATCTCGACGGCAAGATCGCCGTCGTCACGGGCGGCGCGGGCGGCATGGGCTCGTGGATCGCGAAGACCTACGCCGAGCAGGGCGCCAAGGTCGTCGTCGCCGACACGGGCGCCGACGTCGAGGGCCGCATGGGCATGGACGCGAGCCGCGTGAACGCGGTCGTCGATGAGATCAAGGCGGCCGGTGGCGACGCCGTCGCCGTCGTCGGCGACATCGCCGACATGGACACGGCGGAGGCGACCATCAAGCTCGCCCTCGACACCTATGGAGGCCTGGACATCCTCTGCTGCGCGCACGGCATCCTGCGCGAGCGGATGATCTTCAACATGAGCGAGGACGAGTGGGACAGCCTCGTACGGGCGCACCTCAAGGGGTGCTTCGCCCCGACGAAGTTTGCCTCGATCTACTGGCGCCAGGAGCGCACCCGTGGTGGGCGCATCATCTACTTCACCTCGGACGCCGGCGTCTTCGGCTCGGCCGGGCAGCCGAACTACTCGGCCGCCCACAACGGCAAGCTCGGCCTGATGCGCTCGAACGCGCGCGCCCTCGAGCGCTACGGCGTGACCTGCAATGCGATCGCGCCGGGTGCCTCGACGCGCATGACCGACCGAGGTCGTGGCGTCGACCAGGAGGGCCCGCCGCCGAGCGAGTCCGCCGCAGGCACCGCCCGCGACCCGAGGAACCTCGCGCCGCTCGCGGTCTGGCTGGCGTCCGATGCCAGCGCCAAGGTGAGCGGCACGATCTTCGGTGGCACGGGCCACCGGGTCACGATCTACTCGCAGCCGGTCGTCGAGCGCTCGATCTGGAGTGAGACGCCGTTCTTCGACATCGACAACTTGTTCGAGGAGTGGCCCAGAACCCTCGGCCTCGGCGGCTACCCGATGCAGCGCATGCCGCAGATGGGCGGCCCCGGCCCGAGCGCGCAGGCCGAGGGTGCCAGCCGCTAGCCGAGGCGCGAGCCGATGAACCGAGGAGGGCGGCCTGCGGGTCGCCCTCTTTCGTGCGCTGACCGAACGACGAGGCCACGACACACTGCGTTGACGCGCGCGACGTGTAGGATTGCGTTCGACATCGATCCGAATCGAACGGCATCCAGCGGAATGCGGAGGTGACCGTGCAGATCTCGAAGTCGGTCCGGGCAGCGCAGGTGCCCGACCAGAACCCGATGCACCCGGACTTCACCTCGATCTACCTCGTGGGGTCCGGCAAGCAGCAGTCGCTCACCATCGACTCCGGTGAGGCGATCGAGCGCTACCAGTGGTTCCTGCGGGGCTACCTCGCCGCCGTCGAGCGCGCCGAGATCGGCGTCGCCGCCATCACCCACCACCACGCCGACCACTCCGGCAACCTCAAGTGGGCGAAGCAATCCCTCGGCGCCGAGGTCGCCATCCCCGCCGGCGGTCGCAAACTCCTCACCGGCCGCATCCCGAGGGAGGTCTCGAGCCTCGCCGACGGCGACGTCATCGACCTCGGTGAGGGAGTGCGGCTGCAGGTGCTCGCGACCCCCGGCCACAGCGTCGATTCGCTTTGCTACTACCTCGAGGAAGAAGGCGTGCTCTTCACGGGCGACACCCTCCTCGGCTCCTCGACGACGACGGTGTGGAACCTCGGGATGTACCGCCGCAGCCTCGAGCGCCTGCTCGAGTTGCCCAACCTGAAGGTCATCTGCCCCGGCCACGGCAAGATCGTGAACGACCCTCGGGAGCGGCTGCAGTCGTACGTCGACCATCGCAACATGCGCGAGCGCCAGATCCTCGATGTGCTCAAGCAGGGCAAGCCCAAGAGTAGCTGGGAGATCACCCTCGAGCTCTACCCCGACATCAACCCGCGCCTCCGCCGCGCCGCCGACGGCAACGTCCGCAGCCACCTCGCTCAGCTCGAGGAAGAAGGCCGCCTCATCGTCGAGGCCGGTAAGCCGCGTCGCCCTCGATCCGCCGCGCGCCAGCAACGCGACATCGAGCACGCCAAGGCCGAGGACCTCGTGATCAAGCGCGCCCAGCGCATCGAGGCCGGGCGCCGCCGTCGCGAGATCCGCTCTCAGGAGAACCCGGCGGGCAGCGAGTGGATCACGCCGCCCCGCTTCGGCCTCGCGTGATCCGCACGAGCCGAACACGAAAGGACACATCGAGGATGGTCGCCCGGATGGGAAATGTGCTGCTCGGGGTGTCGATCGTTGCCACCGCACTGTTCGTCGCCTGCAGCTCGGATGACGAGTCGACCCCCGTGGCCACCGAGGACGGCGGAGCCCCCACGGCGGCCGCCACCGAGGCGCCGAACGCGGGTACGAGCAACGACAACGTCTGCGCGCTGCTCACCGTCGAGGACCTCGACTCCGCGACCGGCCTGACCTGGGGTGAAGGCGTCTTCAACGAGTCGCTGTCGTCCGACCAGCAGTTCATCTGCGACTGGACCGCGACCGAGGGCGGCTTCGCGACGGCGCAGGTGCTCGTGCAGCCGACCGACGACAGCTTCGGCTCGAACCGCAACAGCGCCGAGAGTGTCTTCGGGCTCGCCGATGCGCCCTCGATCAGCGGCGCCGACGAGACCTACGCCACCGAGGAGGGCAGCCTCATCGGCATGCGCATCGGCGGCGAGTTCGTGCAGGTGTCGTACATCCCGCCGGATCCTGGCAACGTCCTCGATGCCACGACGCAGCTGGCGCAGGCGGTCGCGAACCGGAAGTAGTCGCCCTCGAGGCCCGGCTACGACTCTTCGAGGTGGCCGGGCTCGGGGCGGCCGGCCACGGCGCGGATGAGGCGGCGCAGATCGCGCTTCTTCGCCTCGAGGGCCGGGAGCTCTTCGATCTGGTCGCGCGCGGCCTCGACCATCCACGCGTCACCGCTCCTCGAGGCGATCGAGAGCGGCACGACGGCGTTCCAGATCGCGTTCGCGACGATGAGGTCCGGGAGCAGGTCCGCCTCCTCCGTGGAGAGCGGCGGATCGGCGTGCGCGGTGTAGCCCGTCATCCAGTGCCGCACCCGCTCGAGGTCCGGCCCGCAATCGACGAGCAGGCTGCGTGCGATGTCGGCGACGCGCGCGTCCTCGTGCGCGAAGTCGAAGTCGAGGAGGCCGGTGACGGTGTCGCCCTCGAACAGCACGTTGTTCCCCAGGCACTCGTTGTAGGTCACGACCGCAGGCTGCGCGCGGTACTCGAGGTGCTCGAGGGCGAAGGCGTTGCGCTGCCGAGTCCGCTCGAGCGTCGAGGCGTGTTCGGGGTCGTGCGTCTCGAACCACTCGAGCAGCGCGCCATATGAGGGGTAGCCGTCCGGCCGCACGTACGTATCGAGGTCGTCGACACGTGAAAACGTCGGTCGCTGCCCCGGTCGGTCCCACTCCTGCAGGTCGGTGTGCAGCAGCGCCAGGAGCGCGCCCTTGCGCAGCAGCGCACGCGTGTCGTCGGGGTCCGGCGGCTCGCCGGGGAGGTACGGGAACAGCGACCAGCGCCGGTCCCCCACCTCGACGATCGTGTCGCCATCGAGGGCAGCAATCGGCGCCGCCACCGGCCACCCCCGCCCCTCGAGGAACGTGAGCAGCGCGTGCTCATACGGCGTCGCCTCGGCCGCGTGGCGCGCGCGGTACCGACGCAGCACGAGGGGCTGCTCGCCGCCCTCGACGAGCCAGTGCTCGTTGACGGCGCCACCCTGCAGGGCTGTCAGTCTGTCAGCCTCGATGCCCCACGCGCGGAGCGCGCGGCGCGCGGCCTCGAGGTCGGGCTCGGGCGTGGTGGTCATGCATCGAGGATACGACGAGGGGCGCGGTCGATCGCGGCTAGCGATTGCGATCCCACAAGGCGAGCCAAATCGAGACCGCAACCCACAGCGCGTACATGGCCAGCGCGACACCAGCGTCGAAGATCCCGACCCTCCACTCGAAATACGTGATGCCACCAAGTCCGACCAGCATGAACACCGCGGTGAGCCAGCGTCGCCGCGCCGAACGATGAACGTTGTGGGACTCCATGTACTCGTGCATCGCGTCGAGCCGAGAGGTTTGATGCCCACGGGGTACGTAACGCTCTCCCCGAAACGCCAGTCGGGCGCGCCAGCCGAAGTACATCAGCACTGGAATCAGGAACAGCAATAGCTGCATTTCGACCTCGACGCCTCGCCCACGGGAATCATCGGCTCGCAGCACGGACATGATGACGCTCGTCGGCGCTGGCAGTCACGTCGGACGGTCGCTCGATAACGAACGGCGGTCGCCGGGTGTAGGATGGACGGCGCATCGTCGCGCGCCGCGGCGCGGGCCATTCGAGGCACATCGGGCCGAATCCAGGCACCTCGCGGGAGGTTCAACATGACCATCGATCTCACGAAGCCGGGCCAGGGCGAGACGCGCGAGCCCACGCCGTTCGAGGACCTGATGGAGTACGGCAAGGAGCGCGGCTACAAGCTCGACTGGCTCCAGAAGCGCTCCACCTTCGGCGACGAGGTCGATGGCGACTCCCACGGCGGCGGCCTCCTTCTCCAGGAGATCGACCGCGGCCCCTTCGCGGAGCCCCCCGAGGTCACCGACAACCTCACCGGCCGCCCTCGAGGCGCACTCGAGCGCCCGAACGCCCCGCGCATCGGCAACTACACCATCCGCACGAAGGCCGACATCTGGCTGCGCAACGCCGCCGAGCTCTACGAGGAGGCCGTCCAGCGCCAGTGGTCGTCGGCCACCGACATCCCTTGGGACAGCCTCGAGGAGCTGCCCGAGGACATCGAGCGCGCCGAGTGCCAGCTCGCCACCTTCCTCACCGACGTCGAGTTCGTCGCCGGCGACGTGCCAGGCAAGTGGATCGCCTCGACCTCGCCCGACTACTACGAGCCGCGGATGTTCCTGCTCTCGCAGATCATGGACGAGGCGCGACACCTCGACGTCTTCCGCAAGCGCGCCCTCGCGAACGGCGGCGGCCTGATGTACCAGGCCCGCGGCGCGCAGGCCGTCTTCGCCGGCAACATCGACTCCGCGCGCGACTTCTCGGAGATGTCCGCGCGCCTCCACATCTCGGGCGAGGGCCTCGTGCTCACCATCTTCCGGATGGGCGAGCGCATGTCCTACAACGAGGCCGAGAAGACGATCTACCGCCTCGCGGCGTCCGATGAGTCGAGGCACGTCGCATTCGGCGTCATGCACCTCCAGTACCTCAACTCGGCGCAGCCCGAGCGCCGCGAGGAGATCCACACCTACCTCGACGACGTCGAGGCCGGCCTCGTGGCCGGCACCCTCGGCCAGAACCCGCTCCAGCGTGGCGCCGTCCAGAACACGGCGCTCGCCATCCTGCTCGGCGGCGGCAAGGAGAACTACGAGGAGGGCCAGAACATCGCCCTCGCGATGCGGCAACGCCAGATCAAGGAGTACGTCCAGCGCGTCCGCGTGGCCGGCTTCGGCGATCGCTTCGAGAACGGCCGCAGCAACTCGATGATGCAGGCGTACCTCACGGCCTAGCGGGGCCGCCCGAACCGAGCCGCGAGGAGCACTCGATGGTCCAGACGTCCGAGAAGCCCGAGGCCAACGCCGACAAGCAGCAGGCAGCGCCCCAGCTGCCGCCGCCCGACCTGTCGTGGATGGACCGCACGCTGCAGTGGGGCACGCGCGCACGGCCGACCGCGCGCGGCCTCGGCATCGATGACCTGAACATCGGCGTCTACGGGCGCATCCCGGACCACGTCGAGACCCGCACACGCATCCCTCGAGGCGCCTACCCCGCCGTCGGCGTGCCCGAGATCGGCGGCTACCACCTCCGCGACTCGTACCAGCTCTGGGCGGAGAACGCCGGCGAGCTCTACGAGGAGGCCATCCAGCGTCGATGGTCGACGGCCACCGACCTCGACTGGGAGAGTGGCCGCGGCCTCCCCGAGGACGTCGAGATCGCCCTGGCGCAGGTCGCCACGGAGCTCTGCCACCAGGCCAACACCGAGATCGAGGTGGTCTGCGCCTGGCTGAAGGAGCTGAACCCCGTCTTCCACGAGGTGAAGCTCTTCCTCGCGACCGAGGTCTTCGATGCCGCGCGCATGTTCGAGGGCTATCGCAAGCGCGCCATGCTCAACGGCGCCGGCATGCTGATGGAGAGTCCCGGCTGGGTGAACCGCGTGCTCCTCGAGAGCATCGCCGGCTGGACCGAGACCTCGATCCTGTTGCACATCCTCCGCGGCTCGTTCACCCACACCATCCTGCGTTACCTCGCGGCGTACGGCCCGACCCCGGTCGACCGCGATCTGGCATCGAGGGTGATGGCGGACACGACGCGCCACATCCAGTACTCCATGAAGCACCTGCAGTACTCGTTCTCGATCCGACCCGAGTTCGCCCGCTCGTACGCGACCGCGCTCGGCGGCGCGGAGGCCTCGGTGCTCCGCGACGAGCGCGACGAGGTGCTGTGGGAGGCGCTGGCCGTCGTCTTCGGCGGCGGCGTGCGGAACATCGATGCCGGCATGGAGATCGTGCACCGCATGCGACGCGACTGGGTGCGCTCGTACGTCGAGCGTCTCGAGTGGTCGGGCATCCCGCATCGACGCGACCTCGTGAGCGGGCTCCGCAGCTTCCTCGAGCCGGCCGCGGGCGCGATGCCGGCGGCCGCTGCCTCGGCGGCCGGGGACTAACCTCGATGCCGCTCTACGTCTATCGATGCGACGACTGCGACGAGCGTTTCGAGGTCTTCCTGCGCACGCCGCGCGCGTCGTCGCCGTCGACGTGCGAGCACTGCGGCAGCAAGAACATCAAGCGGCAGGTCGCCGGCTTCGCCGTGGCGAACTCGGAGCTCGACCGCCTGCGTGCGCTCGACCCGCAGTACAAGCGCATGGTCGAGGACCACGTGCGCGACACGCCCGAGGCCGACCCGATGCGCCACCTGGAGAAGATGATCCCGTTCGACGCCGCCCAGGAAGTGGGCGACCCCGTCGACTTCTAACCCTCGAGGCCAGCAGCCATTCGAGGTGGCTCGAGACCGATACGTAACGATGGAGGAACGCCCGTGCCCCTGACCTTCCCGTCCGCCGAGTGGTTCCAGTCGCTCGCCTCGATCGCCAACGAGGACGAGGGCTTCCAGAAGTTCGGCACCCTCGAGGCCATCGTCGCGTTCAAGGTCGGCGAGCGCGCCTTCAACGTGACGTTCTCGGTCCGCGAGGCGAAGGACGTGCGCGAGATCTCCCTCGAGGAGATGCGCGACGCCGACTTCGTCATCGACCTCACCCCCGCCCAGTGGCAGGCCATGATCGAGGACATCAAGGCCAACGGGCAGGCCGGCCGCGACCACACCCTCAACTCGCTCGACCTCGATGCCGAGGACCCCATCCACTACAACGTCAGCGAAGACGGCTACCGAGCCGACAAGTTCTTCCGCTACAACCCGAGCCTGCAACGCTTCATGGACAACGCCAGCCAGCTCGACACCGTCTTCGACCTCGCCACTGCCTCCGCGTAGACGTCGAGCACGGCGTTAGCGCGCCCGTGTTCGTTCTCCGAGTCGGGCAACCACCCGTAGCGCCGGAGCCAGGCGCTGCAACTCCGAGATGAAGTTGGTCACATCAGGCTGCTCTTCGGTGTGACTCCACTGATTCGTGAAAGCCCAGGTCCGTCCGTCGACGTGGAACAGGTCGTCGTCGCTCGTGTAGTAACGCCCTGGCAGGTCGCGACGGCGCTGGGTCGCGAGCGCTTCGAATTCCGCTGACCCAAGCGTCCCGTCGAAGACGAGGATTAGCGGCACGTTCTGTTGCGGCCTTGAGCCGATTTCGTCTCAAGAATGGCCTCCGGGCTGACTCCGTGATATCCGATTGCCGCTGCGGCGACGAGGTATGCCGTCCGGTTCTTCCTCATCTCACCAAGTGGTTGAGCCGTCGATCTGTAGCGCGAAAACGCGCCTGTCAGACGCGAAGCACGCGACTTCCCGCTGTCGCTGCTGCTTCTGAGCAATGCTCACTTGGAAATCGGCCGCCTCGGGAAGCGGATCAGCTGCCTGATGTCGAGCAGTACACCACCGTCGGACGCTCGATAAGGCGCCATCTGTACGCAACGGATGTCCACACCCCGCTCGCGGAGCCAGAGAACCGTCGCCGTCAACGGCTTCTGAAACCCGGCTGCGACCAAGACGATCCGGACGTCGAGCGCGAACTCCTCATCGCGAGGTTCGTCCCACCCCGAGGAAACTGAGGATGTTCTCGGCCGCCGAGGAATCGTCCTCACCGCGCCGAGTCAGGTACGAGGCATGGGCCTGGCGGCCTGTTCGAACGTCATCGAACTGACCATCGCGGAGTAGCGGAGCGCTTGTAGCTCGGCGTGGCCAGCGTCGCTCGTCCGCTTGAGTTCAATGACCACAAGGTTGGCCGCATCGTCGATGCCGAGGAGGTCGATCCGCAGCGACGAGTCGTCCCAGTCCCGGAACTCCTCCGTCAGGACCATGACGTTGGGCACGACGGCTTCAATATGATCTCTCAGCACACTCTGGAGATCCTGACGCTCGCGGAGTGCTTCGGACGCGAAGTCCGTTTCTGGGACTGCGGCGAACTCGCCGCCCTGTAGCTTCCACAACGCCATCGGACGTTCCTCCCGCCGCTGCGCGACGGTAGCCGATTCCGCCCCGACCCCGCCTGTTATCATCGCCCGCGCCTCGAGGCGAGGCGTGACGACGAGGGTGGGGCGATGCTGTCGAATCTGCGCGTGGTCGATCTATCCTCAGACGTCGCGGGGGCGTACGCGACGAAACTGATGGCCACCTTCGGCGCCGATGTCGTGAAGGTCGAGCCGCCCGAGGGCGATCCCACCCGCCACATGGCTCCTCGCGCCGGCGACCTCCCGAACCAGGGCATCCTCTTCGCCACCCTCAACACCGGGAAGCGCAGCGTCATCCTCGATGTCGCGAAGGCCGAGGACCGCGCCCGCCTGCAGCGCCTCATCGAGGGCGCCGACCTCGTCGTCGAGAGCGGCGCGCCCGGCGAGTGGGCATCGAGGGGCATCGACCTCGATGCCGCGATGGCCTCGAAGCCGGCGCTGGTGGTCTGTTCGGTCACGCCATTCGGCCAGAGCGGCCCCCACTCGAGCTGGAAGGCGACGGCGCTGACGGCGTTCGCCGCGGGCGGCCAGTTGATGATCTGCGGCGACACCGAGGCGCCGCCGCTGAAGACCGCCGGGCACCAGGCCTACTACCAGGGCGGGCTGCACGCGTTCTCCGCCTCGCTCACTGCGCTCCTGGCGGCGAAGCGCACCGGCATCGGCGACCGCCTCGACATCTCGCTGCAGGAGGCGCAGGCGGCGAGTCTGGAGGGCTCGGGCCCGAACGCCCTGGTCCGCGAAGTCGATGCCGGTCGCGTCGGCAACCAGGCCCGCGCCGTGTGGGGCATCTACCCGAGCGCGGACGGCTACGTCGGCGTGGCGGCGATGGCGCGGCAGACAGGCTCGGTCTACCGACTGGTGGGCCACCCCGAGCTCGACGGCGACCCGCTCTTCATGAATCTTGCCCAGAACCCCGAGATGAACGACGTCGCCTCCGCCTTCATCGAGGAGTGGACGACCGCCCACACCGGCCGCGAGATCTACGAGGAGTCGCAGGCGGCGCGCGCCCCCTTCTCGCTGATCCCGACCCCGCGCGAGTTGCTCGAGTGGCCGCCGCTCGTCGAGGCCGGGTTCTGGCACGAGCTCGACCACCCCGCCCTCGGCAGGTACACCGTGCCCTCGGCGCCCTTCGAGGTCGCGGGCACCCGAGGCGAGTACCGGCGCGCCCCGCTCCTCGGTGAGCACACCGCCGAGGTGCTGGCCGAGCTCGAAGCCTCCACCGAAGCGTCAGACTCCGCCACCACGGGCCCCGCGTCGCCACCGATGCCGATGGACGGCCTCCGCGTCCTCGACCTCACGCAGGTGTGGGCGGGGCCGTACGCAGCACGCTTCTTCGGGGACATGGGTGCCGACGTCATCCACATCGAGGGGCCCTCGTTCCCCGACGCGGTCCGAGGCGTCGGCCGCGGCGACGACCCTCGACAGTTCAACAAGGCGCCGTACTTCAACGAGTACAACCGCAACAAGCGCGGCCTCGCACTCGACCTCCAGCGGCCGGAGGGCATCGAGGCGTTCCGTCGCCTCGTCCGCACCGCCGATGTCGTGATCGAGAACTGGAGCGTCGGCGTCGCCGAGCGCCTGGGCATCGGCTACGAGGACCTGAAGGCGATCAACCCGCGCGTCGTCCTCGTGCAGATGCCCGGCTTCGGCAAGACCGGTCCCGAGGCGTCGCGCGTCGGCTTCGGCCCGACCATCGAGCAGACGGGCGGCCTCGTTGCGCTGCAGGGCTACGAGGACGGTCCGCCGCACAAGAGCGGCATCTCCTACGGCGACCCGACCGGCGGCATCGCTGCGGCCGGCGCGACGGCGCTGGCGCTGCTGCGCCGCGAGCAGACCGGTGAGGGCTGCGCGGTGATGATCGCCCAGCGCGACAACATCATCGGCATGGTCGGCGAGTACATGGCGGCAGAGTCCGCCGGCCACCCCCTCCCGATGCGCATCGGCAGCCGCGACCCGGAGATGGCCCCCCACAACGTCTATCGAGGCAAAGACAGCGCCCCCCGCGTGCAGGCCGACATCCTCGGCAATCCGATCGGCGAGTTCGTCGACACCTGGCTCGCAATCGCCGTCGACACCGACGAAGCGTGGACGGCCCTCCGAAGCGTCGTCGCCGACGCGCGACTCGATGACCCGGCGTACGCCTCGACGGAGGGCCGCAAAGCGAACGAGGCCGCCATCGACGCGGTCCTCGAGGCGTGGTCGGCCACCCTCGATCCCGAGGACGCAGCGGCGAGATTGCAGGCGGCGGGCGTCAGCGCGATGCCGGTGCTCTCGCCGCTGATGCTCACGCGCGACGCCCACCTCGAGGCCCGTGGCTACTACCCCACCTACGACCACCCCGAGGCCGGTGTGCAGCGGAGCGCGCGCCCCGTCTGGCGTCTCGCCCGCCGTCCCTTCACCGGCATGCGGCCCGCTCCCTGCTTCGGCGAGCACAACGTCGAGGTGCTGCGCGACCTCGCCGGCTACTCCGCAGCGGAGATCGAGGCGCTGGCGGCCTCGGGCGTGATCGCGGACGTGCCGACCTCCGCATGACCGGCCCGAGGGGCGGACAGCAGCCATTCGACTACGCCTCGAGCAACCTCGCGTACTGGACCGGCGAAGCGCCCGCGTACGCCACGTACGCGCAGCGCCACTGGAACGAGGAACCCGCCTGGGGCGTGTTCCGCGTCCCCGAGTCCGAGGTCGGCCTCTTGCGCGACGTCGAGGGCCGCGACGCCATCGAGCTCGGGTGCGGGACGGCCTACGTGTCGGCGTGGCTCGCCAATCGAGGGGCGCGCCCGGTCGGCCTCGACCTCACGCCCGCGCAGCTCTCGACGGCACGGGCGATGCAGCACGAGGTCGGTCCGGCCTTCCCGCTGATCCGAGGCGTCGCCGAGCACCTGCCGTTCCGCGACGCCTCGTTCGACCTCGCCATCTCCGAGTACGGAGCGGCGATCTGGAGCGACCCCCATCGATGGATCCCCGAGGCCGCACGCGTGCTGCGCCCCGGCGGCGAGCTCCGCATGCTCGGCACGAGCGTGATCCTGACGCTCTGCGCGCCCGATCTCGAGGAGGTGCCCGTCGGCCTCGAGTTGCAGCGGGCGCAGCGCGGTCTCCACCGCCTCGACTGGCCCGACATCGAGGGCATCGAGTTCCACATCAGCCACGGCGAGCGCATCCGCCTGCTGCGCCGACACGGCTTCGAGGTGCTGGACCTCATCGAGCTCTATCCGCCCGCCGACCGGGAGACCGGCTGGAACTACGTCACCCTCGAGTGGGCGCGCCAGTGGCCCGCCGAGGAAGTGTGGATCGCCCGCAAGCGCGCCTAGGCGCTGACCTCAAGCTGCGCACCACCGAGGCGATACAGCTGCCAGCCGACCCCGATGAGCCAAGCGGCCACGAGGATCCACCACCACAGGTACCCGACCTCGATCAGCGGCCATAGCGCCGCGGAGGCCACCGCGGCCGGCCCGATCGCCACGCCGAGCCGCGCCAGCCACCGTGGATACGGGCCCCGCAGCATCGCGACCGACAGCAGCGAGACGCCGATGGCGAAGATCGCCTCGTAGATCGGGTTGAAGGCGTCGATGATCGCGATCAACCCCTCGGCGCCGCCGGCGAGCAGGACGCGACGCTCCGCATCCGCGTCGACGTGGTAATCGGCGAGAAACACGAGGCCAAGCGTGACCGGGTAGTACGCGATCCACACGATCTGCGAGGCGATGCCCAGCGTCCCACCGATCGCCGCCTGCCAGCTGCGCTGCCGCGCGAGCGAGACGTACACCGTCCCCAGCACGATGATCAGCAGCACGCTCGCCACGGGAAGCACCAGCGTCTGCAGCGCGATCCACCAGCCTCGATGCTCGGCGATGTACTGGAGCAGCCGCTGCCCATCCATGCCACGGTCGTACTGGTCGACGAACATGACGGTCGGCACGATCAGGACGAAGACGACGTAGAGCAGCGCGGCGACCGCGCCCGCGCGGTAGAGACCGCGCCACGCTGGGTCGGGTGCGATGGTCGGGCGCGCAGACATCGAGGCCTCCAATCCGGCCTCGGAGCGCGCGAGCCGCGAGGCCGTCGAGCAGCCTCGACGCTACCAGCGCCTCGAAACCCTCACCGGGGCGAAGGTCCCGGGGCTCGAAGGACGCGCTAGAACGTCGCGATCGGGTTGACCGGCGACCCCGTGCCGCCCTGCACCACGAGCGGCGCGATCACGAGCATGAACTCCCAGCGTCCGAGCTCGGCGCACACGTCGGCGAGGCGCTCGAAGTTCGCGTTGTCGAGCAATGGCATGCCCATGTACGGGATCGCGACCTCGTGCACGGGAATCCGCGCCGGCAGGCCCTGACCGCCGGCCTCCTGCAGGTCCCAGCCCAGCAGCGCCGCGCTCGTGTCGAAGAGGAACTCGAGCGTCGAGGCGTGCACGCCCGGCGTGCTCGGCGGCGCAGTGTGCGGGTAGCCCTGGTTCGCGGCGAAGAACGGGTCGAGGCCCGATCGCACCAGCACCGCGTCACCAGCGCGCGGCTCGATGCCCTGCGCGGCCGCTACGTCGGCGAGCTCCCAGCCGTGCACCGGATGATCGAGGGCCACGAACGGCTCGCCCCGGAATCGAGGCACGTCGTACAGCACGCCCCGCGTGACGATGCCGTCACGCCACCGGTCCACGGAGTTGCTGCGCGAGCCGGTCGGCGTGACGTCCGAGTTCGGGCGGCCGTTGTACATGTCGCCCCACTCGCCGGTCCAGATGTGGCACAGCGCATCGATGTGCGTCGTCACGTAGCCGTGGAACGAGACGCCGATGTAGTCGCTCGAGCCCGTGGGACCGAAGCGCATGTAGTGGTGCGCCGGGTTCGGGTTTCGAGGCGCGGGCGTGACCGGCAGTGGGTTCGCGCACGACACCGACCGCCCGTGCTCGACGAGCGAGGTGGCGCCTCGGCGGGCGTCGTCGTCGATGAAGTTGAGCGTGCCGAACTCGTCGTCCGCACCCCAGCGCCCCCAGTTGCTGAAGCGCTGCTTGTACGCCTCGTACTCGTCGGGCGTGGGGGGCGTGCGATCGGCGAGGCTCATCGATGACTCCTCGAGATTTCAGCTCTGCGGCGAGATCGGTCGGCATCGTAACAGCGGCGGGACAAGACTCGGGACGTTGGTCCTTGGTCCCTTGGACCTAACGGGTCCCGGCTCTAACCTCCGACTTCGTGAAACTGGTCACGATCGAAATGTGGTGCCCTGCCACGTGATGACGTGAGCCAGGTGCAGAGGGAGGGAACCTCGATGTTCAAGCGACTGCGCGTACCGCTCTTGATCGGTCTGATGCTCGGTGCTCTCGTCCTCGTCGGCTGCTCCAACGGCGACGATGGCGGCGAGGCCACGGCCGAGACCACCAGTGAGGCCAGTGCCGAGGCCAGCGCCACCGAGGCGATGACCGAGACCGCCGGCGGCGCCGAGGGCGCCATTGGCGTCGACCTGACGGACGCCTGGGAAGTCAACCCGAGCGCCGACAGCACCGCTGCCGGGTCCGTGACCTTCACGGCCAACAACACGGGCGTGCAGCCGCACGAGCTCGTCGTCGTGAAGACCGACCTCGGTCCGACCGAGCTGCCCGTCGAGGGCGGCGTCGTCGCCGAGGAAGGCGAGGGGTACGAGATCGTCGGCAAGACCGAGCAGATCCCGGGCGGCGGCAACGCCGACCTGACGGTCGACCTCGAGGCTGGCTCGTACCTGCTGATCTGCAACGTGCCCGGCCACTACCAGCTGGGCATGACGACGGCCTTCACCGTCAACTAGCCCGAACCGCGGGCCAGATGCGAAGAGCCGCCCGTCGGGGCGGCTCTTCTGCGTCTCGAGGCCTGTTCGAGCCTCCCGAGGTCAGCGCTCGCGCGCCTCGTCGCCCAGGCTGCCGGGCCGGTAGTAGCGCCGGCCCTCGGCGGACGGCGGGCGGTGCGTTTGCGTCGGGGGCACATGGCCCTCGTAGTTGTGGGCGTACTCGTATCCGCGGCCGTAGCCCATCTCCTGCGTGAGGCGCGTCGAGGCGTTGCGCAGGTGCAGCGGCACCGGCTCGTTGCGCGTGCGCTCGACGTCCGAGACCGCGCGGTTATACGCCTCGTACGC
>JAWKPM010000001.1:0-381762 GCA_041390625.1 Dehalococcoidia bacterium | reverse complement strand
GACGTTCAACGCCATCGGGCCGTTCGCGACGGGCCTCTGGTTCGAGCGCTCGGGGTCCTACAACGGGCCGTTCGTCGCCTTCGCGGTGCTCTTCGCCGTCGCCGCGCTCGCCCTCGCGTTCTCGACCCCACCTCGGCACGCGGTCGTCGAGACGCCCGACGCCGATCGCGAGGCCGATGCCGAGGCGCACGCGGCCTCGTGAGGCCCGCGCCTCGAGGGCGCTAGCGGCAGAGGTCGAACACGCTGTGCGGCGGGTTCGCAGTGCCGAAGTCCCAGATCCGCACCCACTCCTCAAGGCGTGTCTGCACCACGCTCTCGGCCAGCGAGCAGGCCTGGTCGGGCCCGATGCCGCTGTTCAGCCCGCCGAGATAGGTCGCCGCGGCGAGACCGATGAGGCTGGTCTCGTGGCCCTGCACCGCCGTCGCGAACAGTTGCTGCCCGCCGACGGCGTCGCCTGAGCGGACGGCGGCCAGGCCGGCGCGGAGCCACGCATACGGCAGCAGGTTCACCCGGTCCGGCAACTCGCCGTTCTCCGCGTGCCAATCGAGGAGTGCGACGTCGCGGGCCGCGGCCTCGTAGGCGTTGCGCGCGCCCGAGTAGTCACCGGCGCTGAACAGCCGATCGGCATCGAGCAGCGCATGGATGAGGTACACGGGCGGGTCCAGCTCCACCGAGGTGAAGAAGCGGATGCCGCCCCAGGAGAGGGTCGTCGTGCCGTCTCGCTGCGGACCGGTGACCTCGCCCTCGGACGCCGGGAGGTCCGAGGAGCCCTCGATGACGAGGTCCGTGAGCCGGTCCTCGTTCACGTCGCGGGCCTCGAGGCTGTCGAGGGAGGCGAACTCGAGGCCGTCGGGCGTGATGTCCTGCAGGCGGCCTCGATGTGCGGAGGCGATGAGGAGGTGCACCGTGCACGGCTCGACGTCGCAGTCGCTCCAGCGCAGCACGATCTCGTCGAGGCCGTCGCCGGTCAGATCGTCGACCGCGAGGATCTGGAGGTCCCACGTCAGCGCGTTCACCAACTGACGCGCCGTGGCGACGAGTCGGTAGTTCTCGGCCTGCCCGAAGAACCAGGCGTCGCCGGGGCTCGGCAGCTCCGCGCCGGCGTCGAGGCGCACGACGAAGACGAAGTCCTCCGCATCGACCTCGAGGGGGACGGTGGCGCAGCGATCGCCCTCGACGGGTGCGAGGTCCCACGCCGCCACGAGCCTCGGGAGGCAGTCCTCGGTGCCGTCGCCGCCGGCGGCGAGGTAGTCGCTGACGAGCAGCCCGCCGGCGAACAGATTCTCCGGCGCGGCGGGGATGGAGGGCGGCGGGGTCGTGGGTGTCGAAGTCGCCTCGACGGTCGGGGTCGGCGAAGTGGTGGCGGTCGCGCTCGAGATCTCGACGTCGCCGCCGCCGCCACAGCCGGCGCACGCGGCACCGAGGAGCACGAGCAGGGCGATCACGCCTCGGATGAGGGCGGCCGGTGGCGGTCGGCGCATGGAGGGGAATCTACACCGGGGGTTCCGCAGCGGCGATGAGCCCCGACCGCCGAACCTGTGGAAAAAGAAACTGAGAATGTGTGTTGACTTCTAAGCTGATCTTCGCTCTAATGCCCGACAACGCGGCGACAGACCGGTGGCTCGACGCACCGGACGACGGATGATCGATGACCGACTACCAGAATCTCGCAGCCGAGGCGGTGGGGACCTTCACCCTCATCTTCGTCGGCGTCGGCGCGGTCGTCGCCAGCGGGAACACCGACACCGTGGCGATTGCGCTCGCGCACGGCATCGCCTTCGCGGTCATGGTGTCGACCCTCGGGCACGTTTCGGGGGGGCTGTTCAACCCCGCGCTCACGATCGGCCTCTGGGCGACGCGCCGGTTGAGCGCGATGGACACCGGCCTCTACGTCGCGGCTCAACTCGCCGGGGGCATCCTCGCGGCGATCCTCCTCGTGCTGCTGCTACCGCAGCAGATGCGGGATCTCGTGAACCTCGGCACGCCCGCCCTCGCGGACGGCGTGAACTTCGCGCAGGGCGTGGGCATCGAAGCCATCCTGACCGCGTTCCTCATGCTGGCGGTGTTCGGGACCTCGATTGACTCTCGTGCGCCGCGCATGGGCGGGCTCTTCATCGGCCTCGTGCTGGTGATGGACATCGCGGCCGGCGGCCGGCTGACGGGCGCAGCGCTGAACCCGGCGCGTGCCATCGCTCCCGCGCTCGCGAGCGGGACCTTCGGGGACCAGCTCGTGTACTGGATTGGTCCGATTCTCGGCGCCGTCGGTGGCGCCGCCCTCTACGAGTACGTGTTCATTCCCGAGGAGGAACGGGCCACGGTCGCCCCGTAGACCGTCCGTGTCGATGCGCCGGGGTGGCGCGTCGAGGCGGTACCAAGTTGACACCTTCATCTGCTGAATCACCCCCGCCGCACGGCAGATGTTGGTGAGAGAGCGGGCCTCCATGGCCCGCTCTCGCCTTTTCTGGAGCGTCTTCCGCGCCAGTTCCGTGACCGGATCGAGACCCCGAACCTCGCTTTCGAGGTGGACAGGCGCTAGGCGCGGGCGAGCGACTGGCCGAGCCACGCGAGCGCGATGCCGCCGCCGACGCTCAGCGCGACGTAGAGCGTCGCGCGCTGCCAGGCGCCGTCCTCGAGGAGCGCGAGGGTCTCGAGAGAAAACGTCGAAAAGGTCGTGTAGGCCCCGAGGACGCCCGCCGTCACCCCGAGGCGCACGGCAGGCGGGACCTCCGTCTTCGAGACCAGGAACGTGACGAGGAAGCCGAGCGCGAGCGCGCCGGTGAGGTTTGCGACCAGCGTGCCGACGGGAAACGCGTCGCGCCCAAGCGGCTGGAACGCTCGCGTGACGCCGTAGCGCAGCACGGCGCCCAGCGCGCCGCCGAGCGCGATGCCCACGATCTGCACGGCTGCCCCCTCGGTCGCCCGCCGTTCGCACTGTGTGACGGTGGTGCGGTACCGGCAACCGAGGCCGCGGCGCCTCGGGGCTAACGGGTTCCGGTCGAGCCGTGGCCGCCGGCGCCTCGGGCCGTGTCGTCGAGCGCCTCGACCTCGATGAACGCCGCGGGCTCGAGGCGGGTGAGGACGAGCTGCGCGATGCGGTCGCCGTCCTGCACCTCGTAGGGTGCCGCGCTCGGCAGGCAGTACAGCGTGACGAAGATCTCGCCTCGGTAGTCGGCGTCCAGGGTGCCGAGGATGGCGAGCACACCCCTCGATGAGAGGCCGGATCGCGGTCGGATCTGCGCGTCGATGCCGGGCGGTACAGCCATCGCGAGCCCGGTCGGCACGAGCACCGGCTCGAGGCCGATCGTCATCGGGCCGTCCTCCAGGCAGGCGTGGAGGTCGAGGCCGCTGGCGTGCTCCGTCTGGGCTTGCGGGATGCGGGCGCCGGCTCGCAGCGGGCGCACGAGGACCGTGCTGCTCGAGCCGGCCTCGTGGGCGTCAATCGCCGCCTCGAGGCGAGCGCGGGCTTCGCGCTCGCCGGCGGTCGACTCCGGCACTGAGGCGGCTAGTTCGTCTGGGCGGCGGCGACGGCCTCGCGGGCGCGCTTGCCCTGCTTCGGCGTCAGGACCTCCTGCGGGTAGACGTCCCGCTTGAGCATCTCGCGCGGCGGGTCGATGTAGATCGAACCCCACCCGCAGGCCTGCTCGCAGAGGCGGCAGCCGACGCACTTGCGAGCGTCGACGGTCGCGACGCCGAAGAAGTCGTGGCTGTTTGGCGCGTCCTGGAGCGACAGCGCCTCGAACGGGCAGATGTTGATGCAGAGCTCGCAGCCGGAGCCGATGCAGTTCTCGTCGACCACCTTCGCCAGCGGCAGCTCTCGGCGGGGGAACGTGCGGCAGATGTCGCCGACGTCGTCGAGGATCGCCTCGACGGGGCAGACGGCGCCGCACGCACCGCAGTCGATGCAGAGCGTCGGGTCGATGATGTGAAGCTCGTTGCGGAGACCGGTGATGGCCTCGACGGGGCACTTGTTCGTGCACGCCGTGCAGCCGATGCACGTCTCGATGATCGTATAAGGCAAGGCCGCTCCCTCGGGTTCGGCTGGTTTACGGCGACTCTACCAAAGGGCAGATTCGCCAGCAAGGAAACGCGCAGGTGCCTGCGCCGTCCCGAGGGCCATTGCCGAGGCTATGAGGAGGTCGGTCCGAGCACGGCCATCAGGCCGTTCACGTCGACCGGTGCGGCCACGACCTCGACGCCGAGATCGTCCAGGCCGACGGCCTGGAAGCCGGGCTCGCCAAGCAGCACGATGCGCGTCTCGCGCGACAGGTAGCGGACCTGCCAGGCGAATTCGGCGCTCTGCACCGCATCGCGGCCGGCGGCGATCACGACCTCGTAGTGGGCCGCCTCGATCCACTCGATGGCGGCATCGAGGCTCGAGGTGAGGTCGACGGTCAGCCCGAGCTCCTGGAGCACGAGCGTCGAGGCGCGCGCCGCGCGGTCGTCGTCCAGGACGACGAGCGCGCTCCCGAAGGCGCTCATGGGGGCGTTCCACTCGCGGGACGGCTCGTTCATGGCGCGCACCTCTCGAGGCGTTCTCAAGTGGTTATCGAGTGTCGTGGCGCGCATCGACAGTCCTCGTGGCCGCGCCGGCCGTGGAATCGCGGGCCGCCGCCTAAGGGTTGCTACGATGCCGTCCGAAGCAGGGACCGGCTGAGGGGGATGCCACCGTGAAGCGACTGGAAGTCGGCGCGCACGTCTCGTCCTCGGGCGGCCTCTGGACCGCCGTCGGCCGGGCCGTCGCCATCGAGGCGGAGGCAATGCAGCTCTTCCCCGCTGCGCCTCAGAGCTGGCGTGTCACGAAGCACACCGACGAGGCGTACGAGCGCTTCCACCGCGAGCACGACGAAGCCGGCCTCGGCGAGGTGTGGATGCACTCGACCTACCTCGTGAACCTTGCCACGGAGAACCCGGAGCAGCTTCAGAAGGGCATCGACGCGGTCGTGAACGGGCTCACGGTTGCCGACCGCGCGGGCGCCCTCGGACTGGTCCTGCACACCGGCTCACACAAGGGCGCGGGCCTCGAGGCGTTCCTGCCTCAAATCGCCGGGGCGATCACCGAGATCTTCGAGCGGGCGCCCGGCACAGCGACGCTCGCCCTCGAGAACGCGGCGGGACACGGCGGGGTCATCGGGCACTCGTTCGCCGAGCTCGGGGCGATCCTCCATGCCGTCGGCGACCGACGGCTCAACGTGTGTGTCGACACCTGTCATGCGTTCGCGGCGGGCTACAACCTGGCTGATCGCGAGGGCGTGCAGCAGATGTTCGCGGAGTTCGATTCGGAGATCGGCCTCGACCGGCTCGTCGTGTGGCACCTCAACGACTCGAAGCTCGGCCTCGGCGAGAACCGCGACCGCCACGAGAACATCGGCGACGGCCGCATCGGCACCGAGGGCTTCGAGGTCTGGATGGAGGCAGCCGCCTCGATCCCGGAGATCGCCGCGAATGCGATGCTCCTCGAGGTCCCGGGCATCGAGGACAAGGGCCCCGACCTCGAGAACGTGCGGCGCGCGAAGGCGATCCGCGCGGCAGTGACGGGCGTGCCGGGCTAGCGCGCTAGCGGCGGACGTTCCTCGGGTTGCCGGCCATCGCGCGGCACTCGTCCTCCCAGTGGAGGATCTCCTCGACGAGGTTGGGTGTGATGGCGCCGGTCTTCACCGGCATGCCCTCGGCCTCCATGCGCGGGATCAGGTGCCCGGTCATCGACCGATGGTCCATCTCGGCGTCGCTGAACTCTTCGCGGATCTTCGTCTCCTCCGCGATGATGTAGTCGATCAGCTCCGCCGCGATGAAGCCCCCGAGCTCCTCGCTCAGTTGCTCGGCGATCCAGTCGGCGCACTCCTGCAGTGTCTTCTCGTCGACCACGTCGGGCTCCAATCCTCCAGGCGATGCTAACCAGCCCAACGATGGAACGGCAATCAGCCGCCGGCCGCGCGGGCTCGATGAGCGCGTCGTGACGAAGGTCAGGACCGCCGCGTGTCCGCCGTCACGCTACGCCCGCGTCGCGCGCTCCTACGATCGTTTCGTACAGGGTTGAGCCCGCCACTAGCGCCGGAGGAGTCAGATGCGACAGAACCTCGCGAGCTGGGACCGCATCGTGCGATTCGTGCTGTTCGTGACGCTGGTGCCGGTGGGCATCTGGGTCGTGGGTGGCGCGCTGGGCATCGTGCTGGCGGCCGTCGGCCTCATCATGGGCGCCACGGGCTCCGTCGGCTACTGCCCGCTGGAGCAGATCTCGGGCATGGAGTCTAAGCCGGCCAACACGGTCCGCCGCGGCCGCGCCTAGCCTGATCCCGAGGAACTAGACGAGCACACCTTCCGCCACGAGCGTCCCGATCTCGTCGTCCGAGAGGCCGAGGATCGTCGAGGCGACCTCGTGCGTGTGCTCACCGAGGAGCGGCGCCGCCCGATCGAGGCGCGGCGCCGTTCTCGATAGCCGGAACCCCGGGCCGTCGTAGGCGCGACGCCCGGCCTCGGCGTGGTCGAGCCAGCGGAAGTACCCCCGCTCGAGCAGGTGCGGGTCGGCGAGGACCTCGGAGGCCCGCAGCGCAAGCCCGGCCGGCACGCCAGCGGCGAGCAGTCGCTCCATCGCCTCGCGACCGTCGAGGCCGGCGAGCCACTCGGACACGAGCGCGTCGAGCTCGTCCTCGTGCGCCTTCCGCGCCTCGAGTGTGGCGAAGGGCGCCTCGGCGGCCCACTCGGCGTGCCCAGCCACCGTGGCGAGCGCCTGCCACTGCGCGTCGAGGCACGCGATCGCGAGCCACTCGTCCTCGCCTCGGACGCGGTAGACGCCATGCGGTGCCGCGAAGGGCACGCGGTTGCCCTCGCGGCGGTACGGCACACCAGCGTTCATCGAGGCGAAGAGCGGGCCTGCCATCGCCGCGACCGATGACTCGAGCTGCGCCATGTCGATGAGCTGACCCTCACCCGTCCGCCTTCGGTGGCGCAGCGCCGCCATGAGTGCGGTGATCGCGTGCATCGGGTTCACGACGTAGTCGGGGTAGTTCGTGCCGACTCCGACGGGTGCTCGGCCCTCGAATCCGGCGAGGTGGTTCGCGCCGCAGATCGTGCAGAGGATCGCGCCGAAACCCTGGTACTCGGCGTGCGGGCCGTCGAGGCCCTGCATCGGCTGGTACATGGCGATGATGCCGGGGTTCACGGCCGAGACCTGCTCCCACGTCAGACCGATCTTCCGCACGGCCCGCGCGGTCATGTTCGTCATGAAGAGGTCGGCCCACCGCACCAGCTCGATGCCGAGCTCGTGACCGCGCTCGGTGGTGAGGTCGATCGCGACCGACCGCTTGTCCGCGTTGTAGTTGTTGAAGTAGCCCGAGACGTTGAGGCTCGTCGCGCCAACCGGCCTCGGCTGTGCGACCCGCAGGCCGTCGGGGCGCTTCGATGTCTCGACGCGCACGACGTCGGCGCCGAGGCTGGCGAGCGCCCTCGTGGCGATGGGGCCGGCGCCGAACCAGGTGAGGTCGAGGACCTTCACCCCATCGAGCGGGCGCGCGCCGGCGCTGGGCGACGCCTGCCGGACGTCGGTCCGAGCCGCGCGGCCCTCGAGCTCTGCGAGCACCTCGGAGGTGTGCTCGCCGAGCAGCGGCGCCGGCCGGCGCAGCGAGGCGGGCGTCGCCTCGAGGCGCCACTGCGGGCCGGGGTAACGCAGCGTGCGGCCGCGGCCCGGGTCCTCGAGGTCGATGAACCAGCGCCGTGCCTCGAGTTGCGGGCTCGCAGCGATGTCCTCGGGGGTGCTCACCATGCCAATCAGGACGCGGAGCTCCTGGCCGCGCTCGTAGACCTCGCGCTTCGGCTTCGTGCGGAGATACGAGCGCACGACGCCATCGATGTGGGCCAGCGTCGCGAGCACCTCGTCGCGCGTGGCCGGGTCGGCGATGAGGGGCGAGAGCACGTTGCGGTTCATGCGCTCGGCGATGAACGAGGCGTAGGGCTCTTGCTGCAGGTCCTCGGCGGCGCCGTCCTGTGCCATGAGCTCGACGACGCCGGCGAACCCACTACCGGCGGTGCCACTCGCCATCATGTAGACGTAACCATCGGCACACTCGTGGAGCCCGAGGCCCGGCATGTCGAACTCGAGGGTTGATCCCTCGCCGCGGCGCTCGCGGTCCGTCCCGAGGATGTCCGTCTGCATCATCGCGGTCTCTTGCGCCATCGAGAGCGCTTCCTGCATCGAGACCTCGACGTGCTGCGCCTCGCCCGTCGCGTCGCGATGGAGGATGGCGGCGACGATGCCGGCGGCGGCGTTGATCGAGGCGCAGGTGTAGCCCTGCAGGTCCGGCAGCTGCTCCGGCGGCCCGTCCGGGAAGCCGGCGAGGCGCATCACCCCGGACATCGCGTCGCCGACGATGTCGGCGAACGGCTGTCCGGCTCGAGGCCCGCTCAGCCCCCAGCCGGTGATCGAGGCACGGATGATCGAGGGGCTGGCCACCTCGACCGCCGCATCGTCGAGCCCGAGGCTCGCGCGCTCGTCGAGCGACCAGGCATCGATGAGCACGTCGGCGCTCGCCAGGAGTTCGAGGAAGCGCGTGCGCCCGGTCTCGCCGTCGAGGTCGAGGACGATGCCGCGCTTGTTGGCGTTTCGAAGCAGAAACGGCAGTGATGCCTCGAGCGGCGGGAGGCCCTCGAGGTGCGGCGCGTGGCTTCGAGCGGGGTCGCCGGCGGGCGTCTCGACCTTGATGACGTCGGCGCCGAGGTCGGCGAGGAGGCGGCCGGCGTAATGGCCGATCGGTCCGCACGCCTCGATGACGCGAATGCCCTCGAGCGGTCCGACGTGCGGTTCGGGCATGCGTCGCCTCCTGCGTGCACCCGGGGTGCGGGCATCTTGCGTTCGAGGCGGGGGCGCGTCAACGAGCCGGAGGCGTTACAAAGTGCCGAAGGAGGCAATCTCACGTTGACGGGAAGGTTACGCGCCTTCTAGCATGGTCGGAACGGGCTCTCGCGGCCCGCTCTGGCATTCCATTTGTCCTCGATTTTTCCTCGATGGTGGGAGACGGCAATGGCGATGGCTGGCGGTGCTGCAGGGATGCGGCGGGGCCCGGGCGGACGCCCGATGGCCGGTCGATCCAAGCCCTCGATGCGCGCGGCGTTCACCTCACTCAAGCACAAGCACTACCGCTCGCTGTGGTTCTCGCAGGCGGCCTCGTTCGCCGGCATGCAGATGCAGATGGTGGCGCGCGGCCTGCTCGCCTACCAGCTGACGGGGACGTACACGTCTGTCGGCATCGTGATGATGGCGTGGGGCATCCCGCAGCTGATGTTCTCGCTGCTGGGTGGCGCGGTCGCGGACCGCGTGAACAAGCGCAACGTGATCATCATCGTGCAGACGGGCACCGGGGTGCTGTCGCTCCTCACCGCCGTGCTCATCACCATCGGACAAATCTCGATCCCGTGGCTGTTTGCCATGGGCCTCGTCCAGGGCACGCTCTTCGCCTTCAACATGCCTGCGCGCCAGGCGCTGCTGGCCGAGCTCGTGCCTCAGCGCGACCTCATGAACGCCATCGCCCTGAACAACGTGGCGATGAACTCGACGCGCATCATCGGCCCGATGATCGCGGGCATCCTGATTGCCGCGTGGGGTGTGGAGTCCGCGTACTACGCGCAGAGCTTCCTCTACCTCTTCGTGCTGCTGTTCCTCTTCCGCCTGCCGCCCTCGACGTCGCACCTCGCCGGTTCGACCTCTCGAGGCAGCGTCGCCGCCGAGATCATGATCGGGCTGCGGTACATCGCCAGCTCGCGCACGATGATCTTGCTGATGATCATGGCGTTCATCCCGACCATCCTCGGGATGCCGTATATGACGCTGCTGCCGGGCTTCGCCGTCGACGAGCTCGGCCTCGAGCCTGGGGCCTACGGCTTCATGTTCACGATGACCGGCATCGGCGCGATCGTTGGTTCGATCGCCATCGCCGGCATGACCGAGTTCCCCCGCAAGCCGCTGCTGCAGTTCACGGCCGGCCTCGGCTTCGGCGCCTCGCTGCTGGGCCTCGGGCTCCTCGCGCTGCCGTTTGGGTACGTCGGTGCCCTCGTGGCGCTGCTGGGCGTCGGCCTCTTCTCGACGACGTACCAGACGCTCAACAACACGATGATCATGGCGGAGACGAAGCCCGAGTTTTACGGGCGTGTGATGAGCGTCTACATGCTGACGTTCAGCGTCTTCCCGCTGATGTCCGGCCCGATGGGCGTCGTGGCCGACAACATCGGCGCCGTCGAGACGTTCGTGCTGCTCGGTGGCGGCATCCTCGCGTTCATGGTGCTGATGCTCATCGTCAGCCCGCGCTACGTGTTCTCGCGGTCGGTTTCGACACAGTTCGACGAGGACGAGGCGGCCACCGAGGCCGCGCCGCCCCCACCGCCGCCGGTTCGGGCGCCACTCCCCGCGGCCGGCGACAGCGCTCCGCGGCCGGCATCGGCGCTCGGCTTCGCCGCCGCTGCGACCTCGATGACCGCGGCTTCGGCGGGGGTCGCGCCGGCGATGGCGCGGCGACGCGCACCTCGACGGGACTACATCGAGGGGACCGAGGCGTCCCTCGACTACATGACGCCTCGCGAGGACGGTCGCAGCGCGCCTTCTGAGACGGCTCAGCCGATCTCGCTCGCCGCGCATCGCGATGGCGCGACCGGCGCGTACGGCCTCGTCTCGAACACGAACGGCACCGCTGCGCCCATCGAGGCGACATACGGCCTCGTCCGCGAGGAGATTCCCGCGAACCAGCCCGTGCCGGTGCTGCGCCCCGTCGAGGCGGTTGCACTGCCCCTCGATGAGCCAGTCGAGGCGACGTCCGACGATCCGAGCGAGCCCGACCTTCGCGCCATCGAGGCCGGCGACGCCGTTGCGCCTGCGCTTCGACCGTCGCTCGCGACGTGGGAGATCGCGCCGCGTCCGACCGCCGAGGTGCGTTCATCGGGGCGCTCGACGTTCGTCAGTGCCGTCGCGGTGGCTGCGCTGGCGGCCGGGCTGTCCTGGTTGATGCGCGGGTCTCGAGGGTCGTGAGGGCCGCTCCACCCCCCAACGTCTCTGCTGGCATGAGCGGGGTCGGCGGGCGAACATTCGCCTCGCTGGCGGTCGGCCCGTACCGCGTCCTGTGGCTCTCGATGATTGCGTCGTTCCTCGGGAACCAGATGCACATCGTGGCGCGGGGGTTCCTCGCGCTGAACCTCACCGGTCAGGCGTCCTCGATCGGCTGGGTGATGGCCTCGTGGGGCCTGCCGATGCTCGCGTTCTCGCTGCTCGGCGGCGCCGTGGCGGACCGATTCGACCGCAAGCGCGTCCTCGTGCTCGCACAGGCGGGCCAGGGGCTGATGGGCCTCGGGATCGCGTTCCTGCTGCTGTTCGACGCCCTCGAGATGTGGCACCTGATCGTGGCCGGCGTGTGGCAGGGGACGATGTTTTCGTTCAACGGGCCGGCGCGGCAGGCGCTCATCCCGGAGCTCGTCGACGAGCGCCTGCTGATGAACGCGATCGCGCTCAACAACGCCGCGATGAACCTCACGAGGGTGATCGGGCCGACGCTGGCCGGCGTCATGATCGCCTTCGATGAGTCCGCGACGATGGTCTACTTCTTCATGGCGTCCGCGTACGTCGTCGTGCTTCTGCTGCTCCAGCTCGGTGTGCCCGATGCGAGCCAGCGCACCTCGAGTGCGAGCGACCGAGAACGTCTGCCCATGTGGCAGGAGATGAAGGCAGGCGTCCGCTACGTCTTCGTCGAGAACCGGCTGATTGCGGGCCTCATCGTGGTCGCGCTCGTGCCGGTGCTGATCGGCTGGCCGTACCAGATGCTGCTGCCGGTGTTCCAGGAGGATGTCTTCCACGTCGACCCGAAGGGCCTCGGGTTCATGTACACCGTGGGCGGGGTTGGGGCGCTGGCCGGGTCGCTCCTCGTCGCCGCGTTCTCGGAGCATCCGAAGGCCACGGGGTTCCAGGTCGGCGCGGGTGTCGTGTTCGGCATCTCGCTGGCCGCCTTCGCATGGTCGCCGAACTTCTGGCTGGCGTGCGCGCTCCTCGTGGTCGTCGGCCTCTCCTCGATGACGTTCATGGCGCTGAACAACACCCAGGTCATGATGATCACGGAGCCCGACTACCACGGCCGCGTGATGAGCGTGTACATGCTCACGTGGTCGCTCATGCCGCTGGGCGGCGTGCCGATCTCGTTCCTGACCGACCGCTACGGCGCCCCGCTCACGGTCGGCTTCTCCGGCATCATCGTCGCGCTCTTCATGACGGGCGCCTCGAGACTGCTGCTCGAGGCGTCGAGGGCCCGTGCTCGAGGCCGGCTCGCGCTCGCTGCGGGCGACGGCGGCGGTGGTGGCGGCTAGCCCACTCTCGGAGCCCCTGACACCTCTGCCGAACTCCTCGACGGCCTCCGGTATGATGCGCGTGGTTCGGGCGGGTTCAGAATCCCGGCTGCGCACGGAGGGTCGTCGATGGGCTGGCAGGACGAATACAACGCGAAGTTCATGTCCGCCGAGGAGGCGGCCCAGTTGCTGCAGCCGGGCGACGTGCTGCGCTCCGGCATCGGCGCCGACGCGCGCAGCCTGATCCCCGCGCTCTTCGCGCGCGTCGTCGAGCTCGGGATGAACGTTCGCATTATCTCCTCGTCGCCCTCGCCCGCCCAGGAGTGGTTCGGCGACGAATACGCCGAGCTCGGTTTCGACCTCTCATCGGAGATCTTCGCCGGCGCGACGGCGCGGGTTGGGCTGATGGACCGGCGGGTCGACTGGTACCCGAGCCTGTTCTCGAACTCCTTCAACGTCTGGGACCGCCTACCCGAGTCCGAGCGCGAGCCGATGGACTACTTCCACTGCAGCGTCACGGCGCCCGACGAGAACGGCTACATGGGCACGGGCGGCCTTGCGTGGCAGAAGCTCGACTACATCGAGCGCTCGCGCACCTCGGTCGTCGAGGTGTGCCCGTTCCTGCCGGACGTGCCCGGCGAGCGCATCCACGTCTCGCAGGTGAGCGCGATCATCCCGACCGCCCTCGACGGCCTGCCGCTCCTCGAGCGCGCCGGGACCGACGCGGCGGCAACGATCGCCGGCTTCGTGAACGAGATCATCGAGGACGGGGACACCTGCCAGATCGGCGCCGGGCGCACGGCGACCTTCCTGCCAGAGTTTGGCGCCTTTCACGGCAAGAAGGACCTCGGCTGGCACTCCGAGATCACGCCGGCGGGCGTGGTGCAACTGATGATGGAGGGCGTTTTCAACTCATCGAGGAAGACGTACGACGTCGGGCTGCACGTCACGGCCTCGGTGAACGCGCGCACGCAGGAGCACTGGGACTGGCTGAACAGCAACCCACCGCTGGAGGCGCGGCGCGTGACCTCGGTGAACCACATCATGAGCATCGGACGTCACGAGCGCTTCACGGCGATCAACAACGCCTTCGAGGTCGACCTCACCGGGCAGGTCTACTCCGAGGCCATCGGCACGCGCGTCTACAACGGCACGGGCGGCCAGACCGAGTTCCACATCGGCGCGGCGATCTCGCCCGGCGGCAAGGCGATCACCGTCGTGCCCGCGACGGCGACCGGCGGCACGATTACCCGCATCGTGGCGCCCGGGCCGGCCGAGGGTTACGTGACGGTCCCGAGGACGTTCGCGGACTTCGTCGTGACCGAGTTCGGCATCGCCCGCCTCGGGGGGAAGAGCCAGCGCCAGCGCGCCGAGCAACTGATCGCGATCGCGCACCCCGACCATCGAGGTGAGCTGCGCGACGCCATCAACACGCACTTCTACCCCTCGGGCGTGCGCGCCTCGGCGCTGGGGGACTAGGCGCGAAGGCTGGGCCGTCAGGGCAGCTTCTCGACAACCAGGACGAAGTCGACTCGGTGTGCCCACGGGACAGCGAGGGTCACATTCGGGATGATCGAGACGACCTCGCCTGAGAGGCCGTTGAGGAAGCGCTCGAGCTTCTGCTCGTCGCGGGTCATCTTCAGATCGAAGCGATGAACGTGGTACGGCATGTGGACCTCCTGACATCAGGAAGCCCATCTTCTCGCGCGGTCGTGAGGGGCTGAAGTGCCACCTCGCCAGCACGCGCAGGGCGAACGGCCCACGTGCTCAGAAGCTCAGTCGAGGCCGAGGCGTCCTCGCTTCTGCTCCCACTCGTCACGCTCGCGCTTGTTCTTGCTGTCGAGCGAGCCGTCGCCGTCACCTCGGAGCTTCGCGCGGATCGCGTCGATCTCGAGGCGGGTGAGGTTCAGGCCTTCGAGTCGGTAGTCGCGGAACGCCTCCATCGTCACCGGCACGATCGGCTCGATGAGGGCGTACATCGCCTCGGCGTACTCGCGGATCTCGCGTTGGGCGTGCGGGTCCAGCCGCAGCTCGAGGAAGTGCAGGATGTTGTGGAGGTCGCACTTCCAGTACCACTGCGTGTAGGCACTGAGCGGCAGTCCGACGCGCGCCAGCTCGCGTGACACGCCCTGCTCGAGCAGCGTTTCGTACTCGGGGTACAGCCCGGCGGCACGGTCGAGGTAGTCGACGAACTGCTGCGCCGTCTGAATGCCCTCGATGCCCTGTGCCGACATTGGCTCGTCGCCGCCCTGGCGGTTCGTCGCGGACTGCTGTCGCACGTCCTCCACGGTCGGGTGCCAGAACTGATCGGGGATGATCGAGTAGCGGCCCGAGTACTCGTTCACGTTGGCGGTGCGGTGCCGGATCCACTGGCGCGCGACGAAGATCGGCATCGCCATGTGGAACTTGAACTCGACCATCTCGAACGGCGTCGTGTGGCGGTGGCGCATGAGGTATCGAAGGAGGCCACGGTCCTCGTTGACCCGCTTCGTGCCCTGGCCGTAGGAGACGCGGGCCGCCTGCACGATGGCCGCATCCGCGGTCTGCCCATCGGGCACGAGGCGCGGCATCGCGTCGACGAGCGCAACGAAGCCGTGCTCGTGCACGCGCACCTCGAGGCGAGCGGCGCCACCCATGACGTCGTGCGTCGCGGCCTCGAAAGGCACCGAGTTCACCTCAGGGGTCGGGGGCTCGAACTGGCCGGTCATCGACTCACTCGCGGGCCGGGACTCGATGGTGGTCACGGATGCTCCTCAGCGGACCAGCCGAGGACCTCGTGGGCGGACACTCGCGAAGCGGGCGGGGGAGACACAAAGCGCCTCGACGCTCGTGTTTCGAACAGGGTACGGGGGCGGCCGGTCGGGCGCTAGGCGCGCTTGTCGCTCCGCGCCGACTAGACGCTGCGGCCGGTCTCGGCGAGGCGTGCCGCGAGGCGCGCGTTCGGCTCCCAGAGCTTGCAGTCGGTCTCCATCGCATCGAGGAACGGCCCGACGCAGTCCTTGCCGTCGCGGATGATGTGCGAGCAGAGGGTCTGAAAGGGGTTGTTCGCCTGGCTCGAGTCGATGGTTCGACGGAGCCACATGCAGTCGATCGCCAGGCGCTGGGCGCGCTCGCTCACCATGCGGCCGATTGTAGCCTCGAATCTGCGTCGGCTGCACCCGGAAGCTCCCTCATCGTGGTGCCTTCAAGGCCTCGATGGCGTTCGTGCGCGATTTCACATTCTCGTAGCAGAAACGTAACCCGTGCGTGACGGCTGCCCGGCATGCTTCGAGTGGGAGATCGAGGTGGTACCCGCCGCCTCGCGAGACGGAATCGAGCGTCCCGTGAGCCTCATCACTCGTGCCTGCAAGCGCTGCCAGGGCGACATGGCCCGCGTCGAGGACATCGGCGACACGTACTACTCGTGTGTGCAGTGCGGCGCGATCTCCTACCAGGTGCCCGTGCGCATCACAGAACCCGCCGAGGCGGTGAGACGCGCGGCTACGAAGCGCGCCGCCTAGCGCCCGCGGTGGCTACGATGCGGCCATGGAGCCGCTTCTCGAGCCGCAGGAGGAACTGAGCGCCGCCGGCGAGGTGACCGAGCGCGAGGACCTCCTCGACGGGCGCGTGCGCGTGGCGATCGAAGGGGAAGCCGGGGCGTGGGGCCTCGATGCGGTCTTCGGCTGGCGCCGGGGGCGCAGCGGCGCGATCGAGATCGAGCCGCCGGACTCCTACCTCACGCTGCTGAGCGACGACGCCGAAGTGAACGCGAGCGCGGTCGAGGGCACGGTCGAAGTCGACCCAGACACCGCGCTCGCACGTGTCGAGGCGCGTCTCGTCGTCGAGGAGGGACCAGCGGCCGGATCGCGACTGCGAGCCGACCTCGCGATCGGCATCGAGAGCTGGTCGGGGTCGATCAGCCTCGAGGGGGCCGAGTCCGCCGGCCAGGACTCGGACTAGGCCTCGTAGCGGCGGAACACGGCGCTGGCGTTCTGCCCGCCGAGGCCGAACGAGTTCGACATCACCACGTTGAGCTTCGCGGCGCGCGGCGTGTTCGGCACGACGTCGAGGTCGCACTCGGGGTCGGGCGTCTCGTAGTTGATGGTCGGCGGGATGCAGTCGTTCGTCAGTGCGAGCACCGAGGCCACGGCCTCGATGCCGCCGGCGCCGGCGGCGAGGTGGCCCGTCATCGACTTCGTCGACGAGATCGCGATGCGTCGCGCGTGCTCTTCGCCCAGCGCGAGCTTGATGGCGGCGGTCTCGGTCTTGTCGTTGTAGGGCGTGCTCGTGCCGTGGGCGTTCAGGTAGTCGACGTCCGCCGGCGTCAGCCCCGCGTCGTTGAGCGCTCGGGTCATCGCGAGCGACTGTCCCTCCGCGTCCGGTGCGGCGTCGCTCGCGGCGTCGAAGGACCAGCCCACGCCCGCGAGTTCGCCGTAGATGCGCGCGCCGCGTTCCAGGGCCGACTCCTCGGTCTCCAGGAGCAGCACGCCGGCGCCCTCACCGAGGATGAAGCCGTCTCGATCGGCGTCGAACGGGCGGCTCGCGTGCTCGGGATCGGAGTTGTTGTGGGACAGCGCGCCGAGGCGTCCCATCGAAGACAGTGACAGCGGCGTGATCATCGCCTCGGCGCCACCCGCGAGGATCGCGCGGGCATGCCCGAGGCGCAGCAGGTTGAGGGCGTGGCCCAGCGCGTCGGTTCCGGAGGCGCAGGCCGTGTTGATGGTCGTGTTCACGCCTCGGACGCCGAGCTCGGAACCGACGCGCGCCGCGGCCATGTGCTGGCCCATGCGCGTGATGATGAGCGGGTCGACGCGGTTCGGGCCCTTCTGCGTCAGGACGTCCCACTCCGGACCCATGTTGAAGGCATCGCCCGAGGTTGCCATCACCACGCCGGTGTCGTCGCGGCGTGCGCCCTCGAGGACGAGGCCCGAGTCATCGATCGCCTGCTTCGAGGCCGCGTAGGCGAACTGCGCGAAGCGGCCGGAGCGGCGCGCGGTCTTGCGGTCGAGGTACGCCTCGACGTCGAAGTTCTTCACCTCGCCGGCGATCTGCACGGGCAAGTCATCGGGCTCGCAGAGCGTCACGCGCGTGATGCCGTTGCGTCCCGTGTGGAGGCCCTCCCAGAACTCGGCGGTCGTGTTGCCGATCGGCGTGACGGCACCGAGGCCGGTGATCACCACGCGGTTGAGCGTGCGCTGCTGTCCTGGCGTTGTCATGGGTGCTCCGAGGTCCTCGAGGGTGATCCAGCCCACCTGGCGGCGGTGCGGCTCGATCCTACCAGCGCACCTCGCTATCGACCGCCGAGGCTGCGCCGGTGTGTGACAATACGCGCGTCTTGCGCACGGATCGCCGCACGGACCGCGAGGTGTTGAGATGCCACGACCACTCGAGGGGTACCGGATCCTCGACCTGTCTATCTGGCAGCAGGGGACCTATGCCACGGCGATGCTCGCCGACATGGGCGCCGACGTCATCAAGATCGAGTCGTACGAGCTGCCCGACCCCGGCCGGGGCGTGGGCGCGCTCACCAGCCCGAATCCACAGCGCGTCGCCTACTTCGATGCGCTGAATCGAGGCAAGCGATCCATCACCCTGAACTTGAAGAACGAGCGCGGCAAAGAGGTCTTCTGGCGCCTCGTCGAAGGGGCCGACGTCTTCCACAACAACCTTCGGGGCGGCGCCATCGAGCGCCTCGGCATCACCTACGAGACGCTGACGGAGCGGAACCCGAGGATCATCCTGTCCTCGGCGAGCGGTTGGGGGCACCTCGGGCCCGAGCGTCACACGGGAGCGATGGACACGCTGGCGCAGGCTCGTGGCGGTTTCATGTCGGTCACTATGGGCTCCGATGGTGACCCCACGCCCGCGGGTTTCCCACAGGCCGACCACGTCGGCGCGCTCGTCTCGGGCTACGGCATCGTCCTCGCGCTGCTGCATCGCGAGCGGACGGGCGAGGGGCAGGAGGTCAACACCTCGCTCTACGGCTCGCAGATGTGCATTCAGTCCTTCGGCATTACCGGGGCGATGTGGGCGGGCGCGCTCACGCCGCCGCGGGACCGGCTGGATCGAGGCCCGACCTGGACGCACTACGAGGCCGGCGACGGCAAGTGGTTCATGATCGGCGCGCTGCCTGCCGACAAGTGGTGGAAGCAGTTCTGCGAGGTCATGGAGGCGCCCGAGCTCACGGAGCCGCCCTACGGCACGGCGGCGGAGCGCCTGCCTCGACATCGCGAGGTCGTGGCGAAGATGGACGAGATCTTCAAGCGCAAGAGCCGTGACGAGTGGGTGCGGCTGTTCCACGAGCGTGACCTGCTCGTGCAGCCGGTGGCCGACTACCTCGAGATCAGCGAGGACGAGCAGGCGTGGGCGAACGACTACCTCGTGAAGGTCGCCGACGAGGAGGGCACGGAGTGGCCGATCGTCGGCTCGCCCGTGCACCTCTCGAAGTCGCCGGCGCACCTCGACCACCTCGGGCCGCGCTTCGGCGAGCACACCGAGGCCGTCATGCTCGAGGCCGGTTACAGCTGGCCGGAGATCGAGGCGCTGCGCGATGCGGGCGCGTTCGGCACGCCGCCCGACTAGCTCTCGGAGCGCCTCGAGGCGCTAGAGGGCGTTCGTCAGGCTCTGCAGGAACTCGCGGATCGTCAGCGCGAGGGCGGCGGGCTGGTCCGTCGGCACGGCGTGCCCGGCCTCCTCGATGAGCGACACGCGCGAGCCGGCGATGCGCCGGTGGAGGCGCTGAATCGCCTCGCTGGTGAGCATGTCGGTCTCGGCGCCGCGAATGATCATCGTCGGGCACTGCACGCGGTCGACGCAGTCCCAGAGGTCCACGAGGCGGCGCTGGCCGGGGTCCGGCTCGGGCGGACGAGCCGTCGACTCGCGGAAGACCGGGTCGAAGTCCCAGGTGTAAGAGCCATCCGGCGTGACGGTCGCGACGGCGCGGGCGCGGCGGTCGAGCTGCTCCGTGGTGGCGTAGGGGTAGTACTCGCGGAAGACCTCGCTCACCTCATCGAGGGTCGAGAACTCGGATGCCGAGGTCAGGAGCACGCGCCGGAGCGTCTCGATGCCGCTGCGCAGCACCTCGGGTGCCGCTTCGATGACGACGAGGGCGCTGACGACGTCGGGGTGCTCGGCGGCGTAGCAGATGGCATTCGCGCCGCCCATCGCGTGGCCGACGAGCGTGACGCTGCGCAGTCCGAGGGCTTCGATGATCGCGACCAGGTCCTCGACCTGCGTGGCGCGGGTGTAATCGCGGTCGCTCGCTCGCTGTGAGCTGCCGTGGCCGCGCTGATCGAGGGCGATGACCCGGTACTCGCGCGCGAGATCGACGGCGGTCTCTTCCCACGCCGCCGAGGTCTGCGCGAAGCCGTGCAGCATGATGATCGCGTGGCGCGACCGCGAGTCGCCCCACTCCTGGTAGTGGAATTCGAGGCCGTTCGCCTCGATCACGCCGTCCGTCGAACGCTGTGCCGCCGCCATCGAGTCGCGTGTCCCTTCGAATTCCTGAGTGGAGTCGCGCAGAACCGCGCGGGAGTCCACGAATCCGGCAGGTTACCACGCGCGCTGGTTACATCGAAGGGCGCATTTCGGCCCGAGGTGCTAGAGGGCGCCGACCAGCACGTGCACGCGTTCGGGGAGCCCGTCGGCGAGGCCGACCCAGGTTCGACCGCCGTCGTGGGAGCCGAACGCCGTGCCTCCAGCCAGCGCGAACAGCGTGTCCTCGCTGTCCCAGACGCGCGCGATCCGAGGCACGTAGGCGAAGTCCGAAGCGTCGCCCAGCGGCTCCATCTGCCAGGTGAGCCCGCCGTTCGTCGAGCTGAAGAGCGCGCCGCCCTGCCCGTCAGCCTGCCTCGAGACGCTGAGGAGCAGGCGGTCAGGCGCGCCCGGCACGACGGCGACGTCGCCGCCAATGCTGCGGTCGAGGCCTCGGAGCGACTGTACCCACGTGAAGCCACCGTCGTCCGTGCGGTACATCCCGGAATCGGCGCTGGCGTACATGCGGTCGCCGCGTTCAGGGTGCTCCCACAGCCGCCGCACCATCGGGTCGAGGCCCTCCGAGCGTCGAAGCCAGTTGGCGCCTCGGTCGCGCGTGGACCACGCCCCGCCGCCTGCGACGCCCACGACGAAGCCGTCGGGTGCGAAGGCGAGTCCGGAGACGTAGGGCGCCGACGCGCCGGGCGGCGTCCGAATGTCGCGTTCGTGGCGCGTCAGCGTCCGCACGCCCTCGATGGGCGCCCACTCGGCGCCCGGCTTCTCGGCGACGAGCAGCGCTGCGGGCTCGAGGCCGAGGTAGAGCGTGCCGGCGGGATCGATGCGCACGGACCGGCCGAGTGTCGACTCGTCGCCACGCCACGTCTCGGTCCAGCTCGTGCCATCGTGGAGCCACGCTCCTCGAGGTCCGGCTGCCAGCGCGACGCCGTCGCGATAGTCAATCGAAAGCACGGGGCCGTCGTCGATGACCCGCCGCGGCGTGTCGCCCGGGATCAGCTCGAAGAGGCCTTCGTCGGTGCCGAATAGCAGACCGAGCATCAGGAAGCGCCCCCCGCCCCTGAACCGGCATTCGAGGCCCGAACGGCGCGCACCGCTTCAACGAGGCGGGGGAGCGCGTCTCCCGATGGCTCGCGCAGGATGACGTCGGCGATCTCGGAGAGCGGCGTTGGCTCGGGATTCACCTCGATGAGCGGGACGCCTCGGCTGGCGGCCTGGATGGGGTACTGCGCGGCCGGGTACACGACGGCAGAGGTGCCGACCACCAGGAAGACGTCCGCCCTCGAGGTCTCGAGGCCGCAGCGCTGCAACGCCGAGGGAGGGATCGGCTCGCCGAACATCACCGTGTCGCCCTTCACGATGCCGCCGCACCCGGGCTGCGCGCAGATCGGTGGCAGCGAGGCGGCGTCGACGGGAAACTCCTCGCGCGGCCAGCGTGACTCGCAGCGGACGCAGCGCATCCAGTAGCGGTTGCCGTGGATCTCGGTCAGCCGCGTCTGCCCGGCGCGGCGGTGCAGGTCATCGATGTTCTGGGTGATGACGTGCCCGACGATGCCATCGGCCTCGAGGTCGGCCAGTGCCCGATGCCCGTCGTTCGGCTGCGCGGCCTCGAGGGCCTCGGCGAACTCATCGGCGTGCGCCTGCTGCTCGAGGCGCCGCTCCCACCAGCGGACCGGGTCCATCGCGAAGGTCTCGTACTGGTTGAGCGGCGGCTCTCCGCGAGTCGTCCAGAGCCCGCCCTCGCCTCGGAAGGTGGGGATGCCGGACTCCTTCGACATACCTGCGCCGGCCAGCACGACGGCGTGGCGCGCGCTCGCGAGGAGGCGCGCGGCACGATCGAGGGCATCGGAAGGCGTGGCTGTCACGTGCCGATGGTAAACGGGCACCTGCGCGAAGGGACAGACCGGACAGTCCCGGAGCGGCTGCGCGCGCCGGGACGGAGTGCGAAGATCGGGCCGTGCCGGCCATCGACCTCCGTACCGCTCTTCGCTACCTCACCGTCGTGGCCATCGTCCTCGTGGTGGGCGGCCTCTTCGTGCGCCAGCAGACGGCCAAGGACGAGGCGAGCGCCGACACGCGCCTCGGGCTGCTCGATGACCGCGCGGTCGCCCTCGGTGAGCCGGTGCCCGACTTCGCGGTCGAGGCGAACGAGGGCGGCGTGATTCGCCTCTCCGACTTTCGAGGCCAGACAGTCGTCCTCAACTTCTGGGCGAGCTGGTGCGGCCCGTGCCGAGCCGAGTTCCCCGAGTTCCAGGCCGCGCACAAGGAGCGCGGCGATGGAGGTGACCTCGTGATCCTCGGCGTCGACGCGCTGGCGCTCGACTCGAGGTCCGACGCGCGAGCCTTCCTCGACGACGTGGGGGCCACGTTCCCGATCGCCTTCGACACGGAGGACGGCGCCGTCGCGACGCGATTCGGCGTGCTCGGACTGCCCGCGACGTTCTTCATCGACCGGGATGGCGTGTTGCGCCAGAAGAACCTCGGTCCGGTCTTCGGCGACCTGCTGCCGGCCGGCATCGCTGCGGCCGAAGCGGCCTCGGACGTGCCGTAAGCGTCGGACACTGGGCGCGCGGTCGTCGCCGCCTGGTCGGGGTCTCAGCCGCTCGATGCAGCGCGTTCGCGCAAGGGTTAGCATGCCCCGGACGGCGTGCGGCGTCCGGACTGCACACACGAGGACGAGGGGGAGACAGTGGCCGAAATCGACGGCGCAACGATCATCGCGAGGTCGCTCAAGACGCAGGGCGTGACCTCGATGTACGGGGTGGTGGGCATCCCCGTCACCACCATCGCGTCCGCCGCCCAGCGCGAGGGCATTCGCTACATCGGCACGCGACACGAGATGCCGGCGACGTATGCCGCGCAGGCCACCTCGTATCTCTCCGGCCGCATCGGCACCTCGTTGGTCGTTTCGGGCCCCGGTGCGTTGAACGCCGTCGCCGCCTTCGCGAACGCCTGGTCGAACCGCTGGCCGCTGCTGATGCTTGGCGGCGCCGGCGAGCAGTCTCGAGTCACGATGGGCGACTTCCAGGAGGCCGACCTCCTGACGCCCATGCTCCCTTACGCGAAGTTCGCCTCACGCGTCACCTCGACGGAGCGCATCCCCATCTTCATCGCGGAAGCCGTGCGGAAGTCGATTCACGGCATCCCGGGCCCGTCCTTCCTCGACCTGCCGGGCGACATCATCACCGGCAAGGTCGATGAGGACGAGGTGCAGTGGGTGCCGCGCGTCCCGGACCCGCCGCGCCCGAAGGCCGACCCCGCCGACGTCGCGAAGGCCCTCGAGGCCCTGAAGAGCGCCTCGAGCCCGCTGATCATCATCGGCAAGGGCGTCGCCTGGTCGCGCGCCGAGGAGGAAGTGCGCCAGTTCGTCGAGTCGACGGGCATCCCCTACCTCGCGATGCCGATGGCGAAGGGCATCCTCCCGGACGACCACGAGCAGTCGGCCGCCGCCGCCCGCTCGTACGTGCTGCAGAACGCCGATGTGATCTTCCTCGTTGCGGCGCGCCTCAACTGGATGCTCCACTACGGCATGCCGCCTCGGTACAAGGAGGACGTGCGCGTCATCCAGCTCGACCTCAACGGCGAGGAGATCGGCGTGAACGTGCCGGCCGAGGTCGGCCTCGTCGGTGACGCGAAGGCCACCCTCGGTCAGTTGAACGAGGCCCTCGAGGCCGAGCCGTGGACGTTCCCGGACGACTCCGAATGGACGCAGTCCGTGCGCGCCGAGGCGAATCGCAACCAGGAGGGCGTCAACGCCATGATGGCGGACGACTCCGTTCCGATGGGCTACTACCGCGCCCTGAAGGAGATCCGAGACGCGATCGGCCGCGACACGATCGTCGTCGCCGAGGGCGCCAGCACGATGGACATCTCCCGCACCGTGCTCGACAACTTCCTGCCGCGTCATCGCCTCGATGCCGGCTCGTTCGGCTCGATGGGCCTCGGTCATGGCTTCGCGCTCGCGGCGCAGGTGGAGAATCCCGGCAAGCGCGTGCTCGCGCTGCAGGGCGACGCGGCCTTCGGATTCGCCGGCATGGAGGTCGAGGTCGCGGCGCGCCACAAGCTGCCGATCACGTGGGTCGTCTTCGTGAACAACGGGATCGGCGGTCACCACGTCGACATCGACGCCGGCAACCTGCCACCGGGCGGCTTCAAGGAGGGCGCCCGCTACGACAAGGTAATGGAGGCGTTCGGCGGCAAGGGCTACAACGTCGCGACGCCGGACGAGCTCGCCGCCGCTCTCAAGGAGGCGCTGACGCTCGACATCCCGTCGCTGATCAACGTCGACCTCGACCCGGACGCCAAGCGCCGCCCGCAGCGGTTCGCCTGGCTCACCCGCTAGTACCCGACAAGATCCACCTCGAGGAGGGCACGATGGTCGAGTTCCAGGACAGCGCCGAAGAGGCCGCGTTTCGCGCCGAGGTTCGCTCGTTCATCGAGGCGAACGCCCCGAAGCGCGAGGTGAATCCGGGCGCGGACCGCCGCAGTGCGGACCCCGAGGTGCGTGCCGGCTTCGAGCGCTGGCGGGACGCCCTCGTCGAGAAGGGCTGGATCGCGCCGCACTGGCCGAAGGAGTACGGCGGCGCGGGACTTTCCGTGAAGGAGCAGTTCATCCTCAACGAGGAGCTCGCCGAGGCCGGCGCCACGAACGTCGGCGGCTTCGGCGTGATGATGCTGGGTCCGACGCTCATCGTGCACGGCTCGAAGGAGCAGCAGGAGGAGCAACTGCCTCGGATCCTGCGCGGCGAGGTGCACTGGGCGCAGGGCTGGTCGGAGCCGGGATCGGGGTCCGACCTCGCCTCGTTGCAGACGCGCGCGGCGCGGGACGGCGACGAGTACGTCATCAACGGCCAGAAGATCTGGACCTCGGGCGCCCAGTACGCCGACGCCATCTACATGCTGACGCGTACCGACCCGGACGCGCCCAAGCACCGAGGCATCTCGTTCTTCATGCTCGACATGCAGACGCCGGGCATCACGGTCCGCCCGCTTGCGCAGATGTCCGGCGCCTCCGGCTTCAACGAGGTCTTTTTCGAGGACGTGCGTGTCCCCGCGAAGAACATGGTGGGCGACGAGAACCGGGGCTGGTACGTCGGCATGACGCTGACCGACTACGAGCGCTCCGGGATCGGCACCTCCGTAGGGGTGCAGCGCGGGCTGCGCGAGATCATCGATGGGGCGAAGCAGGTGCCCGAGGGTGTCTCGATGCTCGGTCGGAACAACCAGCTGAGCGTCGCCTTCGCCGACCGCTGGACCGAGGCCGAAGTCGCGAAGCTGTTCTCGTACCGCGTCGTGACTATGCAGGCGCACAACCTCGTGCCCGGCTACGAGGCCTCGACGGCCAAGCTGTTCACCTCGGAACTCAACCAGCGGATCACGCTCACGACACTTCGGCTTTACGGGCTGTACGGCAACCTGATGGACCCGAACCGCGAGGAGGCCGGGCGCGGCACGGTCGCGCGGGACTATCTCGCATCGGTGTCGAGCACGATCGCGGGCGGCACCTCCGAGATCCAGCGCAACATCATCGCGACGCGCGGCCTCGGGCTGCCGAGGGGCTAGCCGCCTCGGCAGCCGGTATGGGACCCTCATCGGCGCTCTCGCCGGTGAGGAGTCTCCTGGTGCGCTGGACCCGCCTGTTCCTCCTGCCGCTCGCGCTCGCGAGCGCGCTGCTGCTCGTCGCCGCCTGCTCCGACAGCAGCGACGACGCGAATCCGACCGAAAGTGCGACCGAGGCCGCGAGCGCCACTTCGACGTCCGAGGGAAGTGCGACCGTCGAGGCAGCCTCGACGGAGTCGGCGACCTCGAGCGCGACTGCCGAGGCGACGAGCACCGCGACGTCGGAGTCGACCTCGACGCCCGAGTCGACGCCCGAATCGACATCGACGGCGACGGCCAGCTCCACCTCCAGCCCGGAGTCCGGTGACAACGACTACGAGACCGAGATCGAGGACTTCGCCTTCGAACAGGGCATCACCGTGCCGGTGGGCACCACGGTGCGCTGGGAGAATCGCGACGGCGTCCCGCACACGGTCTCGGCCGACGACGACGCGTTCGACTCGGGCCTCATCGAGACCAACGAGACCTTCGAGGTCGTGTTCGACGCGGCGGGTTCGTTCTCGTTCCACTGCAACGTGCATCCCTCGATGACGGGGACGATCGCGGTCCAATAGGTGGGGCCGGCCGGCGCTCAGTCCTCGAGGTATCGCGCGGCCTCGAGGTCGAGCGCCGCGATCGACGCATTGCGTACCACCTGCGCCAGCACGCGGTAGGCACGGTCACCGCCGCCTTCCGTGTGTCCGCGCGCCAGCAGGAAGAACATCCGCATCAGCGGCTCGAGGAACGACAGCACGTAGTCGCGCCGACACGCGTCGAGGTCATAGCCCTCGACGCCGCGCTCGAGGAGCAGCGCGTGGTAGCGCGTGAGGGTCTCGGTCTCGCGCTCGCGCCGGCGTTCGGGTGAGAGCCCGACGCTGCTGAGGTACGCAAGGTCGTAGGGCCCCGGTCCGCGTGTCGCGTTCGACCAGTCGATCACGGCGATCGGCGAACCGTCCGGCAGGCCGAAACAGAGATTGTCGAGGCGGAAGTCGCCGTGCAGCAGCGTCCGAGGCGAGCGCGCCAGCCGTTCGACCGCCCCTCGACCCTCTCGGACGAGGCGATCGACGAGGCTTCGCGCCTCTGCCGGCACGACCTCGAGGAGGGCCTGAGCGCTCGGAGAGCCGTCGGCCGCTGCCGAGGTGGTGTCGCGCCAGGCGACCGTGAACATGCGCTGCCACTGCGCCGCTCGCTCATCGATGGCCGGCATCCAGCCGAGGGCATCGAGGGCGGAATCGTTCCACCAGGCGGCGTGCAGCGACGCGAGCGCCTCGATGGCAGCCTCGAGCTGGGTGTCGCTCGCGCCCTCGAGGTCGTCGCCGAAGGTCGCCTCGCCGAGGTCCTCCATCAGGATCACGAAGGCGTCGCCGGCCTCGTCCACGGCGGCGTGGTAGCAGCGTGGGGTGCGCAGCGGCAGCCCGGGCCCGAGCTCGCGGTAGAGGCGCACCTCGCGCTCAGGAAGGCGCAGGTAGCGGCCGCCGGCACGTGTGACCTCGACGGCGCTGGGGAACTTCGCGATGAGCGAGCGGGGCGCCTCGGGGCCCGCGCTGTCGTATTCGAGGGCCACGCGCGCCACCTGGCCTCCGATGCCTCTGTCCGCGCCGATGGTCGCGGCATCGAGGCGTCGGACGCGCGCCGAGGCGTCGAGCACGCCGTCGGCGCGCAGCACCTCGGTCATCCACGCGGCTTCGAGCCCCTCGGGTCCGGCGGGGATCGGCAGTTCGTTCACGGCACCTCCGGCCGCCGGTGGCGGCGAGGGCCGATGGTAACCTCCCCCTGCATCGAGGTGTCACGCCTCGAGGGAGGTCGACAGAGATGACCACACCGACACGGACGATCGGGCTCCTGCATCCGGGCGCGATGGGCTCCAGCATTGGCGCGGCAGCGACCGGGAACGCGCGCGTGCTGTGGGCCTCGGACGGCCGGAGCGGCGCCACTGCCGAGCGCGCGGCGCGAGGGGGGCTCGAGGATGCGGGCAGCGTCGAGGCGCTCGTCGCGGCCTCGGACGCGATCGTGAGCGTGTGCCCACCCCACGCCGCCGAGGACGTCGCGCGGCAGGTTGCCGGCCTCGGGTTCGCCGGCACCTACCTCGACGCGAACGCCGTCTCGCCCGCCACCGCCCGCTCGGTCGCCTCGATCGTCGAGGCCGCGGGGGCGCGCTTCGTCGACGGCGGCATCGTCGGCGGGCCCGCGTGGCGAGCGGGTACCACGAGGCTCTACCTCTCGGGGGACGGGGCAGCCGAGGCCGCACGCTGGTTCGAGGGTAGCCCCCTCGGCGTCGTCGTCATCGAGGGCGGGGCGGGAGCCGCCTCCACGCTCAAGATGACCTACGCCGCCTACACGAAGGGCAGCACCGCCCTCGTCACCTCGATTCTCGCCGTCGCGCGCCGCGAGGGTGTCGAGGCTGCGCTCCTCGAGGAGTGGCGAACCTCGCAGCCCGACCTCGTGAACGGCCTCGAGCGCCGGCTGCAGGGGGCGGCGCCGAAGGCGTGGCGCTGGGTGGGCGAGATGGAGGAGATCTCGGCGACCTTCGAGGCGTCCGGGCTGCCGGGAGGCTTCCACGCCGCCGCCGCCGACCTCTACAGTCGCCTCGACCGCTATCAGGACGCCGACCCGCCGCCGAGCGTCGACGAGATCGTCGATGCCGCGCTGAACGACTAGCGGGCGGCGTCACCACCGGAGGGACGACATCGATGGCCGAGATGACTCGCGACGAGGTGAACGCCTGGCTCGACAACGGACCGCGCTGGATTCGCCTCGCCACCAACGGGCGCGACGGGTATCCGCACGTCGTGCCGCTCGGCTACTTCCGCATCGATGACGACATCTACCTCAACATGCGCGGCCAGCGCCTCGCGAACGTGAAGCGCGACCCGAAGGTCTGCCTCGTCCTCGATGCCGGCGAGGGTATGGGCGACCTCAAGGGCGCCGTGATCCAGGGGGACGCAACGGTCATCGAGGACCAGGCCCAGGTCCTCGAGCTCCAGCGCGAGGGTCTGCGCCGCCGCGGCGTGCCCGAGGACAAGCTGCCGACCGAGAACCGTGGTCGCCGCCCGCTGGTGCGCGTGACGCCGCGCAAGATCGCGAGCTGGGACAACAGCAAGCAGTAGCGGCCGCTGGCGGGAGCGGCGTAATCCTCGTCACATGTCTTCAGCGCCTCGAGGCTACGCTGGACTCATGAAGAAGCGACCTTCGAGGCGCTACGCGCCGTTCGTTGGCCTCGCCTGGATCGTCGCCGTTGCGGCGCTGGCCGCGGCCTGCGGCAGCGATGCGCCCGGCAACGAGGGCGCCTCGACGGGTGCGGGCGACGCGAGTGCCGCTGCGACGGCCTCGGCGCCTGCGCGTGCCACAGCCGAGGTGACCTCGGCATTCCCGTTCCCAACCGGCCCAGCCGTCCTCGTGCCCGCGGGCTATGAGCCGCCCGGTGACATCGTCGACTCGACGGGCGCCTACCTCCCGGCGAACGGGAAGCCGACGCTGGTGTACGTCGATGCCATCTGGTGACCGTTCTGCGCGATGACACGGCCCGTCGTGAACGGGCTCCGACTCGAGTACCAGGAACGCATCAACTTCGTGATCCTCGACTACGACCGAGGCGACGACAGCGCGCTCGCGGACACGCTCGGCGTGCCGTCGCACCCGGCCTTCGCCGTCCTCGAGCCGGACAGCAACTCGGTGGCCGAGCGCTTCTTCGGCCCTGTGCCGGAGTCGTTCATCCGCGAGAAGATCGAGTCCGCCCTCGAGGCCGGCGCGGGCTAGACTGCGGCTCACACCCCGGCATCGATTCGTGAGGTCGAGGCATGGACCGATTCCCCGGCTATCTGGTCGTTGGCGGCTCGATCGCCATCGCCGGCGGTGCGATCGGGACCGGTGATCTCGCGCCGCTGGCGTTCCTCGTCGGCGTCGTGGTCGCGGGCCTCGGCGTAGCGCTCGGCCTCGGGCTGATCCGGGGCTTCACCTCCGGGCGCTGACCTCGAGGGTCGCTCGCTAGAGCCAGCCCTGGCGCGTCGCGTTGCGGCTCTCGTAAATGCCGACGGGCCAGTTCCGCCCGAACTTCATGCCCTTGTCGATGTCCTCCTCGGTGGCGATGCCCTCCTCGAGGATCTTGTCGGCCTCGCGACGCGCGGCAGCGTAGATCCGGTTCACGAGGAAGCCGTAGGTCCCCGGCGCGTCCTTCACGAGCGAGACGATCTTGCCGGCGCGCTCGCCGACACCGCGCACGGCCTCGACGGTCTCGGGCGTAGTCACGCCGTCGATGTAGATGACCTCGACGGATTTCATCGCGGGCACCGGGCTGAAGAAGTGCATGCCGGCGCACTGCGTCTTGCGCTGGTCCGAGACGTCCTGCGCGATCTCTGCAATGACATAACCAGAGGTGTTGGATACGAAGATCGCCTCGGGCTTCACGATCTCGTCGAGCTCTTTGAAGACCTGCTGCTTCAGCTCGAGGTTCTCCGGCACCGCCTCGATGACGAAGTCGCAGTCCGCGAGGTCCTCCATCCGAGTCGTGAAGTGGAGGTTTGCGATGGCGGTCTCGGCGTCCGTCTGGTCGAGCTTGCCGATCTCGACGGCGCGGCGGATGCCGAAGCGGGTGTTGAGGATCGTGTCGCGGGTCTTGTGATTGAGCTCAGTCGTGAGGTCGCGGTCGATCACCTCGAAGCCGGCGATCGCCATGACCTGGCTGATGCCGCCGCCCATGACGCCGCCGCCAAGCACGCCGATCTTCTGAATGTCATCCAGACGCATGTGAGTCTCCTTGCTGCTTGCGAGCGCGCGGACCGAGGTCTAACCGCAGATGCCGCGCACCGTCTCGTACAGGATCTGCATGCCGAGGCGGAGGTTCTCGATCGACATGCGCTCGTCGTTACCGTGGACGCGGCCCTGGTCCTCGGGCGCGGTCAGGATCGGCACGAAGCCGTAGGCGGCCATCCCGAGGCGCCGGAAGACCCTCGAGTCGGTGAAGCCCGTCGAGACGCCGGGCACGACGACCGCGTCCTCGATGGCGTTCTTCGCTGCGCGCGTCATGACCGCGTACAGCTCGGTGTCGAGAGGTGAGGGCGGCGTCGAGGAGTTGAAGACCTCCTCGATCTCCACGCGCTCGTCGTTGATGACCGCCTTCAGTTCGTCGAGGAAGCGGTCGGGGTCGTAACCCGGCACGAGTCGGACATCGAGCGTGGCATGGGCCTCGGCGGGGATGACGTTGTGCTTCACGCCCGCATCGAGGGTGGTCAGCGAAATCGAGTTCGTCTGCACCGAGTGGATACGCGGGTGTTCGGCCGCGAGCCGCTCGAGCAGCTGGTCGTTCACCGGCTCGGTGATGACGCCGGCGTCGTGCAGCTGGTGGAAGTACTCCAGCACCTCGGGCGTGGGGATGCGCGGCCGCTGCCAGTCCTGGATGCGCTGAAGGGCGCGGACCAGGCGGTCGGCGGCATTGTCGTCGTGTGGCACCGAACCGTGGCCGGGCCGCCCATGCGCCGTGAGCTTGAGCCAGAACGGCCCCTTCTCCGCCACACCGATGTTGAAGGTGGGGCGCTCGACGCCGAAGACCTCGGTGCTGCCGCCCCCGCCCTCGTTGATCACGTACTCGCAATCGAGGACCTCGGGGTGGTCCGTTGCGAGGTACTCGACACCGAACGCGGAACCCGCCTCCTCGTCGGCGACCGCGATGAAGGTGAGGTCGCGCTTGAGCGGCAGCCCGTGCCGCTTGTGGAGCAGGAAGACGATGAGCTCCATGATGCCCATCCCCTTCATGTCCTGCGCGCCACGCCCCCAGACGTAGCCGTCCCGCACCTCGCCGCCGAGGGGATCGACGGTCCAGTGCTTGACCTCGAAGGGCACGACGTCCGTGTGGTTGAGCAGGATCAGCGACTTGCCTCGGGAGCCGTCGCCGGGCAGCGTCGCGATGAGCGTCGCGCGGTCCTCGGTCGCGCCCACGAGGCGGTGCGGGATGCCCTCGTCATCAAGGATGCGGCCGAGCCATTCGCACGCGCGCGTCTCGTTGCCGGGCGGATTCACCGTGTCGATACGCACGTACTCCGAGAGCAGGCTCGTGGCCTCCTCGGTGAGCGCGTTCCAGTTGAGCGCGGGCTCAGGGCTCATGCGGTCGCGGCCTCTCGGTCCCAGGCGGCCTTGAAGGCCTCGATTGCCTCGACGTGCGCTGCCACGGAGCTGAGGCCGGCGTCCATCGTGTTCAGCGTGAGGTGCGTGATGCCGGCCTCGCGCCACTCGTGCGCGCGCTCGATCTGCTGCTCGACGCTGCCCATCGCCACCGAGACGCGGCTCTCGACGCCGATCTCGGCAGGGTCGCGGCCAGCGGCCCGCGCTGCCTCGTGGATCTTCTCGAGGTACGGCGCGACGCCGCCCGGCTGCTCGCGCAGTCGAGGCTGCAGCAGCCAGCCATCGGCAATCCGGCCGATGCGCGCCATCACGCGATCGGCCTCGCCGCCCATCCAGATCGGGATGCGGTCGGGCGGGAGCGGGTTGATGCCGGCGCGGGTGACTCGATGGAAGCGCCCCTCGAAAGAGATCGAGTGGTGCTTCCAGAGATCACGCAGCAGCGCGACCTGCTCCTCCATGCGGCGCCCGCGGGTGTGGAAGTCCTCGGCGAGCGCCTCGTACTCGACTTCGTTCCAGCCAACACCGACGCCCATGACGAGCCGCCCACCGGAGAGCACGGCCACCTCGGCCGCCTGCTTCGCGACGAGGGCCGTCTGGCGCTGCGGCAGGATGAGGATGCCGGTCCACAGCTCGAGGCGCTGCGTCAGCCCCGCGAGGTAGCCGAACAGCACCAGCGGCTCGTGGAAGAGCGACTCGTGGGTGTAGGCGCCTCGGAAACCGCCGGGACGGTCCGGGTTCGCGCCGAGGACGTGGTCGTAGGCGATCAGGTGGTCGTAGCCGGCGGCCTCGGCTGCTTCCGCGAAGGCGCGCACACCAGCAGGGTCAGCGCCAATCTCGAGCTGTGGGAATACCACGCCGATGCGCACTGCTGCACCCTTCGCCGCACGGCACTCACCCCCGGCATCTTTGGTGGTGGCGGCAGGCGTGTCAATCGAGGCTGGTCGGACGCACGTGGGGCCTCGGTCGCTCCGACCCTCGGCGCCGACTACCGTCTGTGCATGCAGGATGTGCAGCTGCCTCGGGCGTGGCGCGGTGCGGTGCTCGCCGGTGTGGCGCTGCTGGTGCTCGCGGTCACCGTCGTGTGGCCCGTCGCCGCGGGGTTCGACATCGAAGAGCGGGAGACGTTCGGGCGCACGGTCCGCGGGACCGTCGCATCGGTGCTCGATGAGCGCGTCGAGGAGACTCCCCTCGGCGAGGCGCTGACGCGCGAGGTCGAGGTCGCCGTCGAGGGCCGGCGGGTGGCCGTCACGCAGCAACTCGTCGGGCCCAGTCGCGAGGCGCTCGCCGTCGAGGCAGGCGACCGCGTGCTGCTCCGCGTCTCCGAGGGGCCGAACGGCGAGGTCTTCGCGATCGTCGACCGCGTGCGGACGCCGCTCCTCCTGGGCCTGACGGCGCTGTTCGCGCTCCTCGTGACGGCTGTCGGAGGCTGGAAGGGCGTGCGCTCGCTCGTCGGCCTCGGGGTTTCCTTCTTCGTGCTTGCACGCTTCATCGTGCCCGGGATCCTCAACGGCCATGAGCCGCTGCTGGTCGCGCTCATTGGATCGGTGACGATCATGGCGGCGACGTTCGTGCTCTCGCACGGCGTGCAATGGCGGAGCCTGGTCGCGCTGGCCGGCACCGCGGCCGCGCTGCTCCTGACGGTCCTCCTCGCGCAGGGGACGTTCGAGGCTGCCCACCTCACCGGCCTCGCCGACGAGGACGCGGCCACCGCCGCCGCGCTCTTCGCCGGGCTCGACCCTCGAGGTCTGCTCGTGGCCGGGTTCGTCATCGGGACGCTCGGGGTGCTCGACGACGTGGCGATGGCGCAAGCCTCGACGGTGTTTGAGCTGCGGCGCGCCAACGTCGAGCTGCCCGCCCGTGAGCTGTTCTCGCGAGGGATGGTGGTCGGCCGCGACCACATCGCCTCGACGGTCAACACCCTCGTGCTGGCCTATGCCGGTGCGTCGCTGCCCGTGCTGCTCATCCTCTTCACGCAGACCGAGGGCGCGGGCGTGCTCATCAACCGCGAGATCCTCGCCGTCGAGGTCCTCCGCACGCTGGTGGGCTCGATCGGCATCGTTGCGGCCGTCCCCTTCACGACGGCCATCGCTGCTGCCGTCGCGACGTCGAGTCGCGGCGAGGCCCCGACGGCCTTCGGGGCGAGCGCGTGACCCGAGGCCAGTGGCTGGCGCTTGCGCTGGGCGTGGCCGCGGTGTCGTGGGCGGCGCCGCTGATCCGCCTCGCGGAGGCGCCCGTCCTCGTCGTGGCCGCGTTGCGGCTCGCGATGGCGGCGCCACCGGTGGCCGGGGCGGCGCTGCTGTGGCGTCGCGACGAGCTGCGGTCCCTCACGCGCGACGAGTGGCTGGTCCTCGGATTCGCGGGGGTGTCGCTCGCGCTGCACTTCATCGCGTGGGTGGCGGCCGTCCAGCGCACCTCGGTGGTCGCCGGCGTGGTGCTGGTCACGACGCAGCCGCTGTTCGTGGCGATGGCGGCCTGGCCGCTGCTGGGCGAGCGTCCCACCCGCGCGCTGCTCACGGCCATCGGAGTCGCGGGCCTCGGGGCGGTCATCCTCGCGAGCTCCGACCTCGGTGATCGCGGCTCCCTCGCGGGCGACGCGCTGGCGCTCACGGGCGCAATCCTCGCGGCTGCGTACTTCATCGCGGGGCGCCGGCTGCGTGTGCGGCGTTCGAATCTCGCTTACAGCGGCGTCGTCTACGGCATCGCCGCCGTCATCCTTGTGACCGCGATGCTCGCCAGTGGCGTCGAGGTGCGCGGCCACCCCCGCGAGGCGTACATCTACATCGCACTGCTGGCGCTCGTGCCTCAACTGATCGGGCACACGGCGTTCAACTGGGCGCTCGGCTCGCTGACGGCCGCGATCGTGGCCGTGGCGGTCCTCGGCGAGCCGGTGGGCGCGACGCTGATCGCCGCGACCGTCCTCGACGAGCCGCCGACCGCGTTCGAGTGGGTGGGCGCCGCGGTCGTGCTGCTCGGGGTATACCTCGCATTGCGCGCGCCACAGGGCGCGGTCGTCGCCTCGAGCATCGAGGTGGCGACGACGGAAGGAGAAGAGCCATGGCCGGTCCGCTAGAGGGACTGCGCATCCTCGACCTGACGTGGGTGCTGTCGGGCCCGTACTGCACGATGACGCTGTCGGACCTCGGCGCCGACGTCGTGAAGTGCGAGCGCCCGCCCTACGGGGACGTCGCGCGCACCACCGGCCCGCTGGTCGATGGTGAGTCGGGCTACTTCTTCTCGATCAATCGAGGCAAGCGCAGCATCGCGATCGACCTCAAGGATGAGGAGGGGAAGGAGCTCTTCCGCCGCCTCGTCCGCGAGGTCGACGTGGTCGTCGAGAACTTCACACCGGGCACGATGGACGGCCTCGGCCTGGGCTACGAGGCGTTGAGCGAGCTCAACCCGAGACTCATCTACTGCGCGATCTCCGGCTTCGGTCAGACCGGCCCGATGCGTGACCAGCCCGCCCTCGACATCGTGGTGCAGGGCGCCGGCGGCGTGATGTCGATCACGGGCGAGCCGGGCGGCCGGCCGGTGCGTCCGGGCCTCTCGCTCGGCGACATCGCGGCCGGGATGTACGCCGCCATCGGCATCCTCGCCGCCGTGCGAGAGCGCGACGTGTCGGGTCGAGGGCAGATGGTCGACATCTCGATGCTCGACTGCCAGCTCGCCATCCTCGAGAACGCCTTCATGCGCTACCACGTCACCGGCGAGCCACCGCAGCCCCTCGGGACGCGCCATCCCTCGGCGGTGCCGTTCCAGGCGTTCCAGACGGCCGATGGCTACATCGTGGTGGCGCTGGCGTGGGGGGTGCCGAACCAGTGGCACCTGCTCTGTGCGGAGCTCGGGGTGGTCGAGGTGGCGGACGACCCTCGATTCGCCACCTCGCAGGCACGGTCGCGCAACCACGGCGAGCTGGAGCCGCTGCTGGCGGCCGGCTTCCTCAACCGCACGACGGCAGACTGGGTCGAGCGGCTGCAGCAATACGGCATCCCGTGCGGGCCACTGAACACGATTCCCGAGACGGCGGCGATGCCCCAGGTCGCCGCGAGAGAGATGCTCGTGCCGGTCGAGCACCACACCATCGGACGCATCCCCCTCGTGAACACGCCCGTGCGTCTTTCGAGGACGCCCGGGGGCATCCGAGGCAGCTCGCCCGACATGGGCCAGGACAGCCGCGCCGTCCTGGGCGAGTGGCTCGGCCTGGACGACGGCGCGCTGCAGGACCTCGTCGAGCGCCAGCTCGTGTGGGAGGAACGCCCGCCGGTCGACCTCGGGTAGCGTCGACAGGTCCTTGGGGGCCCGATTTCAGGCAATTCGCTGCCGTCTGCTTGCAGCGGTGTTGCGAGATTGTGACGAAACGCGCAATATGTGCGTCTCTCGCAGGGACTGTGGCGCATCGAGTATGCTTGCGATTCTCTTCCGGTTCGGCCGGGAGACGCACCGCAGGCAGGGAATGGGACATTCGTGGCACGCTCCGCCGACGACCGCTCGCCCCGGCCGCCCCGCGAAGCGTCGGCGCGTGGCCCGGTCACCAGGCCACTCGCGCGAACGCTGACGGGCCTCGAGGCGCCGCTCTACAGCGCCGACCTCGATCACGACGCCTGCGGGACCGGGTTCATCGCCTACATCGACGGCCGGCGTGACCACCGCATCGTGGAGATGGCCGTTCAGTCGGTCGTGAACCTCACCCATCGAGGTGCGGTCTCCGCCGACGCGGCCTCGGGCGACGGTGCCGGCGTGACGATCGGCATCCCCTACGAGCTCATCGCCGCGGACGCCGCGGGCCTCGGCATCACCATCGAGGACCCCGAGACGCTCGGCGTCGCGATGGCCTTCCTGCCGACCGACGAGGCGGCCCGCCCGCAGGCGCGCGCGATCCTCGAGGATGCGGTCAAGCAGAGCGGGCTGACCGTCCTCGGCTGGCGGCCGGTGCCGATCGACCCCTCGGTGCTCGGTGGCCTTGCGCTCTCCTCGTTGCCGGGCATCGAGCAGCTGCTCATCGCCCCGCCGGACGACGTGCGCGGCGTCGAGTACGAGCGTGCGCTCTACCTCGCGCGGCGTCGTGCGGAGCGCGGATACCGCGAGCAGGACCTCGACACCTACATCGTCTCGATGTCCGCTCGGACGGTCGTCTACAAAGGCCTGATGGTTGCACCGCAGCTGGCGCAGTTCTACCCGGACCTCGGGAACCCGATGTGCGTCTCGGGCATCGCGCTGTTCCACCAGCGCTTCGCCACGAACACGCTCCCGAGCTGGAAGCTGGCGCAGCCGTTCCGCTACGTCGCCCACAACGGCGAGATCAACACGCTCCTCGGAAACCGCAACTGGATGGACGCCCGAGGCCCGGAGCTCGTCTCCTCGATCTGGGGCGACGACCTCGGTGACCTGCTGCCGGTGATCTGGCCGATCGGTTCGGACACCGCCTCCCTCGACGAGGCGCTGGAGCTGCTGATGCAGTCCGGCCGAGGCGTCCTGCACGCGATGATGATGCTGATCCCCGAGGCGTGGGAGAACATGCCCAACCTCGACCCCACGCTGCGCGCGTTCTACGAGTACCACGCCTGCCTGACTGAACCGTGGGACGGCCCGGCCGCGGTGGCCTTCACGAACGGGACGATTGCCGCCGCCGTCATGGACCGCAACGGCCTGCGGCCGGCGCGCTACCAGGTCACGCGTGACGGCCTCGTGATGATGGGCTCCGAGGTCGGCCTCGTCGAGCTGCCGTTCGCCGACATCATCGAGTCCGGGCGCATCGGCCCCGGCCAGATGATCGCCGTCGACACCGAGCGCCAGCAGCTGCTGCACAACGACGACATCAAGCGCGAGGTCGCCGCGAGGCGCCCGTACGGCGACTGGGTGCGCCGCCACCTCTACCACCTCGACTCCTCGAAGCACCGCAGCAACGGCCACGTCCGTCTCGACGCCGATGGCGACGTCGAGGTGCTGCAGACCCTGCACGGCTACACCCACGAGGAGATCGAGTACGTCATCAAGCCGATGGCTGAGGACGGCAAGGAGCCCGTCGGCTCGATGGGCGACGACACGCCGCTGTCGGCGCTGCAGGACCACGAGCGCCTGCTGTACACGTACTTCAAGCAGCGCTTCGCGCAGGTCACGAACCCGCCGATCGACTCGATCCGCGAAGAGATCGTGATGTCGCTCGACACGTACCTCGGGCGGCGCGCTTCGCTGCTCGAGGCGGCGCCCGAGGCCGCACGCCTCGTGCACCTCGCCAGCCCGCTGATGGTGGACGAGGAGCTCGCCGCGCTGCGTCAGGCCCCCGTCGAGGACTTCAAGCTGACGACGCTGCACGCGCGCTTCCCCGTCGTGGGCGGCGCCGCAGCGCTGCGCACGGCCCTTGATGAGCTGTGCGAGATGGCGGCCCTCGCCGTCGAGGAGGGGCACACCGTCCTCGTGATCTCGGACCGCATGACGGACGAGCTCTGGGCGCCGATTCCGATGCTCCTCGCGGTGTCGACGGTCCATCACGAGCTGATCCGGCGCGGTCGCCGCATGCGTGCGAGCATCGTGGCGGAGACCGGCGATGCCCGTGACATTCACCACATCGCGGCTCTGATCGGCTTCGGTGCGAGCGCGGTTAACCCGTACCTCGCGTTCGACACGCTGCGCAACCTCGTTGCGAACGGCGAGCTCGGCGACCGCACGATCGACGAGGCGATGCGGAAGTACGAGCAGGCTGTCGACGCCGGCATCCTCAAGATCATGTCGAAGATGGGCATCTCCGCCGTCGCGTCCTACCACGGCGCGCAGATCTTCGAGGCGCTGGGCGTCGGCGACGAGGTCATCGAGCACTCGTTCCCCGGCACCACTTCGCGCATCGGTGGCGTGAACTACGAGGACATCGCCAACGACGTCCTCAAGCGCCACGAGCGCGCCTATCCCGACGTCAGCATGGAGCACGGCGGTTGGTACAAGTTCCGCCGCGACGGTGACTACCACGCCAACGAGCCGGCCGTCTGGCGCGCCCTCCACAAGGTGGCGCAGGGTGGCGGCTGGCCCGAGTACCTCGAATACCGCGAGCTTTTGCGGGCGCGCCCACCGGCGGCGCTCCGCGACCTCATGGCCTTCGAGAGCGATCGCCAGCCGATCTCCATCGATGAGGTCGAGTCCATCGAGGAGATCACGAAGCGCTTCGCGACGGGCGCGATGTCGCTCGGCGCGCTCTCGCCCGAGGCCCACGAGGACATCGCTCGCGCGATGAACATCCTCGGTGGGCGCTCCAACACCGGCGAGGGTGGCGAGGACCCGCGGCGCTACTCGCCGCAGGGCGACAAGCGCGACGCCAACTCACAGGTGAAGCAGGTGGCCTCGGGCCGCTTCGGCGTGACGCCAGCCTACCTCGCCGGCGCGACCGAGCTCGAGATCAAGATCTCGCAGGGCTCGAAGCCGGGCGAGGGCGGGCAGCTGCCCGGGCACAAGGTGTCGCCCTACATCGCGACGCTACGACACGTGATGCCGGGCACTCCGCTCATCTCGCCGCCGCCGCACCACGACATCTACTCCATCGAGGACCTGGCGCAGCTCATCTACGACCTCAAGATGGCGAACCCGCGCGCACGCATCTGCGTGAAGCTCGTTGCCTCGGAGGGCGTGGGTACGATCGCCGCCGGCGTAGCCAAGGGCTACGCCGACGTCATCCAGATCTCCGGTGCCGACGGCGGTACGGGCGCCTCGCCCCTGTCCTCGATCAAGTACGCGGGCTCCCCGTGGGAGCTCGGCCTCGCGGAGACACAGCAGGTCCTCGTGACCAACGGCCTCCGAGGCCGCGTCCGCCTGCGCACCGACGGTGGCATGCACTCGGGCCGCGACCTCGTGGTCGCCGCCATGCTCGGCGCCGAGGAGTACGGCTTCGGCACGACCTCGATGATCGCCGTCGGCTGCAAGATGGCCCGCCAGTGCCACCTCAACACGTGCCCCGTGGGCGTCGCGACTCAGCGCGAGGACCTGCGGGAGAAGTACTTCGGCCAGCCGGAGTTCCTCGTGAACTTCCTTCGCCTCGTGGCGCAGGAGGTGCGCGAGGTGATGGCCGAGCTCGGCTACGCGAAGCTCGAGGAGCTCGTCGGGCGCTCCGACCTGCTCCGCCAGCGCCCGCCCGTCGATGGGGCGCGCGCCGACCGCCTCGACCTCTCGAAGGTCATTGCGCCGGTCGACCCGACGGGCAAGCAGCCGCACCGCCAGATGCAGGAGCGCAATGCGCGGCCGGGCGTTCCCCTCGACGACCAGATCATCGAGGACGTGCGTGAGGCGATCGACACCGGTCGCCGCACCCAGCGGACCTACGCCATCAAGAACACCGACCGCACCGTGGGCGGACGCCTTTCCGGTGAGGTCGCTCGCAAGTACGGCGACGAAGGTCTGTCCGAGGGCACCATCGAGCTTCGATTCAAGGGCTCGGCCGGTCAGTCCTTCGGCGCATGGCTCACTCGAGGCGTGGCGCTGCACCTGACCGGTCAGGCGAACGACTACGTCGGCAAGGGCATGAATGGCGGCGAGATCGCCATTCGTCCGCCGGCCGATGCCGGCTTCCCCTCGCACGAGGGCGTACTGGTCGGGAACACGGTGCTGTACGGCGCGACGGGCGGCAACGCCTTCGTCGCCGGGCGCGCTGGTGAACGCTTCGCGGTCCGCAACTCGGGCGGCCGCGCGGTCGTCGAGGGCATCGGCGACCACGGCTGCGAGTACATGACCGATGGTGTGGTCGTCATCCTCGGTCAGACCGGGCGCAACTTTGGCGCCGGCATGTCCAACGGTGTCGCGTTCGTGCTCGACGAGCAGGGCGACTTCCGTTCGCGCGTGAACCAGGAGCTCGTCGGCCTCGAGCAGGTGACCGCGCCCGAGGACATCGAACTCCTCGAAGCGCTGATTCGCCGCCACGTCGAGCTGACCGAGTCGGTTCGCGGCCGCGAGATCCTCGCCGAGTGGAAGCTCAACCTGCCGAAGTTCTGGAAGGTCGCTCCGAAGGTCTCACCGACCGAGGAGGGCGCGATGACCGTCGTGCGCCGCCACCTCCAGAGCCTGCGGGAGCTCTCCGCCGCCGGCTAGGGCACGTCACGTCGCAACGAGATCAACGAGGCCCCTCGTGTTTGCGAGGGGCCTCGTGCTTCTCGTCTGAGCGACGGCTTCGCCTACTCGTATCGCAGGGCCTCGGCGACCGGGACGCGCGAGGCGGCGCGGGCCGGGATCAGCGTCATGAGGGCGCTCGCGCCGTAGGCGATGCCGCCGATGAGTGCGAGGCGGAACCACGGCACGCTGAAGTCGATCTCGGTGCCGCCCGTGAAGTCCGGGCTCGTGAGCAGGTTGTACGAGAGCGCCAGCCCGAGCAGGAATCCCATCGCCGTGCCGGTCAACGCGATGAAGGACGACTCGAGGAAGAACGAGAGGGCGATCAGCCGCCTCGTGTAGCCGATCGCGCGCAGCATGCCGATCTGCTGCCGTCGTTCGACCACCGTGCGGAACGCGATCACGCCGAGGGCGGCGATGCCCACGATCAGCCCGAGGCCCATGAAGCCCTCGAAGAGCAACTGGAAGGCGGTCGACTGGCCCGCCGCCGTGTCGATGAGATCGGGGATCGAGTCGGACTGGGCGCCTCGCTCGAGGAGCGCGGACTCGATGTCGCGCGCGACCCGGAGGGCCGCCGCATCGGAGCCGTCGACGGTGTTCACGAGGAAGACGTGGCCATCGTTCTCGAATCCGCTGATCGCCTGTTCCGAGGTGATGATCGCCGAGAACTCGAAGAGGACGGCGGTCACCTGCGGCTCGACGACGCCGATGATGTTGAGCGTCTGCTCCATCCCCGTCTCGGGGTCGCGGATCGTGACGGGAATCGGCTGCCAGGCAGTGTCTCGAAGGTCAGCCTCGGTCTCTTCGAGACGGAAGGCGTCGTCACCCACGCCGATCTGCCCCGGGATGGTGAGGAGGTTGGCATCGATGATCGCCAGCGTCGGATCTGCGTCGATGGCGTCGAACACCTGCTGATCGGTCTCGTAGCCGGCAGCGCGCAGCTGTAGCGGGATGCGCCCGAGGCGGAAGAGCTCCGGGTCCGCACCCTGCACGAGGAGCGACCGGTAGCCGTTGTCATCGGCGGTGGTTGCGGCGTTCTGCTCGCGGCCATCGATGAACAGGCTCGTGAAGCGGCCCACGCCCTCGATGTTCGCGGCCGTGTCGTAGCCGGCGGCCTGGAGGTCGGCCTCGAGGTTGTCGATCGGGTTGTTGGCACTGGTGCGGACGATGACGTCGAAGCCGGCGCGCGCGTCCTCGCCCAGAAACAGCTGCGTGAAGTTCGAGTTCAGCGTCGACATGACCACGAGGCTGAACACCACGAGACAGAACATCGACAGCGTCATGCCTGTGCGGAATCTCGAGGCGAGTGGGTACGAGATGGCCGTCCGCACGGCGGGCATCGCGCCGCCGAGCAGTGCACCGAGGCGGTTCGCCGCGCCCAGGAACCAGCCGGCGTTGAACACCACCACGATCGTCGCCGCCGCCGTGATGCTGATCCCGGAGACGAAGAACATCTCGATGTTGCCGTTGATCTCCTTCGTCTCGGGCAGCCCGAGCAGCTTCACGAGACCGCCCACCGGGTCGGTCCAGCCGTCCTTGCCGAAGAGCGAGAACGGCAGCGGCAGCAGCCAGTACCAGACGAGGAGGAGACCGGCGGTCGTGAACGCGGGCCGGGCCGCCATGCCGAAGTAGACCGCGAGCATCGCGATTGCGAAGACGAAGAGCGTCGTTCCGGCGGTGTAGGCGAAGGCCTGCCCCCACACCCAGCCACCGAGGTACGTGAACAGCACGCCGAAGATGACCATCCAGACGGCCCAGCCACCGGCGTTGCGGTAGCGGTTCGCCCAGGCGCGCGTCCGCAGCAGGAGCCACGTCACGAGCGCGAGCACACTGAACGCCACCCACCACAGCAGGTAGATGATCCGCCTCAGCCCTCGAACCTCCGACCACGGCTTCGCGCACGACCGCGCGCCCGCGATGAAGAACGCCGCCAGGAGTAGACCGGCGATCATGCCGAGGCCGAATGTCCCGAGGCCAATGGCGAAGAGCGCGATGCCGGCGACGACCCAAAGGCTCGCCATCCCGATCCACATCAGGTACCAGAGCGCGCCGAGCGCGGCTCGCCAGAGCCCGCGCAGGCTGGACTGGGAGTCTCGGAGCGGGTTCGGCTCGGGCAGGTCTCGGATCGCGCGCACGATATTGAGGTTCGACGCGCGCCACGAGGAGAAGACGACGGTGATGAAGGTGAGCACGACGCCGAGGCTGTAGGCGACGACGAAGCCCTGAGGATTCACGTGGAAGGCAATCGAGAAGCCGGCGTCGTCGCCGAAGATCTGCCCCATCACGAGGATCAGGATGTACGCGACCCCGATCCCGAGCAGTCCGCCCACCGCGGCCGAGCCGAGGTTGTACGCCATGCCCTCGGCGAGGAACGACTCGGTCAGGTGGAGGCGCGTCATGCCGATGGCGCGCGCCATCCCCATCTCCGAGCGCCGCTCGGCGGCGAGCATGATGAAGATCAGGAAGATCAGCAGCACGCCGGCCGCGATCGAGAACAGGCCGAACAGCACGAAGAAGGTCACGAAGAACGAGCCGATGGTCGCTGCGAGGTCCACGAGCTCGGGCTTGGTGGTGGCGACCTGTGCGGGAATCGCGCCGGGGGTGTCGAGGTAGTCGTTGATCTCGGACTCGACGGCGTCGGTGCGGTCGAGGTTGTTTCGGACGCCACCCGCCACGGAGACGGCAATCGAGTCGACCTCGTCGGGTCGGTTGGTGATCGAACGTGCTGTCTCGATGGTCGTGACGAGCGCGCCGCCGCCGCCTGAGCCGAAGACCTGCACCGTTGCCGCGACGTCCTGAATGACGTTCCCGATCTGGAACTGGTACGGCTGGTTGTCGAAGAAGATGGTGACTGTGTCGCCCGCGCCGCTGTCGATCGAGTCGGCGAGGTCCTGCGTGATGTACGCGACCGTGTCGGTGAGCGAGGTCGCCGAGACGTGCTCTCCGTTGAGCAGGCGTAGGCCGCCGAACTGGTCGACCGTCGCCGGGTCGACGCCGAGGACCCGGGCCGTCGGCTCGGAGAGGCGGCGCTCAGTGTTAATGACGGGCGCGCCGAACTCGACGGCGCTGGTGATGCCGTCGATGTCCGGGTTCGAGGCGAACTGAGCGCGAAACGCCTCGACGTCAGCGTTCGTCAGGTGCTGGGGCGCACCGACCTCGGCTCGATCGGGGTCGAAGGAGATGACGAGGTCGGTTTCCTGGAGCTGGTTGTAGACCTCGTTGGTGATCGAGTAGCCGACCGTGTCGCCGGTCGCGAACGCCGCGCTGATGATCAGCGTCGAGAGCATCAGCCCGACGACGATCAGGGTCGTCTGCGAGGCTCGACGTCGAATGTTTCGCAGGCCCATTCGCAGTAGGAGTGGCTGCCGCAGTGCCACGTACCCGACGGCGCCGAGGGCGACCGCGAGCAGGATCAGCAGCCCGATCATGATGCTCGTGAGTGGGATGCCGAAGAGGCTATCCATGGTTGCGCTCCTCGCGCTCGATCGCGCCGTCGCGCATGTGCACGATGCGGTGGCAGCGCTCGGCCACGCCTCGGTCGTGGGAGACGATGACGAAGGTCTGCTGCTGCTCCTCGTTGAGGGACTGCATCAGGTTCATGATCTCGCCCGCCGTCGCGGAGTCGAGGTCGCCCGTCGGCTCGTCGGCCCACACGATGGCGGGGTCGTTCACCAGGGCGCGCGCGATCGTGACGCGCTGCCGCTGGCCGCCGGACAGCTCGGCAGGGCGCTGGCGCCAGACCTGAGCAAGCCCGACGCGCTCGAGCGCGGACATGGCGCGCTCGCGGGCCTCGCCGGGCGAGGTTCCGGAGACAAGCAGCGGGAGCTCGACGTTCTCGGCGGCCGAGAGGACCGGGAGCAGGTTGTAGAACTGGAAGACGAAGCCCATGCGTCGCGCGCGGTAGTTCGTGCGCGTGTCGTCATCGAGGCTGGCGAGGTCCGTGCCCTCGATGCGCACGACGCCCGACGTCGGCTCGTCGATGCCCGACAGGCAGTTCAGCAGCGTCGTCTTTCCGCAGCCCGATGGGCCCATGATCGCGACCATCTCGCCGCGCCCGACCGACATCGAGACGCCGCGCAACGCCTGCACGAGGACGGCACCCGTGTCGTAGGTCTTCACGAGGTCGTTCACCTCGATGATCGGTGCGCCGGTTGCTTCATTGGCCATCGATGTTGCCCTTCCGGCGCGTTCCACCAAACAAAGATTGATGGTAACTCACGGCGTCGTCGCGCTGTACCCAGGACGGCCTCGCGGGTGCGAGGTCGCGCTCACTACAATCGAACCATGCCCCCGCCCACCACGCGAGGCAGGCCCGCGGGGCACCGTGAGGAGCGATCGTGGCATTCGGACTGGTGCTCGTCATCATCGGCGTGATCGTTCTTCTCGAGTCCCTCGGCATCACGCAGGCGGGCTTCGATGAGCTCTGGCCACTCACCTTGATCGGCCTCGGGCTGCTCATCATCTATGAGCGCGCCCGCCGCTGGCGCCGGTCCCGTTAGCGCCTGGTGCCGACGGTGTGCGAGACGACCGCCGCACGCGTCCCCCTCGAGGGGTATTTCGCAGCGCGTCGGACGTTGAGGCGGGAGGCGGTGCCTCGATGACGGCGCGCCTGTCCGATGTGCTGCCGATCACCGTCGGCACATACCTCGTGCTACTCGGCGCGATCTTCCTGCTCGACAGCACGGGCACCCGGCCGCTCGGCGTGGCTGGCCTGCTGGGGGCGGCGTTCGGCCTCGCATTCGTCGCGCTCGGGGTGCTCGCCTTCCTCGCGGCGTGGCGCGTGCGCCGGTTCTCGAGGCGCCTGCGGCGAGCCATTGGCCACGTCCAGGGCGCGAGCGGGATGCGCGTGCAGGACGCGGTGATCTCGACGGTCCTCGGCGACATCTCACTCGACCTGCGGGACGCCGACCTGCCCGAGGGCGAGACGGAGCTCCGCGTCCTGTGCTGGATCGGGGCCGTGCACGTGCGCGTGCCGCACGACGTCGGCGTCGACGCTACGGCTCAGGCGATCGTGGGCGCCGTCGAGGTGCTGGGGAACCGCGAGGAGGGCTTTGCGCGCGACCTGCACCAGCGCACCGAGGGCTACGAGCGTTTCGAGCGACGGCTGCGGCTGCAGCTCTCGACCGTCATCGGCGAGGTGCTTGTCGTGCGAGGGGGCTAGACCGGTCGCCTCGCGACGATGAGCACATGCGCCGGCCTATCGCCGTCGGCACGCTCGACCTCGAATCCGGCGGCCCGTACAGCGCCGACCGTGTCGCGATCGAGGTGGCAGCCGTCGGCGACCACGCCCCACGCCGGGGTCGCGACACGCTGCAGCGTCGCGACGGCGGCGTGCTCGGAGCGCACATGCTCCCAGAGCCGGAGCGCGCCGCCGGGTCGCAAGACTCGATGCAGCTCACGGAGCGCACGAGGCTGGTCGATGGAACACAACACCCACACGCCGACGGTTGCGTCGAAGCTCGCATCGGCGAACGGCAGTGCCTCGACATCCGCCAGTTCGACGGTGATCGACGCGCGGGCACCGCGCGCTGCGGTGCGGGCGCGCTCGAGCATCGGCTCGCTGATGTCTGTGGCCACCACCTCGAGGCCCGGAGGGTAGAGCGGGAAGTTGTTGCCCGGGCCACAGCCGATCTCGAGGACGCGGCCGTCGAGCCCCTCGAGGAGTGCCCGGCGCTGCGGCATCGTCGCTCGCGTGAGCATGGTGCCGAACACGTCGTAGACCCAGGCGAACCAGCGCCGGCCGAGTGCTGTCATCGAGGGGCCTCGGCGAGCGGGCAGCGCGCGCAGCGCTCGAGGGCCGGCGACGTGAGCTCGAGGCCACCCGCCGCGCGCAGCAGCCGCCTCGTCGTCCACAACGGCAGCCCGATGACTGAGCACTCGCAGCCATCGACTACGCCGGGCCGGAACTCGAGGTCCTGGATGGCGTAGCCGCCGGCCTTGTCGAAGGGCTCGCCGCGCTCGACGTAACGAGTGACCTCGGTGTCGGAGTAGGCGCGCATCCGTACCTCGGTCCGTACGTGGTCGGCGGCGGACCGGTCACCGCGCAGGACGGCGACGCCCGTCACGACCTCGTGGCTGCGGTCGCGCAGCGCCTCGAGCATCGCGACGGCCTCGGCGGGCGAGGCCGGCTTGCCGAGGACACGTCCGTCGAGGAGCACGATCGTGTCGGCCGCCAGGACGGGGGCCGCCCGGTGGCGCTCGGCGACGACCCGCGCCTTCCGCAGCGCGAGGCCCTCCACAAGGCGGGCCGCATCGCGCTCGTCCGAGGACTCGTCGACGTCGGCCGCATCGACCTCGAACGGCACATCGAGGGCGGCAAGCAGCTCGCGCCGCCGCGGCGACGCGGAGGCGAGGATGACTCTCTGCCTCGGCAGGTTCACGGACTCAGCCGATGCGGTCGAGCGTGGAGACGCACTCGATGTGCTGCGTGTGCGGGAACATGTCGACGGGCTGCACCTCGCGCAGCTCGAAGCCGCCGTCGACGAGCAGTCGCAGGTCGCGCGCGAGCGTCGAGGGCTCGCACGAGACGTACACGAGCCGCTGTGTATCGGAAGCGATGATGGCGTCGATCACCGCGCGCTCGACACCGGCCCGAGGCGGGTCGATCACGACGGCGTCGGGCGACGGCTCGAGGCCGGGGAGGAGCGCCTCGACGCTCCCGACGAGCCTCGTGACGTTGTCGAAGCCAGCGAGGTTCGCCGCCGCATCGTCGTCGGCGGCGGCCTGGGCCTCGATGGTGATGACGCGCGGGACGCTCGAGGCGAGCTGCGCCGCGAACGTCCCGACGCCGCTGTAGGCGTCGACCACGACCTCGGGATTGAGCTCCAGCAGCCGCTCCAGGGCCAGCTCGACCAGCACCTCGGCCTGCCGCGTGTTCACCTGGAAGAACGCCGACGAGGAGACGCGGTACGTCGTGCCAAGCAGCTCCTCGGTGTACGCGCGCTGCCCGCTGCGCAGCCGCCGTCGAGGCCCGGGACGCCACTGCAGCGCCGGCTGCACGAGCACGTCGCCGGTGTGCTCGCCCACGCGAATCGAGGCCTGGCGCGTGCCGAAGGTGCGGCCCTGCATCAGGGATAGCGACTCGTTCACGGCGTCCAGCGCGATGTCGCAGTGCGCGATGCGCAGGAATCGATGCGTGCCGCGCTCCATGAAGCCGACATCGCCATCGCGCCGCACCGTGAAGCGCATGTGGTTGCGGTAGCCCCAGGGGTCCTCCATGCCTCGCATGTCGAGGACGGGCGGGTCGTCGAAGTGGCCGATGCGCCTCAGCTGCTCGTCGACGATCGCCGTCTTCAGCCGCAGCTGCTCCTCGTACTCGACGTGCTGCAGCTGGCAGCCGCCGCAGCGGCCGAAGTAGCCACATCGGGGCTCGACGCGATGCGGTGAGGCCTCAAGCACACGCACGACGGTCGCCTGGATGTAGTTCGGCGCCTCGCCCGTGACCTCGGCGATCACGCGCTCGCCGGGGATGCCGTAGGAGACGAACACGATTCGCCCGTCGGGGGCCCGCCCGATGGCGTACCCGCCGTGCGCCATCCCGGTCAGCGTCAGCTCGAGCGGGACGCGCGGCTGGTCGACGAGGCGGCCGCGCCGGCGCCTTCGAGGTCGGGCGCGGCGCTCCGTCGGGTTCGCCGGCGCCTCGAGGTCGGTGGGGTCATCGGTCATCGTCATGGATCCATCGTACGGGGGCGCGGGGAGACGCGCTCCCATACGATCACGCGTGGAGGTGCCTCGATGACCGCAGCCACGCCCGAACCCGCTCGTCCGCGCCAGCCACGCCCGCTCGCCGAGCTCTTCCGCGAGGTGGTCTCGATCCCGACCGCATCCTATGAGGAACAGCATGTCCTCGCGTTCGTCCGCGCCTTCGCGGAGGAGCGCGGGCTGCTCTACGAGGAGGATGCGTACGGCAACGCCTACGTGACGTACAAGCGAGGCCCGGCGCGGCGGCCGCTGGTCCTCGGGGCGCACACGGACCACCCAGGCTTCGTTGTGCGCGACGTCAACGCACGCACCGTCGAGCTCGAGTTTCGAGGTGGGTTGAGCGGCGACTACGGCTCCGGCGAGCGCCTCGTGATCTACGAGGCCGCGACGGGCCTCGAGCGCGGCAGTGCCCGCATCCGCAGCGTACAGACGAATCGCGGCGCGGGTGGGCCTCGTATCGCCGGGGCACGCGCCACCCTCGATCGCGGCGTCGAGGCGGCACCGGGCGACTTCGCGCTGTGGGACGTCGATGTCTGCCGCGTCCGCGGCGAGGTCGTGCGCGCGCGCCAGTGTGACGATCTCGCGGGCTGCGTCTCGGTCCTCGCGACGCTCGACCGGCTCTCGGTGCTGCGGCCGAACGGCCACGTCATCGGCCTGTTCACCCGTGCCGAGGAGATCGGGCTGCGCGGCGCCGCGATCGTCGGTCGCGAGCGGCTGCTGCCCGAGAACGCGCTCGTGATCGCGGTCGAGACGTCCTCGATGGCCGGGGGACGCGCCGAGCAGGGGGCCGGCCCCATCGTGCGCCTCGGTGACGCGATGCACGTGTTCTCGCCGAAGGTGTCGCAGTGGATGGTGGCGCTCTGCCAGGCGATGCGCGAGGAGGATCGCGACTTCCGTTACCAGCGCAAGCTGATGGACGGGGGCACGACCGAGGCCACGGCGTACGACCTCTACGGCTACGAGACGGGCGCCGCCTGCATTGCGCTCGGGAACTACCACAACGCGGGGGCGAAGAACCGCGTCGCGCCGGAGACCGTACACCTCGGGGACCTCGAGGGCCTCGTGCGCCTCTTCCTGCGCATGAACGAGACGCTGCCGCGCTACGAGACGTATCTGCCGGAGATGACGAAGCGCTTCGACAGACTGGGCCGCGAGGCCGCCTCGACGCTGCGTGCCACGGTCTCGAGGGTGGCGCCCGTCGAGGCGGCGCCTGCGCCCGCCGACACGCGCCGCACCGGCTCCTCGAGGCGCCGTCCGCGCATCAAGCTGCCGCCGGTGCGCCCGCCCCGCCCGAGGCGCCGTCGCGGTTCGAGCTAGTCGAGAACGGGAGGGCGGGCGCTAGACCTCGCCGACGGCCGGGATCGTCTTCAGCTGCGCGATGATGTCCTTGATCTGCTCGACCTCATCCGGCGTCTTCGGATCCGCGCCGAAGCTGATCTGCGTGTTGATGCCCGCGTACTTCTCGCGCATCTTCGCCGGCAGCTCGTCCCACGTTCCGATGACGCAGAACTCCTCCATCATCTCGTCGGTGATGACGTCGACCATCTCGTCCCACTTGCCCTCGATGGAAAGTCGATGGAGGTGTGCGGCCTCGTCGTCCCAGCCGTGCGTCGACATCACGCGCGAGTAGGAGCGCGTCGAGGCGTAGAACGAGATCTGGCGCCTCGAGCGCTCCTTCGCGCGTTCCAGCGCTTCCTCGGTGCGTGCCGTCACGACGAAGCCTCCGCCACGGATCTGGAGGTCCTTCGGGTCCTTGCCGGCACGGCGTGCGCCCTCGTGCACGGCGGGGATGAGGACTTCCTTGATGTAGCGGAACGTGCTGAAGCCGTGGATGGCGATGCCGTTACAGACCTCGCCGGCGAGGCGGGCGTTGAAGGGGTTCACGGCAGAGATGATGACGGGGATGTTCGGGTGCTCGACCGGGCCGGGATTGAAGAACGGGCTCGTCAGCTTGTACTGGTAGTAGTCGCCCTCGTAGTTCGGCTTGGTGCCGTTCTGCCACGAGTCCCAGATCGCCCGCATGCACGCGATGTAGTCGCGCAACCGAGGCCCCGGCGGCGCCCAGGGCACGCTGAAGCGGCGCTCGTTGTGGCCCTTCACCTGCGTGCCGAGGCCGAGGACGAAACGGCCGCCCGAGTATCTCGAGAGGTCCCAGGCGAGGTTCGCCGTCACGTGCGGCACTCGAGGAAACGCGATCGCCACCGAGGTCGCGAAGTGCAGGCGCTCGGTGTGCTCCGCCACGAGGACCAGCGGGAGGAACGGGTTTCGGTTGGTCTCGCCGACGGAGACCATGTCGTAGCCCAGCGCCTCGAGCTCTCGTGCTCGTGCCGGGACGTCGTGCATGTTCGTCCCGATCCCGGTGCCCACGGTCATCGGCATGGAACGGCCCTCTCTTCGGGTGTGCTGCTCTCGAGTGACGGAAGGGTCGAGGTGAGTGCGGCCTAGGTACTGGCGGACGTGCCGCGCTCGACGACGGCCCAGACGGCTTCCTCGGTGGCGCGCTCGACGCGGCCTTCGCGTAGCAGGCGCGTCAGCAGTCGGTTGTCGAAGCCGTGCTCGCGCAGGTGCTCGCCCAGCACCTCGATGCGGGAGCGCGACTCGAGGACGACCGCGAGCATGAGGTCCCACTCGAGCGGAGTTGCGCAGACACCGACTCCACCGACCTCGATGCTCTCGCGGGCGTCCCACAGCGAGGGGATGTCGAACGGCGAGAGCGACTCGTAGCGGCCGTGGAAGACCGGGCGCCCGAAGACGAAGACGGGGACGCCGTAGCGCATGAAGTGCAGCCGCTCGGCGGCGAGGTAGGCGCCTCGGCCCCAGCGCGCCGTCACGTCGAGCATGCCGGCGAGCGCCTTCAGCGTGGGCTCGGTGACCATGAACTCGAGGTTGGGAGACGACGCATCGAGGCCGCGCAGGGCCAGTCCGGCCGCGCCGATCAGCGCCCATGGCGACTCGGCGGCGGCCTCTTCGACCACACGTACGAGCGGACCGAGCACGGCCCGCTGCGTCTCGAATCGCGCGTCCAGATCGTCGAGCGTGTTCGGCCCTCGTGGCTGCGGGGGAAGTGACCCACAGCATCGTACGTGCAATGAGCGTTATGTGCCCGTGGGCTCAGGCCAGCGCTCCTTGCCCCCTCGCGGCTCGGCATGCCACGATCGGCGCGCGCGGCGGCGCGCTCACTTGAGACGAGGAGGGCTTGTGCCCAAGCAGGTCACGAACGTCGCCTCGGATGACGCGCTGACGACGATCTACCGCCTCTCGCACGACGAGGGCGAAGAGGTCATCGCGGCACGCGTCGCCGAACGCCTCGACATCAAGCCGGCCTCGGTCGCGGGGATGCTGTCCCGGCTCCGCCGGGACAAGCTCGTCGAGATCGACGCGCGGAAGCGTATCTCGCTCACACCCAGCGGGCTGGCTCGTGCGCGACAGATGGTGCGTCGCCATCGCCTCGCGGAGTGCCTGCTCGTCGATGTCCTCGGCCTCGAGTGGTGGCGGGCGTACGAGGAGGCGCACCTCATGGAGCACTCGATCTCCGACGTCACGGAACCGCTGATCGTCGAGCGGCTCGGCGCGCCCACGCTCTCGCCGTTCGGCTATCCGCTGCCCGGCACGGACGCCGAGGCCGGGCTGTCCCAGCGCCGACTGACGGACCTCGGTGCCGGCGGTCGCGCGACGGTCGACCGTGTGTACGAGGAGGACGAGGCGCTCCTGCGCTTCTTCGACGAAGAGGGCATTCGGCCCGGCACCGCCATCGCCGTCACCGAGGTCGCGCCGTATCGAGGCACGGTGACGGCCCGCCTCGGGGAGCGGGAGCTCGTTCTCGGCCTCGAGGCGGCGCGGCGAATCTGGGTGCGCGACAGCGCGGGCTAGCTTCTCGAGAGCCTCGATTGGACGCCGAACGAACAGGTGGCCGGCATATGCCGGCCACCTGACTACATGTGCGCCGTTGTGGGCTACAGCAGCCCACCCCCCGGGCTGTCCAGCACGGCACCCATCTCGGGTGCGCCCTCGTCCAGCCACACGGAGCGGATCTGCGAGTTCGCGTAGCACACGGCCGACCCGATGCCGTGGTTCCGGAAGTTCACCACGTAGTTGTGGAAGAACGAGCCGCCGAAGCCGCCACTGAGCGGCAGGAACACGTCGTAGACGATGTCCAGCTCGCGGTCCCAGATCTTCTTCCAGATCTCCTTCTGTGCCTCGACGTTCTGCTCGCCGCGCTGCTGCTCGACGAGCGAGTCCATCTCGGAGTCGTTCAGGTTCCCGAAGTTCAGGCCGCCTCGTGAGTGGTAGAAGGGGAAGACGGACTGGTCCACCGAGTACGCCGGCGGCCCGAACGTCATGCCCGTCGCCCACTCGAAGTTGCGGTCGTTCAGCAGCACCACCGCCGTCGGGTTGTCGACCTCGCGGTACGAGACGTCGAGGCCGACCGTCTCGTTGATGCTCGGCAGGATCACGTCCGCGAACTGGTAGAAGTTGCTGAGGTAGAAGCCCGTCATCTCGAAGGACAGCGGGCTGTCCGCCGTGTAGCCCGCCGCCGACAGGAGCTCGGCTGCGCCCTGCGGGTCGTACTGGTACCACGGGCCCTCATCGGCGAGCGTCGGCGCCTGGTCGAAGAGCGCCTGCCACGAGATCGAAGGCTTGGCGAAGCCCTCGCTGCGGTCGGCACGAGCGGCCGCGTACCCGACGCGGTCGATGCTCATGGAGACCGCGCGGCGGACCCGCTCGTCCTGCAGCACCGGGTTGTCCATCTGGAAGCGGAAGACGTTGCTGTTGGCGCCCTGCACGCCCTCGTAAACATAGTTCACGGCGTCGTCGGACGACTTCAGCATGTCCTGTGCGTCCGGCTCGTCGCGGGCGGACCACTCGAAGAAGTTGTTGGTCAGGAAGCCCGCGCGCAGGACGGCGGTGTCGTTCTGCGCGATGGTGATGACTCGGTCCAAGAAGGGCAGGCCGGTCTCGAAGTACTCCGGGTTCCGGGCGAAGACCGAGCGTTCCTTCTGTGTCCACTCTTCCTGGATGAAGGGGCCCGTCCCGACGGCCTTCTGCCCCAGCGTGTCGAGGTCGGCCACCAGCTCACGAGGCCAGATGAACGACCACGCCGCGATGTTGCGGGGGAAGTCGACGAGGGGCTCGGAGAGCTTGACGACCAGCGTGTGGTCGTCGGGCGTCTCGAACGCGGTGACCTCGCTGAAGACGTCCTTCTGCGTGCCACCGGCCTGGTAGCGCTCGTATGACAGGCGCACGTCCTCGACATCGAACCCCCGGCCGTTGGCGGGCTCGACGTTCTGGAACTTCACGCCCTCCCGCAGGTGGAAGGTGAACTCGGTCGCGTCGCCGTTGATCTCCCATGACTCTGCGAGGTCGGGCTCGATCTCGATCAGGTTGCCGTTCGAAAGCGGCCCGAACTTCGCTCGGGTGAGCTTGTTGTTCGTGTAGTCCATCGTCGTGTTGACGGTGCAGGACAGCGTGCGGTTGAAGTCCATGTGTGGCGGGTCGAGGTATCGATGGACCAGCGTGCCGCCGTACCGCCCGTTCGCGAGCGGGTCCATCTCTGCCGGCGTCGGGGCCGGCCAGCCGTCGTACCGTCCGGGTGGCACGCGGACCTGATCGGCGGGAACCGCACCACCGCCGCCGCCCGAGGGCGTTTCTCCGCCGGCGGGCGTGCCCGTTCCGGCTGCGGTGGCCGTCGCGGTCGGTTCTTCGTCGTCGCTGCCGCAGCCGATGAGGGCCGCGCCCGCGAGGCCCGCGAATCCGAGTCCGGCTCCTCGCAACGCCGAACGTCGGCTCACGCGTCGGCTTGCCCAGTATCCCTCTGTCATGGCCCCTCCTCGCGCCTCGTGGTGGATGCCGTCCGTCATCGACGGCAGTGCGCACGTTGTACCACGTTCGGAGTGGCCGGGAATGCCTTCCGGCGCCATTCGCCGGGCGAGGGCTACGAGGTCACAGGTGCCGGTTCGCCACGCATCGCGCGGGCGGCTGCCACCATGTGCTCCAGGGCCGGCACCGTCTCGTCGTAGCGCCGCGTCTTGAGGCCACAGTCGGGATTCACCCACACGAGGCGCGGGTCGAGGACGGCGGTGGCCTCCTGCAGGTGCGAGGTCATCTCGTCGGCCGGCGGGACGCGCGGCGAGTGGATGTCGTACACCCCGGGGCCGATCTCCTTGTCGTAGCGGAAGGCGCGGAACGCCTCCAGGAGCTCGGCGTCGGACCTCGAGTTCTCGATTGAGATGACGTCGGCATCGAGGTCGGAGATGGCCTCGATGATGTCGTTGAAGTCGGCGTAGCACATGTGGGTGTGGATCTGCGTCTCGTCGCGCACGCCCGAGGCCGACAGCCGGAAGCACGGCACGGCCCACGCGAGGTAGCCGGTCCAGTCCTTGCGTCGCAGCGGCAGCCCCTCGCGGAGGGCCGGCTCGTCGATCTGGATGACGCGGATGTTGGCGGCCTCGAGGTCCACGACCTCGTCTCGGATGGCGAGGGCGATCTGCCGGCAGGTCTCGGAACGCGGCTGGTCGTCGCGGATGAAGGACCAGTTGAGGATCGTGACCGGGCCCGTGAGCATGCCCTTCACCGGGTGCTGCGTGAGCGACTGTGCGTACTGCGACCAGCGGACGGTCATCGGACCGGGCCTCGAGACGTCGCCGAAGACGATCGGCGGCTTCACGTACCGGGTGCCGAAGGACTGCACCCAGCCGAAGCGCGTGAAGGCGAAGCCGTTCAGCTGCTCGCCGAAGTACTCGACCATGTCGTTGCGCTCGGGCTCGCCGTGCACCAGCACATCGAGGCCGATCTCCTCCTGCAGGCGGATGACGCGCTCGATCTCGCTCTCCATTACGGCCTCGTAGCCCGCGTCGTCCAGCTCGCCCGCGTTGTGGCTCGCACGCGCCTCGCGGAGCTCGGGCGTCTGCGGGAAGGAGCCGATGGTGGTCGTCGGGAAGGCCGGCAGCCGCAACACCGAACGCTGCGACTCGCGACGTGCCTCGACGCTTCCGGGGCGGCGGTAGTCCGCCTCGGTGGTCGCGCGCACGCGGGCATCGACGGCCGGGTCGTTCGTTCGAGGTGAGACGCGGCGCGAGTGCAGGGCGGCGCGGTTCGCGCCGAGGACGTCCGCGATGGCTTCGCGGTCGTCGAGGCCGGTCGCGAGTGCTGCGACCTCGTCGACCTTCTGGTTCGCGAAGGCGAGCCATGAGCGCAGCTCGGGATCGAGGCGGTTTTCGCGCCCGAGCTCGATCGGCGTGTGCATCAGCGAGCACGAGCTCGAGACGATGAGCCGGTCCGCGCCGACGAGCGCACGGAGCTCGCCGAGCAGGCCGAGCGACGCATCGAGGTCGTTGATCCAGACGTTGCGCCCGTCGACGAGGCCGGCAACGAGGTATTTGCCACGGAGGCCGTGCCGGCGCAGCAGCTCGAGGTTGCGCTTTCCTCGATGCAGGTCGAGGCCGATCGCGGCCACCGGGAGCGCGGCGAGGGTGTGGAACGCCTCGTCGACATCGCCGAAGTACGTCTCGATGATGATCTGCGTCTCACCGGCGGCGTTCGACAGCGCCTCGTAAGCCGTCGTGAGCGCCTCGAGCTCCCCGTCCGTGCGGTCGAGGACGAGCGCCGGCTCGTCGAACTGCACCCAGCGCGCGCCGGCGTCACGCAGCCGGCCGAGCACCTCGAGGTACACCTGCAGCAGCGAGGGCAGCAGCGTCAGCGCGTCGAAGTCCGGGTCATCGTGGTTCTTGCCCAGCAGCAGGTAGCTCACCGGGCCAACGAGGACCGGCACCGTCTCGATGCCGGCCGCGCGCGCCTCGAGGTACTCGTCGACGGGCTTCGTCGATGCGAGGCGGAAGCGGGTGTCCGGCCCGAGCTCGGGGACGATGTAGTGGTAGTTCGTGTCGAACCACTTCGTCATCTCCATCGCCGTGACGTCGAGGCCGTCCGACTGCGCCCCGCGCGCCATCGCGAAGTAGGTGTCGAGGTCAACGGGCTCATCGTCCGGCTGCTGGTAGCGCGCCGGCACGGCGCCGACCATCGCGGTCGTGTCCAGCACCTGGTCGTAGAAGGAGAAGGTGTTCGAGGGGATGAGGTCGATGCCGGCGTCCCGCATCCGCTGCCACGCCTCGAGGCGCAGCGTGGCGCCGGTCGCCTCGAGGTCGGCGCGTGAGACCGCGTCGTCCCAGTAGGCCTCGGTGGCGCGCTTGAGCTCGCGACGCTGGCCGATGCGTGGGTAGCCGACGATGTGTGACAGCGCCATGACGGTGCCCGTTCCTGCTGCTGCGCGGACGTTTCGAGGTATACAGGGTACCGCCGCTCCACCTCAGCGGGGAGTCGGCGCTTCCCGATGGTCGATCTCCGCGGCCGACGGTTGCGGGTCCGCGTATAGTGTCGCCGCACACCCCACCGGGGTATTCGCGGCCGCGCCGGATCCGAGCGCCGCCGCCAGTATGGAGGACAGACCATGCCGGACCTGCCTGAGGTCGAGGGACTCGCGTTCAGCCGCGAGGGCGGCGTCGCGACGGTGCGCTGGAATCGCCCCGAGCGCCTGAACGCCATCACCTTCAACATGCTCGAAGGCGTGACCGACTTCGTGGAGTCGCAGGGCAAGGACCCCGACGTCCGCGCGATCGTGATCACGGGCACCGGGCGCGCGTTCTCCTCGGGCGACGACATCGTCGGCGGGATGGGCGACCGCTCGGACCGCTACACGCCGCCGGACCGCGTCTCGGCGGACCTCGGGCCGCACCACCGCCTTGTGAAGACCATCATGTCGGCGCCGAAGCCGGTCATCGCGGCCCTCAACGGCCTGTGCCACGGCGCGGGCTGGGTGACGGCGCTCGCCTGCGACTTCCGCGTGGCGCACGAGGACGTGGTGATCGGCGACATCCGCGCTCAGAAGTCGATCTTCGCCGGGCAGAGCGTGCCCCTCGTCCTCCCGAGGCTCATCGGTCAGTCGAGGGCGATGGACTTGCTGATGACCGGCCGAGTGATCTCAGCCACGGAGGCGGAGCGTTTCGGCATCATCCAGCGCCTGTGGCCCGTGGCCTCGTGGGAGAGCGACCTTGAGTCGTTCATCCAGGAGTTGGCGAGCGGCCCGACCCAGAACTACGCCTCGTGGAAGCTGGCGGTGAACCGCTCGGTCCTCGGCGAGCTCGACCAGTACACGGCCTACGAGCGCACGCTCGCGCAGCTGAACCGCACTACTGAGGACGCGGGCGAGGGCGTGAAGGCCTTCCGCGAGAAGCGACCGCCGGTCTTCACCGGGCGCTAGCCACCCGCGCGGGACAGCACACGAGGACGCCTCGGCGATTCGATGCCGGGGCGTCCTCGATCTCCGGCCGGCAGCTCAGGCTGCGCTGGTCGAAGCACCGCGCCAGCTGTTCCACGCGAACAGTGCGAGTCCGCCGGCGCCGTACGTTGCTGCCAGGAGCACGACGAGGCCACCGAGGAACGGCACCACGGCCACCACCTGCAGGATGAGGAGGCCGACAACCACGGCGAGGTAGGACGACGCGCGGCCTCCATTGCGCCCTGCCTCGAGGAGTGCGCGGCCGACGCGCTCGCCCGCGACGATGTAGCCCGCGAACCACAGCGAAGGCAGCACGAGGAAGAGCAACCCGAGGCCCAGCGGAATCCCAACGAGCAGGATGATGCTGAACGCGGCGACCAGCGGGAGACCGATCGCGAGGATGACGGTGGCGGCAATCGCCGCACCGGGACGCTCACTCAGCAGGTTCGCGGCGCCGCGCAGCTGACGGCGCGCGATGGCCGCAAGGATCAGCCCCGCCACCATGAGGCAGACCGTGATCGCGATCCAGGCGAGGATCGAGAAGAGGGTGAACACCCAGCCGAGTCGGAAGTCGAAGTCCTCCCGCACGGAGCCCTCGACGACGGCGCCGGGGTCCCTCGTGACGGTGCCTGACGGGATCACGAGGTCCTCGCGGATGACTGCCGAGGCGCCGAGGTCGACGTCCGAGTCGACGGCGACCACGTTCTCCTCGACCGTGCCCTCGAGCAGCAGCGAGCCGTCGACGACGACGACCGTGCGTGCCTGGCCGAGGACGGTCGCCTGGCCCGACACCACGACCAGCGTGCCGACCACCTCATCGGCGCCGATCTCGATGTCGCGGTCGAGAGCGAGAAGCACGCTCTCGTCGTCGAGCGCTGAGGTCTGTGCCAGCGCGACCGCCGGGAACGCGATCGCGGCGATGACGGCGAAGATCAGAAGCGTGCGTTTCATCGGATTCACCTCGCGGACAACCCTCGTGATGGGGACACGCTAGCGAGGGCTCCGACCTCCGGTATGGGCCGAATGGTCCCGCCTCGATGGGCCCTTCGATGTAGGGACGGGCGTCGGAACGCCCCACCGCTAGTAGGGGACGGCGTCTCGAGCCACGCATCGAGGCTGGGCCGCAACATCGACGCCTCGTCGCGAACCAGGGGGACAAGCCAGGCACTGGGACGCTGCTGCAACGCACCGGGGACCCCGGCGGATCAATTCGACATGGGGCGCGACATAGCGTGGAACGTGGCCGCTACCAGCCGACTCGCCGCTTCCAGACGAAAGAGAGGGCTCATGAGCCACACCAATCCAACACAGTCGCTACGAACCTGTTCGCAATGAGCGACCTTCGAGTGCGGGGGCTACAACCCCGACTGCACCTCGGGCTTGCCGGCGGAGTGGCGGCACTTGCCGCTGCCGTGGCGATCTTCTCGCTCGGCGGTATCGCCGGTGCACAGGAGGCAACGACCCTCGAGGCAGATCTCGGCGCGCTGAACGACTCGGGTGCGTCCGGTACCGCCACCATCGAGGTGAACGGGAGCGAGATGACAGTCACCGTCGATGTGAGCGGGGTCTCGCCCGATCAGGCGCACGCCCAGCACATCCACATCGGGGGCGAGAACGCGTGCCCGACGACTGCTGACGACGCCGATGGCGACGGTCTCATCAGCACGGCCGAGGGGCAGCCGCGCTATGGCGCCGTCCAGGTTGCGCTGACGACTGACGGAGACTCTGCGGCCGGGAGTGCACTCGCGGTCGACCGATTCCCGACTGCGGGCTCCGACGGCTCGTACACGTACGAGCGCACGCTCGAGATGCCGTCCAGCATGAGCGCCGACGACTTCGCCAACGGCGTGGTCGTGGTGCACGGCTATGCGGAGCTTGGCGGCGACGATGCCGCATACGACGGCGACGCGCCGAGCTCGCTCGATGCCGGACTGCCGCTCGAGGCCACGCTTCCCGTCCTGTGCGGGACGCTGGCGTCGAGTCAGCAGGGCACGCCAACGCCGACCGCGACGGCGAGCCCGACCGGGACCGCTAGCCCGACCGCGACGAGCTCGCCGGGGACCGGCAGCGGCAGCGGTAGTGCCTCGCCAACCCCGAGCGGCGGCGTGAACGCCGGCTTCGGTGGCGACGCCGGGTCCTCGAGTGGTCTGAGCACCGGCTGGATGCTGGCGAGCATCGCCATCGTCGCCGCCGGCGCGACGGGCCTCGCTCTCGGCCGCCGACGCGGCTAGCTCTCTCGAGGAGGGTGGGTGCCCGCGAGGTATCCCCTCTGAGATCGACAGTGCCCCGCCGGCGACAGCCGGCGGGGCACTGTTCTCGTCTGCCGTCGGAACCGGCTAGCTACAACCGCTCGTGGCGCCACAGTTCATGCACTTCAGGCAGGTGCCGTTGCGCACCATCATCATCTGGCCGCACTCGCTGCAGGGGTCGCCTTCGAAGCCGGACTGGCGCGCCATCAGCACCCGCTCGCGCATCTGGATGCGCTCCGTCACCTCGATGTAGCCACCGCCGCTCGAGGCGGGCGCCGAGGCGTCTCCTGCCACCGGCACCGGAACGGGCGCCGGCAGTGCGGCCGGCTGCACCGCCGCTGACGCGGTCGCCGAGGCCACGGCCGGTTCCGGCGCGTCGTACTCGGACTCGAATGCCGAGTCGTCGCCGAGGTCCGCCGCCTCGTCCTCGGCGGTCGAGTCGGACGCGAGGTCCACCGGGCCGAAGTGCGCGAGGTCGTCGCGGCCGAGGTAGTTCACCGCCAGGTCGCGGAACACGTAGTCGATGATCGACGTCGCCATGGAGATGCGGTCGTGGCCGGTCACGAGCCCGTTGGGCTCGAACTTCGTGAAGGTGAACGAGTCCACGTAGTCCTCGAGCGGCACGCCGCGCTGGAGGCCGATCGAGACGGCGATCGCGAAGCAGTTCATCAGGCTGCGGAAGGCCGCGCCGTCCTTCGACATCGACACGAAGATCTCGCCGAGGCGCGGGCGCCCTTGCTCGTCCCGCTCGTCAAAGTCGCCGGTGTGCAGGTAGATCGTGTGCCCACCGACCTTCGCCTTCTGGGCGTAGCCCCGGCGGCGCGCCGGCAGGCGCTCCTCCTCGCCGCGGCGCAGCGCGCGCTCGGGCTCCGTGTCTCCGCCCTGGAAGGCCGCGAGCCAGCGCTCGAGCTGTGGGCGCGGCATCGAGCGGATGATGCGCTCCGCCTCGATGACCGCGGGGTGGTCCCCGCCGGCCTCGGCGCGGGCCGCCTCGATCGCCTCCTCGAGGGCGTCTTCCTCGTCGTCGGTCAGCTCATCGACGAGCGACCCGGCGAGCGGCTGCGAGAGCTTGGAGCCGTCGCGGTAGAGCGCGAGCGCCTTCACGCCCATGCGCGCCGCGGCGTCGTAGACCTCGCGGACGTCCTCGATGGTCGCCTCGTTCGGCATGTTGATCGTCTTCGAGATGGCGCCCGACAGGAACGGCTGCGTCGCGGCCAGCATGCGGACGTGGGCCATCGGCTCGATGAAGCGCGTGCCGTACTTGCCGCACTTCGTCGCGCAGTCGAAGACGGCGTAGTGCTCCTCGCGGAGGTGCGGCGCGCCCTCGATGGTCATGCGCCCGAGGATGTGGTCGTTCGCTGCCTCGATCTGCTCGCGGGAGAAGCCGAGGGCGGTCAGCAGCTCGAAGCCGGGGTCGGCCAGCTGCTCGTCGGTCAGCCCGAGGTGCTCGCGCAGGGCGTCCTCACCGAGCGTCCAGCGGTTGAACACGAAGCCGATGTGGAACGCCGTGCGCAGCGCGCCGTCGACGCGGTCCAGCAGCGGCTGCGTGAAGCCTCGCTGCGCCAGCGACGTGCGGTTGATGTAGGGCGCGCCCTCGAGGTGGCCGGTGCCGACGCAGTACTCGACGATCGCGTCGGTCTCGGCGCGGTCGTAGCCGAGGCGCCGCAGGGCCGACGGCACCGACTCGTTGATGATGCGGAAGTAGCCGCCGCCGGCGAGCTTCTTGAACTTCACGAGGGCGAAGTCCGGCTCGACGCCGGTGGTGTCGCAGTCCATCAGCAGCCCGATGGTGCCGGTGGGCGCGATCAGCGTCGACTGCGCGTTCCGGTACCCGAAGCGTTCACCGAGGCGCAGCGCGCTGTCCCAGGCACGGCACGCCGCCGCCTGCAGCTCCGGCGGGCACACGGACTCGTCGAGGGGCATCGGCGTGGCCGACAGGCCCTCGTACTCGTGCGCCGGGACACCGTAGGCCGCGCGGCGGTGGTTGCGGATGACCCGCAGCATCGCTTCGCGGTTCTCGGCGAAGCGCGGGAACGCGCCGAGCTCGCCGGCCATCTCGGCCGAGGTGGCGTAGGCGGTGCCCGTCATGATCGCCGTCACCGCGCCGGCCCAGGCCAGCGACTCCTCGGAGTCGTACGGGATGCCGAGGACCATGAGCACCGCGCCGAGGTTGGCGTAGCCGAGGCCCAGCGTGCGGTAGTCGTACGAGCGCTGCGCGATTTCGCGACTCGGGAACTGCGCCATCAGCACCGCGATCTCGAGGACGACGGTCCACAGCCTGGAGGCGTACTCGTAGCCCTCGATGTCGAACGCGCCGCTCTCGAGGTCGACGAAGCGCAGCAGGTTGATCGAGGCGAGGTTGCAGGCCGTGTCATCGAGGAACATGTACTCGCTGCACGGGTTCGAGCCGTCGATGCGGCCGCCGGCCGGCGAGGTGTGCCACTCGTTGATGGTGGTGTCGTACTGCACGCCCGGGTCGGCCGAGTGCCAGGCCGCGCGCGCGACACGGTCCCACAGCTCGCGTGCCGAGACGGTGCGGTGCGTGGCGCCATCGGTGCGGCGGGTGAGGTTCCAGGGGCGGTCCTGCTCGACGGCATCGAGGAAGTCCTGAGTCACGCGCACCGAGTTGTTGGCGTTCTGGCCCGAGACGGTGATGTACGCCTCGCCCTGCCAGTCGAGGTCGAACTCGGTGAAGTCGAGGGCTCCCGCGCCCTGCTGCGCGAGCTGCAGCACGCGCTGGACGTAGCTCTCCGGCACGCCGTCGCGACGCGCCTTCGAGACCGAGCGGCGCAGCGGCCGGTTGGCGACGGGGTCGAGGCCCTCGTCGCTCGAGGCGGCCTCGAAGACCGCGCGCAGGTGGCGGCGGATCACCTTGGAGCCGGTGACGAGCGAGGCGACCTTCTGCTCCTCGTCGACCTTCCAGTCGATGAACTCCTCGACGTCCGGGTGGTCGATGTCGACGATCACCATCTTCGCGGCGCGACGCGTCGTGCCGCCCGACTTGATGGCGCCGGCGGCTCGGTCGCCGATCTTGAGGAACGACATCAGGCCCGAGGATTTGCCGCCGCCCGACAGCGGCTCATCCGCGCCTCGGATGCGCGAGAAGTTGGAGCCGGTGCCGGAGCCGTACTTGAAGATGCGCGCCTCGCGCGTCCAGAGGTCCATGATCCCGCCCTCGTTGACGAGGTCGTCGGTCACGGACTGGATGAAGCAGGCGTGCGGCTGCGGCCGCTCGTAGGCGCTGGTCGAGCGCATCGCCTCGCCAGTCGCGGGGTCGACGTACCAGTGGCCCTGGGCGGGGCCGGTGATGCCGTAGGCCCAGTGCAGGCCGGTGTTGAACCACTGCGGCGAGTTTGGCGCGGCGCGCTGCGTCGCGAGCATGTAGACGAGCTCGTCGTGGAAGGTGCGCGCGTCCTCCTCGGTGGCGAAGTACCCGGACTTCCAGCCCCAGTAGGTCCAGGTGCCAGCAAGCCGGAGGAACACCTGCCGCGCGTCGGTCTCGCCGACGTTCGAGGCGCCGGGCGCGGCCTCGGCGCGCCACAGCCACGCGGGGACGCCTTCCTCGGGCACGCGCGCCAGCGCGGACGGCACCCCCGCCTTGCGGAAGTACTTCTGCGCCATGATGTCGACGGCGACCTGCGACCAGCCCTTGGGCATCTGGATGTCGCGGGCTTCGAAGACGACGGAGCCGTCCGGGTTCACGATGCGGGACTCGCGAGGTTCGAACGGAACGCCCTCGAACGGGTCGGCGGTGGGGGAGGTGAAGTGGCGGTCGAAGCGCATGGTGGTGGGCGTCCTCGCGATGCATCCGAAGCCGGTCGCGGCCTCGTAAACTGTGAACGCGCGTGATCGAGTGATCGAGCGCGGGCGAGGATCAAACACCTGTCGGGCGCACTTGTCAAGGCGCCTTATCAGTACTAGCGTTCTAAGTCATAACGCAGGTTCCGAGGCGCCTATTGGCTCCGCCGGACCATCCGAGGCTCCACCACCATTGAGGCGATGAGTACCGCGAGCGCCGTCTCGGCGAGGGCGCCGGCCGCGAGCGTGGGCGCGGGGCCGACGCTCTGGACGGTGGCGCGGAACCAGCGGTCCGTCTCAGACATCGACTCCCAGCGGTCCGTGTAGTTGCGGTCGAGCGGGCCGGCCTCGTAGTTCGCGTTCGCGTGACGCCAGACGCCCACTGCGGCGATCACGAACACGACGATTGCCAGACCTCGAGCGGCGAATGCACGCCGAGTCCCCGGCCGGCGCAGCACGAGGCCGAAGGCGACGATGTTCAGCGCGACGCCGACCCACGGGATCAGCTGCTCGGTCGAGTCCCAGTGCCGGTCGAGCGCCAGCTGGGCGGCCGTCCCCACGAGGCCAAGCCCGCCCAGCAGCAGCACCCCGGCGCGTAGCCAGCCGACCGTCGACTGCTCCGAGGGCATGAGCCCGCCGAGGCGCATCGCTACGGGAGCGACAACGTCGCGACGATGGAGTCCACGACTCCGTCGGCCGGGTTGTACTTCGCGAGCTCGTCGCGGAGCTTGGCCATGCCGGCGTCGTCCTCGGGGTAGGGGCGGTACTCCTCGACCTCACGCGCCCACTTGTCGGCGTTCGAGATGCCGGCCGCCTCGAATGCCGCCGTCAGCTCCTCGCGGGAGGCGTTGTTCGCGGAGACCTGAGCCGCCGCCATCGCCGTCTCCGAAGGCGTGGCCTCGGTCGTCGCCGCCTCGGTGGCCGCAGCGGTCTCGGTCGAGGTTGCCTCGGCGGTGTTCGTCGCGAAGGTGCCCGACGGCGTCGCGTCCTGGACCGTCGCGGTCGACTCGACTGTGGAGGTCGTGTCGCCGCTCGAGCTGTCAGAGTCATCGCCCGAGCACGCCACGAGCAGCGCGCCTGCCGCCGCCGCGGCCATCAGTCCGTATCGCCAGCCGTTCTTCAACGCACGCTCCTCAGCAGGACCGTGCCACGACGTTTGTGCACGGTCGCACAAACATCGTGGGGTCGGGACGCGAAGCAATCCATCGAAGAAGTGTTAACGGCCGGCGATCACCCTGCTCGTGACCAAGGTCACCCGACTTCGGGGCTACGCGTCTCGCCGCCTCGAGCGTCGAGTACGAGCGCGCGCCTGTGTCGGGGCAGCCGCCGAGCCGGCCATCTCTTCGAGGATGGCGGGGTCACGCGGGATCGCCTCGGAGAGGTTCCGATGGCCGTCGCGGGTCACCAGCACGTCGTCCTCGATGCGGACGCCGATGCCGCGGAGGGCTCGAGGCGCCTCGGAGCTCGGCGCGATGTAGATGCCGGGCTCGACGGTCAGCACCATGCCGGGCCGCAGCTCGACGGAGCGCTCGCCGTCGCGATAGGCGCCGACGTCGTGCACATCGAGGCCGAGCCAGTGCGAGGTCGCGTGCATGAAGTACGGGCGGTAGTCGCCGCGCTTCGTCAGCGTCTCGAGGCGTCCCTGCAGCACCTTCATCTTCCGCAGCCCGCGCACGATGACGTCGAGGGCGGCGTTGTGCACGTCCATGAAGGTGGCGCCCGGGCGCGTCGCCTCGATGCCGGCCTGCTGGGCCTCGAGGACCGTCTCGTAGACCGCACGCTGCTCAGGGCTGAAGCGGCCGTTCACGGGATACGTGCGCGTCACGTCCGCCGAGTACATATCGACCTCGGCGCCGACGTCGAGGAGCAGCAGGTCGCCGTCCTCGATGCGGCGGTCGTTCGATTCGTGATGAAGCGTGCAGGCGTTCGGGCCGCTCGCGACGATCGAAGGGAAGCCCTGCCGTGGCGAGCCCCGACGTCGGAACTCCGCCTCGAGGCTCGCCTGCGCCTCGTACTCGAACATGCCGGGCCGCGTCGTGCGGATGGCCGCCTCGATGCCCGCGCCCGTGGCGTCGACGGCGCGCTGCAGCGAGCGCACCTCGTCCTGCGACTTCACGAGGCGCAGCTGGGCCACCAGCGGCGCCGGGTCCGCGATCCTCGAGAGTGGGTTCGGCGCGCCGCGCCGGCGTCCGGCCGCCGCGGTGATGAGCCGCTCGATGCGGTCGTTCGAGCCGAGCGAGAACCAGACCGTGTCCGCCTCGACGAGGAGGCGCGGCAGCTGCTCGTCCAGTTCCTCGATGGAGTACGCAACGTTTGCGCCGAAGTCACGCATCGCGCCCTCGACGCCGGCGCGCGGCCCCAGCCAGACCTCCATCGCGGGGTCCCGAGGTCGAACGAACAGCGCGAACGGCTCCGAGTGGCCGGGGCGCAGCACGGCGACCGCATCCGGCTCGTCGAGGCCGGTCAGGTAGTGGAAGGTCGAGGTCTGGCGGAACTCGTAGTGCACGTCACCGTTGCGCAGCACCTCGTGGCCGCCGGCGAAGACCGCCGCCCCGCCGCGGAGCGATCGCATCAGGCGATCGCGGCGCGCCGCGAAGACCGAGGGGCGGGGGCGTGGGGGCATCGCGGGCTCCTTCATCGATGCGAAGCGCCGGCCTCGATGGCGCCGGCGCGCGTCCAACGTCGGATCGGGCGCGTCACCCGTCAAGTGGGCCAGGTTCGAGGTGCGGTGGCTAGCCGAAGACGAAGAAGCGGATCCAGAGGTAGATCGAGGCGATCACCATCGTGCCGACCGTTGTCACCGCGCCGTAGCGAAAGAACTCGAAGAACGTGATCGGCCGGCCGCTGCGAGCGGAGATGTTCGCCACAAGGACGTTCGCCGAGGCGCCGACGATCGTCAGGTTCCCGCCCATGTCGGCGCCGATCGCAAGCGCCCACCACAGGACGTGCGGCGCGTCGCCATCGATGTTCGGGTTCGCGTGCCCCATCTCCTCGACGATCGGCAGCATCGTGGCTGTGTACGGGATGTTGTCGACGACGCCCGAGGCGAGCGCGGACATCCAGAGGATCATGTACGTCGCCGCCGACACCGAGTCGCCGGTGAGCTCCGCGGCGCGGTTGCCGACGGTCTCGAGGACGCCCTCGTGCTCGAGGCCTCCGACGACGATGAAGAGGCCGATGAAGAAGAACAGCGTCGCCCACTCGACCTCGCGCAGGGCCTCGTGGGGGTCGTGTCCGGTGATGAGCAGGAGCGCCGCGCCGCCGATGAGCGCCACTCCGGCGGGCTCGTAGCCGAGCACGCCCTGCAGCAGGAAGCCTGCGATCACGACTCCGAGGATCGCGAGCGCGATCTTCAGCAGCCGCGTGTCCGTGATCAGCTCCGAGTCATCGATCTCCATCACGCGCTCGCGGAGGTGCTGTGGCGTGTCGAGCCCGCGCCCCATCAGCCAGGGCGAGACCGCGAGGAACGCGATGAGCGACAGGATCGAGACCGGACCGACGTTCACGAAGAACTCGACGAACGAGATGTTCGCGTGCGAGGCGATGAGGATGTTCGGCGGGTCGCCGATGAGCGTCGCCGTCCCGCCGATGTTCGAGGCCAGCGCCTCGGCGATCAGCATCGGCACCGCCCGCACCTCGAGGGTCTGCGCGACCACGAGGGTCACCGGGGCGAGCAGCACCACGGTCGTCACGTTGTCGAGGAACGCTGAGGCCAACGCAGTGATGGCACACAGGATGACGAGGACGCGGATCGGCGAGCCCTTCGCCAGCTTCGCGGCGCGGATCGCGATCCACTGGAAGACGCCCGTGCTGGCAAGAGCGTTCGCGATGATCATCATGCCTGTCAGCAGGAAGATCACCTCGAGCTCGACCGATTCGAAGGCCTGCTCGGTGTCCAGCACCTTGAAGAGGATCATCGCCGTGCCGCCGGCGAGGGCGGCGGTCGTCTTGTGCACCTTCTCGAAGATGATCAGGATGTACGTAATCGAGAAGATCGCGACCGCGATCGACGTTTCCACTACGAACGCTCGCTCTGAAGCGTGCGCGCCGGACCTCGAAGCGCCATGGGCGAGTGACCTCCGGCGGCGGACGATAGCGCAGGTCGCGCTAACGAACGCCCCCGGCCGGCTGAGTCTGTCGAGCGACGGTTCGAGGAGTGGGTGCTAGAGCCCGAGGGCGCTCGCGAGCACCTCGGGCGGGTACGTCGTTCCTACGAGGCCCTTCTCGATCATGGCGTCGAGCTCCTCACGGCTGTAGCCGAGCAGGTCGAGGTAGATCTCCTCGTTGTGCTCGCCGAGCAGCGGCGGCGGCAGACGCACTTCGTCCGGGGTGTTCGCCATCTTGAAGAGGTAGCCGGGGTAGCGGTGCGTCCCGACGGTGGGAACGGTGATCTCGCGGAACCAGTCGCGCGCGGCCAGCTGCTCGTCCGCCAGCGCCTCAACCTCGTTGTGCACGGGCGCGGCGTTCACGCCGGCGGCCTGCAGTGAGCGGAACAGCGCTTCTTTGTCGTGCGAACGCGTGACCTCGCCGAGGGCGGTGTCGAGCGCGTCCCGATGCTTCCAGCGCTGGTCCGAGGCCGCGAAGCGCTCGTCCGAGGCGAGTGCGCCGGCCCCGAGCACGTCGCACAGCGCCGCGAACTCCTCGTCCGTCGCGACATCGATGGCGATCCACTGGTCGTCGCCCTCGGTGGGGTAGACGCCGTGCGGTGCGTGCGAGGGGTGGCGATTGCCCTGTGGCTCGGTCACGCGGCCGTTCATCGTGTAGTCCATGATGAACTCACCGAGGACGGGTAGGAACGCTTCGGCCAGCGGCATCTCGACCTGCTGGCCCTCGCCCGTCCGCTCGCGATGGCGCAGCGCGGTGACGATGGCGAACGCGCCGAGGACGCCCGCCAGCGCATCGGCGGTGAAGGCGTCGCCCGTGTAGTCGGGGCCAGCGTTCGGGTAGCCGCGGATCAGGTGGTGGCCGATCATTCCCTCGACGTGCGTGCCGAAGGCTCGGTAGTACTTGTACGGCCCGCTCAGCCCGAAGGCCGGCATGCGCAGCATGATCAATCGAGGGTTGATCTCGCGCACCTCGTCCCAGGTGAGGCCGGCCTTCTCGATGGTGATCGGGACGTTGTTCTCGATGAAGCAGTCGCTCACCTTCAGGAGGCGGATGAACGCCTCCTTGCCCTCGGGCGAGGTGATGTCGCAGGCCATCGACTTCTTGTTGCGAGAGTGCGCGTTGAAGCCGGCGCTGCGGTTCCAGCGGTCGTCCTTCGGGTCGAGGTCCGGGTAGGCGCCCAGCAGCTGTCCCTGCTGCGCGAGGGCGGTGGCCTGCTCCTTCGTGACCTGCGAGTCGCCGCCGCGCGAGTACGGCTGGATGCGGTTGATCGGCTCGACGCGGATGATCTCGGCGCCCCACTCGCCGAGGAGCTGGGTGACGTAGGGGCCCGCCCACACCACGGTGACGTCCGCGATGCGCACGCCCTCGAGGGGGCGCTTCGCGTTCTTCGGGTACTTCGTCGTGTCGGCCATCGTCGTGTTCCCTCGTCTGGCGGTCGCGGGTAGGTCGGTGGGTGGTCGGTCCTTCGGCTAGATGACGCCCTGCGCGCGCAGCAGCGGCAGGTCCTCGCGCGCGAGTCCGAGCTCGTCGATGTAGACCTCGATGTTGTGCTCGCCGAGGAGCGGCGCGCGTCGAGGCGCCGGGCGTGGTGATGCCGACATGATGAGCGGGCGGCCGGGGTACTCGATGGGGCCCGTGAAGGGGTGGTCGATGGTGTCCCACATGCCGCGCTCGCGGTAGTGCGGGTCCTTCACCAAGTCCTCGGTAGTGAGGATGGCGCCGCAGAGCATGCCCAGCTCCTGCGCGCGCGCGATCACCTCGAGCTTGGTGTTCTGCATGAGGTACATGAGGTACGACGCCTCGACCTCGTCGACCAGGTCCTGCGGGATGAAGGCGGCCGGCTTGAAGATATCCGGGTTCTCCGCCATGTCCTCGCGGTCGATGAGCTTGAGCAGGGCGGGGAGGCGATTGCCGGCCCCGAGGACGTTGACGTAACCATCGAGGGCGGGCCGCACGCCCGAGCCCATGCGAATGGTCGAGCCGCCCCGCTTCGAGGGGTAGCCCGTGTACGAGGCGCCGGTGAGGTAGACGGTGCGCCGGTCGCGGAAGCCCGCCTGGCACTCGTAGACCGACAGGTCGACGTAATCGCCTTCGCCACCCATCTCGACGCGCAGGCGGCCCATCAGCGCGGCGAATCCCGCGGCGGCGCCGGCGTGGTACAGCGCCGTGTGCCCGCCAAGCTTCAGCGGCTCGAGGGAGATGTGGCCGTTGTTCTGCAGCGGCCCGCCGATTGCCTCGAGGGTGATCTCGGAGCCCTTGAAGTCGCGGTAGGGGCCCGTCTGCCCGTACGGCGTGATCGAGATCATCACCAGGTTCGGCTGCGTCGCGCGCAGGTCGTCCCAGCCGAGACCCCACGACTCCATCGTGCCCGGCGCGAAGTCCTCGAGGAGGATGTCGGCGCGTTCGATGAGGCGTCGGAGGAGGTTGCGCCCGGCCTTCGAGCTCGGGTCGAGGGTGATCGAGCGCTTGTTGGTGTTGAGGTGGAGGTAGAGCGCGGACTTCTCCGGATGCGGGTCGTCGCCGTGGAAGGGTCCGTAGCGCCTCGAAGGATCGCCGCCGGGCGGCTCGACCTTCAGCACCTCGCCGCCGTAGTCGCCGATGAGCTTCGAGGCGAACGGGCCGGCGACGTTCGAGGTCAGGTCGAGGACGCGAATGCCCTCCAGCGGACCTGGCATAAGGAGTTCCTCCGCTCCGAGCGTCGGTATGGTAACGGCCCCGCGGTGCGATTCAAGGGCGCGAGCCCGAGGTGGGTCGGGACGCGCGCGACCATAGCAGACGAGTTCGGGGCATCGAGGCCTGCACGCGCACCGATGCGGAAGTGTTATCGATGAGCTGGTACCCCCGGCAGGACTCGAACCTGCGCACACGGTTTAGGAAACCGACGCTCTATCCACTGAGCTACGGGGGCACGCGAGCCTAACGTAGCGTTCACCCTCCCGATTCGGCGAGCCCTGCAGATCGATTCAGTTCGCACCGATGATCAGTTGACGGTTTCTTGCGGGTTCCGGCACCTCGAGGCGTTCGGCGCATCGAGGTGCAGGCCGCCGACGGGCCGCGCACACCTCGGGAGCGACATGACCAGCGACAAGATCATCCACCTGCCGCGCCTCGAGGGTGGTGAGATGCCGCCCCTCGAGACGTCGAGGCACAAGGCCTTCGTCCGAGGCTGGGCGATCGCCACGCTCCTCGTCACCGCCGCCTACATCGGGTGGCGCCTCACGAGCACGATCAACCTCGGCGTGTGGTGGGTCGCGGTGCCGCTCATCGTTGCGGAGGCGCACAACGCCTTCGCCTTCGGCCTCTTCACGCTGGCGCTGTGGGACCTCGACGCGCGGCCTCAGCTGCGCCCGGCCCGCCACAACCGCTCGGTCGCGATCCTCATCCCGACCTACAACGAGCCGGCCTCGGTGCTGCTGCCCTCGATCGCTGCTGCCGTCTCGATCGACCCGCCGCACGAGACGTGGGTCCTCGACGACGGGCGTCGCGAGTGGGTACGCGAGCTCGCGGAGCACCTCGGGGCCCGCTACCTCACGAGGCCGAACAACGAGCACGCGAAGGCGGGCAACCTCAACCACGCCCTCGAGGTCGTCGACGCCGAGATCATCGGCGTCCTCGATGCCGACTACGTCGTGAGCCCCGGCTTCCTCGTGAACACCCTCGGCTACTTCGACGACGACCGCGTGGCCGTGGTGCAGATGCCACAGGACTTCTACAACCTTGACTCCTTCGAGCACGAGGGCGAGACGGACGACGGCCCGGTCTACAACGAGGAGCGCGTCTTCTACCGCGCGCTCGCTCCGGCGAAGAACCGCTGGCGCGCCGCGTTCTGGTGCGGCACCTGCGCGCTGGTCCGCACCGAGGCGCTGCGAGACGCCGGCGGCGTGGCGACCGAGACCGTCACCGAGGACATCCACACCACCTTCCGCCTGATGCAGAAGGGCTGGACGACCGTCTACCACAACGAGGTGCTGGCTCGAGGCCTCGCGCCGACCGACGCGCACCAGTACATGCTCCAGCGGCATCGATGGGCGCTCGGCGCGATGCAGGTGCTGCGCATCGACAACCCCTTCACTACACCGGGCCTCACCTTCGGACAGCGTCTCGCGTTCGCCACGACGCTCTTCGGCTGGTTCGATTCGTGGCGCGCGTTCGCGTTCGTCACGATGCCCGTGCTCGTCCTCGCGACCGGCGCGTCGCCCATCGACGCGCCGGGGTACCTCTACGGGCCGTTCTTCCTCGTGACGCTGGGGATGCAGTTCATCGGCCTGCGGCTGCTCGCACGCGGTCACTACCCGCCGACGTTGTCGGTGCTGTTCGAGATGCTGCGCCTGCCCGCGGTACTGCCGGCCACGCTCCACCTGGTCGGCTTCGGAGGTCGCACCGGCTTCCAGGTGACGCCGAAGGGACGCACGGGCGGCGAGCGCCGGCACGCGCCCGTTCCGCCGCTGCTCACGATCCTCGGTGCGGCGAGCGTTGCCTCGATGTTCTGGTTCGCGGCCACGGCGGCCGGTCTGACGTGGGTGACCTACGAGCAGTGGGCGGCGGTGCTCGGCTCGCTCGTCTTCGCTTGCGTGAACCTTGGCTTCATCGTGTGGGCGGTCCGCCGCATTCGACGCCCACAGTTCGCCGGCGAGCGTCGAGACGGCTACCGCTTCGATGTCGTGCTCGAGGGCGAGGTCGGGGGCCTCGAGGGCGAGGTCGTCGACGTCTCCGTCACCGGCGCGCGGGTCCTGCTCGATGCCTCGCCCGGCCTCGATCGAGGGGACGGGGCGACGCTCGTGCTGCGCATGCCGGCCGGCGGCCGCGAACCGCTGCGGGCGACCGTGCGCCGCGTGCGGACGCTCGAGGACGGTCGCATCGACCTCGGCCTCGAGTTCGTCGAGGGGCAGGACCGCGCCATCGGACGCATGGCGGTCGAGCTCTTCGGCGGCAGCGTGCCGTCGGACTCGAATGGCTGGGAGCGCGTCGCCGCCTAGGTCTCTCGGCCCCTCGGTGGCGACGCCTCGATGCTACGCAGCTTCGTCCCAGGGCGGCCACTCGTCATCCGCGCCATCGAGGTGTGTCGACGACGGATGGGCCATCGAGGTGCGCCGGCGCCCCGTGAGGTGCCAGGTCCCCAGCACGAACGCGATCGTCAGCGCCAGTAGCGTGCTCGGGAGCCAGGCGCGCTCCGCGTCCTCGTGACTCATGGCGAGGATGCCGTGACCCGCCTCGGGTGGGATGGGCTGCGCCGGGCCGGCGATCGGGAATGGCGGATCGGCCGGACTCGAGGGCGAGTCGTCCGCAGGCGGTGCCCCATCGCCGGTCCCCGGCGTCGAGGGCGGCGTCGGCCCGGATGAGCCCGAGATCAGCGGCGGCGGTCCAGCGACGAGGAACGTTGGAGCAGGGGGCGTCGCCGTTGCGGTCGGCGTTGGGCTCGGTGTCGGGCTTGGAGTCGGACTCGGAGTGGGCGTGGGCGTCGAGCCGCCACCACCACCGACGGGCCCGGTCGGCACAGACGGTGTCTGCGTCGGCGTCTCGGTGGGCGCGGGCGTCGTCGTGCTCGAAGGCGTCTCGGTCGGAGTCTCGGTCGGCTCCGGGGTCGAGGTAGCCGAAGGCGTCTCGGTGGGCGTCACGGTCGGATCCGGCGTTGAAGTGGCCGAAGGCGTCTCGGTCGGGGCCACGGTCGGTTCCGGAGTCGAAGTGGCCGACGGCGTCTCCGTGGGTGTCACGGTCGGTTCGGGCGTCGAGGTCGCCGAAGGGGTCTCGGTGGGCGTGACGGTCGGTTCCGGCGTCGAGGTGGCCGAAGGCGTCTCGGTGGGTGTCTCGGTCGGATCCGGCGTCGATGTCGGAGTCACGCTCGGCGTGGGCGACGGCGGAGGGCCGGCGATCGGCGTCGTCGTCGGAGTGGCTGTCGGGGTGGGCGAGGCCGTGGCCATTGGCGTGGCGGTCGGTGTGGGTGTCGGGGTCGACACGGGGCAGCTCGGCATCTGCAGCGAACCGGTCGTGCGGCTCTCGCCGCCACCCTGACCGTTGCCCCACCGTGCCACAGCGAGCACCTGGATGCGGTAGCGCGAACCGGCACCGACGACGGCAGACCCGCTGAAGGAGTAGTCGGGGCGCACGAACGCGCCGCGGCCGATCTCGGTGTACGAACCGCCATCGATGGAGATACGGACTCGGATGTCCGAGTTCGCCCTCGAGGGGTCGTTCGTCGAATTGGAGCCGTTGCCCTCCCACGCGGACACGAGGTACGTGACCTGCACGGTGCCGGGCGTCGGCCCGCAGACGGCTGCGGCGAGCAGGACCTCCGGGTGGTGAGCGAAGGCGATGCCAGTGAGGCCAACGAGCGCCACGACGGCGCCCGCCAGCGCGGCGAGGAGGGAACGGATGCTGCGAGTAATGGCCGCGACCCCCGAGATGCGTCGGTGCTGAGTTCGCATTCGACGCTAAGGGGTGCCCCCGTCGGGGCCGATCGGGAAATGCCCTGACTTCGGGGGCGCTTCGGACGTTCTGAGGCGCGGGCGGACCGTTCGAGGTCTCGAGGGCGGCTAGTTCGCCGTCAGCCTCGAGATGCGGCCTCCGATGTCGACGACGTAGACGTGTCCCGCGGCGTCCGTGCCGAACGAGACGATGGAGCGACCGCTCTCCAGCAGGACGATCGGGGCACCGTCGGCGTCGGCGCCGTTCGTCCGCAGACCCCAGATCGTGCCGCTGCAGTAGTCGGCGTAGACGTACCAGCCCACGAGCGACTGCACCGGGCCGCGGTAGACCACGCCGCCGGTCACCGAGCAGCCCTTGCTGTGGTCGTAGGTGGCCACGGGCGCGATCGTGCCGGTTCGGATGCAGCCCGAGGAGGGCGCGTAGCAGTCGTTGCCCTCCAGGCGGTTCCAGCCGTAGTTGCCGCCGGCACGGACGACGTCGATCTCCTCGATGTTGCCCTGTCCGACGTCGCCGACCCAGAGTGCGTTGAACTCGGGATCCCACGCCATGCGCCACGGGTTGCGGAGGCCGTACGCCCACACTTCGTCGCGCGCATTCACGAGCGGAATGAGTGGGTTGTCGGACGGCACGACGTACGGTCGGGCGGCCGTCGCGCCTCGCACATCGATGCGGATGATGCTGCCGAGGAGGGTCCCGGGGTTCTGGCCGTTGCCCTGCGGGTCGCCGCCGCTGCCGCCGTCGCCCAGCCCGAGGTAGAGCATCCCGTCGCTGCCGAATCGAATCGCGCCGCCGTTGTGGTTCGCGTAGGGCTGCTCGACCTCGAGGATCACGAGGGCGCTCGAGGGGGCGATGACATCGTTCGCGACGCGGTAGCGCGCCAGCACCGTACGCCTTGGTGAGGGTGCGGCGTAGTAGGCGTAGGCGTAGCCGTTCGAGGCGAAGGCGGGGTCGAGTGCGAAGCTGAGGAGGCCCTCCTCGCTGCCGGAGGAGAGCACGATGCCGCTGATGTCGAGGAGCGTCGAGACACTCGAACCATCGAGGCTCGCGAGCTGCACGCGGCCGCCCTGCTCCGCCACGAACATGCGGCTGCCGGGGTACGCACCGACCTCGACGGGGCTGTCGAAGCGCCGATCGCCGAGGGCCGGCGCGAGTGCGACATCTCGAGGCTCGGCACTCCCGACGCCGCAGGCGAGGATCACCGGGAGGTCGGCGGGCAGGTTGTTGCCGTAGGCGTCGAGGAACTGGCGGTTCACGGCCGCGGGTGCGCCGTAGAGGTACCCCACCAGTCGTCCGGCACTAGCCGGAGCTGCCCACACTGAACGTAACGAGTCACATCCCGAGTTCAGCGCAGCGTTGTTCAAGTCCGTGAGCGACCCGCCGCCCCAGACGACCAGCGCGAGTCCGTTCGGTCCTGGCGCAGGGCCCGTGATCACCCCGGGCTCCGCGTGCGCGCGAGTCGTCGAGGACGCAAGCGCGAGGAATGTGAGCGCAACGACGACGAGCACCCCGAAGAGTGCTCGTGATGCTTCGAACCGGAACGGGGAGGGGGATTCGCCGACGCGAACCCTCACGACACCGCCCGCTGGCGCCCGTCTCCGGACAGGCCGGATAGGAGCTGCGCGACGCTGATGTCCTTGCCGACTCGGTGCCGGAGCGGCAGCGAAGTCTCGAGGCGGTAGGTATTGCGTCGACCGACGCGCGTGGCCTCGATGTAGCCCTCTTCGCGCAGGTTGTGGAGGATGCGGGCGGCCGCTCGCTCGGTGACGCCGATGGCGTCCGCCAGTTCACGGACGGTGGAATCAGGGTTCTCGGCGACGTGCAGCAATGCTGCGCCGTGGTTGCTCAGAAGTGTCCAACCGGCGTGTTCACGCGAGTCGTTCATCGATTGCCCCCTGAAATCGGTGCGCATCGTCGACGACGATACGTGATATTAGCCGAAATCAGAAAGGATGACCAGCGAGACAAGAATTGGGGAGACGATCGAGAGTGGATCGGCAGGCGGGTGGTGGAGATGGGGGGATTCGAACCCCCGGCCTCCGCATTGCGAACGCGGCGCTCTCCCAGCTGAGCTACATCCCCGGACCTGCTCCGCAAGTATAGGAACGCCGCACGGGCAGCGGCAATTCGAGGTGACGCCGGGCTCGCTCGGTTCCGATCAGGCCTCCGAGGGGGGCGCATCGCCATCGAGGCCGGGCAGCACCTCGACGGTCATGCGCCCGCCCTCGAGGTCGACCTCGAGGATCACATCGGGGATCGCCGGCAGCAGCAGGTCCTTCGCCGGCGGGCGCTCGATGACGTAGACGTCGTTCGCGCCGGTGCGCAGAACCTCTTTGAGCCGCCCGATCGCGCCGCTCGAGTCGCGCACCTCGAGGCCGACGAGGTCGTGGACGTAGTACTCGCCCTCGGGCAGGTCGGGAAGCTCCGACTCCGGGATCTCGATGAGCGTGCCGGTCAGCGACTCCGCGGACGTGCGGTCCTCGTAGCCGCGGAACTGCACACAGGGGTAGCCACGAGGGCTCTGCACGTCGAGGACCTTGCGGGGGATCCCGTCGATGAGCAGGGTCGCACCCGGCACGAATCGCTCCGGGTTCGAGGTGAGCGGGGTGACCTTGACGTGCCCGCGCACGCCCCAGGGGCCGTTGATGCGGCCGACCGCGACCTTCTTGCGCTTCCGCCGGGACACGGGCGCCTCCGGCCTGTCGAGCTCGCCCGTGCGGCGACCTCGGACGGCGATGACTACTCGATGTTGAGGGCGGCGCGGACGCCGGCGCGCGTGCTGGCAACGTGCAGCAGCGACCGGATGGCGTTGGCGATGCGGCCGTCGCGGCCGATCACGCGCCCTTTGTCGGACTCCGCCACGAAGAGGTGATAGACGACCCGGTCGCCCTGGTCCTCTTCCTCGACGCGGACTTCGTCCGGATGCTCGGCCAGTGCCCGAGCCAGGTACTCAACGAGCTCTCGCATGGTGGGTGTGGCCTATTCGGCGGTCTCGGCGTCGGCGTCCGCCTCGCCGTCCTCGGCGGGCGCTGCCTCGGCCTCCGCTGCCGCCGCGGACGCTGCCGCCGCTTCGGCAGCGGCGGCCTCTGCAGCCGCACGCGCAGCGGCCTCGGCGGCCTCGCGCTCGGCGCGGGACTGCTTCGTGACGCGCTTCGGCGGCTCAGCCGTGGTGAGCCCGTGAGCGTGGAACAGCCGATGCACGGTGTCCGAGGGCGAAGCGCCGACCGAGAGCCAGTGCTTCACACGGTCCTCGGCGACCGCGAACTCCTTCGGGTTGGCCCGCGGGTTGTAGTGCCCGAGGATCTCGACGAAGTCACCGTCGCGCTTGGCGCGCGCGTCGGCGACGACGATGCGGTACGAGGGCTGGTGCTTCTTGCCGGTGCGGCGCAGTCGGATTCTCAGCAAAGCGCGATCTTCCCGTCGAGCCGCTCCGGTGCGGCCGGTGTCACCGCCGATGTCGGCGTCGTGGTCGTCCGAGGTCTGTCAGCCGAGCGGGAATATCAGAAGCCGAGCATGCGACGCAACCCGCCGCCGCCCTTGCCGCCGCCTCCGGCCATGACCTGCATCAGTTTCTTCGCTTCGCGGTACTGGTTCAAGAGGCGGTTGACGTCGGCCGGGGTCGTGCCGGAGCCGTTCGCGACGCGACGGCGCCTCGAGCCGTTCAGGAGGTCCGGGTTTCGGCGCTCCTCGATCGTCATCGACTGGATGATTGCCTCGCTCTTGTTGAGGAAGGCCTCGTTCATATCGGCGATCTGCGCCTTGTCCTTCAGCTGCGACATCCCCGGGATCATGTCCAGCATGCCGGCGAGCGAACCCATCTGACGCAGCTGGGCGAGCTGCTCGAGGAAGTCCTCGAGGTCGAACTGGCCGGACTTCATCCGGCGCGCGACGTCCTCGACCTTCTTGTCGCCCATCGTCTGCTGCGCGCGCTCGACGAGGGAGACGATGTCGCCCATCCCGAGGACCCGCGAGGCGAAGCGATCGGGGTGGAAGTCCTCCAGCGCGTCCAAGCGCTCGCCCGTGGTGATGAACTTCACCGGAAGGCCCGTGACTTCGCGCACGGAGAGCACGGCGCCACCGCGGGTGTCCGAGTCGAGTTTCGTGACGACGATGCCGGTGCCCTCGATCGCCTCGTCGAACTCCTTCGCGAGGGTGACGGCCTCCTGGCCGGTCATCGCATCGACGACGATCAGCACCTCGATGGGGTCGACCTCGTCAGCCAGCTCGGCGAGCTCGTCCGCGAGGTCGTCATCGAGGGCCACCGCGCCTCGAGTGTCCACGATGATCGCGTTCGCGCCGAGGCGCTCGGCCTCCTTGAGCGCGCGCTTGCCGACCTCGACGGCCGGTGCCTCGCGCTCCTCGACGTAGACGGGCACGTCGATCTGGCGACCGAGGACCTGCAGCTGCTCGGTGGCCGCCAGACGCTCGAAGTCGGTCGAGACGAGGAGCGGCTTCATCCCATCGCGCTTCAGGCGCTGCGCGAGCCTCCCGCAGAGGGTCGTCTTCCCCGAGCCCTTGATGCCGCACACGAGGATCTTCGTCGGACCGTTCGAGGCGGTGCGCAGCGGCTCGCTGTCGCCGCCCAGCACCTCGACGAGCTCCTGGTTCACGATCGAGACGATCTGCTGCCCAGGCGTCACCGACTGCGTTACGTCCGCGCCGAGGGCGCGTTCGCGCACGCGCGCGATGAAGTCGCGCACGACCTTGAAATTGACGTCGGCCTCGAGGAGCGCCACGCGCACCTCGCGCAGCGCGACGTCGAGGTCTTCCTCGGTGATCTTGCCGCGCGAGCCCAGACGCTTGAACGTCGTCTGAAGGCGGTCGGAAAGGGCATCCAGCATGCGATCGAGTGTAGCGGCGCCGAGGCGTGAACGCCCTCGCCGGCGCCCTTACGCGAGGTCGCGAATGTGTCGGATGGTGTAGTCGGGCTGCGTCTCGACGCCGGCAGGCACGCCGGCGCCTTGAGGGTCGATCCAAATGGCGTGCATCCCGTGGCGCTTCGGTGCCGCGACGTCCCATTCGATGTGGTCGCCCACGAACCAGCAGTCCGAGGGCGGCACACCGATGGTCAGCAGCGCGTGCTGGTAGACCGTCGGGTGCGGCTTCCCCTCACCGAACTCGCCCTCAATCTGGATGTGGTCAAAGAACGGCTCGAGGCCGAAGCGCTCGATCTTGCCTCGCTGATCGGCCGTCGCGCCGTTCGTCACCAGGCCGAGGGCAGCACCCCGCGACCGAAGCCCCTCGAGGAGGCTGTGCGCCCCCTCGGCAAGCACGAGCCCGGCGTCGCGCCGGTCGCGGTAGTCGTTGGCGATTGCACGGCACACATCCAGATTCGGTGCGACACCGATGTCGGCCAGCCCCATCCGCACGATGTCGGCACTTGCGGCGCGCAGGTCCCGTCGCCCCTCGCGATGGCGGTCGGGGTCGGCCCAGTACCAGCTGCTCACGCGGTCGATCGCGAGGTGGGCCACCGCCGGGTCGACGCCGCCGAGGTGGGCCTGCGCGGCACCGAGGGCGGCGAGCCAGCTCGCCTCGATGTTGCCGCTGTAGTCGATGAGCGTGTCGTCGAGGTCGAACAGCACAGCGCGCGCGCGGCTCAGCACGACTGACCTCGAATTCACGCTCAAGGAACGACCGAGGGCCGCCTTGCAGCGGCCCCCGGCAATCTAGCATGGCGTCAGTCTCGCGTCAGGGATGAACCTGACGAGGAACAGACGAAATGATTACTCCAGCCCACGCTCCGCGATCATCGCGCAGAGGTCGGCCATCCGCAGCGAGAAGCCGAACTCGTTGTCGTACCAGGACATCGTCTTCGACATCTTGCCGCCGTCGATCACCATCGTGGAGGGCAGGTCGAAGATCGAGGAGCCCGGGTGGTCCTTGAAGTCGCTCGAGACGAGCTCTTCCTTTTCGACGTACAGGAAGCCCTTCATCGGACCGGACGCGGCCGACTGGAACGCCTCGTTGATCGCCCCCACCGAGGCCGGCTGCGACAGGTCGGTCACGAGGTCGACCACCGACACGGTCGGCGTCGGCACGCGGTAGGCGAGGCCGGTGAGCCGCCCCTGCAGCTCCGGCATGATCTGCGTTGCGGCCTCGGCCGCACCGGTCGAGGTCGGGATGATGTTCAGCGCCGCCGCGCGAGCACGTCGGATGTCCTTGTGCTTGCGGTCGATCAGGTTCTGGTCGTTCGTGTACGAGTGGATCGTGGTCATGAAGCCGCGCTCCACGCCGAAGGCGTCGTGCAGGACCTTCACCAGCGGCACCACGCAGTTCGTGGTGCAGGAACCCGGCGAGATGATGTGGTGGCTGGCCGGGTCGTACTCCTCGTGGTTGACGCCCATGATCACCATCCAGTCCTCGTCCTTGGCGGGGGCCGAGATGATGACCTTCTTCACGCCGTCGCGCAGGTGCTGCGAGGCCGACTTGCGGTCACGGTGCACGCCAGTCGAGTCGACGACGATGTCGACGTCGGCCTCGCCCCACGGGACCTTCGAGGCGTCGTCCTCCTGGAACACCTTGACCTCGTACCCGTCCACCTTGAACGAGTCCGAGCCGTTCTCGATGGTCGCCGGGAAGCGGCCGTAGTCCGAGTCGTACTTCAGGAGGTGCGTGTGCATGTCGACGGGCGTGCGCCCGTTGATCGCCACGATGTCGAAGTTCTCACGATGATGGAGCCACCAGGCACGGAAGAACTGGCGGCCGGTGCGGCCAAAGCCGTTGATCGCAACACGTACGGTCATGCGGGTCTCCTTCGCGTCGGGCTATCCGAGGGCATTCTAGCGGGGGAGAACAATGCGACTTCATAAGAACGACCGTCAGATCGGATGACGAACGCCTCCCTAAAGCAGCAACCGGGTTGGGGCGTCCGAGGACTGACGGCGGAATTCGACGAGGAGGTGGCGTCGGCGGCCCTCCTCGTCGGTCCATTCATCGAGACGGCAGCGGCGGTCGTCCGCGAGGTGCGCCTCGACGCGCCGCACGTGTTCGACGGCCTCGGCGCGCAGCTCCTCGGCCGCTGGGAACAGCATCGAGGCGTGTAGCGCGAGATGCAGCTGCTTCGCATCCAGGCGCAGCAGCCAGCCGAGCAGCAGCTGCGCCCACCCGAGGTGGAACGCGTGGTCCGCGAAGATCAGCGGGTAGCGCTGGTGCGTCGCCTCGGCGGCGGTGAACAGCGCCGTCGGCCCAAAGTTCGGGCGCGCGAGGTCACTTGCGCCTCGATAGATGCGCCGCAGGTCCTCGTCGCCCGCGATCACCTCGCCGGCGAAGTAGTGACCGAGGCCGATCTCCTCGGCGCGTGCCTCGGCATGGCGGCCGTACGCCTCGTGCGCCCAGCGCTTGAACGCCTCGTAGTCGGCCTCGAGGCCGGCCTGCGCCGCCACGAGCTCGACCACCTGCCTCGTGAGGCCGGCGGCGCTCTGGTAGGAGCCGGTGCGGACCAGATGCGTTGCATCCGAGGCGGTGAGGAGCGCGCGGCTCCACAGTGAAGCCTGCGCCGCCATCCGCATGGTTCGCGCGCGGGCGGTGTAGCCCGTGCCCGCCATGCGCGTCTGGAGATCGAGGCCGGCCGTGAGCAGCCGGAGATCCTCGCCGAGGAGGAAGCCGGTCTGGCGCCACGCGTCGTCGGCGTCCGGCGCGAGCTCAGCCGGCTTCCCCGCCAGCGCCCACGACGTCGGCACACGCATCCCCGAGACGCGCTGCGGAGGATCGGCGATCGGACGCTCGTCGCCGAGGACGTTGAGGTCCTCGCTCGGCCGGAAGTTCCCGTCGCGGTCGTTCGTCATCGCGATCCGAGGCTATCGGGCGGCCACGTCGAACGCCGACGCGCCGAGGTACAGCGCCCCGGAGCCCAGCTCTTCCTCGATGCGGAGGAGCTCGTTGAACTTGGCGTTGCGGTCGGACCGCGCCGGCGCACCCGCCTTGATCTGGCCGGCGCCCGTGGCAACCGCGAGGTGCGCGATGGTCGTGTCCTCGGTCTCGCCCGAGCGGTGCGAGATCACGGTGTTCCAGCCGGCGCGCTGGGCCATGCGGATGGCCTGCAGCGTCTCAGTCAGCGTCCCGATCTGGTTGAGCTTGATGAGGATCGCGTTACCGGCACGCTCATCGATGGCGCGACCGAGGCGCTCGATGTTCGTCACGAGGAGGTCGTCGCCGACCAGCTGGACGCGATCGCCCAGCTCGTTGGTCAGGCCCGTCCAGCCGTCCCAATCGTCCTCGGCCATGCCGTCCTCGATGGAGACGATCGGGTAGGCATCTGCCCACTCGCGCCAAAGCGCGCCGAGGCCCGCGGAGTCGACGTCGCGGCCCTCGCGCTCGAGGTGGTACTCACCGTCGCGCCAGAGCTCGCTCGTCGCGGGATCGAGGGCGATCGCGACCTCGTCGCCGGGGCGGCGTCCCGCCTGCTCGATGGCCTGCACCAGCAGATCCATCGCGTCGCGATTGGTGGGGATGGTCGGGGCGAAGCCGCCCTCGTCGCCGACGTTCGTGTTCAGCCCGCGCTCGGAGAGCGTGCCCTTGAGCGACTGGTACACCTCGGCCACCCAGCGGATGCCCTCGCTGAAGGTCGTCGCGCCGACCGGCACGACCATGAACTCCTGGAAGTCGGTCGAGTCGGCCGAGTGCGCGCCACCGTTGAGGACGTTGCACATCGGCACCGGCAACACGCGCGCGTACGAGCCGCCGAGGTAGCGGTAGAGCGGCACGCGCTGCGAGGCGGCGGCGGCCTTCGCGATGGCGAGCGAGCAGCCGAGGATCGCGTTCGCGCCGAGGCGGCTCTTGTTGGGCGTGCCGTCGGCGTCGATCATCACCTGGTCGAGCTCGGGCTGGGCGGTCGGGTCCTGCTCCAAGAGCAGCGGGCCCAGGGTCTCGTTCACGTGCTCGACGGCGCGCTGGACGCCTCGGCCGCGGAAGCGCTCCATGTCGCCGTCACGCAGCTCGACGGCCTCGTATGCGCCGGTCGAGGCGCCTGAGGGCACCATGGCCCGCCCGAGGCTCCCGTCATCGAGGCGCACATCGACCTCGACGGTCGGATTACCACGGGAATCGAGCAGCTCACGCGCTCGAACGTCGATGATCCTCGCTGCCACGGCACCACCCGCCCTTCGATGAAATCATCGGGGAGGGCGGCGCGTCGGACAACTCGCCTCGATGGGAGGCGCGTCTTCGAGATGGCTAGTGCGCTCGAGGATGCACGGTGTCGTACACCTCGCGCAGGTGCTCGTCGGCAAGCTGCGTGTAGACCTGCGTCGTCGAGACGTTGGCGTGCCCCAGCAGCTCCTGCACGTCTCGTACGGACGCGCCGCCTCGAAGGAGGTGCGTCGCGAACGAGTGCCGCAGCGTGTGCGGCGTGACATGCGATTCGATGCCGGCGGAGCGCGCGTAGCCCTTGAGGATGAGCCAGAAGCCCTGCCTCGTCAGGCGTTCGCCTCGACGGTTCACGAACAGTGCCGTCTGCGGCCGGCCCTTCAGCAGCGCCGGGCGGCCCTCATCGAGGTATCGGTCGAGCGCCTCGACGGCCTGCTCGTGCACGGGGATCGTGCGCTCCTTCGAGCCCTTGCCGAGGCAGCGGACGTACGCCGGCGCCGGCACGAGGTGGAGGCTGTCGAGGTTCAGCGACACGAGCTCGGTCACGCGCATTCCGGTGGCGTACATCAACTCGAGCATCGCGGCGTCGCGAATCGCCTCGGGCGTGTCGTGCTTGCGCGGCTCCTGCAGCAGCAAGTCCACCTCGTCGACGGTCATCGGCTTCGGCACGGGCTTCGGCGCGCGTGGGCTCGAGACCGCGGCCGTCGGGTCGGAGGCGAGGTCGCCATGGTCGACGAGGAAGGCGCAGAAGGACTTGAGCGCCGCGACCTTGCGGGCGACGGTCGCGCGCGCGTAGCCCTTGTCGTTCAGCCAGCCGATGTACTCGAGCACCTGCTGACGATTGAGCGACTCGAGGGGCGAGTTCCCGTTCTCACGGGGCTGCCCCTGGAGGAACTGCGAGAAGCCGCTCAGGTCGTTTCGGTACGCGTCGGTAGTGTTCTTGGACGAGCCGCGCTCCGCGGACATGTAGTGGAGAAACGCTTCGACCCGGTCGTCCATGGATGGGGCCTCCTGCCTGTCCGGGAGGGGTGCGAACACCCACACCCGCCGGCGGGTTGCTCCCCGCCGCTCCTGGCTCGGCCCGCCGCTACCGAGGCGTCGCGATGGACAGTAGCGAAGGTGATTCGCGTCGGTCCACCATCACGACGCCGGAATAGTGACACATTATCGGCGCACTGTCTAATTGGCAGGGTCGTGCTGTCAGAAACGTCTCAGCTAGAGCGACCGCTTGACCGTCTCCGCCAGCCGCCGCGTGAAGCCCACCGTCGAGGCGACCTCGTCCAGCGATGCTTCGCGGATCCCCCGCACGGATCCGAAGCGCTTGAGCAGCGCCCGCTTGCGCTTCGGGCCGACGCCGGGGATGGCGTCGAGCACCGACCGCGTCGCGGCCTTGCCTCGGACGTTGCGGTGGTAGGTGATCGCGAAACGGTGCGCCTCGTCGCGGACGCGCTGGACGAGGTAGAGCGCCTCGGACGTCCGTGGCAGCACGATCGGATCATCGACGTCCTGGACGAAGATCTCCTCCTCGCGCTTGGCGAGGCCGCACAGCGGCACGTCGCGCAGCCCGAGGTCCCGCATGACATCGAGGGCGGCGCCGAGCTGGCCCTTGCCGCCGTCGATGATCACGAGGTCGGGCATGTGGTCCCACGGTGAGGGCGCTTCCTCCTCATCGAGGACGGCCTCGACGGCCTCGGTGGTCGCCTCGTCCGAGGCTGCGTCGCGCGCGAGCTCGCGACGTCGGCGCTCCGCGACGCGCTTGAAGCGCCGGCCCAGCACCTCGCGCATGGAGGCGAAGTCGTCCTGGCCCTCGACGGTCTTGATGCGGAATCGGCGGTACTCACTCGTCGCCGGCGCGCCGTCGTGGAAGACCACCATCGAGGCGACCGTGCTCGTGCCCTGGATCGTCGAGATGTCGTAGCACTCGATGCGTGCCGGCGGCGCCGGCAGGTCGAGCTCCTCCTGCAGCATCGAGAGCGCGCTCGCCGTCTTGTCGCGGTCGGCGAGCCAGCGCGTGCGGTGCGACTTCAGCGCCTCGGCGGCGTTCTCCTCGGCCGTGGCCACCAGGCCGCGCAGCTCGCCCCGCTCCGGGATGCGGATCTCGACGGCCCCACCCCGCCGCTCGCGCAGCATCGAGGCGATCTCGTCCTCGTCCTCGGGATGCAGCGACAGCAGCACCTGGCGAGGCACGTATGTCGCGCCCTCGTAGAACTGCGCCACAAAGGCGCCGAGGACGGCGGCATCGCTTTCCTCGACTGTGCCGTCGAGGGTGAACGAGTCGACGTCCGCGACCGAGGTTCCGCGCACGAAGAACGCCTGCACGCAGGCCTCGTCGCCATCGCGGGCCAGCGCGAACACGTCGGCGTCGAGCGGTGTCGTCGAGGCCATCTGGCGGCGCTCGGTGACGGTGCGGATCGCCCGTGCGCGGTCCCGCAGCACCGCGGCGCGCTCGAACTCGAGGCGCTCGGCCGCGCCCTCCATGTCGGACTCAACGCGCTGGAGGACCTCGTTGGACCGCCCCTCGAGGAAGAGAATGGTCTCGTTGATGACCTCGGCGTACTCCTCGGGCGTGCAATACGAGGTGCACGGCGCGATGCAGCGCTTGATGTAGTAGTCGAGGCAGGGACGCGCATCCGTGCCCGTGATCTCCTTGGTGCAGGAGCGCCACGGGAAGAGCTTCTTCGCGACGTCGAGCGACTTGCGTACGGACCCCGCCGAGGCGTACGGCCCGAAGTAGCGCGCCCCATCGTCCTCGACGCGACGCGTGATCGTGACGCGCGGCCAGGGGCTCTGCACGTCGACCTTGAGGTACGGGTAGTGCTTGTCGTCCTTGAGCCGCACGTTGTACGGCGGCTGATGGCGCTTCACGAGCGTCGCCTCGAGGTGCAGCGCGCCGGCCTCGGACGCCGTCACGACGTGCTCGATGCGGCGCACCTGCTCGGCGAGCGCGCGCACCTTCGGCTCGAGCGCCCGGCTCGATCCGAAGTACGAGCGCACGCGCGCACGCAGGCGCACGGCCTTGCCGATGTAGAGGATGTCGTCCCGCTCGTCGCGCATGATGTACACGCCCGGCCGCTCGGGCAGGGCGCGCACCTGCTGCATCACTGCGCTATCGGTCATGCCTCGATTGTAGGCCACGGCCGCGGCACGCCCTCGTTGGCAGGCCCTGCCGCGATGGCGCCGTTCGAGGTGGGGCTAGGCCGCCAGGCCTCCGCCCGCCGAGCCGCCATCGATGCCGTGGATGGCGATCTGCTCCGCTAGCTGCTGCACGAGGCCACCCTCGGCGGCGATCGCCGTGAGCAGCTCGCGCACGTCGCCCTCGTCGAGGAGCGTGGCGTTGCTGAGCCCGGTGGAGCGCAGCGCGCGGCGCACGATCTCGGCGGTGCGCTCCACCGAGGTGACCTCGGATAGCTGCAGCGCGAGGTCGGCGATGACCTGTGCCTTCATCTGGAAGTCGCGGTTCATTCCTGCGTTCATGAAGCGTCCTCGGTGCTGTTCCTGGCGCTGCGGCACGGCCGGCCACGCGCCGGTCGTGTCCTCAGTCTTGTAGATGGCGTCGAGGGCCTCGATGCGGGCGAACCCTGAATTTCTGGCTGTCCGAATCTGCTGCCTACACGTCGCCGAAACCCCGGGATCTGGTCGGTGTGCCACACTTGATCCATGACCACGACGACGAATGTGCCGACGCTCGCGCCGCCCCGGCGCGTCATCGTCGAACGGCTCGGGCGGGTGCCGTACCTCGAGGCTGAGGCGTGGCAGCACGCCGCCGCCGAGGCCGTGCGGGCCGGCGAGCACGAGCGCGTCGCGCTCCTGGAGCATCCGCCGGTCATCACCCTCGGCGCCCGCGCCGATCGCGCGCATGTCCTCGCCTCGAGCGCCGAGCTCCAGGCGCGAGGCGTGGCCGTCGTCGACGCCGACCGAGGTGGGGACGTGACATTTCACGGCCCCGGCCAGCTCGTTGCCTATCCCATCCTCGATCTGCGGACGCGTGGTCTCCACGCCGCCGACTACGTGCGCGCCCTCGAGCGGGTCGCCGTCGAGACGCTCGCCGCGTTCGGCATCGAGGCCGGGCATCGCCCCGGCACTCCCGGCGTCTGGGTTCGAGACTGGAAAATCGCCGCCGTCGGTGTTCGCATCGATCGGGGCATCTCGAGGCACGGGCTCGCGCTCAACGTCGACATCGACCTCGAATGGTTCGACCTCATCGTGCCGTGCGGTCTTGAAGGGCTGTTCGTGACCTCGATGGCGGCTGAGCTCGATGAGACGCCGTCGATGGGCGCGGTCATCGAGGCGTTCGTCGGCGCCTTCGGGCGCGTCTTCGAGACCGAGGTGGCCCGATGACCTCGGCACCAGCGCGCGGGCCGAAGCCCGCCTGGATCAAGGCGCGCTTTCCGGCCGGCGAGCGCTACGCCGAGGTGCGATCGCTCCTTCGCGACGCCGAGCTCCATACGGTCTGCGAGGAGGCGCGTTGCCCCAACATCGGCGAGTGTTTCAACGCGGGCACCGCGACCTTCATGATCCTCGGTGATACCTGCACGCGGGCCTGCGGCTTCTGCGCCGTCACCTCGGGACGGCCGGGCGCGCTCGATTGGGCCGAGCCGATCCGCCTGGCACGGACGGTCGAGCGGCTGGGCCTGGACTACGTCGTCATCACCTCGGTGAACCGCGACGACGTCGAGGACGGCGGCGCCTCGATCTTCGCCGCCTGCATCCGTGCCATCCACCGCTCGATGCCCGAGACGCGCGTCGAGGTGCTCATCCCCGACTTCGAGGGCAACCTCGAGGCGCTGCGCACGGTGGTCGAAGCCGGACCGGTCGTGCTCAACCACAACACCGAGACCGTGCCGAGGCTGTACGCGCGCGCGCGCCCAAAGGGCAACTACGCACGCACGCTCGAGCTGCTGCGCCGCGTGAAGGAACTCGACCCCTCGATGCCGACGAAGACCGGCCTGATGGTCGGCCTCGGCGAGAGCTTCGAGGAGGTCGTCGCGGTCCTCGAGGACCTGCGCGCCGTCGACTGCGACCTGCTCACCGTCGGCCAGTACCTCCGCCCGACCGAGAAGCACCTGCCGGTCGTGCGCTACTGGCACCCCGAGGAGTTCGAACGCCTTGCCGAGGTCGCGCGTGGCCTCGGCTTCCGCCATGTCGAGGCCGGACCGCTCGTGCGCTCCTCGTACCACGCGGGTGAGCAGGCCCGCGCTTCGCGCGCCCTCCCGATCATCGAGGCGACCTCGTGACCGCAGAGGCGCACGACCCCACCGAAGCCCTCGAGACGCGCGACTGGATCGAGGCGCTGCAGGACACGCTCCGCCGTCGAGGTCCCGAGCGCACCCGCGAGCTCCTGCGCGCCCTCCAGATCGAGGCGCAGCGCCTCCGCGTGCCGCTCCCCATCACCTCGAGGACGCCGTACGTCAACACGATCCCGCCGGAGAAGCAGCCGCCCTACCCGGGCAACCGCGACATCGAGCGCCGACTCAAGAGCATCATCCGCTGGAACGCGATGGCGATGGTCGTGGAGGCGAACGAGAAGGCCAGCGGCATCGGCGGGCACATCTCCACGTACGCCTCGATCGCCACGCTGTACGAGGTCGGGTTCAACCACTTCTTCCGAGGCCCCGATGCGCCCGGCGGACCCGACCTCGTCTTCTACCAGGGGCACGCCTCGCCCGGCATCTACTCGAGGGCCTACGTCGAGCGTCGATTCTCGGCGGCGCAGATCCACAACTTCCGCCGCGAGTTCGCCGCCGAGGGCGGTCTGGCCTCATACCCACATCCGTGGCTCATGCCCGACTTCTGGCAGTTCCCTACGGTCTCGATGGGCCTCGGACCGCTGACGGCTATCTATCAGGCGCGCTTCATGCGCTACCTCGAGGACCGCGGCCTGCTTGAACCGAGCGACCGCAAGGTGTGGGCCTTCCTCGGCGATGGCGAAACCGACGAGCCTGAGACGCTGGGGGCGATCTCCCTCGCGGCGCGCGAGCAGCTCGACAACCTGATCTTCGTCGTGAACTGCAACCTCCAGCGGCTCGATGGCCCGGTGCGCGGCAACGGGAGCATCATCCAGGAGCTCGAGGCGGTCTTCCGAGGCGTCGGCTGGAACGTCATCAAAGTGCTGTGGGGCGGCGAGTGGGACGCGTTGCTCGCCCAGGACGATGAAGGCCTGCTCGCCCGCCGCATGGGCGAGGTCGTGGACGGTGAGTATCAGAAGTACGCCGTCGCGGGCGGCGCCTACATCCGCGAGCACTTCTGGGGTGTCGACCCGAAGCTCGAACGGATGGTCGCGAACCTTTCGGACGACGAGCTCTGGCGCATGTCCCTCGGCGGGCACGACCCCGACAAGGTCTACGCCGCCTACCGCGCGGCCGTCGAGACGAAGGGCGTGCCGACGGTCATCCTCGCGAGGACGATCAAGGGCTATGGCCTCGGCGAAGCGGGCGAGGGCAAGAACGTCACGCACCAGCAGAAGCAGCTCAACCTCGACGAGCTGCTGCAGTTCCGCGATCGCTTCGACATCCCGCTCTCGGACGACGAGGTCGTGGGGGCACCGCTCTACCGCCCAGCCGAGGACAGCGTCGAGGTCGCGTACCTGCGCGAGCGCCGTGCCGCCCTCGGCGGGCCGATTCCGCAGCGACGCACCGCGCCGAGCCCGCTCAAGGCGCCGCCCGAGGAGCTGTTCGCGGAGTTCCTCGGTGGTAGCGGCGAGCGTGAGGCCTCCACGACGATGGCGTTCGTGCGGATGCTCACCGCGATGCTGCGCCAGGAGGACCTCGGCGGCTCGATCGTGCCGATCATCCCCGACGAGGCACGCACCTTCGGCATGGAAGCGCTCTTCCGCCAGTTCGGCATCTATGCCCACGCCGGCCAGCTCTACGAGCCCGTCGATGCCGACCAGCTGCTCTTCTACCGCGAGTCCGAGCAGGGCCAGATCCTCGAGGAGGGCATCACCGAGGCGGGGGCGTTCTCGTCGTTCCTCGCCGCCGGCACCTCGTACGCTACGCACGGCCTGCACATGCTGCCGTTCTTCATCTTCTACTCGATGTTCGGGCTGCAGCGGGTCGGTGACCTCGCGTGGGCTGCCGGCGACCAGCGCTGTCGCGGCTTCCTGATCGGTGCGACATCGGGACGGACGACGCTGGCCGGTGAGGGATTGCAGCACCAGGACGGCCAGAGCCAGCTGCTCGCCTCGGTCGTGCCGAATCTCGTCTCGTACGACCCGGCCTACGCCTACGAACTCGCGGTCATCCTTCGCGAGGGCATTCGCCGCATGCACGAGGTCGATGAGGACGTCTTCTACTACCTCACCGTTGGCAACGAGACGTACGTTCAGCCTTCGATGCCCGAGGACACGCCGGACCAGGACGTGCGCGAGGGGATCATCCGAGGCCTCTACCGCTTCCGAGGCGCGGACGTCGCCAGCGACCAGCCGCGCGTCCAGCTCCTCGGCAGCGGTGCGATCCTCAACGAGGCCGTGCATGCCGCCGACCTCCTCGCGGAGAGCTACGGCGTGGCGGCCGAGGTGTGGTCGGTCACTTCGTACAACGAGCTACGCCGCGAGGCCCTCGAGGTCGAGCGCTGGAACCGCCTCCACCCGACCGAGACGGCCCGAACGCCATTCGTCACGCAGCGCCTCGGTGGGGGCGCGCCCGCGGTGGTGGCGGCGAGCGACTACGTGAAGGCGCTGCCGGAGTCGATCGCGCAGTGGGTGCCGGGGCGGTTCGCCACCCTCGGGACCGACGGCTTCGGCCGCAGCGCGACGCGCGCCGAGCTGCGCGACTTCTTCGAGGTCGATGCGAAGCACATCGCCCTCGCGGCCCTGCACGCGCTCGCCGAGGAGGAGGCGCTGGCGCCCTCGGTGGTGCAGCAGGCGATCGAGGACCTCGAGATCGACCCGGAGAAGCCGAGCCCTGCGCTGTCCTAGCGCGGACCAACCAGCGAGGAGCGTTCGTGGCCGATTTCGTACTTCCGGAGCTGGGTGAGGGCATCGAGGATGCGGACGTCCTCAAGGTGCTCGTCGCCGTTGGCGATGCTGTCGAGGTCGATCAGCCCATCCTCGAGATCGAGACGGAGAAGGCCACCCTCGATGTGCCGTCCTCGGTGGCCGGGACGGTCACCGGTGTCCTCGTGAAGGTGGGCGACACGATCAAGGTGGGCCAGCGACTGCTCACCCTCGACGGCGCCGCATCCGCCTCGGCGCCCGCCGAGGAACCGTCGGCGCCAGAGGCTGCCTCATCCGAGGAGCCACGCGCCGGCGCGGCGCCCGTGGAGGCGCCGGCCGAGGAGGGGCCGGACCAAGGCGCGGCCGAGGCCGCTCCCGTAGAACGGGAGCCGAAGCCCGAAGTCGCAGCACCGGCGAAGGGCGGCGAAGAGCGCGACGCAGTCCCTTCCGTGGAACAACAGCCCGAGGCACCGGCCGCGTCATCGAGTGTGCCGCCCTTCGCGTCGCCCACCGTCCGCCGCCTCGCCCGCGAGATCGGCGTCGACATCGCGAGGGTCCGAGGGTCGGGGCCGGGCGGCCGCATCGACGAGGAGGACGTGAAGCGCGCGGCCCGCGAGGCGCCTCGTGCGGCCCTGGCGGCGCCAGCCTCCTCGACAGCGGCCCCGGGCATCGAGATCCCGCCGCTGCCGGAATTCGCTGCGTTCGGCCCGGTCGAGCGCGAGTCGCTCTCGAGGTTCCGACGCACCGTCGCGCGCAACATGGCGGCCTCGTGGGCCGTCGTGCCGCACGTGACGTTGCACCGCACCGTGGATGTGACCGAGCTCGAGGCGCTGCGGCAGCGCTACAAGCAGCGTGCCGCCGACGCTGGTGGTTCGCTCACCGTGACGGTCATCCTGCTCAAGATCGTCGCTGCGGCGCTGAAGGCGCACCCGCGCTTCAACGCCAGTCTCGACATGGCCAGCAACGAGCTGATCCTGAAGCGCTACTACGACATCGGTGTTGCGGTGGACACCGAGCGCGGGCTGACGGTGCCCGTCATCCGAGGCGTCGACGACAAGAACATCGTCGAGCTCTCCGTCGAATTGTCCGACCTCGCGGAGCGAGCGCGCGACGGCTCATTGACCGTCGACGAGATGCGAGGCGGGACCTTCACGCTCACAAACCTCGGGGGGATGGGCATCGGCGAGTTCACGCCCATCATCAACTATCCCGAGGTCGCCGTTCTCGGGGTCGGGCGGGCGCAGCAGGTGCCGGTCTTCGAGGACGGCAAGTGGGAGCCTCGACTGCAGATGCCGCTCTCGCTCTCGCACGACCATCGGATCATCGATGGCGCGGACGGCGCCCGATTCCTCACGTGGATCGCCGAGGCAATTGCGGAGCCGCTGCTGATCGCGCTGGAGGGGTAGGACCGAGATGACCTCGGAGCAGCCGATCCGTCTGGCGGTGATCGGGGCGGGCCCCGGCGGGTATCCCGCCGCCTTCCTCGCGGCCGAGTACGGCATGGACGTCACCCTCATCGATCCCGAGGAGCACCCGGGCGGCGTCTGTCTCTATCGAGGCTGCATCCCCTCGAAGGCGCTCCTGCACGCAGCGCGTCTCATCCGCGAGTCTCGCGAGGCCGAGGCGTGGGGCATCCGCTTCGGCCAGCCCGAGATCGACCTCGATGAGCTGCGCGCGTGGAAGGATCGCGTCGTCGGCCGCCTGGTCGGTGGCCTCGGCACGCTCGCGCGCCAGCGCAAAGTCGAGCACATCCGAGGCATGGCACGATTCCGCGACGCCCAGACCCTGCACGTCCGCCGCGACGGCGAGCTCGTCGAAGTCGGCTTCGATGCCGCGATCGTCGCGACGGGCTCCGTGCCGCTCGCGCCCGGCGCGCTGCGCGTCGACTCGCCTCGGGTGATGGACTCGACGGCCGCGCTCGAATTGCACAACGTGCCCCAGACGCTGCTGATCGTCGGCGGCGGCTACATCGGCCTCGAGATGGCGACCGTCTACTCCGCGCTCGGCTCCGAGGTCACGATCGTCGAGATGACCTCGGGCCTCCTGCCGGGCGCCGACCGCGACCTCGTGACGCCGCTCGCGCGTGTCGTCGAGGACGGCGTGGCCGAAGTGCTGCTCGACACGCGTGTGACCTCGATGGAGGATGTCGGCGACGGCGTGCGCGTCACGCTGCAGCCGGCGACCGGCGACGAAGAGACGCGCACGGTCGAGAAGGTGCTCGTCGCGGTCGGTCGCGCGCCGAACACGAAGGACCTTGGCCTCGAGTCGACGGGCGTGCGCCTCGATGCCCGCGGCTTCATCGAAGTGAATGAGCAGCGCCGGACCGCTGAGGCCTCGATCTACGCCGTCGGCGACGTGGCCGGCCACCCGATGCTGGCCCACAAGGCGACCCACGAGGCGCGTGTGGCAGTCGAGGCGATCGCCGGACGTCCCGCAGCCTTCGCGCCGGCCGCGATCCCCGCCGTGGTCTACACCGACCCCGAACTCGCGTGGTGCGGCCTCACCGAGCTCGGCGCGCGGGAGCAGGGCATCGAGGTCGATATCGCGAAGTTCCCGTGGACCGCCTCGGGCCGCGCGACGACCCTCGGTCGCACCGAGGGCCTGACGAAGCTCGTGCTGGAGCGCGGCACCGAGCGCGTCCTCGGGGTGGGGATCGTCGGCACGAATGCCGGCGAGCTCATTGCCGAGGGGGTGCTGGCCGTCGAGATGGGCGCGCGCGCCGCCGACGTGCAGCTGGCGATTCACGCGCACCCGACGCTGTCCGAGACGGTGATGGAGTCCGCCGAGGTGTTCTTCGGCCAGAGCCCGCACTACGCGAGCCGCGGTCGAGGCGCGTCGGCCTCGCGAGGCCCGATCGCCTGAGCCTCGGTCCTCGCCTACTCGGTGAAGGCGATGCGGGCGCGACGCGCGACCTCGGCGAACGCCTCCTCGAGGTCGTCGGCGGTCGGGGACTCGACGTACGAGCCGTTGCCCGTCGAGGCCAGCTCGGCGAGATAGGTGCTGTTCACGCCGTCGCCGAGGCCGATCGTGTAGACGCGGATGCCCTGGGCCGCGGCGGCCTCGGCCTGGGTGCGCCCGTAGTTGTACGCCTGCGAGCACCCCGACCCACCGCAGATGTTCCAGTTGCTGCCGTGTCCCGGGTACACGTTCGGGATGCCGTCCGTGACCAGCACGATGATCTTCGAGTGGCCCGCGTTCGGACGGCCCTGGTTGATCGTGCGAATCGACTCCTCCAGCGCGCCCCCGATGTTCGTGTAGCCGTCGGGGTGCAGGTTTCCGACGTGCGTCGGGTATGAGGCGTAGCCCTGGCTCATCGGCATCTCGCGGTGCGGCTCCGTCGAGAACGAGACGAGGCCCAGCCAGTCTTCGGTGTGGGTGAGGAGGTAGTCGGGGAACGCCAGCGTGGCCTCCTCGACCTCCTGCCACGGGTGCAGGGTCACACCGCCGGGGCAGGTCAGGCGCAGACCGTGCGAGTCCGCGCACATGGAGCCCGAGGTGTCCATCGCGATCACCACATCGGCGGGAAGCGCGTCGGCGCCGACCTCGGCGGCCACGGTCACGTCGCCCGAGTCGATGCCCAGCACAGGCGCCAGCATGAAGTCGATCTCGTTGCTGGCCTCGACGCGCACGCTGCGGCTGTCGGGGAAGCTGACCTCGAGGGTCGCGTTGCCGAGGGTCGGTGCGTTGAGGTCCCAGTAGAGCTGGGCCGCAGCCTCGGCGGCGGCCTGGTCCGGCATCTCTTGAGCCGCGGCGTGCGCAGCGGCGTCAGCGGCGTTCTGGGTCTGCCGCCGCGCCTCGAGAAGCATGCCGATGTCGAGGGCGAGCGCAGCCATGCCGATCAGTGCAAGCGAGGCGAGTCCGGTCAGCACCAGCGCCTGGCCGGACTCCTCGTTCCTCCAACGGCGCAAGGCACGCGCGAGCATGTCGGCTCCGATTCGAGTCCGAAGGACCTTCGATGGAACGTGCGGTCACGTCGATCATCGAGCGGTGCGCGAGCGAGGACAGGGGGCGGAGTGAGGGTCTCCCCGGGGCGGGCTGCCGCGTCACCCTGACGTGGGGCGCGACGATGCGGCCTCAGTCAGTGACGCGATGAATTCGCGGGGATCGATCGGGGTTCCGCGGGGAACGATGTTGTCGAGGGGAAGAGGGGAAATGGTGCGCCCGGCAAGATTCGAACTTGCGGCCTCTGCCTCCGCAGGGCAGCGCTCTATCCACTGAGCTACGAGCGCACGATCCGATCCCCGAACTCGAACCCCGTTCCGAAGCTGGTGCCGAAGGTGAGACTCGAACTCACACGGGGGTAAACCCCACTACGCCCTGAACGTAGCGCGTCTGCCGATTCCGCCACTTCGGCTGCTTCTTCAACGCCTCGATGGCCTCGAGGCGCCGTCGACGTGGGTTGGTGGGCGGTACTGGACTTGAACCAGTGACCTCTCGCGTGTGAAGCGAGCGCTCGTACCAACTGAGCTAACCGCCCGCACCGTCCACGCGTCGCCGTGAGACACAGTACCGCCCCGCCTCATCGAGGTTCAACAGCGGATCCCCCATCACGCTCGCGAGGCGAGGTACCGTCCGAGGCCGTAGCATCGGCCGAGCACAGAATGAGGTGACACGTGGTCCAGGGTGCTCGCTTCTGCTCGGCCTGCGGGACGGCCGTCGGCGCGTGACCCTCGAGGGACCAACGCGCTGCGCATGGAGTGACGGCGGCGACGCGCTGATGCTCGCCTACCACGACGAGGAGTGGGGCGTCCCGCTCCACGACGATCGTGCCCTCTTCGAGCTCCTCACCCTCGAGGGCGCTCAGGCCGGCCTCTCCTGGAGCACCATCCTCAAGCGTCGCGAGGGCTACCGCCGGGCGTTCGAGGGCTTCGACATCGCGCGCATCGCCGCCTACGGCGACGCCGACGCGGCGCGGCTCCTCGAGGACGCCGGCATCATCCGCAATCGTGCGAAGGTGCGCGCCACGATCGCGAACGCGCGCGCCACCCTCGAGGTGCAGCGCGAGCACGGCTCGCTCGATTCGTACCTGTGGGGGCTCGTCGGCGGCGCACCTCGACGGAACGAGTTCGCCTCGATGGCTGAGCTGCCGGCGGAGACCGACGACTCGAAGCGGATGAGCCGCGAGCTCAAGAAGCGCGGCTTCGGCTTCGTCGGTCCCACCATCTGCTATGCGTTCATGCAGGCCTCGGGCATGGTCAACGACCACGAGCTGACCTGCTTCCGCTACTCCGAGGTCTGACGGCGCCCCGCGCCGGGCCCAGTCGCTCGATGGCTCGCGTTCAGGCTCGTATGATTCGCTCACATGAACACGACCGCACGTAACGAAGGCGGGAGCCCGACATGCCCGAGTCCCTGAACAGCTTCGGCGCACGTTCGACCCTCGAGGTCGGCGGTGCGAGCCACGAGATCTACCGCCTCGATGCCGCGGCGCAGGCTCTCGGGGTCGACCTGGCGAAGCTGCCGTTCACGACGCGCATCCTCCTCGAGAACCTGTTGCGTCTCGAGGACGGCGTCGGCGTCACGCGCGACCAGATCGAAGCGGTCGGGCGCTGGGACGCCGCTGCCGAGCCGGACACCGAGATCGCGTTCATGCCGGCTCGCGTCCTGCTGCAGGACTTCACCGGCGTCCCCTGCATCGTCGACCTCGCCGCCATGCGCGACGCGATGGCCGAGATGGGCGGCGACCCGAAGAAGATCAACCCGGTGCAGCCCGTCGACCTCGTGATCGACCACTCCGTACAGGTCGACGAGTTCGGTACGACGATGGCGTTCTCGATGAACGCCGAGCGGGAGTTCGAGCGGAACCGCGAGCGCTACCAGTTCCTGCGCTGGGGTCAGACGGCGCTGGACCACTTCCGTGTCGTGCCGCCCGACACGGGCATCGTGCACCAGGTGAACCTCGAGTACCTCGGGACCGTGGTGATGACCCGCAACGGGCAGGCGTATCCCGACACGCTCGTCGGGACGGACTCCCACACCACGATGATCAACGGCCTCGGCATCGTCGGCTGGGGCGTCGGCGGCATCGAGGCGGAGGCGGCCATGCTCGGCCAGCCGGTCTCGATGCTCATCCCCCAGGTCGTCGGCGTGAAGTTGTCGGGTCGACTTCCCGAGGGGGCGACCGGGACCGACCTCGTCCTGCGCGCCACGGAGCTGCTGCGCGGCCGCAACGTCGTGGGCAAGTTCGTCGAGTTCTACGGCACGGGCCTCACCGGCCTGCCGCTGGCCGCGCGCGCGACGATCGCGAACATGTGCCCGGAGTACGGGGCCACCGTCGGCTTCTTCCCGGTCGATGACGAGACGCTGAACTACATGCGCTTCACCGGACGCGACGACGAGCAGATCGCCCTCGTCGAGGCCTACTGCCGCGCGCAGCAGCTCTTCCGCACCGACGACACGCCGGACCCGATCTTCAGCGAGGTGTTGGAGCTCGACCTCGGCACTATCGAGCCGAGTCTCGCCGGCCCGAAGCGCCCGCAGGACCGCATCCCGCTGAGCGAGGCGCAGGCCTCGGCGCACGCGACCATCGAGGAGGCCGTGGCCGCCGGCGCGAGCCGTGACCCCGTCCACGTGGAAGACCAGGTCTCGTACGACCTCGCGAACGGGGCGGTCGTGATCGCCGCCATCACCTCGTGCACCAACACCTCGAACCCCGAAGTCATGGTCGGGGCCGGCCTGTTGGCGAAGAAGGCCGCCGAGCTCGGCCTGCGCACGAAGCCGTGGGTGAAGACCAGCCTCGCACCCGGCTCGAAGGTGGTCACGGACTACCTCGATGACGCGGGCCTCACCGAGTACCTCGATGAGCTCGGCTTCAACCTCGTCGGCTACGGGTGCACGACGTGCATCGGCAACTCCGGTCCGCTCCCCGACGAGGTGGGCAAGGCCGTCCAGGAGGGCAACCTGACGGTCGCATCCGTCCTGTCCGGCAACCGCAACTTCGAGGCACGCGTGCACAACGAGGTGCGGGCGAACTACCTCGCGTCGCCTCCGCTGGTCGTCGCGTACGCCCTCGCGGGCACGATGGACATCGACCTCTCGAAGGACGCCATCGGCGAGGACAACGCCGGGCGGCCGGTGCACCTTCGCGACATCTGGCCGAGCCAGCAGGAAGTCATGTCGGTTATCCAGACCTCGGTGCGCTCCGAGATGTTCCGCCGCGAGTACGCGGACGTCTTCAACGGCGACGAGCGCTGGCAGAACCTCGAGGTGCCGACCGGCGAGCGCTTCGCCTGGGACGAGGCCTCGACCTACATCCGCCGCCCACCGTTCTTCGAGAACCTGCCTCGCGTGCCGGTCGACCCGAAGGACATCCGCGACGCGCGCGCTCTCGGCGTTCTCGGTGACTCGGTCACGACCGACCACATCTCGCCGGCCGGCGCGATCGCCGCGGACAGCCCCGCCGCGCAGTACCTCGACAGCAACGAGGTGCCTCGGAGCCAGTACAACACCTACGGCGCCCGCCGCGGCAACCACGAGGTGATGATGCGCGGCACGTTTGCGAACGTGCGACTGAAGAACCAGCTCGTCGATCGCGAGGGCGGCTGGACCCGGCACCTGCCCGACGGCGAGGTCATGCCGCTCTGGGATGCCGCCGAGCGCTACCAGCGCGAGGGGACGCCGCTGATCATGCTGGCCGGCCGCGAGTACGGCACCGGCTCCTCGCGTGACTGGGCGGCCAAGGGCCCTGCGCTCCAGGGGGTGAGGGCCGTGATCGCGCAATCGTTCGAGCGGATTCACCGCTCGAACCTCATTGGCATGGGCATCCTGCCCCTCGAGTTCACCGAGGGCGCGAGCGTCGCTGCACTCGGCCTCACCGGCACCGAGCGCTTCGACATCGAGGGCATCGAGGCCGGGCTATCGCCTCGCCAGCAGCTCCTCGTACGGGCGACCGCGGACGATGGCACCGAGACCACCTTCCACGTCCGGTCGCGCATCGACACGCCCGTAGAGGTCGAGTACTACCGCCACGGCGGCATCCTGCAGTACGTGCTGCGCGACCTGCTGGGGTAGCGCCTGGCACATGGATCGAATCTGACGGGGGCCGGTCACGGCCCCCGTTCCGCGCCCGCTCCCATTCGAGTGGCACCTACCCTGCAGGGCCTTGGCGACGGGCGTAATATCCGCCCCACCTCGATGGCTGCGCTCGGGAGGGGTGCGAATGACCTCGGACAACGGCAAGCACGGACCGCTGCACGGCATCCGCGTGCTGGAGTTCTCACAGATCGTGGCGGCGCCCACGGCGGGCGTCATGCTCTCCGACCTCGGTGCCGACGTCATCAAGGTCGAGCCCCACGGCGGCGAGCAAACGCGACGCACCGCCGCCATCGTCCCGTTCGAGGGCAAGGGCTTCCAGGCGCTGAATCGAGGCAAGCGCAGCCTCATCCTGAACCTGCAGGATCCGAAGGGGCAGGCGGTCATCCAGCGGATCGTCAAAGGCTTCGATGTCGTGCTGATCAACTATCGCCTCGGTGTCGCCGAGCGCATCGGCATCGACTACGAAACGCTGAAGAAGCACCGCCCGGACCTCATCTACTGGCAGAACACCGGCTTCGGCGAGGGCGGTCCCGAGGCCTATCGCGCCGGATCGGACATCGTCGCCCAGGCCTACTCCGGCCTCATGGCGCTCGACTCGAAGACGAACGACGACGGGGCGCCCGACCTGATCTCCAGCCCGGTGGCGGACATCCTCAGCGGCGTCGGTGCCGCGATGGCGGTGAGCGCGGCGCTCTACCACCGCGCGCTGACGGGCGAGGGTCAGCGCCTGAGCACCTCGTTGCTACGCACGTCCCTCGTGATGATGGGCGGTTCGGTGATGCGTGAGCCGGTGCACGACGCCGTGCTGCGCGACCCGATGATGCAGAAGATCGAAGAGCTGCGGGCGAACGGCGGCTCCTACGACGAGATGCTCGCGACAAGGAACGGCCTCCAGTCGCTCCGCACCGCGTTCCGCCTCTACTACGGCGGCTATCGAGCCAAGGATGGCGGCGTGGTGCTCGGAGCGCTGACGAAGGCGAACCGGGACGGCATGCGCAAGGTCCTCGGCATCTACGGCGAAGAGAATTCCGACGACCCCGAGTACGACGCCTACGACCCCGAGAACCAGGCGACCGCCGAGGCGTGGAAGCTGAAGATTCGAGCGAAGTTCCTCGAGCGGACCGTCGACGAGTGGGTCGCCGCCTTCGACAAGGCCGGCGTGCCTGTCTCGCCCGTGCACCTACCCGAGGAGATGGCGGACGACCCGCAGGTGCAGGCGGACGGCATGGTCCATGAGCTCGAGCACACGGTAACCGGACCGCAGCGCATCGTGGCGCCGCTCGTGCTGATGTCGAAGACGCCTGCCGGGCCTCAGCGCGCCGCCCCCGCCATCGGCGAGCACTCCGCTGAGGTGCTGATCGAGCACGGCTATTCGCCCGAGGAGGTGGCGGAGCTCGTTCAGGCGGACGTCGTCATGCAGCGCTAGGCGGGCGCTGCCGGCCGGAGGTCGAGGGGCCGAGGTCGATCGCTACGCCGAGGCGCTGTCGCCGGCCGGGACCGCCTCGATGGGGGCGGTCGGCTCGGTCGCCGCGACGGGCACCCCGGCGCCGCGATCGGGGGGCGTTGGCTTCGTCGCCAGCATGAAGAAGATCGAGCCCATCGCGGCGGCGATCGCGAGGACGGTGAAGCCGACCTCGTAGTTGCCGGTGCGGTCGGCCAGGAAGCCCGCCACCAGCGGTCCGCTCGTGGTGCCGATCATGACGATCATCGAGGACCAGCCCATGATCGCGCCGAAGTTCGAACTGCCGAAGTAGTCCGCACGGATCGCCTGCATCAGCGGGCCTCGAGTGCCCCATGCGAGGCCGTGGAGGATCGCGAATGCGATCACCATCAGCGTGTTCGTAGCGAAGGCGAGCGAAATGAGGCCGATCGCGTGCGCCGCCATGCAGGCGATGACGATCGCGCGCTTGTTGAAGCGGTCACCGAGGATGCCGCCCATGATCTGGCCGGTCATCTGCATCGCGGTCATGAGCGCCACGAAGAGGCTCGCCGCCGTCAGCGAGTAGCCGAGGTTCTCGTTCAGGTGCAGAACGAGATGCACCATGACTGCCGACACGATGAGCAGCGCCGAGGCGTGTCCGAGCGAGATCAGCCAGAACGACCTCGTACGCAGCGCCTCGCGCGCGGTGAAGTCCTCGGAGCCATCGGCCGCGACGGCCCAGTGCGGCTTCGCCGCCTCGGCCTCGGCCGCGGCCTGTCGAGGCGTGAAGGGGATGCCGTCGGGCGTCTCGCCGTATGCCTCGGGCCGGTGCCGAATCATCATCGCCAGCGGGAGCCCGAGGGCGAGCACGGCCACGCCGGAGCCGAAAGCGGTCTCGCGCCAGCCGAAGAACTCAATCGAGGCGACGGTGATCGGCACGAGCAGCCCGCCGGCCGAGAAGCCGATCTGGGACAGCGACAGCGCCTTCGCGCGATGTCGGTTGAACCAGTTCACGAGGGCAACGGTGATGGCGAGGAAGCCGCCCAGACTCGAACCCACCGCCATGAAGAAGAACACGATGTAGAACTGCAGCAGCGAGTTGATCTGCGAGAAGATCATCAGCCCGCCGGCAAACATCGACAGGCCAGCGATCATGACGGCACGCGGCCCGAAGCGGTCGATCATCCACCCCTGGATGGGCCCGAGGATGCCGCTCTCGAATCTTGCGAGGGAGAACGCGCCCGAGAGCGCGCCGCGGCTCCACCCGAAGTCGTCTCGGAGGACCGCGGCGTAGGCGCCGAACGCCTGGTTGAAGAGCACGGCGATGACTGCCTGGATGCCGGCGCTGGCCGCCACCATCCACCAGCCATAGAAGACGCGGCCGCGTGGCCGCAGCATGGTCCCGACGTTCTCGCGGAACGCCGTGATGCGCCCGGCCGGGATGTCGCTCACACCAGTCCCTCAGCCCTCATCACGCGCTCCGCTCGTCGACTCACGAGGACGCGAACTCGCGGCACTTGATGGCCCGCTCGAGGTCGTCCATCGCCTCACGCACTGAGCGGGCGAGGCGTGCCTCGTCGGGGGTCAGTTCATCGAGGAGCGCCTGGCAGCGGTCGAGCAGCCCGCGCTCGACGATGTAGCCGGGGAAGAGCGCGCCGAAGTACGAGCGTGCGAACTCGTGGTCACGGTCGCGGAAGATGCCCCGCACCGACTCGAAGTAGCGCTCGACGTACGGCTCGAGGAGCTCGCGCTGGACGCGCCAGTGGAAGCCGCTCATCGCCGCCGCGGTGAGGTGCAACGAGCCATAACCTTCTTCGTTGAACCTGCGCCACGCCTCGGCCTTCACTTCGGCGGTCGGAACCGCCGTCTCGCAGCGCAGGCCGGCGCGCTGACCTCGATCCGAGGGGTCGCGCTGGCGCTCGGCCACCACGCGCGCCTCGGCGCCGTGGAGGCCGTACGCGACGTAACGCGATGCGATGTCCCAGCGCATGTCCTGGTCGACGTTGAACCCTGGCACGCTGATCTCACCGTCGACGAGCCGGCCGCAGTACTGGATGTCCTCGGGCGTGATCGCCGAGCCGATCATCGCGCGACCCCAGATGATCTGGAGATCACCCTGCGGTGCCGTCTGCAGGGCGTCGCGCGCGGCCTCGAAGAAGCGGTGCGCCGAGGGGATGCGCTGATCCTCGGGGACGTACCGCCCGATCGTGGCGGTCGCCGTCGCGAGGATCGTCTCGATCAGCTCGGTGTCGCGCTCGTCCGGCGCGTTCGCGGCGGCGAGCTCGAGGTACTCCGTCGAGCGCAGCTGCTGGTCGCGCGTCATCTGCCACAAGGTTTGCCACACGAGCTGCCGGAGCAACGGGTCCTCGATGGTGCCGAGGTGGTCGCGCAGCCATGCCAGCGAGGCCTCGTCGAGGGCGACCTTCGCAAAGCCGTGGTCGTTGTGGTTCGGGAAGACGAAGTCGGGCGCGGGCCGGCCCACGGCCTCGGACACCTCGACCGACTCGCCCGCGAGATCGACGTCGAGGGCCTCGACGGCCGGCGCCCCGCCCTCGACGCCGCGCACGAGCGCGACCTCGAGGTGGTGCGGGCGCAGCGTGGGATAGGCCTCGGGCGCGGTCTGAGTGAGGGCGAAGCTGCTCAGGCGGTCGCCGTCGGTCTCCCAGCTGGCGGCCACCGTGTTCAGCGAGGGCGTCTCGAGCCAGGCGCGCGCCCACTCGTGCAGGTCGCGTCCGACGCCCTCACCGAGGGCGTCGAGGAACTGCGAGAGCGTCGTGTTGCTGAACTCGTGGCGCTTGAAGTAGCGCCGCATGCCGTCGCGGAAGCCATCGATGCCCATCGCCGCGACCAGCTGCTTAATGACGGCCGCGCCCTTGCCATACGTGATGCCGTCGAAGTTGAGGAAGGTCTGGTCGGTGTCGGCCACCTCGCCCGCGATGGGGTGCGTCGTGACCAGCTGATCCTGGCGGTACGCCCAGTTCTTCATCCCGGAGTTGAACGCCTGCCACGCGGTCTTGAAGCGCGTCGCCTCCACCAGGGAGAGGTAGGCCATGTACGTCGCGAACGACTCATTGAGCCAGAGGTCGTTCCACCAGCGCATCGTCACGAGGTTGCCGAACCACATGTGCGCCATCTCGTGGAGCAGCACTTCGGCGCGGCTCAGGCGCTGGGTGTCGGTCGGTGGGTCGCGGAAGACGAGGCGCTCGCTGTGGGTGACGGCGCCGACGTTCTCCATCGCGCCCGCGTTGAACTCGGGCACGAAGATCTGGTCGTACTTCGTGAACGGGTAGGGGTAGTCGAAGAACGAGGCGTAGAAGTCGAGCCCTTGCTTCGTCACCTCAAAGAGCTCGTCGGTGTCGACGTGCTTCACGAGGGAGCGGCGGCAGAAGAACCCGAGGGGCACGCCGCCGTGCTCGTCGCGGAAGACGTGGTACGGGCCCGCGATCATCGCGAACAGGTACGTGCTGAAGGGCGCCGTCTCCTCGTAGGTGTGGCGCGTGCGGCCGTCCGACGTGGCCTCGGAGGCGGTCTCGCGGCTGTTCGCGATGATCTCCCACGCCTCGGGCGCGCTCACCACGAGGCGGTAGCGCGCCTTGATGTCGGGCTGGTCGAACTGCGGGAAGAGACGGTGCGACTCGTAGGGCTCGAAGTTGGTGTAGAGGTACTCCTCGCCGTCCTCGGGGTCGACGAACTGGTGCAGGCCGTCACCGGTGTGGTCGTACTCGTTCTCGTACACCACGTGCACGACGTTCGAGCCGGCGGCGAGGTGCTCGCCCGGCAGGGTCAGCCGGTAGCCCGTCCACGAGAGCGCCTCGATGGCGGTCCCGTTCACCTCGAGCAGCTCAATGGTCTTGCCTCGGAAGTCGAGGAACGTGTCGCCGTCGCCCGCGAGGTCGAAGCGAACGGTCACATCGCCTCGATAGGTCTCGGCGTTGCGCGTGAGCGAGAGGTCGATGTCGTAGCTGACGTTCGAGACGCGGCCGGCGCGGGCCTCCGCCTCGATCTGGGTGAGGACGTCGCGAGGGGCGACGGGTGAGGCCGTCATGAGGGCTGCTTCCGTGTCATCGATGGCCCGTCCGGGCCGAACCAAGGGGGTGAAGTGTACCGAAGCGCGTCGAACACGGAAGTGAGTGTCCACGGGACGCACGTTTGGGGTAGATTACGCAGCGGATCAACCCGGAGACGCCGAGGGCCTCAGTGACGGCGGCCCCCAGGCAGGGACATCAGCACACGGATGGAGGGGGTGCGCATGGCAACCGTGAAGGAGCTTCGCGACAAGATCACGGCGAACCGCGAGGCGTTGAAGTCGGCCATCGAGGCGGCTTCCGGCAAGTGGGAGGACGCGAGCGCCGGCGACGGCGACCAGCGCAACCCCCGCCAGATTGCCGAGCACGCCATCGGTGCGGACGTCCGCTACGCCGGCTCGGCGGCCGCCATCCTCGGCGGCAACCCGGTGCCCTCGTCCGAGATCTCGCTCGCGAGCGCCCAGGAAGCTGTCGACGCGATCGGCAAGCTTGGCCCCGAGATCGACAAGCGCTTCAGCTGGGCCGAGGACCGCGACCTCTCGAAGCAGCGCGATGGTCGCTCCCTGGAGCAGATCATGGAGTCGGCGGCATCGCACCTCGCGGAGCACGCCGGCGAGATCAAGTCGTAGGCTTCGGCACTTCCGAAACCAAGAACGGGCGCCGCAAGGCGCCCGTTCTGCATTCTGGGTCCAGCCGGCGCGAAGCCGAGCGCTACATGTCCATCTTCTTCTCGCCGCTCAGGTAGCCCTTCGGGTCCTCCTGGAACTCGAGGCGGCAGCCGCGGCCGCAGAAGTAGTACGTCGTGCCTTCGAACTCGTACGAGCCGCCGGGCGGATTCTTCGTGTCGACGCTCATGCCGCACACGGGGTCGATCGCGGTGTCGGCGCCGCCGCGCCCGAACACGCCGAGTAGTCGATTCATCGAGGCCTCCTCGATCTGCCTGTCTCGATTCGCAACGTCATCATAGCGCCGCCCTTGGATCGCTCCGGGACTCCGTGCTCGAGGACGCGCGTGCCCGCGCTCGCACGACGACCATCGCGACGAACGCTGCAGCGAGGCCCCACCACGTCAGCGCGTACTGCACGTGCGGGATCGTGTTCGCGAAGCGCTCCCAGCCCGTCAGCGGGTAGGGCCCGTTCGCTCCGGTCGCGTTCGAGTTCTCACTGCCCGCGATCACGCCCCAGCTCGCCACCTCGTAGGGCAGCGTCGAGGCCATGGCGTCGACGTCGAAGCCGGACCAGTCGCCGTTGCTGTTGAGGCGCCCGCGACCGACCTCGAGACGCGCGAGGCCATCGAGGCTCGCGGTCGAGTCCGCCAGCAGCGCCGCCCTCGTCGCGTCGCGCTCCTCGAGGGGGTACCAACCTCGATTCACGAGGACGGCGGTGCCATCCGCGAGCACGAGCGGCTCGACCATCTCTTCGCCAAGCCTCGACGCGCGCACGCGCGAGACGATCGTCATCGCGTGCTCCGCATCCCACGTGCCCACGAGGGTCACGCGTCGGAAGTCGAGGTCCACGCCCGAGGCGTCGGAGGCCGACTCGATGCGCTGCGCCGGCAGTGCCAGGCGCTCGTCGTACCGCTCCTCAACTGCCTGCGCATCGAGATGGCGGCTCCACTGCCACCAGCCGAGGCCGACAAGGACGACGATCGAGAGCACGAGGCCGGGCAGGAGGAGCCAGTTCGGCAGCGTGAACCGCATGCATCGAGTGTCGGACCGGCCGCGGCCCGAGGCAATCCGGCGGGCGTGCTAGTTCGTCGGTTCGAGGCCGGAGAGCGCACTCGCCTGCGCGATCAGGCCCTCGAGGTCCGTGAGTTCGGCCTCGAGGCTGAGGTGGTCGCCCTCGGCGGGACGCAGACGCCACTTGATGTTGTCGTAGTCGGCACGCTCGATGCGGGCGAGGTCGGACCACGCGATCCGCTTCAGTTCGCGCCCCTCGTGGAGCGAGACGGCGGCCTCCCGGGTGAGCACCACCGCCGTCGGCGTGCGACGCCACGTCAGCTGCACGACGGGCAGCATCACGAGGGTCACGAAGGCGAGGAAGCCGCCAAAGCCCAGCGCCTCAGCGCTCCCGAGGATGACACCCGCGGACAGTGATACGACAGCGCCGAGGAGCGGGAGCGCGAACGAAGCGTTGTTCCACCAGCTGGTCGTGTTCACGTGCACCGAGACGACGTCGCGGAGCGCCTCGACGGCGCGGGCGTCCGAGGCGCGGGGTGAGACATCGAGGGTGGGAGCGGTCACGCCTCGGGAGAGGCGGCCTTCGAGGCGTCGGCAGAGACGCCGCCCGGGGTGATCGGCGCGAAGCGCTGAATGGTGCGCTTGGGGGCAGTCTCGGCGGCGCGGTCCGCGCGCCGGATGCTGAGCCGATCGCGCGCCATCCGGGCCAGCGGGACCATGCCCGTCATCAGCGGTGCCCAGATGTGAACGGGACAGCCCATGGCGACCTCCTCGTAGCCCGGCGCCACGATAGCGCGCCATCGAGGGTCAGCGCGAGTCCTCGACGGCCGGCGCGCTCTCCTCGGCTCGCGGCCGGTCGGTCGGCACGGCCCGCGAGGGGTTGTCGGTGCCACCGGGGAAGATCTGGTCCGTGTGCACCGTGATCGAGCCGTCCTCGGCCACCTCGAGCGCCATCGTGTCCATCGAGCGCGGCGCGGGACCAAACACGCGCACACCGGCGAGCGTGTAGGTCGACTGGTGGCACGGGCAGCGGAACCACCCCTGCTCCCCTTCGAAGCTGAACGTCCCCTTCCACGGCACTGAGCATCCGAGGTGCGGACACTTCCGCCACAAGGCGAGCAGTCCACTCGCGCCGCCTCCGCCACGCTCGGTCGGGTCGGCGCCGTCGAGGTTCACGAGGTAGAAGTTCCCTGCCTCGTTGGCCACCGGATCGCCACCCGGTCGGTAGTCCTCAATGTGGCCGGCTGGGACGGGACCCCCCGCGCGTCGGACGCCGCGCGGATAGAGGTAGTCGAGGAGCGTCCCGGCGGCCCCACCGACCGAGGCGGCGACCCCGAGCCAGAACGCCCCGCGCAGGAACGTGCGCCGCTCCACCCCTCGCGACGGACGCGTCGCGCCCGAGGCCGGCAGCGGCGTCGAGGCCGCGTTCGAGCGATTCGAGCGCGTCGCCAGTGCCTTCTGCCACGCCGGATCCGGTCGGACTTCGTGCTGCGTCATGGCGCCCTCCTTCATCGAAGACGCTAGGAAGGCGTGGTGGAGGTCGCGTCGACCCTCGGGGCGAACTTCGAGGTCCGACCCGGGTCGGAGCCGCCGACAAACCTCATCCGAACGGCTGATGTCGAGGCGGGCGCCCAACGCGTACCCTCGAAGCGTGAACGCCCTCGAACGGGCTCTCGTCGCGACGCGTCGCGCCCCCGCGCGAGCGCTCGATCTCGCTCTGATCGTCGGCCTCGGCGTGCTGTACGCCCTCGAGGTCCGCCCGCCGTGGGACTCCGCGCCGCTCGTCCTCGGTCCCTACGCGCAGCCCGACGCACTGGCTGCGCTGCTCGTGGCAGGCGCGCTCGCGCCGCTGTGGGTGCGGCGCACACATCCGGGATGGGCGGCAGCGGGCACCCTCGGTGCTGCGTACACGTTCCGAGCGCTGGAGTACCCGGCCGTCGCGGCCGTCGACCTCGCCGCGCTCGTGGCGATCTACGCCCTCGGTGCCCACGCCGCTCGAGGGCGCCTCGTCGCCCCGCCCGCCGTCGCCGCGTGGCTATTCGTCACGATGGTGGTCGCGCCGGAGCCGGTGCACTTCGCGACGCTCATCGTGCAGCTCGTGGTCTTCGAGGGCGCATGGGCGCTCGGAACCATGGCGCGGCTGCAGCGCGCGCAGGCAGCCTCGATGGTCGAGGCGGCGCGGCAGCGCGAGCGCGTCCACATCGCAGCGGAGCTCCACGACTCGATGGCGCATCACCTGACGGTGGCGGTGCTCCAGGCCGAGGCGGCCTCGCTCGCTGTCGACAGCGAGCCCGAAGCGGCGCGTCGGGCCCTGGGCGCCGTGCGTGAGGCGGCGCGGAGCGCGCTCGCCGAGGCACGCCGCGCGGTGGGCGTGCTCGGCACCTCGAGTGGGGCGAGCGCACCGCGGGCGCCAGCACCCTCGCTGGCGTCGCTTGATGATCTGGTCGATCGGCTGCGCGCGAGCGGCCTCGACGTCTCCGTCACGAACGACATCGAACCGTCGAGGCTGCACGGCGCACTCGATGCCGCCGCCTATCGCATCGTTCAGGAGGCGCTGACGAACGCTGCGCGTCACGCGGCCGGCGCGCCCGCCTCGCTGCGCCTCGTCATCGAGGACGGCGCACTGGTCATCGAGGTCGCGAATGACGCCGGGACCAGGCTCGCAGCGCTGCCCGCGGCCGGGGGGCGGGGCATCGAGGGGATGCGCGAGCGTACGATTGCCCTCGGTGGCACGTTCGAGGCCGGGTCGCGCCCTGACGGCGGCTTCGCGGTGAGGGTGCGACTGCCTCTCGAGGCTGTGCCGGCGTGAATGAGAGGGCAGCGTCCATCCGGGTCTTGATCGCCGACGACCAGGACCTCGTGCGCTCCGGGCTGCGTCTCATCCTCGAGCGGCAGCCGGACATCGAGGTCGTGGGCGAGGCTGCCGACGGCCTCGAGGCGGTCGAGCGCGCCGCCGAACTCGCACCTGACGTGACGCTGATGGACATCCGCATGCCGCGTCTCGACGGCATCGAGGCGACACGACGGCTGCTGAGCGGAGCCACGCCGCGACCGGCGGTGCTCATCCTGACCACGTTCGACCTCGATGAGTACGTGCACGAGTCGCTGCGCGCGGGCGCCGCGGGCTTCGTGCTGAAGGACTGCACGCCCGACGAGCTGGTCCATGCGGTGCGCGTGATCGCCGCCGGCGAGGCGCTGCTCGCACCCTCGGTGACGCGCCGGCTCATCGAGGAGTTCGCGCACCGCCCGCGCTCGAAGCCGGAGGCAGGCGTCACACTGGAGGGGCTGACCGAGCGCGAGCGCGAGGTACTCGTCCTGATGGCGCGCGGTCTCTCGAACCTCGAGATCGCCGAGACGCTCGTCGTGAGCGAGCCGACCGTGAAGACGCACGTGGGTCACGTGCTGGCCAAGTTGGACCTACGGAATCGGGTGCAGGCTGTGGTATTCGCGTACGACCACGGGCTCGTGGCGCCCGCGGAATCAAGGCCTCTCGAGACGCCCTAGCCGCGCTTCAGACCCCGAGGCCGATGTCGAGCGGAGCCAACTGCTCCGCGGTCGGCTCCGCTCAGCAGAACCACGACTCGGTAAGCCCCGGCACGACCCGTCGGGGCTGCGGCACCACCTCGATACCTGTCGCATCGCGCCCGAGCGCTTCGAGGGCCGCCGCCTTGATGCGCGCGAAGAGGTGCACTTCCGCGGCGGCCTGATCGAGGGCGCCTGCGTGGTCGTGGAGGGACGCGGCCTCCTCGACGATCGAGGCGACGCGCAGCTGCAGCGCGTCGACTCGCGCGTCCGGGTGCGTCCAGCGGTACGTCAGGGCTTCGTCGTCGAACTCGTCGAGGACGCCCGCGGCCTCGAGCTGCGGCAGCAGTGCGGAGCCCGGCGGCACCAGCAGCCGCAGCGCGAATTGCACCGCCTGCACGTGATGCACGAGCCCTCGGCGCTCGACGAAGTCGAGGAGCGCCGCGAACCCCTCGAGGGTCGTCCACGGCGTGAACGCCATCCAGGTCGGCCGCACGACGACGCCGGCGCGCTCGGCGGCGTCGAGGGCGCGCTCGATGTCGGCGCGCATGTGTCCCTTCTCGAGGCGCACAAGCACCTCGTCGTCCAGCGATTCGAACGCGGACGTCACGAAGAGGCAGCCGAGCTCGTGCAGCCTCGGCAACAACGCTTCGTGCTCCACGAGGTGCTCGACCTTCACCGTCACATCGAACGTGACGTCGGGCTGGCGGCGATGCATCTCCTCGAGGATCGCCATCGAGTGCGGAACGGCGTTCAGGAAGTCGGGGTCGCCAAGGGTGATGTGCTCGGCGCCGAGCGCGACCTGGGCATCGATGTCGGCGAGCACGTGCTCGGCATCCACGAGGCGGAGGCGGCCGCCGTAGACCGGCGTGATCGGGCAGTGTGTGCAGGTATGCGCGCAGCCGCGCGAGGCCTCGACGTAGCCGGCGAGATGGAGGCCGTCAGCCCGCCTCATCTGCGCATACCGCTCGAGGGTGGGCAGGCCTCGGCGGTCCGGTAGCGGCATCGCGTCTCGAGCGAAGCCGAGCGTCGACGTCAGTGGGCGCCCGTCCGCGACGTCGTTGGCCAGCTCGACGAGGGCCGGTTCGACCTCGCCGCCGACGGTCGCGTCGACCAGTCCTCGACGCGCGAGCGCCTCGTGCAGCGGTGCGGCGTACAGGCCATACGCGACGATCGGGAGGTCCGGCGCCGCCTGCCGCACCCGCTCGGCGACACGCACGGCGATCCGTGCTGCTGTGTGCATGGGCATTGAGATGCCGACGAGTTCCGCGTGCCTGACGGCCTCGAGGCTCGGAGACTCGATGGCGAGGTCCGCGCATTCGACGTCGTGGCCGGCGGCACGCAGCGCGGCCGCGGGCGCGGCCAACCCGAGAGGCTGGTGCCCCATCTCGTACGTCGACAGCAGCAGGACGCGCGTCACCCGAGGCCCTTCACGCGACGGTTGCCTGCCCAGCGTACGCCTCGAGGCGCGCGAGTCGAGGTGGGCGTCAGTGCGAGGCCGCTGCGGGCAGCGGGTCGAGGCGTACCTCGGTCACGGCTTGCTCCTCGCGGCCGGTGACGGTGAGGCGCCAGCCCTCGACCTCGACGTCCTCCCCCACCTCAGGGATGCGCCCCAGCCGCTCGAGGAGGAGGCCGCCGATCGTGACGTAGTCGCCCGCCGGCAGCTCGACGCCGATGTCGGGCAGGTCGTGCATCGGGAAGTCGCCGCGCAGCCGCAACGAGCCCGCCGGTCCGCGCTGCACCGCAGCCACGTCGCGGTCGAACTCATCGAAGATCTCGCCGACCAGTTCCTCGACGAGGTCCTCGACGGTCACCATGCCCTCGACCCCACCGTGCTCGTCGACCACGATCGCCATCTGCAGCCGCTCACGCTGCATGCGCCGCAGCGCGTCGAGCACGCCGATGAACTCGGGAAGCGCGATGATCGGGCGCACGTGCCGCAGCAGCGGCCCCTCGGCATTCGCGAGATCGAGGACGTGTGCGATGCCGATGATGTGGTCCAGGTCATCGTTGTAGACGGGCGCGCGCGTGTGCCCTGCCTCGAGGAGCTCGCCGAGCGCTGCGGGGCAATCGAGGGCGGCGTTCAGCGCGATGATCGACGTCCGAGGCACCATCACGTTGCGCAGTGCCAGTTCGCCGACCTCGAACGTCTCCTCGACGAGGCGTGCCTGCGCCGGCGTCACGCCCGTGGTCGAGGCCAGGAGGTCGCGTAGCTCCTGCTCGGTCAATTGCGCCCTCGTCTGCTCCGGGTTGCCGCCGAGGACGCGGATCACGAGGTCGGTGGATGCTGAGAGCAGCGTCACGAGCGGAGCGGCGACGAAGGCGATGAGCGCCAGCACCGGCGCGACCAGCAGCGCCACACCCTCCGCACGCTGCATCGCGAGTCGCTTCGGCGCGAGCTCCCCGAAGACGAGGGTGAAGAAGGCGAGGATCAGCGTGATGCCGATGACCGACACCGGCTGGGCAGCCCCACCGAGGAAGTCGAGCTTCGGCGCGAGCCGGTCCGCGAGGCTCACCGCCGCGAACGCGGACGCGAGGAATCCCGCGAACGTGATCCCCACCTGCACGGTCGCGAGGAAGCGCGAGGGGTCGGCGTGCAGGCGTGCGAGCGCGCGCCCGCGGGCTCCACGCTCGCTCAGGCGCTCGGCCTGCGACGGCGCGAGCGAGATCAGCGCGATCTCACCGGCGGACAGCACTGCATTCACGCCGACCAGTACGACGATCAACAGCAGACGCAGGGCGAGGTCGAACATCGAAGCGTGGCCCCTCCCCGGTCATGGTAGGGGAGCGGCCCGTGCGAGGTCGTGAGCGAGCGTCAGGGGGCCGAAGCACCCTCGGTGCCGGCGACGGTCTCGAGTGGTTCGAGCACCGAGGGGCGGAGCCACGTCAGTCCCTCGTCGGACTGCACGAGGATCCAGCTCTCACACGTCGACGCGCCGACCTCGATGACCTCGACGGAGCGGCCGCTCAGGAGCACGCCGAGTGGCGGTTGATCCTCGGTGCAGCTCAGACGGATCGGGGCGGGCGCGACCAGCTGCGTGCGGTCACCGACCTCGAACCTGGCCGCACGAACCGCGGGCGTTGAGGGGCGAACGACCGGCGCGATGACCTCCGTAGCGGTCACGGTGGCCGTCCGTGACGCTTCGGTCTGGACGACCGTCGGAGCCGTTGTTGGGGCCTCGGACGTCGCATCGGTGGCGATAGCCGCCGGCTCCGCGCCGGCCACGGTACCGGCGTTCTCGACGCGGGCCTGCTCGCGAACAGGAGGGCTGGATGTCGAGGAGAAACCGCCGGGCCTCGGGAGGGTGATCGCGACGGCGACTGCCCCGACCGCGAGCACGAGGCTCACGACGGCCACCTGGAAGCGTGGCTCCTCGAAGAGGCTGAGCAGTTCTGGCCACGTCGGTCGCCACGCCATGAGGGAAGCATAACGTGTCGTGACTTGTGCGGCCTCAGAAGCGCGAAAGCGCCCGGCTCGGGGACCGAGCCGGGCAGTGCTTCCGTCGAAGAGCCTCGAGGAGGCTCGCGACTAGGACGCTGCTAGCAGGTCCACTCGCCCTCGCAGGCGAACGTGGCGACCGGCGAAGCAGCCAGCCAGGCCGCGACCGAGAGCGCGGCAACGAACATGGAAAGGCCGAAGTAGCGTACCGACAGCATGCGAGTCCTCCCGGGCCGGCTGCTGCGTGAGCACCAACCGAGGTGCCTTTGCCGGCCTCGGGGTGAGGGTCGACAGGCACGGGGGACCAACCACATGGACGTAATGCATGGGACGCGTCGAAAAAGTGCCGGAGGGCAGCGAGTTCGAATCTGGCGTCGGGGTCCGGAGTCGGAGTTGCCCTAGGGCGTCAGCGTGTCGGCAGGAACAAGCCGCCGAAGCAGCCTGTCAGTCTCCACCGAGGGCGCGGCGCGCTGCTCTCGCTCCAACACGGCGCGCAGCGTCCGGTAGGCCGCCGAGGCGAGGTCGGGGCGTCCCTGCCCTACGCGCGCGGCGATGAGGTGGCGGACCGCCGCCTCGTGCGTCGGTTCCAGCCGGACGAGCGCCTCGGCGGCAGCGACGGCGGCGTCGTAGCGCTCGGCCGCGATGCAGGTGGTCGCGAGGCTCATGGCCGCGTGCTCGAAGTCGTCGCGGGCATCGGCGCGGGCCCGGTCGGCCCATCCGCTCTCGAGGCCGGGGGCGAAATCGCCGCGGTAGACCTCGATGGCTGTTTCGAGGCCTCGACGCCACTCGTCGGAGCCGTGTGTCGAGGCACGAGCGACATCGAGGGCGCGCTCGAACCGATGCACGTCGTAGTCGACGTCGAGGGTCGAGGCGAGCGCGTACCCCTCGGCACGACGTTCGACGGCATCGGCGCCGAGCGCCTGTCGCAGCCGGTAGAGCGTGGAGTGGAACAGGCTGCTCACCTTGCCCGGCGCCGCATCCGGCCAGAGTTCGAGGACGATCTCCTCGCGGGGCGCGGGCCGCTGTTGCTGCAGCAGGTACAGGAGCAACTCGAGGCTGCGTTCGCTGCGCCAGACGAGGTCGCTCGAAGCGTCCGACCACCGGGCGCGCGTCTGTCCGAAGGCCGTGATTTCCAGGCGGCGAGCCGTTTCAGGCTCGCGCGTTGCCGACAAGGAACTCCGCGTCCTCCGCTGGCGGACCCGACGAGCCAGCGAGTCGAAGGGCGCGCCAAGGTCGAGGGAGGCGGCGAACTGGAGCAGGTCCTCGGCTGCGCGCGCCTCCGCCAGCAGGAACTGGTCGTAGCCAAGCTGCTCCACGAGGTCGGCGGTCGTTCGTAGCGACCTGATCGCCGCGCGCTCTCGCCCCAGAGTCACCTCGGTGCGAGCCATCAGGAACATGGCTGTTGCCTCGGTGCGTCGCGCGCCCGCCTCGTGCGCCCCCACCGATGCCGCCCTGAGACGCTTGAGCGCGGCAGGAGCGCGGCCGCGCTCAAGGAGGAGGGCGCCGGCGGCGGCATCGAAGCGCGCCTGGATCTCCAGTGCCGCCTGTTCGTTCGCCATCCGTGTCCCGAGCTCGACCAGAGTCCACGCGGCGTCCAGGTCGCCCTGTTCGCGGAGCACCTGCGCTCGGCCCAGCCGCGCGAAGGCCGTGAGAGCGCCATGTCCAATCGTTTCGGCGAGTACCAGCGCCTTTCCGTACCGTTCCCACGCCTCATCGAGCCGCCCCTCGTCCCGCTCAATGTCGGCGACGCCGAGGTGCGCGAAGCCCACGAGGCGCGGCAGGCCGTACTCCTCGCCGACGCGCGCGACCTCCTCGAAGTCGCGCCTCGCCGATTCGAGCTCGCCGAGCTGGTGGCTGACCGTCGCGATGTTGTTGAGGGTCAGGATCTGTCCCTCAATCTCGTCAAGGCGCTCCCAGTGCGTCCGAGCCGCGCGAAACGCGGTGATGGCGGCCGCCAGTTCGCCCAGTTGCAGGTGCGCCGTGCCCAGGTTCTCGTACGCCTCCGCGCTCATGCGCTCGTTGGTGCGACGGGACGCCCCCTCGACGGCATCCTGGAGACGAGCGCGGGCAGCCTCGAGGTGGCCACTCATGCCGAGCGCGACACCCTCCTCGATGTCGAGCTCGACGAGGAGTGCCCCGTCCGAGGGTTCGTGCTCGAGACTGATGGCGCGCGCTCGTCGGTAGGCACGCAGGGCCTCGTCGAACTGGCGCTCACCGCGGAGGGCGGTGGCGAGGTACACCGCGTGACGGAACTGGGCGCTCGGCTCCAGGTCGTCGGGCGGCAGGGCGCGCAGCATCGCCAGTGATTCACCGGGTCGTTGCAGCTTGGTCGCCACGCGCGCGCGCGTCAGATAGAGGTCGGGCTCCTCGGCCAACAGGTCGGCTGGAAGCGCATCGATGCAGGTGCACAGCGAGGCCCACTCGCCCCGGCGATAGAGCCTCGCGCTGAGTGCCCGAGCGAGCCGGAGCGTCTGCGCTCCGTCGGGTGCGGCGAGCGCGAGCTCAAATGCCCCGCGCAGGTCGCCTCGCCGTTCGAGGGCGGCCGCGGTTCGCAGGCGGGTCTCGCGGAGTCGCACGGGGTCCTCGGCACCGAGTCGTTCCAACACTCGTTGTCGGACCAAATCATGCAGGCCGAACCAGTTTCCGGAAAGCGGCGCCAGCAACTGCAACGAGTTCGCAAGGTGCCGAAGGGCCGGCTCGCCCCGTGCCGCATCGATCTCCTCCGCGAGGTCGGCATCGATGCGCGGGAGGACGGCGCAGGCCTCGAGGAGCGGTCTCGCGCTTTGCTCGACGGCATCGATGACCTCGTGGTCGATGAACGCGGCGAGGTCGACGCGTGCCGAGGCACGGACCTCGCGACGCTCGGGACTGTAGCGTTGACCGAGGATCGCGAGCGCCGCCGGCCAGCCCGCGGCGTGCGTCACGATCGAGGCACGGTCGTCGGCGGGCACGCCGAAGAGCTCGAGGACCGCGTCGGCCTCGGTCGCGTCGAACGCAAGGTCGTCCGCCTCTAGGCGGACCGCCTCACCTCGGGCGATCGCTCGAGGCAGCGACGGCCAGTCGAGTCGAGTCCGCGAGAGCAGGCACAGGATCGCGTTCGACGGGCGCGTGGCGATCAACCGGTCGATCAGCTCGTTGGCCTCGGTGGCGCCATCGAGGACATGGAGGTCGTCGAGGACGATCACGAACCAGTCGTCCACGGCCTCGATGGCCGCGCGCAAGCGACGCTGCAGAGTGCCAACGGTGACGGCCGCCGGGTCTCGGTCCTGAGCCTCATCGAGTCTGTCGGCGGCTTCGCGCGGCAATGCCGCGGCGATGTCGGCCGCCAGGGTGACAGGGTCGCGATGGCGTTCCGTGACAGCGAGCCAGCCGGTGCGGAGTTCCTCATCGTCGAGCCACCGAGCCAGCAGGCTGGTCTTTCCGAATCCCGGCGGGGCGGTGACCACGAGGACGCCTGCGTCGAACGCTCGTTCGAGCACCCCCTGCAGCCGGGGCCGTGGCACGAGGCGATCCCGGACATAGGGAACGGCGTGCTGCGGACGCGGTCGAGGCCGAGGCATCGGCGCCCACTCTTCCTGAATCACTCGACGGGCCGGCTTCTCAGGATAGTCGCAGTGGCGAGAGCGGTGCGTCCTCTGGCGAGAGGTTGGCGAGAGGCTGACTGGTATACCTCTCGCGCCGGGCGAAGGGGACCATCCGCCGAGGCAGCCTGGACGGGACAGCGCAGGCGTTCGGCTCAGGTTCGAGGTGTGAGGGTTCCCTGGCTTGCTGACCGTGGGCGGAGCTCCCTCCGGTCTCCGTTCGCGAGCGGCGAGCGCACGCTCAGTCAGCCGACTCGGGGCCAGGGAGGGCCGGGGCCGGTACGGGCGAGGGGGGAGTGCTGCGAGCTCCCCCTCGCCCCGAACACCTGCCGCTACGCGACCGCGCTCGCCGGCCGATACCAGCTGGCGTGCCGCCCCGGAATATGCGACAGGGTCACGCTGACGCCATCTTCTTCCATCACGATGCGGATCTCGACGCGACGTGCTCGCGCGGCCTCGAGTGGTCGGTCTGGTGCGGCCGACTTGAGGTGGAGCGGCTTGTTGGCCGCCGAGGCGAGCATCCACGCCCCGAGGATCGACGAGACCGTCGTCTCCGGTAGCTCCTGCATCTCCTCGCGCAGCCCGGTGATCTGCGACGGGTCCGCCAGGCGCACGAACGCCTCGATGACCTCGTCCGTGCTGGCGCCGGCCTCGATGAGGCGCCTCGCCTCGGCGGCTCCGTCTGGCCGCTCGAGGACGTTTCCCGCCTGCGCCATGATGGCGAAGCAATCCGGCAGTGACATGCAGTCTCCCTTCAGTGCGTCGGTTGGCGTGAAGCCCCCGCGGCAGGGCGTGCGGCCTCGCAGCACTCGACCGCGCTGGACCTACATGGCTTCGGTGGGGACCTGTCAAATTGTCATGCTGATCAAATGACAGTCCCTCGTTCACTCGCCGATGCGTTGCGGGATGAGCTGCGGACGATTGCGAATCCCGACCGCGATTGGGTCGTACCCGTCAATCGAGCACTCGCGGAGGCGTACCGAGGTGGCTCGAGCGACGACGTGGCCGAGATCGCGCTGCTCGGCGCGCTCTGGCTCGATGCTCGAGGGCGGTTCCGCGAGGCGATGGCCAACATCGAGTTCGGACTCGCGACGCTCGACCACGGCGCGGCGCAGCGGTCGCACCTACTGGGTGCGCAAGCCGGTCTGCTGGCACTCGCCGGACGTCTCGAGGAAGCACGCCGCGCCACCGATCGAGCACGCGACGCTGTGCCTGCCGCGCCGCGAGCTCGTCTGGAATTGGCTGCCTACGACTCGGTCGTCGAATGCGTCGCGCTTGCGCCGACCGCAGCCAACCTCGGCGGGCAGGCAATCGTGGGTGGCGATCGAGCCGGATACGACTGGCTCGCCAGCGGCGTCGGCATCTGGCTGGTCCCGTGGCACGCCGCACGCGGAGACACTGCGACCGCTGCCGTGCTCGTGCGCTCGCTCGGAGCGCGTGCTCAGGCCAACGGTCACGCGACCCGGGAGGCAGACGCCAAAGCCCTCGAGGCTGCGCTCGATGCCGCGAGCGGTGAGGACCAATCTTCATTCCCAGGCGACGACGTGCGAGCGCTCGCGCGCTGGCGACGGCTGTTGGCGGTCGGTCGGAGCTCTCTCATTCGTGGGAGCTGGCTCGATGCCCGTGTGGCGCTCGAACTGCATGAAGAGCTCGTCGAGCGAATGAATCCGGGTTTCCGCTTCCTGTCAGGTGGCTTTCTCGCCCTGCTCGATGTCTACGAGGGGGTGCGCAGCCCATCCATCCCGTCGCCCGAGGGCGTGCCGGTCACCCTCATCACGCTCCCCGCGATGCTGGCCGCTGCCGAGGCCGCGGCGCTCGGTGGCAGCGCCGAGGCCTGCCTCGCGTGGCTCGAGGGGCTCCGCGGCATACCCGAGGGCGTCACGACTAGCCTCGAGTGGCCGGTTGCGGTTGACCGGATTCGCGCGCTGCTGCTCGTGCGCCTCGGGCGAGTGGCGCCGGCGCGAGCCTCGTTTGCACGCGCCGTGCGATCGATGGAAGCCGCGGGGAATCCCATCGAGGTCGAGCTCACCCGCCTCCATCGCGCCGAGGCCGAGGCGATTGCCGCGCATCGTCCCGATCGCAGCCTCGTGCGCGAGCGTGGCGAAGCGATGCGTCGCCTGGCCGCCCTCGGCGTGAGCCCGTTTCCGCCGGCGTACGCGGTCACGCGCGCGCTGTCCGACGATCGAGTGAGTGCCGCCTCTGAGCTCCTGACCGCCCGCGAGATCGAAGTCGTACGCGCGCTGGCCGATGGGTTGAGCTACCGCGGCGCGGGGGAGCGCCTCGGGATCAGCTGGCGCACGGTGCAGTCGCACGCGACGCGGGCCTACCGCAAGCTCGGCGCTTCGCGTCGGTCCGAGGCCGTGGCGGTCGCGCGCGCCCGGCGCCTGATCGAGCGCTAGCGTTCGATCCCCTCGACTGATCGCGTGGGGAACCGCGCCTGTCATCGGGTCATGACGGAACGCCCCATTGCGCCATTTGGCGGATGCTTCTCGGCCGTGGCTGACGATTCACTGGTGGCATCCAGTCCCGCGCAAGACCCGTCGCTGGGGAAGAGGATCCCGTGGATGGTCGAGATGCCGACGCGTACCACGCCGCGATCGGTGACCTGGGCGCATACCTCGATGCATTGCGCGACTGGCAGGCGGGCGCCATCGAGGTGGAGCGCGGCGAGGACCCGGGCACCGCATACCTCATGCTGCGGCGCGCGGCCGCGCTGCTGGGTGTGCACGTGCTGACGCGCTGGAACCACGCCTCGCAGCTCTACTGGAGGCTCGACCGCTGACCGAGGCTTCGGCTCCCGCCAAGCTGCGCGAGGTAGACGCCGAGCGTCAGGCCGCTCTTCGCCCAGGCCTCGGCCGTCGAGCGACCGACGTAGCGGTAGTGCCACGGCTCACTGGCGTAGCCGGTGATCGCCTCGGTCCGAGGCGGGTAGCTGAGCGCGAAGCCATACGATGTCGCGTGCACGAGCAGCCAGCGCCCGGCCGACGTATCGGCCAGCGACTCGGACAGTTGCCAGTCGAGCTCGGGAACGGTGAGATCGGCGGTGGTACCGAGCTGATGCTCGCTGTGCCCCGGCTTCGCACTGATGCGATTGGCCTCGGTCTGCCCGAGGGTCGACACCCAGTACGCGTACGTGTCGACCTGCGTCTCGTAGGACCGATACGAGGATCGCACCCGGAGGTCGTGCCCAGCCGCGTGCGCCGCATCGAGCATCGAGCGGAGCGCCGAAGCGGCCTCGGCCCGAAGTTGCTGCGTGCCGAAGCCCGGGACGACATACGTCTCGGGCAGCACCACGAGGTCAGACGGGGCCGCGGTCCGATCGAGGGCGTGACGCTTGTCGACGACGGTCAGCAGCGGCGGCGTCGAGGTGGGCAGGTTGATGTCGATGGTCGAGACGGCACCGGACGGGCCGTAGCTTGGTCCCCGCGAGGCGAAGAGCGCGTCGTCCTCGGCGTGCGCTCGCGCCGGTACGAGCGCCGCGACGAGCAGCACCGCGAAGCCCCCGGCGAGGGCGGCGGGCAGTCTGAGCCGTCGAGGGAGCTGCGCGCGCACCGCGCCTCGATTCGTCGGGGAAGGCTTGATCGAGGCTACGTCGGCCTCGAGGCGCGCGCCACATCGCCCTGAGGGTGGTCAGGCGGCGCTGCGCCCCGCAGTGTCGATGCCAAGCGCGCGGATGAACGTCTCCACCGCCCTCGGGTCCAGCTGCGTGCCTCCCGAGCGGCGCAGTTCCTCAGCGGCCTCGGGCCACGCGAGGCCGCGGCGGTACGGCCGGTCGTGCACCATCGCGCTGAAGGTGTCGGCGACCGAGACCAGGCGGACGAGCGGCGGGATCTCCTCGCCGGCGAGACCGCGCGGATAGCCCGAGCCGTCCCAGCGCTCGTGGTGGCCGCCCACGATGTGGGTGACCTCGGGCATGTCGAGCAGGCCTCGGACGATCGCCTCGCCCATCAGCGGGTGCTGGCGCATGGCGGTCCACTCATCGGGGGTGAGCCGTCCCGGCTTCCGCAGGACATCGGGCGGCGTGCCGAGCTTGCCGACATCGTGGAGCAGGCTGCCGAGCCACAGCGCGTGGCGATCGCGCTCGGGCAGGTCGAGCTCGTTCGCCACGAGGAGCGCGAACGAGGCGATCTGCTGCGAGTGCTCGCTGGTGTACGGGTCCTTCGCGTTGATGAGGTCGAGGAGCGAGCTCGCGATGCGCACCTTCTCCGGATCCTGTTCGAGGAGGCCCGAGATCGAGGGGCGCTCGGCGTTGACCTGCCCCGAGCGGTTCCGCTCGACTCGCGACTGCATGAGGCGCGAGTCGGCGATTGAGGTGAGGTTGCGCGCCGTCTGGGCGTCGCGAGGGTAGGCGGCCACGCCCCAGGAGATGCGCGCCGGTAGCCGGCTCGAGGCGGTGAGGTCGCTGTCGGCCACGGTCAGGGGCGTTCGCCGCACCGAACGGGCAACACGCGCCATCAGCTCCGCTGCCCCCTCCTCGTCGAGGCCGGGGAGAACACACAGGAACTCGTCGCCTCCGTAGCGACCGATGACGTCCTCTTCGCGGATCGAGGCCCGCATCGCAGCCGCGAGGCGCCGCAATGCCTCGTCGCCCGCCTGGTGGCCGTGCACATCGTTGAGCAGCTTGAAATTGTCGACATCGACCATCGCGACGGCGAACGGCTCACCCGAGGCGTCGGCGTGCTCGATCGCCTCCTGCACGCGCTGCTGCAGTAGTCGGTGGTTCGGGAGGCCGGTGAGGTAGTCGGTGTGCCCCATCGCGCGCAGCCGGTCGTAGATGCGAGCGTTCTCGAGCGCGAGGCCGGCGCGTCCGGCCGTGGCGGCGAGCAGCTCGAGGTCGGAGACGTCATAGGGCTCGTCGTAGATCTTCGGGCCGGCGACGATCAGCCCCGCCAGCCGCTCGTGCGAGCGCACGGGCACGATGACTGCGTCGAGGTACGGCCGGAACTCGGCGGCGGTGCGCTCGCGGAAGGCGCCCGTTCCGAGGATGTGGTCGAGCTGAATCGGCGTGATCGGCTCGTTGCGCTCCTCGATGACCGTCAGCACCTCGTTCTGCACCGCGATGCCTAGCTCCACGGGAGGCGGCGGGAACGGCCCGGCGCTTGCGATGTCGCGGAGGCGGTTCGTGGCGTCGTCGACGAGCAGCAGCGAAACGTATGTGCCCTCGACGGCCTGCTGTGCGACCTGGACCACGCCGGCCGCAAGGCTCTCGACACTCTGGAGGCGCTCCGAGCGTCGCGCCAGCTCGGTCAGCGGCTCATCGAGTCTCGACCAGCGTCCGACGAAGGTGCGATCGACGAGCGCGGCCGCAGCGCCCTGCAGCCAGGTCGAGAGGAAGCCCACGGTCCCGACGACCGCGAGCGTGGCGAGTAGTCCGCGCGAGGTCAGCAGGTCGATCCCGGTGACCGAGATGACCGCCAGCGTCCCGAGGCCGTAGAGCGTGGCCGCCATGCCGGCCGTGACCGCGTGGATCGCGCCGCGCCGCAGCACGACGTTGATGTCGAGCAGACGGAACCGCGCGATCGAGATCGCGAGGAGGGCTGCCGCGCTGGCGTTCGCGGCCTGGTCCAGGGGCAGCACCCGCAATGCCTCGATGGAGTTCGTGATCGAGCCGAGCATCGTGAAACCGGTCGCGACGGCCAGCCAGCGCAGACGGTTCTGGTCGAACGGGTCGCGGTGCGTGCGCAGGGCGTACGCGACGTACGCGAAGGCGGCGAGGTACGTCGTCACGGCCAGCGTCACGGTGAAGTAGAACAGGACGTGCGGCCAAAGCTCCTCGGGCGGGACGGGGTCCACGCCGAGGCGATTGATCGCTCCGCTAAGTGCCGCGACCGTCGCGACTGCCGTGACAAAGGCGGCAGCGTGTCGCGCGAGTGCGGATCGTCGCGTGGGGTAGAACGCCTGCAGGAAGTAGAGGAACGTCGCCGGGATCGAGAACAGCGGCACCTCGAGGATGCGCAGCAGGTACTCCTGCGCCGTCGCGTCCGGGATGATCCGCCATAGCAGCGAGGTGAAGCTCCACGCCGCCAGCAGCGCGACGTGCAGTCCGAACTCCGGAGCGCCTCGCGAACCACGCGCGCCTCGATGCACCACGAGGAACAGCCACCCGTAGAAGGCCGTGCCGAGCAGCGGGACGAGCGCCAGCGGCGAGAACGTCATCAGCTCTCCGCGGCTCCACCGGCGATCATCAGCTCGCGGATGGCGCCGTCGTCCGGGTTCACTTCGCACACGCCTGAGTCGCGACCGTTCGCGACAGGGCGGAGCCCGGAGCGGCCGTTCCTCGAGGCGGCGTAGCGCTCGAAGGAGCCTTCCGGCAGGTACGTCACGCGCAACGGGTGCAGGCCGGCAATCTCCGCCATGTCGGCCCAGTTCGCGTCAATGCGCCCGAGCTGCTCATCGAGGAGCCGTCGCGCCTCGTGAGCCGGCGGAGCGCCGAAGGTCGGCTCGAGGCGCACGTGCACGATCGGGTCGTTGCCCTCGACCTCTTTGCGCGCGGACCAGCCCGCGGTGGGAATCCCCGCCGCGGCGATCGCCTCGCCGATGAGCGTCGCCGAGAGGCGCACGAAGCCCCCGATCTCCACCAGGTTCCCGGTGCGGCCGTAGTGCACGATCTGCGGCTGTGACGAGCCGATGTTTGCGTTGCCCATCGACGTCACGCGCACGATGTCGCCTGTCCGGAACCGCACCACCGGACCCCCCAGGAGGTTTGTGACGACCAGCTCGTAGTTCCGACCGGCTTCGAGGCCATCGAGCAGGACGGTGCGCGGTCGGTACGTCGGGTCGTCGCGTTCTCGTCCACCTTCATCATCGGGTAGGAATTCGTAGAAATTCAGGTATGGAACCAACGTCATCGAGGTGTAGTCCCACGCCTGGAAGCCGATCACGCCCGCCTCGGTGTTCGCCAGCGTGTCCAGCGGCTCCCGTCCCCACATCGTCCGAATGCGGTCTCGGAACAGCGAGGAGTCGACCCCGCCCGTGACGGCGCCCTGGATGCGCCACAGATCGCGCGGGTAGACCGCTCGCGCGGCCGCGAACGCCGAGGCGCGAGCCGCCGCCACTCGGGCGGTCGTTCGCGGGCGCCTCAGCATGGCGCTCGCCGAGCCGCCGCTCTGCTGCTGTCCGATGGCGTCACCGATCCGCGGCATGACCGCCGCGAGCGACGCAACGAGGTCGACGCCCCCCTCGAGGGCCTGGCGCACGGCGACGCGATTCCGTTCGTGGAAGTCGCCGCCATCGAGGTCGCGTGGCGGGTACGAGCGCACCGGCCACATGTCCTCGATGGCGCGCGTGAGCAGGCCGCTGATGTACGGCGGCGGGGGCATGAAGTTCAGGAGGCGCGTGCGATCCGTCAGCGCGATGTGCCCGCGATCACGAGCGGTGGCGGCCAGCGCCATGCCCATCGAGAGCCAGCGCAGCTGCTCGTACTGGGCTTCGGAGACGGGGTACCAGCGCTCGCCGCCGAGCTCGCGGCCCGACGTGCGGAGCCATGTGTACGGCTTGGCCGGCAAGACGTCCGAGCGCCGCTCGGCGAGCGCCCAGGCATAGTCCTCGTAGGTGGTCAGCGGGACGATCTCGCGGAGGTCGTCGATGTGCTCGGGGTGCGCCGTTCCGAAGAGACGGCGGCCGAGTTCCGAGGCGTCGAGAAGACGCAGCTGCTCGGCCAACATCCGGTGCTGGATCGCCATCGTTTGCTCGACGGCGAGATCAAGGTGCCCGAGGCATCGGCGCCAGAGGGCTTCCATGCCCGCGCCTCGGTACAGCTCCCATGCATCATGCATTGGGGTGCCCTTTCGGCTGCGTAAAGGGGTCTAGCGATCGAACTCCGTTTCGGGGGAGGGAAGTTGCCGCCGGGCGACGATAGCCTGTGGATACCGCGTTGTGGGCAAAGTCACACAGATTTCACGCGGACTCTGCCGGATCCTGACGAGGCACCGCCGGTTAGACAGTTTGTGAATCTGTGGCGGGTCGTCGAGGTGTGACCGAACGTTATCGGGCGCTCACGCGTCGTCGATTCGAAGGAGGAGCGCGCCCTCCTCGACGTAGTCCTCGGCGGCGACGGCGATCTCGGAGACGGTGCCCGCGATCGGTGCGACGACCGGCGTCAGCATCTTCATCGACTCGAGGATCAGCAGCTCGTCCTCGACGTTGACCGTCGCGCCGACTGCGACCATCAGCTCGGTCACTACCCCGGGCCACTCCGCCAGTACGTCCACCCACGCCTCGCCTTCTCGCGCGCAGGAACGTCGCGCCTGCGGACTGCTCGCGTCAAGCCGGTCCCGAGGCGGTACGCTCGCCGCGAGGTGCCCCGGGAGGCGCGATGACGGACGACGGGCAGCGACGGTTCGGGGGCCGCGTGGCGTTCGTGACCGGCGCCGGTTCGGGCATCGGGCGGGCCGTGTGCCTCCGCCTCGCCGCCGAGGGCGCTGCGGTGCTCTGCACCGACCTCGATGAACGCAGCGCCGAGGACACCGCCGCCCGCATCGCGGAGGCCGGCGGACGCTCGGGAGTTCGTGTCCTCGACGTCACAGACGAGGCGGGGGTGGACGCCGCGCTCCGCTCGACCGTCGAGGAGTTCGGCGGCCTCGATGTCGTCGTGAACAACGCGGGCATCGCAGGCGGCAGTTGGCAGGCGACCATCGATGTCAACCTCAGCGGTGTTGCGTACGGCCTCGCCCGAGGCGCCGCACTGCTCGCCGAGGGTGGCGGCGGCGCGGTGGTGAACATTGCCTCGATCGCCGGGGTCGTCGGCCTCGCAGGCGCGCGTGGGGACGAGGTGCCGGCACCCGGTGCCGGCGCCTACGTGGCCGCCAAGCACGGGGTCGTCGGCCTCACGAGGCAGTTCGCGCTCCTCTATGCCGCCCGCGGCGTGCGCGTGAACGCCGTCGCGCCCGGCTACGTCGAGACGCCGCTTATCGAGGCCGCGACGGGCGATCCAGACCGTCGTGCCTATCTGGAGCGGCTGCATCCGATGGGTCGCCTCGGCCGGCCTGAGGAGATCGCGGGCGCCGTAGCCTTCCTCGCGAGCGACGACGCCTCCTTCATCACCGGGGGCGTGCTCGCCGTCGACGGTGGGTACACCGCTCGATGACCGGCGATCCCTCAAGGCCGCCGATCGTCGTGGCGCACGATCGTCCCGAGGACTTCGCCTCCGACCTCGAAACGCGCGCTCCGGGCGAGCGCTTCATTTACGCGACAGACGGCCCCTCGGTCCTTCGTCTGCTCGCCGAGCACAATCCTGAGGTCGTGCTGTCGATCTCACACTCGGGATTTCAGGGGCCGCTCCACCACCCGATCGTCGAGCACCCCTCGGTGCGGTGGGTGCAGGTCGGTGGCTCCGGGTATGAACACCTCGAGCCGTGGGATGCGTCGAGGCTCGTCGTCACGAACGGCGTCGGCGTGCTCGCGCGCTTCCTCGCGGAGACAACGATCGGCGCGATGCTCGCGCTGAACGCACGCCTGCCCGAGTACGCGCGCGACCAGGCCGAGACGCGCTGGCGACCCAGGACGTTTCGCACGCTCTCCGAGCAGACGATTCTCATCGTCGGCCTGGGACACATCGGCACGTGGATGGCCCGCTACGCGCGCGCGCTTGGCATGCGTGTCCTTGCGACGCGGCGCTCGGCGACACCGAGTCCCGCGGTCGATGAGCTGCACCCGCCCGAGGCACTGCTCGAGCTGCTGCCACGCGCCGACGTCGTTTCGCTGCACGTGCGGCTCAACGAGGCGACACGCCACCTCATCGATACGCGCGCCCTCGAGGCGATGAAGCCGGGTGCATTGCTCCTCAACACGGCGCGGGGTCCGGTCGTCGATGAGCCCGCACTCATCGAGGCGCTGGCGAGCGGGCACCTCGGTGGCGCCTACCTCGATGTCTTTGAGGAGGAGCCGCTTCCTGTCTCAAGCGCGCTCTGGCGCCTGCCGAACGTGATCGTCACCCCTCATGCGTCGGACGCCGTCGAGGACTGGGCGCACCGCTTCGCGATGCTCTTCGCCGACAACCTCGAGCGCTGGCGCGCAGGCGAGCCCCTGCTGAACGTGGTGACGCCCTCGAGCTAGCGAGGGCGTCACGGACATCGGGCGGGGTTGGAGCCTCGAGGCTAGGCCGTCGGGACGGGCGGCTCCCAGTCGTCGGTGATCAGGTCCTCGCGGCCCAACAGCTTCGCCGCGTTGTCGCGGAAGATCTTCTGGTTGACGGCCGGGTCGACCTCGTAGGCGGCCCAGTCGCGCAGCCAGCGGTTCGGCGTCACGACCGGCCAGTCGGACCCATACAGGATCTTGTCCTGCGCGATGGTCTTCGCGTACTGCACGACCAGCGGGTCGAAGTACGAGGGGGACCAGCCACTCAGGTCCATGTAGACGTTCGGCTTGTGGCGAATCACGGCCAGCCCGTCCTTATCCCAGGGGAACGAGGGGTGGGCGAGGATGATCTTGAGGTCCGGGAAGTCGGCCGCGATGTCATCGATGTACGGAATTGGCTTCATCGACTCGAGCTTGATGCCGCCACCGCCAGGCGTGCCGGCCCCGACGCCGGTCGTGCCCGAGTGGAACAGGCAGATCAGCCCCAGATCCTGGCAGCGTTCCCACAGCGGGTAGTACTGCGGGTCGTTGGCGAAGAAGTGCTGCGAGCCCGCGTGGAACTTCAACCCCCTCAGCCCGAGGTCCACGATCTCGTCGAGCTGCTTGACGGCCATCTTGCCCTTGTGCGGGTCGACACCCCCGAAGCCGATGAACTGGTTCGGGTACTTCTTCACCTGCTCGGCGATGTAGCTCATCGGCATCGGCGGGTTGCCGGTGACGGTCTCCGCGTCGGTCGTCAGCAGGACCGCGATCGAGTCGAGCTCGCGGTAGTGCTCCGCGAGGGCGTCGACGTCCATCGGACGCTGCTGCGCGGCGCGCTCGCCGAAGTAGCGGCTCATCGCCTGCGAGCGCTCGCGCTGCTCCGGGCTCATGAACTCGAGCGGGGTCGGGATGTGGACGTGGATGTCGATGGCACGGACCAAGGCGTGGCTCCCTCGCGACTCACCGGCCTCGAGGTCACGCGCCCCCGCCCGCCGGCCGCGCTCGTATTAGCGCCTCGAGGGAACCGTGACAACGGACTACCGAGAGGTGCTGCGAGACGTCGTCGCTTTGCGAGGTGTCAGAGGAGTGAGAAGCGGCCGGGGCGGGTCGTCTGGGGGACCGAAGCTCGTAGCCCGTATGCCCTTCGAACTGCGTCGACGTACTGCCGGATCGTTCGTCCCGGCTCGATCAGCCCGACCCACGTGCCGTATAAGCGCGGCAGTCCATTCTCCAGTCCGACGAGTAACCGGAGGAAGCCGGGTCCCTCCACCCACCGGACTGCGTAAATGAACTCGCCGAAGATCGGACCATCAGCTTCATCCTTGCCTCGAATGACGATGATCGCCTCTAGCCGCGGTTCGTCGACGGAGTTCCCCGTGACCGCTGCCATTCCTGCAATCTGACGTTCCCCGGGGCGGCCCTGGAGACCGCTCATCATTTCGGACTGAAGATCCGGGAAGCCGGGCGTCGCGAAATGGCTTGAGGCGATCGCCCGGGCATACTCGCGATAGCCGGCCGGGAGCTCGTCCTGTGGGAGTTCGACCACCGAACTCGTCGGAGTCGGCGTGCCTTCAAATGTCGTGCCGATCTCGCAGTGAGCGCTACAGGCGCTGAGAAGCGCCGCCAGTGCGAGCAGTGCGGTCCACGTTGCCGAGTGCCTTATCACGTCGTGAGTATCGGCCTTCAGCGCCGCGGGCGCAGCGCTGCGAGCCGCGGGATCGTGCGCGGAGAGCTCTAGAAGTCATCTCAGCGCCACGATCTCGTCGGTCTCGCACTTCGAATGATCGAGCTCCATGCCGAGGCCGGGCTGGTCGTTCAGCAGCAGCATGCCGTCCTCGCGAGTCGGCGGCTGTGCGAGGAAGAACTCGTTGGTGATGCTCGACTTCACCAGGTCCTCGATCTGCGGACACACGTCGGCGGACTGCGCAGCGACGAGGTGCACGCTGACGTTCGCCCGCGCGTGCGGCATGAACTTCACCCCGTTCCCGGCGCTGACGATCGCCCCGATCTTCATGAGCTCCGAGATGCCCCCGGCGATGAAGACGTCGGGCTGGATGTAGTCGACGGCCTCGGCGTCGAGCAGGGCCTGTGCGCCCCACCTCGTGAACTCGCCCTCGCCGCCGGCGATCGGGACCGCCGACCGTGCTCGGATGGAGGCGTACTGGTTGATGCGGTCGGGTTGCACTGGCTCTTCGAGCCACTTCACGTCGTAGTCCGCCATCCGCTCCGACATTGCGATGGCGTACGGCACGTCCCAGCTCTTCCAGGCGTCGAACATGATCTCGATGTCGGGGCCGACGGCCTCGCGCACCGCCTCGACCAGCTCGAGGTTCTTCGCGATGCCGTCGCGGCCGTGCTGCGGGCCGTGGCGGAAGAACCACTTCTGGCCTCGATAGCCCTGACCCACGAGATCCTGCGCAACCTCGCGCACCCTCGAGGGCTCGAGCGACCAGCCGAGGGCGCTCGCGTACATCGGGATCCGCGTGCGGGTCGCTCCGCCGAGCAACCGCCACACCGGCTGACCGAGCGCGCGGCCTTTCAGGTCCCACAGGGCGTTGTCGATCGCGCTGATCGCGTTCATGCCGGGACCCTTGCGTGCGTTCGGCACTGCTCGGTACATGGCGTCCCAGAGCAGCTCGGTCGCGAAGGGGTCCTGGCCGAGGAGCACAGACTCGAACTGGCCGGCCGCGCGGGCGACCTCGCCCGTGATGCTGCCCGCGCGGCCGGTGACGCCCTCGTCCGTCTCGATCTCGAGGAAGGTTGCCTCCATCTTGAAGCGCCCGTCGCCGACCTTCGGGGTGGCGGGCGGCCCGCCGCCGGCGAACGCGATGGTGCCCTCGTACAGGTCGATGGGCCGGGCCTGGCGCTCCTCGCGGAACTCGCCCTCGTGGAGCAGGGTGCCCGTCACCCGCCGCGCGCGTAGTGCGGTGATCTTCACGGTTCGTCCTCCCATCGAATGGCCGCGCGACGCTTGTAATCGGGCGCGGGACGGCGAGTCAATCTCCGAAGCTCACGCTCCGAGGCAGTTCGTCCGCGCGATGTCATAACGAGGGCGCTTGAGGGCCGAGGTGACGAAGGTCACAATGCAGCGCAACCGCTGACCGAGAGGAGCTCCCACCACATGTCGTCAGCATCAATGGAGCCGACGGAGTCGGTTCGCTCTTGGCGTCGAGTGGAGATCGCCGGCCTGGCCGCGGTCTCGGCGGGCCTCGTGCTCGTGCTCATCATCAACATGGCGGCGATTCCGCCCGTCATCGTGTTCGCCGTCCTGTACGGGCTGCTCGCGGTGGCGGTGTGGCGGTTCAGCCACAAGACCTGGGTCCCACTCGTCGCAGGCGTGCTCGCGCTGCTCGGCATGCTGGCGAATGCGCCGTTCCTGGCGGGCGACCTCGCGCACCCTGACTCGTGGGGCTCCTTCATCCCGAGCGCGATCGCGCTCGTCGGCGCACTGGTGGCCTTCATCGCCGCAGTGACGCCGCGGTTCGCGCCCGAGGCGTCCTTCTCGAGGCCGCTCGGCCTCGGCGGGGCGGCGGTCGCCATCGTCCTCGTCGGGCTGTCGATCACGGCGTCCGCGACCGCGAGCAGCGATGCGCTCGAGGAGGGCGACGTCGCGGTGATCGCCGAGGGCGTCGAGTACCCCGAGGTCGTGCTGGTGGCCTCGGGTGGCGCGCTTCACATCGAGAACAAGGACCCTGTGCACCACACTTTCGTCATCGACGACACCGACATCAAGGTCGACCTGCCCGCGGGCAAGAGCCGGCGCCTCGATGTCGCACTCGCCTCGGGCGAGTACCGCTTCCTCTGCGATGTCCCCGGCCACGAGCGCATGGAGGGCACGCTGACCGTGGAGTGAGGCCGGGGCTTCGGTGCAGCGGGGCCTTAGAGTCCGTGGACCGTGCCTCGGAGCGCGCTCGGAGGTACGGAGCCCGGCTCGAAGAGGCACCTGACAGCGCGGTCACCGAGGCGCCACGAGTCCTCGGACGGATAGACGAACGTCGTCCACCCGGACTCGCAGCGACGCCACGCCTCGTCGATGAAGAAGTCCTCAGCCGGGTAGTCGCCGTCGATGTCGACTTTGAACCAGCTCAGGAAGCCGAACGACCAGCGATCGCTGTCGCAGGACACCACCTCGACGACCGCCCACAGCGGGCTGTCCAGATGCTCCCTCGTGAAGCACTCGCCTCGACGAAGGCTGAAGAGGTCGCGGTATTCCGGCGGTGGGGGCTCGTCTCGGGTGGCAACGAGCGCGAAGGCGACAACGGCCGCCGTGAAGCACAGCGCGACCAGTGGCGCTCCGTACGGCCTCAGTCGTTCGATGGCTCGGCGCATCGGGTCCCTCGGTTGCATCCCCAATGATCCGATGTTCGGACGAAGGGCGGGACCCGAGGAGGTGGAGGAAGAAGCGGTGCGATTGGTAGCAGGGGGCGGATTCGAACCGCCGACCAAGGGCTTATGAGTCCCCTGCTCTGGCCTCTGAGCTACCCTGCCGCCGCCGCCATTCTAGGCAACGAGGCCCGCGAGCGTCGAGGCTGAGCGGGGGGTTTCACCGAGGCTGCGCGCCGCGGCGACGGATAGGCTCGTCACGTCATTCCGAGCGTGGTGGGGGTCTGCCGTGCCGGTCCGCCGTTCGAACGCCGTCGTGTTCGTAGCGCTTGTGACGCTCGCGCTGCTCAGCGTCGGTTGCACGCGCGGCGGCGGAGCAAACGCGAAGCCGGCGGACCTTGCCAACTGGGAGTTCCCGCAGACCGTCGAGGTCTTCCGGCGCTCCGCTCTCGATGGTGGTCCATCGGCCGGCGAGGTGATCGCCGAGTACGAGGCGGTCATCGCTGAGGCACCGGTGTTCGTCTCAGTCTTCGTCTATCCGGCCCCGGAGCTTCTGCACGTCGCCTCCGATCAGGAGACTCGAGCAACGGCAGACGACGTGCTGTCTCTGCAGCACTTCGCGGACAACAAGCTCGCCGTTGAGCAGAGCCACGCGTCCGCGCGCCTGCTCTCCGAGGGCACGACATCGACCGTGCAGCGTGGCGCCGTACACCCCGGGCGGCTCGCGACGTACCGGCTGACGGAGCCGTTTCTCGGGCCGGTGACAGAGCTCGACTCCACCCTCCACCAGTTTCGAGACGGGCCATGGGTCGTGAAGGTGCGCGCCACGTACCCCGCGTCGATCGCGGCGGAGGCCGGGCCCGCCGTGACGAGGTTCATCGACGCACTGGCATGGCCGGCGCTGCAGTGAGCGGCATCGAGGAGCAGCAGTTCATCGAGGCCGCGCGCGCGTTTGCGCCGGTAGCCCTCGAGTTCTGCGAGCTCTTCGAGGGCGAGCCGTTCGCCGAGGAGCTGTGGGCGGCGTTGGAGACGCTGCTGCCACGCCTCTACCTCGGCGGCGTGTCACTGGCCGATGCGGCGCCCGACGATGCCTTCACTCACGCCGAAGAAGGCGAGCAGCAGTTCGACATCGTGCCGCGCCTGCGCAACGAGGCCATCGACGAACGCTGCGACGCGTGGGCCTCCGCGCTCGGCGACGCCGACCTGCTCGCCCGGTTCACGTTCTACGGGTGGGCGCCTCCGACGGTGCAGGGCGGCGAGCTCGAGCCGGACTACGACGCAAGTGCGTCTCGCGTGTCGGACGAGCTAGGCGTGATCTACGCGAACCTGTCGGGCGGGCTGGTGCTCCTCGATTCCGGTCTCCCTGGGACGGCGCGCATCGCGTCCGACGACTGGCTGTACAGCTTCTACGCCGTCTGGGGTGAGGTCGTCCCCGACTTGCTGAAGGCGGTTCACAGCCGCATCAACACTGACCTGGATGACGTGCACATCGAGGCCGAGCCGTAACGAGGCCGGCGAGCGTCGAGGCTAGGCGGCCATCCCGAGGGAGCCTCGGTACCACTCGATCTGCGACTGCAGGCCGTCCGGCCCGCCGACGGTGCCCACGATGGGTGCGTCGTCCGAGGTCGGGTCGAACGTCGACTCGAGGGGGCAGCTGAGGCCGTCGCCGTAGCCCAGGCTCCAGCCGATCGTGCGGCCCTTCCACACGACCCACGACAGCGGGCCGCAGTCGCCGGTGTCCTGCGAGCGGATCGCCTCGGCGATGTTCTCGGGCAGGTCCCAGGCGGCGGCGACCTGCGCGCCCCACTCGGAAGAGTCGTAGCCGAAGACCTCGACCTCCGCCTCGGACGGGCGCCAGCCGTCGTGCACCATCGCCACGACGCGGCGGTACTGGACGGGCTGCTCGCCGGCCATCGCCAGGCGGCCGATGGGGTAGAGCAGGCCGGCCGTGAACGCCTCCGTGCGCGCGCCCTCGGCCCAGGCCGCCGCGTCGGCGAGCAGCGCCGTCGCGAGCACCGAGGACCACAGCTGGTCGACGTCGATGCCCGAGTTGCTCAGGTTCTTGAACGCCCCGTTGAGGGCCGCGCTTGCCACGATGCGCCGCGTGGTTGAGAGCCCGACGCGGACGACCGCGTCCGAGGCCGTCGTGATCCGCGAAAGCGGGGAGTAGGCAGCCGAGTTCGCGGCGCGCAGCATCGCGGCTGTCAGGCCCGGGTCGCTCTCGACGATCGAGGCGAGCTCGGAGATATCGACGTCCGGCTTGGCAAGCATGCTGAGAGCACGCGCGTGGGCGGCGGGAAGGGTGGGGAGCGTCATCGGTCGAACCTCGCGGCGGCACGTTCGGTTCCGGCGGTCGAGGTGATCATCGGCCGGTCCCGCCGATCCCACAGACCCCCCTCGGACGTTCGACGCGGGTGTTTGACCTCGACGGCGCGCACCTCGACCATTCGAGGTGGCGGGCGATGGAGTCTCTCGTGCCCTCGACCCACTCGATGTGGTGGCGCATCGCCACGCCGCTCGCGCTCGCTCTGCTTTTCGGCATCCTCCTTGCCGCCTGCGGCGGCGGCGAGGCCGACACGACCCCCACCTCGAGCCCGACCGCGACCTCGACGGCCACGCCCACGGCCGGTGCGGTCGCGTCGCTGCGAGATGTCGACTTCACCTCGATGCCGTACGTCGGCGACCTCATCGACCGCGCGGGCGGCGGCGAGGTGCCGGCCGAGCGCGTGACGTTCGAGGACCTCACGGGCGACGGCACCGAGGAGGCCGTCGTCGTGGTCGAGTCCGGTGGCACGCTCGGCGACATCGGCGTCGGCATCTACCGTCTCGAGGCCGGTCGGCCCGTCCTGGCCGACTTCCACACGCTCGGCGGCCGCGTCGACGTTCGGCTCGGCCTCGTGATCATCGAGGAGGGCGTGTACGCCGCCGGTGACGCCGAATGCTGCCCGTCGCAGCTCCACGAGATCGCGATCGGCTGGGAGAACGGCGCCTTCGCCGTCGTCTCCGACCAAACCATCGACAACCCCGCTTCCTAGCGCCGCCGTTCGACGCCCGGCGCTAGATCGAGGCGGTCGCCACTTCACGCTCGAGGTGCTGCGCGCAGCGCGCCGTCTCGGCGATCGTCACTTCCGTGAGCAGGTGGCGCAGCGCGACGAAGCCCCACGGCGTCGCGCGCTCCTCGTCGAGGCGCGACTCGAGGGAGCGCGCCAGCGACGTCACGAGGCGCCGGTCCTGCTCCAGGCGCCCGAGGAGCGCCGGCAGGCTCGGTGCCGCGTACATCAGCCCGGCGATCGTGGCCGGGTGGCGGTCGACCCGCGCCGAGGGCGTGTCTCTCGAGGCCGCGACGGCTCCGAGGGTGGCCGCCGCCAGTTCGATGCCCGCGGCCAGTGCCGCCACGCGCCAGCGGGCGCTGCGGCCCTCGGCGTCGATCTCGTCGGCGCGGCGCTCGCCCATCAGCCGGACGGCCACCCCGATGCGACGCTGCAGCTCGCCAGCGACCTCCTCGATCTCGGCGAGCGAGAGCGCATCGAGGGCGGCGCGGGCGTCGGCATCGCGGTCGTGGTCCGGCATCGAGGGCGGTCCTACACTGGGGCGGTGAGCACGTGGCTCCATGTTCTCGTAGGCGCGGCCCTGATCGTCAACCTCTGGGTGGGCGGCAGTCTGCTGTACGAGTTCGCCGGCCGCTACGCCCGCACCGCCTTCGAGTTCACGATGATCTTCGCCTATCTGCACTTCGTCTGGGGGTACCCCGGACGTCTGCGCCCTCCCGCCGAGGACGATCCGCCCGACCGAGGCGACTCGCAGCGCTAGACGTGGGCAGCCCAGTCGGTCCCGGCGCGGCCGTGACTTCGGTCCCGAGGCCCAGTGCGGCAGTGCCTCTAGGCTCACGAGGTGTTCCTCTTCGCCGTCTCGTGGTCGATCGCGCTCGGCGCCGTCGCGCTCTGGGCAGCGGCACGCTGGCTGCGCCGGCCCACCCGTCCGAACGCGCGCGATGCGTCGCTCGCGATTGTCCTCGCTGCTGTCGCCCTGGTGCTGACGTGGTGGTGGCTCACCCGCTGACCTTCGCACCTCGCGAGGCCGAAGGCGGCTGTTGTCCCCCTCGAGGCCGCTCCCTAGCATCGAGGGCGCACCCCGAGGGCGATTAGCTCAGCTGGCTAGAGCATCCGGTTTACACCCGGAAGGTCAGAGGTTCGAGTCCTCTATCGCCCACCACGCGTCTCAGTCAGCGAACGCTCCTGCCGCGATGCCGTCGTAGGACATCCCCCATGACGGTCGGAGGAACCCGAGCGCACGCACGTCCTCGAACCAGAAGCCGAAGGGTGCGTGGCGCGCGAACGTGCCGCCGCCGAGGACCCGCGTGATCCGCCGCAGGCAGTTCTCTGCAAGCTGTGCCGAGGCGGTCTTCGCCAGGATCGTGGACGCCGGCGTGGCTTCCTCTGCCTCGATGCTACGGAGCAGGCCCTCGTAGGCCTGTTCCATCAGCCATGCGTCTTGTTCGACGTTGGCCCACTCGACCTGTTCGTACGGTCGCAACGAGGGTCGCCGCCTGAGTTGCTCGCGTGCTGCTTCGACGGCCGCTTCGACGATGCCGAAGACCACAGCGGTGAACAGGGCGATGACGAATGGGCCAGCTGTGTCGGAAAGGTCCTGGAGATGGCCCGGCCAGGCCGCCCGCTGAGCCGGAAAGTGATCGAACTCGATGCCGTGACTCTGCGTGGCCGTCATGCCGTGGCCATCCCATGGCGCGACGATCTTCATGTGCGATTCGCGAGTAGCGGCATCTCGCAGGTCGAACACAAACCAGTCGGGCCGCGCTTCGCCTGCCGGGAGGGCGGACGTCAGCATGAATGAGCTCATTCCCGACCCGCTGCCGAAGTGCTTCGTGCCACTGATCGCCCAGGCGTCGTGCTCCGGCACCGCCTCGGAGCGCGTGTTCGCGATGTCGCCACCGCTCCCGGGTTCCGACGTGATCGTGCCGAACCAGTGACCATCGGCGGCGTGCGCCGCGAGTTCGTCGCGCTGCGCGCGCCACGCGTCCCGGTCTGGCTGGGGCACGTCCGGGCACGCGTTCCAGAAGGACAGCACGGCGGGGTGCATCGAGGCGACGAGCGCCACCGAGGAGTCGCCGTGCGCCAGCGCGCGGAGCATCTCCGCAATGGGACGCGTCGACGTTGTCGGCGCATCGAAGAGCCCGCCGGCGCCCGCAGGGATCCCCGTCCGGAGGAACCCCGCATCCGCCAGCGCGTCGAAGTCGACGAAGTCGAGTTCGCGCCTGCGTTGTCGCTCGTGTCGGTCCTTCGCGAAGTCTGCGGCGATGCCACGTACGGCCTCGAGGGTTGTCGATTCCAAGTCGACCTCCTTCCGCATGCCTTCCCAGCGTACGCGGAGGTCAAATCGAGCCCGTCACCGCTGTCGGCCGTTCGGCGGCGCGACCGTCATCCGGCGCGCGTGTACCATACGCGCGATGCGTCTCGAGGCGTGTCAGGACATAACTCGGACTCCGACGACGAAGCGTGAGGCGGCCTCGTGGTAAGCAAGAGCAAGCAGGAGTGGCTCGACCAGCAGTACGCGAAGGCCACCGCTCGATTCAAGGAGCGCCAGCCTCGCTTCGAATCTTCCTCCGGCGCCGAGGTCGACCCGACCTATGGTCCCGAGGACCTCGCCGGCTGGAACTACTTCGACAAGCTCGGCTATCCCGGAGAGTACCCCTACACCCGAGGCGTGCAGCCGACGATGTACCGTGGCCGCTTCTGGACGATGCGCCAGTACGCCGGCTTTGCCGACGCCGAGGAGTCCAACCGCCGCTACAAGTTCCTGCTCGAGCAGGGGCAGACCGGTCTCTCCGTCGCCTTCGACCTGCCCACGCAGATCGGCTACGACTCCGATGACGACGTCGTCGAGGGCGAGGTCGGCAAGGTGGGCGTCGCCATTTCCTCGCTGCAGGACATGGAGACGCTGACCAACGAGCTGCCGCTGGACCAGGTCACCACCTCGATGACGATCAACGCCACGGGGCCGATCCTGCTCGCGCTCTACGTCGCTGCCGCGAAGAAGCAGGGCGTCGACATCTCGAAGCTGGGCGGCACGACGCAGAACGACATCCTGAAGGAGTACATCGCGCGTGGGACGTACATCTTCCCGCCGCGCCCCTCGCTCCGCATGATCACCGACACCTTCGCCTGGTGTAAGGACAACCTCCCGGAGTGGAACACGATCTCTATCTCCGGCTACCACATGCGCGAGGCCGGCTGCACCGCCGCGCAGGAGCTCGCCTTCACGTTCGCCGACGCCATCGAGTACTGCGACGCCGCCATCAGCGCGGGTCTCGAGTTCGATGAGTTCGCGCCGAGGCTCTCGTTCTTCTGGGCATGCCACTCGAACTTCCTCGAGGAGATCGCGAAGTTCCGCGCCTCGCGCCGCATGTGGGCGAAGATCGCGACGGAGCGCTACGGCTCGAAGAACCCGCGTTCGCAGATGCTGCGCTTCCACACGCAGACGGGCGGCGCGACCCTCACCGCGCAGCAGCCGAGCAACAACATCGTCCGCACCGCCCTTCAGGCGCTCTCAGCCGTCCTCGGTGGCACGCAGTCGCTGCACACGAACTCCTTCGACGAGGCGCTGGCGCTTCCCACGGAGGAGTCCGTCGAGCTGGCGCTCCGCACGCAGCAGCTCATTGCCTACGAGTCGGGCGTCGGCGACGTCATCGACCCGCTGGCTGGCTCGTACTACATCGAGTCGCTGACCGACCGCGTCGAGGAGGAGGCGAACGCCTACCTGGACCGCATCGAGGACATGGGCGGAGCCCTGACCGCCATCGAGCAGGGCTTCCAGCAGCGCGAGATCCAGGAGAGCGCGTTCCGCCTCCAGCGCATGATGGAGGCCGGCGAGCGCACGGTGGTCGGCGTGAACCGCTTCGCCACTGAGCAGCTCGAGGTGACCGAGATCATGCGCGTCGACGAGGCCGTCGGCCGCCGCCAGGGCGAGCGCCTCGCCGCGCTCCGCGCCTCGAGGGACCAGGCGGCCGTCGATGCCGCTCTCGACCGCATCCGCGATGCCGCCCGCGGCGAGGAGAACCTGATGCCGCTCTTCATCGAGGCGGTGGAGGCCTACGCGACCCTCGGCGAGATCTGCAACGTCCTGCGCGACGAGTGGGGCGTCTACCAGGAAGTGCTCACGATTTGAGCCGCGCCATCCGAGCGAGGTCGATCTGACGACCACCGACCCCGTCGCCGCAGCCATCGAGCGCAACGCGCGTGTGCGCGCGGACCTCATGGAGGCGATCGACGCACTGTCGGCTGCCCGTCGTCTCGAAGTGTGGTTCGGGACCTGGTCGCTGAAGGACGTCATCGCGCACCTCGCGACCTGGCACGATGCGGCGGCCCTCGGCCTCGAGCAGATCGCGCGCGGCGAGCGCCCCCACCTCCCCGGCTTCGAGGGTGATGACGACGCCTACAACGCCGCCGCCGTGGCCCGTCTCGAGGGTGAGTCGTGGGAGCGGCTGATGGCGATGCTCCGCGCCGCTCGCGAGCGCCACGATGCCGCCGCTCGGGGCCTCGTCGGCGCCGTGCCGCTCGAGCGCCTCGAAGAGGGTCGCGCCACGCGCCGCCTGCTCGACCTGCCGGCCACCCACGGCGAAGAGCACATCCCCGCCATTTTTGAGTGGCGTCGCGCCGAGGGGCTGTGAGGGCACCTCGGTGAGCGCGGACCTCGATGCGCTGCTGGACCGGCACGGGCTCTCACGAGGCGACCTCGTCGCCGCGACCTACGATCTCCCCCGGGAGGCGCTCGAGGAGCGCTGGTGCGGCGACTGGACGGTGAAGGACGTCGTCTGCCACATTGCCGCCTGGGAGGACGCTGCCGCCACGGCCATCGAGGCGTTCGCACGCGGCCGCGAGGCGCGCGTGCCGGGCTTCGACGGCGACCGCGACGCGTTCAACACCCGCGCCATCGAGGCCCACGGGGGCCTCGACTGGGGCAAGACCTGGGACTGGGCCGACGAGACGCGGAAGCACCTGTTGTCGGCGCTGCTCGCGCTCTACGAATTGCCAACGGCCTCGTACGCCGAGGGCACCGCGATTCGCGAGCTGATCGACCAGGCATCACACGAGGAAGCACACACGCGCGACATCGAGCGCTGGCGTAAGGAGCGAGGGCTGTGATCGATCGAGTGCACCACGTCGGGGTCGTCGTCCACAGCGCCGACGACGCCCTCAAGTTCTACCGAGACATCATGGGTCTCGAGGTGACGGCCGACCAGGTCGTCGAGGAGCAGGGTGTGCGCGGCGTGCTGTTGCAGGTCGGCGAGAACGAGATCGAGCTGCTGCAGCCCACCCGCGAGGACACGGGCGTCGCCCGCTACCTCGAGAGCAAGGGTCAGATCCTCCAGCACATCTGCTTCAACACCGACGACATCCGAGCCGAGCTCGCCCGCCTCAAGGCTGCGGGCATCCAGCTGGTCGACGAAGAGCCGCGCAACGGCCTCGCCGGCGAGGTGGCGTTCATCCACCCGCGGGCGATGCACGGCGTGCTCATCGAGCTCGCCCAGCCGCCGGCCGGCGCCCACACCTCGACGGCGAAGGGCTTCGATCACCTCGCGGTCAGCGTGAAGGACCTCGAGGCCGGCGCGCAGGCGTGGAAGACGGTCGTGGGCCTCGAGGTGACCAACAAGATCGAGCCCGAGGGCCGCGGCATGGTCATCGGTCAGATGCCGTCCGGTCAGTGCATCGTCGAGCTGCTGGCGCCGACCTCGCCCGACTCGCCGATGGCCCAGCGCCTCGAGGCGGAGGGCGAGAGCGCCGCCTCCATGGTCGCCATCGAGGTCGACGACCTCGACGCCGAGGTCGCGCGGTATCGCGCGGCCGGCATCACCCTCGACGATCCTGCGGTCGGCGTGTTGCCGAACAGCCGCACGGCCACGATCTCGGCGGAGCAGGCCTTCGGCCTCCGCATCCAGCTCATCGAGTTCAGCAAGTAGCGTGTCAGGTAGCGCACGCCTCGGCGCACGCTAGAATCGCAACCGCCGAACGCGAATCGAGAGGTGTCCCCATGACGACGCAGGAGCGCGCGATCCGAGTGCTCATCGCCAAGCCCGGCCTCGACGGCCACGACCGCGGCGCCAAGGTCGTCGCGCGGGCGCTGCGAGACGCGGGCATGGAGGTCATCTACACCGGGATTCGCCAGACGCCCCAGATGATCGCGGAGGCGGCCCTGCAGGAGGACGTCGACGTCGTCGGCCTTTCGATCCTCTCGGGCGCGCACCTCGAGCTGTTCCCACGCGTCGTCGAGGAGCTGAAGTCTCGCGGCGTCGAGGACGTGCTGCTCTTCGCCGGCGGCATCATCCCGCAAGACGACATCCCGAGGGTCAACGAGATCGGCTTCAAGGGCGTCTTCGGACCCGGCACCAACACCAACGACATCATCGAGTTCGTGCGCAACAACGCGCCGCAGCGCGTCTAGCCGTCCCTTGGACGCACCAGACCTCATCGCTCGCCTCCGCGAGGGGGACCGCCGCGCCCTCGCGCGCTCGATCACCCACGTCGAGGCCGATACGGCCATCGGCCGAGAGATCCTTGCGGGCATCTACCCGCACACGGGTCGCGCGATCACCATCGGCGTGACCGGCTCGGCCGGCGTCGGCAAGTCGACGATGGTGGCCGCCCTCGCGCGCGAGCAGCGCCGTCGAGGTCGCACGGTCGGCATCGTGGCCGTCGACCCGTCCTCGCCTTTCTCGAACGGCGCGATCCTCGGTGACCGCATCCGCATGCAGAGCCTGACCTCGGATGGCGGCGTCTTCATGCGCTCGATGGCCTCGAGGGGCAACCTCGGCGGCCTCTCGGAAATGGCGACCGGCGTCGTCGACCTCATGGACGCGGCGGGCTTCGATGTGATCATCCTCGAGACCGTCGGCGCCGGGCAGGACGAGGTCGAGGTCGCGACCGCCACCTCGACGACCGTGCTTGTGACGACGCCCGCCGGCGGCGACGAGATCCAGTCGATGAAGGCCGGGCTGATGGAGATCGCCCAGGTCATGGTCGTGAACAAGTCCGACATCGCCGGCGCCGACACCGCCGTGATGCAGCTCAAGGCCCTGCTGGCGATCGCGGGTCCGCGCTCGTGGGAGCCGCCCATCCTGAAAGTCGTGGCGCGAGACGACCAGGGGCTCGACGCGCTCGTCGATGCGATTGACCGGCACCAGACGCACGTGCGCGAGTCCGAGCATGCTGAGGCCGAGCGTCGCGCCCTCGTGCAGTCGCAGATCGTGGCTCTCGCCCGCGCCTCGATCGAGCGGCACACCCTTGCGACCGCTCGCGAGCAGGGCGTGCTCGCCGGCCTCGTCGAGGAGGTCGCAGCGCGAACCCGCGACCCACGTGACGCCGCCGAGGCGCTGGTCGAGGCCGTCCGCCTGCACTGGGGCCGCGAGGCGGCCTCGCGCTAGATCGCCTCGATGACCGCTCCGCCGAGGGCGGTCAGGACCACGACGATCCACGGTGGCAGCCGCCACACCGCCAGCAGCCCGAACGCTGCGAGCGCCAGCGCGAAGTCCGCTGGCCTCAGGATCGCGCTCGTGAAGATCGGGTCGTAGAGCGCGGCACCGAGGATGCCGACCACGCCCGCGTTCACACCCCGAAGCGCGGACTGCGCCGCCGGCCGGCTCCGCAGCGTCGACCACGCCGGCAACGCGGCCGAGAGCAGGAGGAACGAGGGCACGTAGATCGCTACGAGGGCGATCGAGGCGCCGAGCCACCCGTTGGGCGACGGGTCCTCGACGGCCCCCAGGTACGCCGAAAAGCTGAACAGCGGGCCGGGCACGGCCTGCGCCGCGCCGTATCCCGCGATGAAGTCCTGCTCGGTCACCCAGCCGGGATCGACGACCTCCGCCTCGAGCAGCGGCAGCACGACGTGTCCTCCGCCGAAGACGAGCGAACCGGTGCGATAGAACGCATCGGTCAGCGCGATCGCTTGCGAGTCGACGCGTTGACGTGCGAGCGGCAGCACGAGCAGCAGCGCGACGAAGATCGACGCTGCGACGAGCGCGCCTCCACGGCTGCGCCGCTCCGGCGACGTCGCTGGCTCGGCGTGCACCGTTGGGCCCTCGAGGAGGCGCCAGCCGATCACGGCGATCTGGGCGTAGGCGGTGCTGGAGGCGGTGACCGCGATCGCGCCGAGGATGGCGATGGTCGCTCGTGGTCGGTCGGGCGCGAGGTTCCTCGCCATCCCCCACACCGCTTGGGCGACGACGGCAACCGCCACCACCTGGAGGCCGTGAATCCAGCCGGCATCCGCGACGTCGAACGCCTCGAGGCCGATCGCGAACAGCACGAGAGCGATCGCCGAGGGCAGCGTGAACCCGAGCCACGCCATCACCCCGCCGAGGAGCCCCGCCCTCGACATCCCGACCGCGATGCCCACCTGCGAGCTGGCAGGTCCCGGCAGGAACTGACACAGCGCGACGAGGTCGGCGTACGCCTGCTCGCTCAGCCAGCGTCGACGTTCGACGTACTCCGCGCGGAAGTAGCCTAGGTGCGCGATCGGCCCGCCGAAAGAAGTCGCGCCGAGTCGGGTCGCGACAAGCAGTACCTCGAAGGCACGGGTGGCGAGCGGGGCGTCGGGTGACCGTCGCTCGTCCATCGCGCCTCCCATCATTCGAGGTGGCCTCAGGGCGCCTCGTGCGTACACTGCCGAGGTCGTCGCTTGTGGAGTCCGGCGAGCCGGCCGGTGCCCGGAGCAGTATGCCGCAACGCCTGCGCGTCACCTATCGCAAGGACGGGCCGGCGCGATACGTCGCGCACCTCGACGTCATGCGGACGTGGGAGCGCGCCATTCGACGCGCCGGGCTGCCGCTCGCATACAGTCAGGGCTTCTCGCCGCATGCGCGTCTGCAGCTCGCCGCCCCGCTGCCGGTCGGGACGATCGGCGAGCGCGAGCTACTCGACCTCTGGCTCGACGAGCCGGTGGCACCGCTCGAGGCCGGGCGGCGCCTCGCGGAGGCGCTGCCGCCCGGCCTCGAGGTCGTCGAGGTCGAGGAGATCGGCGATCGTCTTCCGGCGCTCCAGGCATCGCTGCGCGCCGCGCGTTACGAGGTGCGATTCGGGCCCCGCGCGCTCGACGTCCCCGCGGCCGCGGCGGCGATCGAGCGCCTGTTGGCCCTCGAGGAGCTGCCGTGGGAGGAGGCGCGCGGCGACCGCACGAGGAGCTACCTCTTGCGCGCCACGATCTTCGAGATGCGTCTCCGGCCGTCGTCGGAGGGCGACGTCATCGAGATGCGTCTGGCCATGGCCGATGGCCTGACTGGGCGCCCGGCCTCGATCCTCGCCGCGCTCGCCGTCGAGGCCGAGCCGGACGCGATCGTCCGCACGGAGGTCGAGGTCGATCGGCCCCAGGTCGCGATGCGCGCCTGGCGCGAGCGCGGTCGCTTCGAAGACTGAGCGAAGGACGACGCGTGGCGATTCGACTGCTCTTCCTGCGCCATGCGCGTACGGCGGCGAACGCCAGCGGCCGCTCGCAGGGACGCGCCGACAACTCCCTCGACGAGTTCGGTGAGCGACAGGCCGAGGCGCTCGCCGGCCTCGTGCGTGAGCTCGGACCGACACGCGTCGTGAGCAGCCCCGCGCAGCGCGCCCGCCAAACGGCGGCGCCCGTCGCGCGCGACTCCGGCGTGGAGATCGAGGTCGATGAGCGACTGCACGAGGTCGATCAAGGTCTGCTCGATGGTCTGACCGGCGTCGAGATGCGCGAACGCCATCCCGAGTTCATGGTCCTGTGGTCCGGCGAAGACATCGAGGACCTGGCCATCCCCGGCGGCGAGTCACTCGGCGACGCGCAGCGTCGGATGGTCGAGGCAGTGGACGACATCCTGTCGAGCTCCGAGGACGGCGCGGTCGTCGCGGTCGTGACCCACAACCTCGCCCTGCGGGCCTATCTCTGCAGCGTCCTCGGCGTTCCGGTGAGCCACTTTCGGCGCCTGCGCACCGACCTCGCCTCGCTGTCCGTCGTCGAGGTGGGCGAACATGGTCCGATCCTCGTCGCGCTCAACGAGGCGTGCGGCCTGCCGGCTTGAGACCCTTCAACACGCGTGGTTTGCACGGGCGTCGCCACCTCGCTAGCCTCGCCCTCGGCGGGATCGAAATGAGGCTGACACCTTCGTGTCGATCCGTCTCCCCCGGATCCCATTGCCGATCCTCGGTCCGGCTCACATCGTCCTCGCGGTGGCACTGCTGCTGCTTGCCCTCTTCACGTACTCCACGCTTCAGACCCTGCGCGGCACGGTGCAGCTCAACGAGCGGCGCAGCCAGCTGCAGGCCGAGGTGTACGACCTCCGACGTCAGCACGCCGAGCTGGAGGGTCTGCGGCGGTACCTCCAGTCCGACGAGTACGTGGAGGCGGTCGCGCGCGATCGATTCGGGCTGGTCATGCCCGGAGAGATCGCCGTCACGGTCGAGGCGCCCTCGTCCCCTCGACCGGAGCGCGAGGCCGGCGAGCGCTGGTGGGAGGCGCTCTTCGCGCCCTGATCGGTCGGGTCGAGGCCCGAGCCGACTATCCTCGACGTCGCGATGACCGACTCGATGCCCCGCAACCGCCGAACGGCGGCCTTCGAGCGGCGTGTCGCGCGTGCCCTCGATGCGGCGACCGTCGGGCCGGCCGGTGGTCCGCTCGTTGTCGCTTGCTCGGGCGGTCCCGACTCGACGGCCGCACTCGTCGCTGTCGCCCGCGCCGCCTCGAGGGTCGAGCGCCCGGTCGTCGCGACCTGCTTCGACCATCGGCTGCGCCCCCGCGTTGAGACCGAGGCCGACGCCGCATTCGTGCGCGAGCTCGCCGCGTGCCTCGAGATCGACTTCCGGTCAGGCGCGGCACGTGGGCGGCCCCAGCCTTCCGAGGCCGGCGCTCGGGAGGCCCGCTACCGCTGGCTGGCGCGCACTGCGAAGGAGGTCGGGGCAACTGAGGTCGTGACCGGCCACACCCTCGACGACCAGGCTGAGACCGTGCTGCTGCGCCTCGTGCGCGGGGCGGGCCTCCGAGGGCTCGCCGGCATGACCATCCGAGCCGCGTGGCCCGTTCGGGGTGGAAGCGGGCTCTCGGTGCTCCGACCGCTCCTCGACGTCTCGCGTGCTGACGTCGAGGCGTACCTGAACACCGTGGGTCTCCAGGCTCGGCACGACGCCTCGAACGAGGACCTCGGCTACGCGCGCAACCGCCTCCGCCAGCGCGTGCTGCCCGAGCTCCGCCACCTCAACCCGCGCGCCGTCGAGGCGATCACGCGTGCCGCCCTCGCCGCCGGTCGCGACGATGCCGCCCTCGAGGCGTGGGCTCGAGCCGAGGCCGCTCGCCTCGTGAAGCCCGACGGCCGGCGCGGCCTCACGATCGACCGTGCGGAGCTGCGCGTACTGCCACCGGCCGTCGCGCTGCGCCTGCTTCGAGGCGTCGCCGACCGCCTCGGTGTGCGCGTGGACGCTGCGCACCTCGACGCGATGTGGGCCGCCTCGAGCCGGCGTGGGCGTCATGTCACGCTGTCAGGGGCAGAATTTCTCGTCGAAACCGACGTCGGACGTCTGCGGCGAATCTGAGACTGCGTGCCAGAACCTCGAGAGGGCGCTTGCCACAGCGAACCATCGTGGTAACCTCGGTCGAGTCAGTTTGACCCGGGCGCATTTCGGACCACGGTCCGCCGGGGTGTTGCGAACTCCGTCCTTGACGGTGTTGCGGCCCACGAGTAGCATCCGGTCGTTCGCCTGTTGCAGGCGACAGCGCACATTAACACCTGGATAGCAGACAGAAGCGAACGAAGGATCCCCGTCATAGGGGGCCCGCGTCGCACCGACATCGAAGTGCCCTCGGGCACCTCGAGGGGGTCGTCGCGTGCCTCGAGACGAACTATTTGACCCGACTTCGGTCGGGACTCTTCTAACGGAGAGTTTGATCCTGGCTCAGGATAAACGCTGGCGGCGTGCCTAATGCATGCAAGTCGCACGAGAACCCAGCTTCGGCTGGGGGGCAGTGGCGGACGGGTGAGTAACACGTAGGAACCTGCCCGGAAGTGGGGGACAACTCCTCGAAAGAGGGGCTAATACCCCATACGGTCCACGGACCAAAGCTACGGCGCTTTCGGAGGGGCCTGCGGCGGATTAGCTTGTTGGTGGGGTAACGGCCTACCAAGGCAACGATCCGTAGCTGGTCTGAGAGGATGATCAGCCACACTGGGACTGAGACACGGCCCAGACTCCTACGGGAGGCAGCAGCAAGGAATTTTCCGCAATGGGCGAAAGCCTGACGGAGCAACGCCGCGTGGGGGAAGAAGGCCCTCGGGTTGTAAACCCCTTTTGCGAGGGAAGAAGATCTGACGGTACCTCGCGAATAAGCCACGGCTAACTACGTGCCAGCAGCCGCGGTAATACGTAGGTGGCAAGCGTTGTCCGGATTTACTGGGCGTAAAGCGCGCGCAGGCGGATCGGTCAGTCTGGGGTGAAATCTCACGGCTTAACTGTGAGAGGTCCCTGGATACTGCCGGTCTTGAGGGGCTCAGAGGAGAGTGGAATTCCGGGTGTAGTGGTGGAATGCGTAGATATCCGGAGGAACACCAGTGGCGAAAGCGACTCTCTGGGGGCAACCTGACGCTGAGGCGCGAAAGCGTGGGGAGCGAACCGGATTAGATACCCGGGTAGTCCACGCCGTAAACGATGAGTACTAGTTGTCGGGGGTATCGACCCCCTCGGTAACGAAGCTAACGCGATAAGTACTCCGCCTGGGGACTACGGCCGCAAGGCTAAAACTCAAAGGAATTGACGGGGGCCCGCACAAGCAGCGGAGCGTGCGGTTTAATTCGAAGCGACGCGAAGAACCTTACCAGGGCTTGACATGTTGAGGACCGCCGGTGAAAGTCGGCTTCCCTTCGGGGCCTCATCACAGATGCTGCATGGCCGTCGTCAGCTCGTGCCGTGAGGTGTTGGGTTAAGTCCCGCAACGAGCGCAACCCCTGTCGCCAGTTGTATTTCTCTGGCGAGACTGCCCGGAGCAACCGGGAGGAAGGCGGGGATGACGTCAGGTCAGCATGGCTCTTACGTCCTGGGCTACTCGCACGCTACAATGGGCAGTACAGACCGTTGCCAAACCGCGAGGTGGAGCTAATCGGACAAAGCTGTCCTCAGTTCGGATTGCAGGCTGAAACCCGCCTGCATGAAGCCGGAGTTGCTAGTAACCGCAGGTCAGCCTTACTGCGGTGAATACGTTCCCGGGCCTTGTACACACCGCCCGTCACGTCATGGGAGCCGGTAACACCTGAAGTCGTTGAGCTAACCTTCGGGAGGCAGACGCCCAAGGTGGGACTGGTGACTGGGACGAAGTCGTAACAAGGTAGCCGTAGCGGAAGCTGCGGCTGGATCACCTCCTTTCTAGGGAAACTACAGTCGGGAGCTCGTCGGTACACGGTGTGTGCCGGCGCCCGACCAATATCCCAGGTCGATCTGCGCGGCCGGCATTCAGGGTCGTTCACCCGCCGGTCGTGTCGAAACTGGACCTCGCACTGATCCTTCATGGCGAGGCTTCTGTCTGCTATCCAGCCGTCGATGTGCGCCGGGGCCATTAGCTCAGCCGGTTAGAGCGCAGTCCTGATAAGACTGAGGTCCCTGGTTCGAGTCCAGGATGGCCCACCAGCCCTCGATATCCCACGTGGATCTCGAGGGCGGCGCCAGGGGCTCGAACGGGGCCGTAGCTCAGCTGGGAGAGCGCCGCCTTTGCAAGGCGGATGTCGGGGGTTCGAGTCCCCCCGGCTCCACCAGCCCTCGAGGTCTCGTCTCGAGAGCTGGCGACTCGGTTGCGACGGAACAAGGATGGACGTAGTTCGTCCTCGGGAGCTCACCTCGAGCGAGAGATCGCGAGGGGTGGGACGCCGGGGACGGCCTGCGGCCGTGGTCGCGCCCAGTTCGGCGCGAGGCGTACCTGCACAACAGAATACTGCGCGAGTAAAGCTGATAATTGTCGAGTACCGAGCGTGATCGAACGCGTCTCGTTTTGCGAGGCGCGTTGTGGATCGCGGGAGTGCCTGACGAAGGGTCAAGCTACAAAGGGCGCACGGTGGATGCCTTGGCATCAAGGGCCGATGAAGGACGTGGCAAGACTGCGAAAAGCCTCGGCGAGCTGTCTAGCGAGCTGAACCGAGGATCTCCGAATGGGGCAACCCGGCCCGTTTCATAGCGGGTCACCGCCGGCCGAACACATAGGCCGGATGGAGGGAACCGGGGGAACTGAAACATCTCATTACCCCGAGGAACAGAAATGATTCTCCTAGTAGCGGCGAGCGAACGGGGAGGAGCCCAAACCGTCTCTTCGGAGGCGGGGTTGTAGGACCAGCAATACGAGTGAGCAATCGATCTGGTAGCCGAACAGCCTGGAACGGCTGGCCGCAGGGGGTGAGAGCCCCGTAGGCGAAACTGGATCGACTCGAGCTGGCACCTGAGTACCACGGGACACGTGAAATCCCGTGGGAAGCTGGGGAGACCACTCTCCAAGGCTAAATACCCTTGATGACCGATAGTGGACCAGTACCGTGAGGGAAAGGTGAAAAGCACCCCGGGAGGGGAGTGAAATAGATCCTGAAACCGTGTGCCTACAAGCAGTCGGAGCCTGACTTCGGTCGGGTGACGGCGTGCCTATTGAAGAATGAGCCGACGAGTTACGTTCCGTGGCAAGGTTAAGCAACGTGAGTTGCGGAGCCGGAGCGAAAGCGAGTCTGAACAGGGCGAGTTGAGTCGCTGGACGTAGACCCGAAACCTGGTGAGCTACCCATGGGCAGTGTGAAGCGAGGGTAACACCTCGTGGAGGCGCGAACCTTCCTGAGTTGCAAATCAGTTGGATGACCTGTGGGTAGGGGTGAAATGCTAATCGAACCAGGAGATAGCTGGTTCTCCTCGAAATGCGTTTAGGCGCAGCCTCGGATGTTTTGTGCTGGAGGTAGGGCTCTGACTGAGCTAGGGGGCATACCGCTTACCAACCTCAATCAAACCGCGAATGCCAGCACTTGAGAATCCGGGAGTGAGACGGCGGGGGCTAAGCTTCGTCGTCGAAAGGGAAACAGCCCAGACCCTCGGCTAAGGCCCCTAAATCCATGCTCAGTGTGAAAGGATGTCCGGTCGCACAGACAACCAGGATGTTGGCTTAGAAGCAGCCACCATTGAAAGAGTGCGTAATAGCTCACTGGTCGAGTGACCGGGCGCCGATAATGTAACGGGGCTAAGCATGGTGCCGAAGCCAGGGGATTGCACCTTCGGGTGTGATCGGTAGAGGAGCGTTCCGCGGGCAGTGAAGCAGTTGGGGTGACCCGCTGTGGAGCGTGCGGAAGTGAGAATGTCGGCATGAGTAGCGTAATCGCGGTGAGAAACCGCGACACCGTAAGCCCAAGGGTTCCTACGCAAGGTTTATCCGCGTAGGGTTAGGCGGGCCTAAGCCGAGGGCGAGAGCCGTAGGCGATGGACAGCAGGTTAGTATTCCTGCCCCACTGACGGTGTGTTTGATGCAGGAGGAGTGACCCGGAAGGATAGGTGACGCGGGCCTATTGGACATGGTCCGTCCCTGAATCGTAGGCGTCTGGGAATAGGCAAATCCGTTCCCAGGTTAAGCGGAGGATTCGGGGGAAGTAGAGACGACAGTCAAAGCGACGTTGCTGAGTCCATGCCGGCTAGAAAAGCTTCGCTGCTAGTACCGTTGGTGCCCGTACCGCAAACCGACACTGGTGGGCGGCGGTAAGTACCGTCAGGTGATCGAGATAACCTTCGTTAAGGAACTCTGCAATCTAGCTCCGTAACTTCGGGAGAAGGAGCACCCCTGGAGGTGAACGGCCTGCGCCGGGAGCGTCCGGGGGTCGCAGTGAGCGGGCCCAGGCGACTGTTTAACAAAAACACAGGTCTCTGCTAACGCGTAAGCGGATGTATAGGGGCTGACGCCTGCCCAGTGCCGGAAGGTTAAGGGGAGATGTGCAAGCATTGAACCGAAGCCCCGGTGAACGGCGGCCGTAACTATAACGGTCCTAAGGTAGCGAAATTCCTTGTCGGGTAAGTTCCGACCCGCACGAATGGCGTAACGATCTGGGCGCTGTCTCAACGAGGGACTCGGCGAAATTGAACTGGCCGTGAAGATGCGGCCTACCCGCAGCAGGACGAAAAGACCCCGTGGAGCTTTACTGCAGCTTGGCGCTGGAGGCCGGGCATAGATGCGTAGGATAGGTGGGAGACTGTGATCCGGCACTTTCGGGTGTCGGTGAGTCAACGGTGAAATACCACTCTTCTATGTTTGTCCTCCTAACCTGTGAGCAAGCATGGGAACAGCGTCTGGTGGGCAGTTTGACTGGGGCGGTCGCCTCCCAAAAGGTAACGGAGGCGCGCAAAGGTCCCCTCAGGGTGGATGGCAATCACCCGTTGAGTGTATTGGCACAAGGGGGCTTGACTGCGAGACGGACATGTCGAGCAGGGACGAAAGTCGGCCAAAGTGATCCTACGGTCCCGAGTGGAAGGGCCGTGGCTTATCGGATACAAGCTACCCCGGGGATAACAGGCTGATCCTGCCCAAGAGTTCACATCGACGGCAGGGTTTGGCACCTCGATGTCGGCTCGTCGCATCCTGGGGCTGAATCAGGTCCCAAGGGTTGGGCTGTTCGCCCATTAAAGCGGTACGCGAGCTGGGTTCAGAACGTCGTGAGACAGTTCGGTCTTTATCCGCTGTGGGCGCAGGAGGCTTGAGGAGAGCTGCCCCTAGTACGAGAGGACCGGGGTGGACGGACCTCTGGTGTACCGGTTGTCCCGCCAGGGGCATTGCCGGGTAGCCAAGTCCGGAACGGATAAGCGCTGAAAGCATCTAAGCGCGAAGCCGCCTTCAAGATGAGGCCTCCCACCGGATTAACCGGGTAAGACCGCGGGAAGACCACCCGTTTGATAGGCCACAGGTGGAAGCACAGCAATGTGTGCAGCTGAGTGGTACTAATGGTCGAGGGCTTGACCTTTCATCAGGCACCAATTGCCTTCGGGCAACCGCCTTCGGGCGGACCGTGATCCGCATCGAAACGCGTTCGGTCATCGACAGTGGACGCACGCTCGCGCAGTATTCTGAGTGCAGGTACGCACGCTCGAGGTCCGAAGTCCCGGCCGAGGCCGGCGGCTCCGAGGGCCCTCGAGCGGCGTGTTACACTCGATGTGCACCGTTGGAACAGCGGTACGTCGCGGGATGGAGCAGTGGTAGCTCGTCGGGCTCATAACCCGAAGGTCGGGGGTTCGAATCCCTCTCCCGCTACCAAGATCGATGCGAAGGCCGGGCATGCCGCCCGGCCTTCGTCGTTCCCGCCGTCGCTTGACCTCGAGGTCCTGGCCCAGGTGCTCAAAGTGCGGCGCGATCACGAGCTGCGGCTCTGAGCGCCAGATGTGAAATCGAGGGAACTTCGGGGCGAAATCCCCACCGAGCCCTTGCTCGTTTCGCCTCGGCGCTGCGATAATGCAGGTCCTGGTGGTTAGAGCGCGGCGGACCCACCCGTTCTCATCCCGAACACGGAAGTGAAACGTCGTAGCGCTGACGATACTCCCCGGGCAACTGGGTGCGGAAAATAGGCCACCGCCAGGATACAAGCAGGCCACTCCGGTGACGGGGTGGCCTCAATGTTGTCCGCACGTGGTGCCTCGATGCGGTCGGGGCCAGCGGCGGTAGACAACCCAGCCCAGGGCCATGCCGGTGCCCGCGCCGTGCGTCACACCCCCGAGGGTGGAGCGCCGGACAGCGTGCTATCATGCGCCCCGTTCGTGACCAGTCGCGTCGAAGCGTCTGGTCGACTCATTCAACCGGAGGCCTTGGAACGTTGACGAACCCGACTACCTCAGAACCCGAGATCATGGACATGGCGGCGCTGCTCGATTCCGTGGACGTCGCGGAACCGCGCACCCTTCGCCGTGGCGAGGTCGTCGAGGGTCACATCATGTCGATCGAGCGCGACAGCATCGTCGTCGACATCGGCTCCAAGTCCGAAGGCGTCGTACCCACGCACGAGATGCACTCGCTCGGTGCGGACCCGCTCTCCAAGCTGTCCGTGAACGAGCAGATCCTCGTCTTCGTGGTGCAGCCTGAGACCGAAGAGGGGCAGGTCCTCCTCTCGATCGACCGCGCACGCGGCGAGCAGGGCTGGCGTCTGCTGCAGGAGCGCTTCGAGAGCGGCGAGATCTTCGAGGCCGAAGTCACCGGCTTCAACAAGGGCGGCCTGCTCGCGAACGTCGAGGGCGTCAACGCCTTCATCCCGATGTCGCAGGTCGTTGGCGCCAAGCCCGGCTCGGACGCCTCGAACCCGCTGTCGGCGCAGGTCGGCCGTGTCCTTCGCCTGAAGGTCATCGAGATCAACCGACGCCGCAACCGCGTCATCCTCTCCGAGCGCGCCGCGCTCCAGGAGTACCGTGCGGAGCAGAAGGAGCGCCTGCTGGACGAGCTCGCCGAGGGCGAGATCCGCACCGGCACCGTCACGTCCATCCGCAACTTCGGTGTCTTCGTGGACCTCGGCGGCGCCGACGGCCTCGTGCACCTGTCCGAGCTCTCGTGGGACCGCAACGCGGACCCGGAGTCGATGTTCAAGCCCGGCGACCAGGTGCAGGTCTACGTCATGCGCGTCGACCGTGAGGCGAAGAAGATCGCACTGTCGATCCGCCGCGCCGCGCCCGAGCAGTGGGAAGAGCTGATCACTCAGTACGCCGTCGGCGACGTGGTGCCGGCCGTCATCACCAAGCTCGTCGCATTCGGCGCGTTCGCGCGCCTGCCCGGTCCGGTCGAAGGACTGGTCCACGTCTCGGAGCTCGTCGACCGCCGCATCGGCCACCCGCAGGAGGTCGTCGACGAGGGCGATGTCGTGCCGCTGAAGATCGTGCGCATCGAGCACGACCGGCACCGCCTCGGCCTCTCGCTCAACGAGGGCCGTCGCGAGGCGGAGATGCGCGGCTGGCTTTTCGACGCTGATGGCCGCGTGATGGGCGTCCCGGACGAGGCGAAGGCCTCATTCGCCGAGGAGATCGCCGCCGCGGAGAACCGCATGGCGGCACGGCGCGAGCAGTCTGCGGCGGTCGCGGCCGCGCCTCGAGCCGCCGCCACACCCGCCCAGGACACGGGCGGCCGTGCCCCCGCTGCCGCGGCCGAGCCGTCCGCTCCGCCGCTGACGGCAATGGCCGCAGCGATGCAGCAGGCGCAAGCGGAGCTCGAGGCGCGCGACAGTGACGAGGCTCCGGCCGCGGAGGCGCCGTCCGCCGAGGCAACGGAAGCACCGACGGCAGAGGCGGCCGAGACTCCTGTCGCCGACGCCGAGGAAGCACCGACCGCCGAGGCCACGACCGAGGAGCCGGCTGCTGAGGCGGAGACCGAGGAGACCGAGGCCGCCGCCGACGACGACGAGGCCAAGACCGAGAGCTAGCTCGAGCCCCCAAGCGGGGGACTGCTCGAAACTCAACAGCGCCTCGCTCCAGCGAGGCGCCGTTCGTTCCTCCGCGTTGCGTCTGAACGGTTGCCGGTCGGGGGAAACCCTCACTGACGCAGGGGCAACACCACGACATGATGGAAGCCGTCGCGAGGGCACTCCCTGCCTGTTCGAGGGGGAACCCGGCGGCTCGTTCCTCCGTAGGGCGTGTGTTAGCCTTGATCCAGGACGACGGGAGTCACCAATGGCTGACCGATTCGACAAGTTTACCGAGCGGGCGCGCCGCGTTCTGACCCTCGCCCAGGAGGAAGCGCAGCGCTTCAACCACAATTACATCGGCACTGAGCACCTGCTGCTCGGCCTCGTACGCGAGGGCGACGGCGTGGCTGCCAAGGTGCTTTCGAACCTCGGCGTCGAGCTCAACAAGGTGCGCTCGGCCGTGGAGTTCATCATCGGGCGGGGCGACCGCTCGACCAGCGGTGAGATCGGCCTCACGCCACGTGCGAAGAAGGTCATCGAGCTGGCCGTCGACGAGGCGCGCCGGCTGAACCACTCCTACATCGGCACTGAACACCTGCTGCTCGGCCTCGTGCGCGAGGGCGAAGGCATCGCCGCAGGCGTCCTCGAGAGCCTCGGCGTAAACCTCGAGCGCGTGCGCGCCGAGACCACACGGATCCTCGCGCAGACGCAGCCGCAGCAGACTGCCGCGGCTGCCGGCGGGCGCCAGGCCCGCACCCCCACGCTCGACCAGCTGGGCGTCGACCTGACGGCGGCCGCGCGCAGCGGACAGCTCGACCCGGTCGTGGGTCGTGAGAGCGAGATCGAGCGCGTCGTGCAGATCCTGTCGCGACGCACGAAGAACAACCCCGTCCTCATCGGTGAGCCGGGCGTCGGCAAGACGTCCGTCGCCGAGGGCCTCGCGCACCGCATCGTGAACGGCGACGTGCCGGACACCCTGCTCGGGAAGCGCATGCTCACCCTCGACATCGGCCTGCTCGTTGCCGGCACGAAGTATCGAGGTGAGTTCGAGGAGCGCCTGAAGAAGGTCATCGAGGAGATTCGCGCCTCGGACAGCTGCATCCTGTTCATCGACGAGCTGCACATGCTCGTCGGTGCGGGTGCCGCCGAGGGTGCGGTCGACGCCGCGAACATCCTGAAGCCCGCGCTCGCGCGAGGCGAGATTCAGGCCATCGGTGCGACGACCCTTGACGAGTACCGCAAGCACATCGAGCGTGACGCTGCCCTCGAGCGCCGGTTCCAGCCCGTGCGGGTGGACGAGCCGACCATCGAGGAGACGGTGCAGATCCTGCAGGGCGTGCGCCCGGCGTACGAGGAGCACCACAAGCTCACGATCTCCGACGCAGCGCTGCAGGCGGCCTCCGAGCTCTCGGCGCGCTACGTCACCGAGCGCTTCCTGCCCGACAAGGCCATTGACCTGGTCGATGAGGCGGCCGCACGCGTGCGCATCCGCCGCTACTCGACGCCGCCGTCCGTTCGCGAGGCCACGAAGGGCCTCGAGGCGCTGCGGCGCGAGAAGGACCAGGCGATCGCGAACCAGCAGTACGAGTACGCCGCGGAGCTCCGCGAGCGTGAGGTGCGCCTGCAGGCCAAGCTCGAGGAGCTCGAGCACGAGGTCCAGAGCGAGCGCAGCTCGGACACGCCGGTCGTCCTTGAGGAGGACATCCGCGACGTGGTCTCGATGTGGACCGGCATCCCGCTGACCCGTATCGCCTCCGAGGAGTCCTCGCGGCTCATGGAGATGGACCAGTACCTGAAGGCGCGGGTCATTGGCCAGGACGAGGCGGTCGAGGCGGTCTCGAAGGCCGTCCGCCGTGCGCGTGCCGGACTCAAGGACCCGAAGCGCCCCATCGGCACCTTCATGTTCATGGGCCCCACGGGCGTCGGGAAGACGTACCTCGCGGAGACGCTGGGCGAGTTCATGTTCGGGTCGAAGGACAACATCGTCCGACTCGACATGTCCGAGTTCATGGAGAAGCACACGGTCTCGCGACTCGTGGGTTCGCCTCCGGGCTACGTGGGTTACGACGACGGCGGTCAGCTGACCGACCTCGTGCGGCGGCGAGGCTACTGCCTCATTCTGCTGGACGAGATCGAGAAGGCCCACCCGGACGTCTTCAACATGCTGCTGCAGATCTTCGACGACGGGCACCTGTCCGACGCGAAGGGCCGCAAGGTCGACTTCCGCAACACCATCATCATCATGACCTCGAACGTCGGGTCGGACCTCATCCGCAAGGATTCCCGCCTCGGCTTCGCGGTCGCGTCCGATGAGGCGAAGACCGCGGAGGACCAGTACCGCCGCATGAAGGACCAGGTCCAGGAGGCGATGAAGCGCGTCTTCCGGCCCGAGTTCCTGAACCGGCTGGACCAGACGGTCGTGTTCCACGCGCTGCAGAAGGCGGACATCCGCCGCATCGTGGACCTCGAGCTGGGCGACGTGCGGGAGAACCTGCGCCAGAAGCAGATGGAGCTCACCGTCTCCGAGGCGCTGCTCGATCACCTCGGTGCTGAGGGCTTCGATCAGGTGTTCGGTGCACGGCCGCTGCGCCGCGTGATCCAGAACCAGATCGAGGACATGCTGTCCGACCGGCTCCTCGACGGCACGTTCGAGGAGGGCGACACGGTCCACCTCGACTTCGAGGACGGCAAGGTCGTCGCGACGAAGGCGGAGCGAGCCGAGGCCGAGCCGCCGGAGCCCGTCCTCACCTCGTAGCCACGAGGTCAGTTGGAATAGAACGAGGGGCCCGACAGGGCCCCTCGTTTCGTTTGGCTCCGTACCGGGTGGCGCCGCACGGGCCGCGACGGTCGAGGCTAGCGCCAGCGCACGGCGGTCCACTGCTCGCGGCTGCTGGCCGGGCGCTGTGCCGCGATGCTCTGCAGCAGACCCACGATCAGGCACACGGTCAGCACCGAGGTGCCGCCCGCAGAGACGAACGGCAGCGTGATTCCCGTCGCCGGGAAGAGCCGCACGTTCACGGCGACGTGGAGCGCGGCCTGCGCCACCACGATCGAGGTCAAGCCCGCTGCGAGCAGCTGTCCGAAGGCATCGGGCGCGGCGCGCGCCGCCTCGAAGCCGCGCCAAGCCACGAGGCCGAACAGCGCCAGGACCGCCACGTTGCCCGCCAGCCCGAGGTCCTCCCCCACCTGTGCGAAGGCGAAGTCGGACCCGCGCGCCGCGACGTGCTCGAGGCTCGATTCGTCCTCGTTGAAGAGGCCGTCGCCGGTGAGTCCGCTCGTGCTGATCGCGACCTCCGCCTGGCGCACGTTGAAGCCGGATCCGAGGGGGTCGCGCGCCGGATCGACGAACACCGCCAGGCGTTCGCGCTGGTAGTCGGGGACGGCCACGGCGAGCAACAGCGGCACGACAGCGACCGCCGCAATCAGCAACGAAGCCACGACTCGCCAGGGTGCGCCGGCCGCGACGACAAGGGCGAGCGAGCCCGTCGCGAGGACGAGCGCGGTGCCCGTGTCCGGCTCGACGACGATGAGAGCGATCGCCGGCGCCGCGACTCCGAGCGCGAGCATCGTCAGCCCCGCGCCAACGCGTCGCCCCGCGAGGATGGTCGACATCATCACGAGCACTGCGATCTTGGCGAGTTCCGAGGGCTGCACGGTCGCCGCGCCGATCCCGAGCCAGCGCCTCGAGCCGTGGATGTCGATGCCGACGACGAGTGCTGCGACCAACAACGCGAGCGCCCCGAGGTACAGCCACAGCGCGTGTCGCCTCAGCAGCCGGTAGTCGACCATCGAGGCGGCGAACGCGATGCCGAGACCGGCGCTCGCGAGCAGCAGCTGCCTCGCGCCCGGCCCCCCCTCGAAGGGCGCGCCCGGCGAGTCGGCGCCGCCCACCGAGGCGGCGATGCCCACGCCGAGGAGGAGGAGGCCGGCCATGCCGGCGAGCAGCCACGGGTCGATGCGACGGGCGGCGACGCTGTTCACCGCGTCACCTGCGCGCCCCGATTGAAGTACGCCTCGAGGATGCGTCGCGCGACCGGGCCCGCGTGCGTCGAACCCACCCCGTGCTCGAGCTGCACGACCACGACGATCTCGGGTTGGTCGAACGGCGCGAAGCCCACGTACCAGGCGTGCGTGTCGAACGATGCGTCCGCGGCGGGCCGTCCGAACTCGGCGGTGCCGGTCTTGCCGCCGATGGTGATGCCGGCCGGCTTGCCTGTGCGGGCGGTGCCACCGGCCTCGGCGGCTCGGCGCATCGCCTCGCGCACGATCGCGAGGTTCGCGGGGTCGACGGGAAGCGTGCCGGCGACCTCGCGGCCGAGCGGGGTGACCGCATCGCCTCGCTGCAGCGCGGCCACCACGTGCGGCACAAGGACGGTACCGCCGTTCGCAATCGCCGCGCCCACCACCGCCATCTGGATCGGTGTGACCGCCAGGTAGCCCTGCCCGATCCCGAGGGTGTACGTGTCGCCCAGCACCCACGGCTCGCCGACGGTTTCGTCCTTCCACTCGGCGTCCGGCACGAGGCCGCTTGCCTCACCCGGCAGGTCGAGGCCGGTCGCACGCCCGAGGCCGGCCGCCCGCGCGTACCTCGCGAGGCGGTTGATCCCGAGGCCGTCGAACAGCTGCTCCCCGTTCTGCGCGTAGCCGCCGGCCAGGTAATAGAAGTACACGTCCGACGAGCGGGCGATGCCGCCGTACAGGTCGAGCGTGCCGTGCGCGGCCCAGTCACGAAAGACGTAATAGACGTCTGGCTGATACTGGTCTCGGATCGAGATCAGGCCGCGGCTCGTGATCTGCGTGCCGGCCGAGGCCACGCCTTCCTCGAGGGCGGCGGCGGCCACCAGCGGCTTGAAGATCGAGCCGGGCGCCCGTACCTCCATGTACGTGCGGTCGACGAGCGGGCGGTTGCCGTCGGCGATGAGCGCTGCCAGCGCCTCGTCGTCGGGCTCCGTGCCGAGGAGGTTGGCCTCGAAGCTCGGGACCGACACGAGGGCGAGCACCTCGCCGGTGCGCACGTCCATCACGACCGCCGCTCCCGCCTCTCGAGGCGAGTCCGGGTTCGGCCACTGTGCCGGCTCCTGGTCCCGCACACCGGCGGCGATGCCGTCGAGGAGGGCGTCGCGTACAGCGCGTTGGAAGTCGAGGTCAATCGAGAGCACGACGTCCGCGCCGACCTCGGGCGGGCGCTCCTCGAGGGCGCGCAGCGGATGCCCGGCCGCGTCGGCGACGACCAGGTCCTCGCCCGGCACGCCCCGCAGTGCGTCCTCGTAGGTGAGCTCGACGCCACCGAGGCCCACGCGCGCATCGAGGCGATACCCGGCCTCGAGGTAGGTCTCGGCCTCGCCGGCGGCGATCGGACCGACGTACCCGAGGACGTGCGCCAGCAGGTCGCCGCCCCCGTACTCGCGCTGCGCCTGCGCCTCGATGACGACGCCTTCGATGCCGGACATGGCGGCGCGCAGTGCCGTCGCCTCGTCTCGGGTGAGGTCGTCGCGAATCGTGATCGGGGCGAGCGGGTCGACCGATTCGAGGCCCGCCTGCACCGCTCGTTCGAGGCCCGCGTAGGGGATGCCCACGCGCGCCTCGAGGCGCGTGAGCGCGGCACGTCGGGCGTTCGGGTCCTCGGGCAGGTCGCCCGGCACGACCTGCGCCACGAAGCGGGGCACGTTGACTGCCAGCGGGCGGCCCTCGCGGTCGAGGATGCGCCCGCGCGCCGGCACGACATCGAGGACGCGCAGACGCTCGCCGCTCGAGAGGCTGATGCCGAGGCTCGACGCGCCGAAGAGGTGGAGCGCGACGATCTGCGTGAGCAGCGCCGCTCCGAGGCCGAGCGCCGCCAACCGCAGCACGAGCAGGCGCGAGGCCGTCACGAGCGGAAGAGCCCGGTTTCGCGCGGTCTGAACGGGAGGAAGAGCACGGCGACGGCGAGGCCGGCCAGCGCGGTAAGGAGGGCGCCGCGCATCGTGGCCTCGAACGCGCTGGTCAGCAGCGGCAGTCGGTTCGCCGCCAGCGCCAGCGTCGCCACATACACCGAGGCGCCTGCGGCGGCACCGAGGGCCGCGGCGGGCAGCGCCGGTACGCGCGCGTGTATCGAGGTGGCCAGCAGCGGTGTCGGCGCGAGCGCGAGTACGAACCAGCCCGCGCGCACCTCGGATACCGAGGCCAGCATGAGTGCGAGAGGGACTGCTGCGATCCAGGCGGCCTCGGGACGCCGCGAGGCGGACCACGCGGCCAGCACCGCGACCGGCAGGACCGGTGCACCCAGTCTGTCGAGGAAGAGCGCCGGCACGATGCCCAGCTGGGCAACCACCGCGGCGGCCAGCACCAGCCCGAGGACGACCACCGAGCGCACGCTCACCGCGACGGCCCTTCGCCCGCCGCGGCTGTCGAGGCGACACCGGTCAGCACGATGACGTGCTCCAGGCGCGCGTCATCGACGAGCGGCGCGACCTCGATGCTGGCGAACAGCTCCTGCTCGGGACGCGCCACCGAGGAAACTCGGCCGACGGGCAAGCCTGCCGGCAGCACACCGCCGAGCGCCGAGGTGATCACGAGGTCCCCAACGTCGATCCCCGCGTCCAGCGGCACAAACTCGAGCTCAAGCGGGCCGCTCCCGGCCCCGGCGAGCGCTCCCTGCACGCGTGAGCGTTGCGTGACCGCCGCGACGGCCGAACCGACGTCCGACAGCAGCCGCACGCGTGCCTGGTGTGGCTGGACGTCTTCCACGACACCGACGAGCGCCGCTCCGGGCCCGAGCACCGCCTGTCCCGTCGCTAGCCCGTCCGAGGCGCCGCGGCTGAGCACGACGAACGACTGCGCGGGGTTCGCGTCGCGGGCGACTACCGAGGCGGTCACCGGCGTCGAGGGCTGCGGCCCGACGGCTTCGATGAGGGCGGCGACTTCGGCGGTGGCGCGATCCTGCTCGCGCAGCGCCGCCAGCTCGACCTCGAGGCGGGCGACGTCACCTCGCAGCCGGGCGTTCTCCTCGGACAGGCGGTCGAGCTGCCCGGCATGCAGCAGCAGGTCCGTGACCGGCCTCGAGGCGTCGCGGGCGCCGGTCGCCACGCCGCCGACGAGTGCCCCGGTCCATGCCTCGAGGGCAGGCGCGACCGGTAACGTCGAGGCGATGAGCAGCAATAGCCCGGTTGCGACCATTGCGGTGAGCCACGCGAAGTTCCGGGTCAGCGCCAACGAGTCACCTCACGCCGACAGCGGGAGCGCGATGCGTGGGGCGGCGTCGACGGTGCCGAGGCGTTCAGCGCGGCGGACGCCGAGACGCGATCGCCGCCTGCACCTTCTGCAGGGTCTCCGCTTCCTCGAGGGCTTCGCCGCAGCCGCGCACGACCGTACGCAACGGCTCCTCGGCGACGTACACGGGGAAGCGGGTCTCCGTCGCGAGGCGGCGGTCGAGGCCGCGCAGCAGGCTGCCGCCGCCCGCCATCGCGATGCCGTGCATCATCAGGTCCGCCACCAGCTCGGGCGGCGTCGCCTCGATGGTCTGGCGCACAGCGCGCACGATCTCGTTCGTTACCGGCGAAAGCGCATCGCGCAGCTCGACCGTCGAGACATCGACGGCCTTCGGCAATCCGGTCGCGAGGTCACGCCCGCGCAGCGGGATCGTCGTCTCCTCATCGAGGGGGAAGGCCGAGCCAGCGCGCATCTTCACGGTCTCGGCACTTCGCTCGCCGATGAGCATGTTGTGCACCTGGCGCGCGTACGTGCTGATGGCGCCGTCCATCGCGTCGCCCGCCGCGCGCACCGACTTCGAGACCACGATGCCACCGAGGGCCAGGACGGCTACCTCGGTCGTGCCGCCGCCGATGTCGACAATCATCGAGCCGGACGGGCTCATGACCGGCAGCCCCGCCCCGATCGCCGCCGCCATCGGCTCCTCGATGAGGTAGGCGGAGCGGGCGCCCGCAGCGAGCGCCGCGTCATGCACGGCGCGCTTCTCGACCTCGGTCGCCCCGCTCGGGATGCCGACGACGACGCGCGGCTTCGGGATGCCGAGACCGAAGCGCTCGTGCACCGAGCGGATGAAGTGCTGCAGCATACGCTCGGTCACGCCGAAGTCCGAGATCACGCCATCGCGCAGCGGCCGCACCGCGACAATCGTCGAGGGCGTACGGCCCACCATGCGCTTGGCCTCGGCGCCGATCGCCAGGATGCGCTTCGAGACGCGGTCGATCGCCACCACCGAGGGCTCATCCACGACGATGCCCCGGCCTCGGACCGTCACCAGCGTGTTAGCGGTTCCGAGGTCGATGCCGATGTCGTGTGAGAACATCCCGAGGAACGAGGAGAGCGGATTGATCACAGAGCACTTCGTTCTGGGGAGAACGGCGTTCTTGGGGAGAACGATGCTCGAACGCGCTCGCGGACGTGTGGACAACACGCCTCGTGAATCGCTAGCCGGAGTATACGGATACGCCGTTCCCGACCGCAACAGGCCGAACGGCCTCCACGGAACGAGTCGGCAGCCTCGATGACCGCCTACGTCGCGCTCCTCCGAGGCATCAACGTGGGCGGCCACCGCAAGGTACCCATGGCCGAGCTCCGAGGCGTGGCAACCGACCTCGGATTCGAGGCTGTCGCGACCTATGTGCAGAGCGGCAACCTCGTGTTCAGCGCGAACGGCGGGCCGCACGAGGTACGGTCGCGCCTCGAGGCCGCCATTGCCGAGCACTTCGGCTTCGAGGTCGACGTTGCGCTCCGCAGCCGCGACGAGTGGACCTCGATCGCGGCGGGGCACCCGCTCGATGCCCCCGGTCGCGATCCGCGCTTCCTGCACGTCGTGGTGCTTCGGGATGAGCCGGCCGCGGCGCGACTCGAAACGCTGGCGCCGGAGCGCGTCGTCCCTGAGGAAGTCGAGCTGCGCGGTCGCGAGGTCTACGTCTTCTACCCGAACGGCTCCGGCCGCTCGAGGCTGGTCATCGACCTCGGCACGCCCGGGACGGCGCGCAACTGGCGCACCGTCCTCGCACTGCGCGACCTCCTCGAGGCCATCGAGTAGGCCTCGAGCCGTCTCGCTAGATGCCGGCGACGCCGCCGATCAGCGATCCGACGCCGTAGGTCAGCACTGCCGCCGCAATACCGAGCGAGACCTGGCGCATCCCCGCGTACCAGGGGTTGCGCCCCGTCAGCAGCGTCATGCCGGCCCCGAGGATGAAGAGGCCGATCGAGGAGAACAGCGCGCTCAGCCCCACCGCCGACCAACCCGTCAGGAAGAGGTAGGGCAGGACCGGCAGGATCGCCCCGAGGGAGAACAGCAGGAACGAGGCGATCGCCGCCGCCCAGGGTGATCCGAGATCTTCTGGCACGACCCCCAGCTCCTCGCGCGCCAGCGTCGCGAGGGCGGTCTCCGGATCGGCCATGATGCTCGCGGCCAGCGACTCGGCCTCGGCGCGGGGGAGGCCCTTCGCCTGGTAGATCAGCGCGAGCTCCTCGGTCTCCGCCTCCGGCATCATCCGGATCTCTTCCTCCTCGACGGCGATCTGCGCCTCCGCCGCCTCCCTCGAGGTGGTGACGGAGATCCACTCGCCCAGTGCCATCGAGGACGCGCCCGCCAGCAGCCCGGCGAAGCCGGCGAGCAGCACCGTTGCCCGCCCTGGGTTCGCGCCGGCCACGCCCATCACGAGGGCGAGGTTCGAGACCAGCCCGTCGTTCGCACCGAGCACCGAGGCTCGCAGCGCGTTCCCGCCGCCCAACGCTCGATGCCGCGTCTCCACCCGCCCGATGACCGAGCCCTGGGCGCCTCGACGGTCGGAGAGCGCGTTGAAGACGCGCGCGTGCTGCCGCTCGTCCTCAGGCAGGCGCTCCTGCTCCGCCACGGCGTCGCCGGCGTACATCCCCTCGGCGCCCATCTCGAACGTCTTGATGACGGGCAGCACCATGTCGGTGCCGAGCTTGCGGGCGATCCACATCAAGATGCGAGCGCGTCGCGTCGGTTCGCCCGGGGTGTCATCGGCGCCGGCGGCGCGCAGCTGGTCCTGCCAGACCTTGAGGTGTCGTTCCTCGGTCGTGATCAGGCGGCCGTAGACGTCCTTCAGCTCCTCGTCCTCTTCGATCTCGTGCAGAACGCGGTACATGAAGATGCCGTCCACCTCTTCCTGGAGGAACTCGCGGTACTTCTGAATCTCCTCCGCCGTGGCCATGCTCGCCTCTCCGCCCGTCCTCGCTGCCGCCTACTCGATCTCCGAGGCTCCGCCGCGCTCGCGCACGAGCTCGAGGAAGGATGCCTCATCGAGGACCGTCGTGCCCAACTGTTCGGCCTTCGTTCGCTTCGAGCCGCCACCCTCACCCGCGAGCAGGTAGTCGGTCTTGCCCGTCACGGCGCCCGTCACGCGCCCACCGAGGCGTTTGATCACGTCCTCGACCTCGTTGCGCGACCAGCGCTCGAGGGCTCCCGTGACGACGAACGACAGGCCCTCGAGGACCCCACCTCGAGCCGAGACATCCTCGTCCGTGCGCACACCGGCCGCGCGCAGCCGCTGGATGAGCGCCTCTGTGCGTTCGTCGTGCAACGAGGCATAGACGGCCTCCGCCACGATCGGGCCGATCCCGTCGAGCGCTTCGATCTCCTCGACGGAAGCGGCCATCAGCGCCTCGAGGGTGCCGAAGTGTAGTCCGAGGGCGCGCGCCGTCTCGCCGCCGACGTGGCGGATGCTGAGGCCGATGAGCAAGCGATGCAGCGGCTGCTGCTTGCTCGCCTCGACGTTGGCGAGCAGCGCGTCGACGGTCTTCTCGCCGAAGCCGTCGAGCGCCAGCAGGTCGTCGCGCCGCGCCTCGAGGTGGTACAGGTCCGACAGCGTGGTCACGAATCCGAGGTCGACGAGACGGAAGCAGGTCTGCTCGCCGAACCCCTCGATGTCGAGCGCGCCTCGAGACGTGTAGTGCTCGAGCTGGCGCGCGAGCTGCACCGGGCAGTCGCGGTTCGGGCAGTACGTGCGGGTCTCGTCGGGGTCGCGCTGCACCGGCGTGTGGCACACCGGGCACTCGCTCGGCATCTCGAACGTGCGAAGTTGTCGCCCCTCGCGCTTCGAAAGCACGGGGCCGACGACCTGAGGGATGACGTCGCCGGCGCGCTGCACGATGACGTCGTCGCCCTCGCGAATGTCCTTCGCGAGGATCTGGTCCTCGTTGTGCAGCGTCGCCATCGAGACCGTCGCGCCACCGACGAAGATGGGCTCGAGCTCCGCGAAGGGCGTGAGCACGCCGGTGCGTCCGACGGAGACGGAGATGCGCTTCAGCCTCGTGACGGCCTGCTCGGCCGGGAATTTGTACGCCGTCGCCCATCGAGGCTCGCGGCCGACGACGCCAAGCTGCCGCTGGAAGGCGAAGTCGTCGACCTTCACCACCACGCCGTCGATCTCGTACTCGAGCGTGTCGCGCAGGTCGACCCACGAGGCGCAGAACGCCGCCACCTCGTCGACCGTCTCGAAGCGCCGCGCGTGCGGGTTCACCGGGAAGCCCGCGCCGCGCAGCCACTCGAGGGCGTCCCAGTGCGTCCGCACAGGCGCTGGACCCTCGAACCAGCCGAGCTGGTAGGCGAACACGCCGAGGTGCCTCGAGGCCGTGATCGAGGGGTCGAGCTGCCGCACGGAGCCCGCCGCAGTGTTCCGAGGGTTCATGTAGAGCTGCTCGCCGGCCGCAGCGCGCTCTTCGTTGAGTCGCTCGAACTCGGTGCGCGGCATGTAGACCTCGCCTCGCACCTCGAAGGCCGGGGGCGTGGGTTCGAGGCTCGGGACGAGCGGGAGCGATCGGATCGTGCGCAGGTTCGCCGTGATGTCCTCGCCCCGGCGGCCGTCGCCGCGCGTGACGCCTCGCGCGAACGTCCCGCCTTCGAAGACGAGCGAGATCGCGAGGCCGTCGATCTTCGGCTCGCACACCATCGCGAAGTCGTCGCGCTCGAGGAGCCGGACGACGCGGGCGTGCCAAGCGGCGAGCTCCTCCCCGTCGAAGACGTTGCCGAGGGACAGCATCGGCTCGCGGTGCTCGACCGCCTCGAAGCCCTCGGAGACGACGCCACCGACACGCTGCGTGGGCGACTCGGGCGTGACGAGCTCCGGGAACTCGGCCTCGAGATCCACGAGCTCGCGGAAGAGGCGGTCGTACTCGCTGTCGCCGATCTCCGGCTCGGAGAGCACGAAGTAGCGGTAGTCGTGGTAGCGAATCGTCGTGCGCAGCTCTTCGGCGTGTGTGCGCGCCGTCTCGAGGTCGCGAGCGCGCTCCGTCGAGGTCATCGAGGGGGCCTCGTAGGTTCGGAACCGGTACCATGGAAGCCGAGGCCGAGCATGGGCGTAGCGTATCGGGTCATCGCCCGGCGCGCTTCGCCCCCGGATCCGAGGCCGCTACATAACCCGAGGAGGGTGAGTGATGTCCGCCGGCAAGTCCGAGGTCGTGATCGTCGACTACGGTGCGGGGAATCTCCGCAGCGTGGCTCGCGCGGTCGCGCATGCCGGCATCGACGCCCTCGTCACCGCCGAACCGCGGCAGGTCGAGGCGGCATCGGCTCTTATCGTCCCGGGCGTCGGCGCCGCCGCCGACACCATGAAGCACCTGCGCGAGGGCGGCCTCGACGGCCCGGTGAAGGCGCACATCGAGGCAGGCAAGCCCTTCCTCGGCGTGTGCATGGGGCAGCAGGCGCTCTTCGACGTCTCGGAGGAGGGCGGGCTGCACGAGTGCCTCGGCGTCCTGCCGGGCCGCATCGTGCGCTTCCCTCGAGGCATGACGGTGCCGCACATGGGCTGGAACACCGTCGAGCTGCGGGTGTCGCACCCGGTGTTCGAGGGCATCCCGGACGGCTCGTTCTTCTACTTCGTGCACTCGTACTTCCCGAGGCCCGACGTCGAGGCGCACGTCATCGGCGAGACGGACTACGAGGGCGTGCGCTTCGCTTCGGTCGTCGGTCGCGACAATGTGATCGCGACGCAGTTCCACCCGGAGAAGTCGAGCACGATGGGCCTGCGGCTGTACGCGAACTTCGTCCGTCTCGCTCGCGAGCGCGGCTCGATCGCGCCGGACGCGGCACCCGAGGCGGCGTCCGCGCCGCTCGCACGCAGTTAGCACGTCGATGGACGTCATCCCGGCCATCGATATCCGAGGGGGGCGCTGCGTGCGCCTCTTCCAGGGCGACTATGCCCGCGAGACCGTGTTCGACGACGATCCTGTCGAGGTCGCCGTCCGCTGGTCGCAGCTCGAGGCCTCAAGGATCCACGTTGTGGACCTCGATGGCGCGCGCGACGGCCGCCAGGCCAACGCCGAGGTGGTGCACGCGATCGCGAGGACGGTCGACTGCCCGGTGCAGACCGGCGGCGGCATCCGTGACCTCGCCACGCTGGCCGCGACCCTCGAGGCCGGACTCGATCGCGTCGTGCTCGGCACCGCGGCGGTGAAGGACCCGGACTTTCTCCGCGAGGCGATCGCGATGGCCGCGGCGCGGCTCATCGTCTCGGTCGACGCGCGCGAGGGCCGTGTCGCCCTCGAGGGCTGGACCGAGTCGACCGACCTCGAGGCGACGACCTGGGTGGCGCAGCTCGCCGACCTCGGCGTGCAGCGCATCGTCTACACGGACATCGCCCGTGACGGCGCGATGGAAGGTCCGAACGTCGCGATGTACGAGCAGCTCGTCGCCGAGACCGACGTAGCGATCATCGCGGCCGGCGGCGTGACCTCGATCGAGGACGTGCGGCGTCTCGCTACGACCGGCATCGAGGGCGCGATCATCGGCCGGGCGCTCTACACCGGCGACATCGACCTCGGTGAGGCGCTCGTCGCCGCCCGTGAGGCCTCGAGTGGGGCGGAGGCGTAACCCATGCTGACGAAGCGCATCATCCCCTGCTTCGACGTCGACAACGGTCGCGTGGTGAAGGGCGTCTCGTTCGTCGAGCTGCGCGATGCCGGTGACCCCGTCGAGCTGGCGGCGAAGTACGACCTCGACGGCGCGGACGAGCTCGTCTTCCTCGACATCACGGCGTCCTCGGACAACCGCACCAGCGTCTACGACATGATTGCCCGCACCGCGGACCAGGTGTTCATCCCGCTGACCGTCGGCGGCGGTGTGCGCTCCTCCGAGGACGTGCGGCGCATGCTCGAACAGGGCGCCGACAAGGTGAGCATGAACACCGCCGCCGTGGAGCGCCCGGCCCTCATCGAGGAGGGGGCCTACGGCTTCGGCTCGCAGTGCATCGTCGTTGCCGTTGATGCGCGCAAGGTCGAGGACGGGCGCTGGGAGGTCGTCACGCACGGCGGCCGCACGCCCACAGGCCGCGATGCGGTCGAGTGGGCGCGCGAGGCCGTCGAGCGCGGGGCCGGCGAGCTGCTCGTCACCTCGATGGACACCGACGGGCACCAGGACGGCTATGACCTGCCGCTGCTCCGGGCGATCAGCGACGAGGTCGATGTCCCAATCATCGCCTCGGGCGGGGCGGGCAAACCGGAGCACCTCTTCGACGCGCTGACCGAAGGCGGGGCGGACGCGGTGCTCGCCGCCTCGATCTTTCACTTCGGGACCTACACGATCGCCTCGTTGAAGGAGTATCTCGCCGGGCGCGGGGTACCGATGCGGCCCGTCGAGGCCGCGTCGGAGCCGCCCGAGGCACAGAAGGAGACCAGCTGATGGCCGAGACGCTCGACCCGTCCGAGGTGAAATACGACGACCGAGGCCTGGTGACGGCCATCGTCCAGGACGCCGACTCCCACGAGATCCTGATGGTCGGCTACATGAACCAGGACACCTTGCGCCGCACGCTCGAGATCGGGCAGGCGGTGTTCTGGTCACGCTCCCGCCAGGAGGTCTGGCACAAGGGTGCGACCTCCGGCGACTACATCGAGGTGGTCTCGGTCGCCGCCGACTGCGACGCAGACGCGCTGCTCGTGCAGGGCCGGCTGCTCGGCACCGGCGTGTGCCACACCGGCGCGCGATCCTGCTTCATCGACGAGCACGAGGGCGCACCGCGCGCCGTCCGCCTCGAGGGCGCGCCCGCCCCTCGATGAGCGCGCCGCGCGGCCCGTTCGAGGTCTCGCACGTCGTATTTGATGTCGATGGCACGCTCATCGACTTCGTCGGCGCGCGCGACGCGGCGCTGCTGGCGACCATGGGTGCGATCGCAGAGCTCACCGGCGTCGAGGTGGGACCGGCGGATCTGCAGGCCGCGTTCATGGTGCTGTCTCGCGACCCTGAGTGGCGGCCTCGCGGCCCGTGGGCAATCCGCATCGAGGCGCTGCGTCGAGTGCTCGCCGGGCTCGACGTAACCGACGACGCAGCGGTGCATCGAATCGCGGGAACCTACGCCACCACCCGCGACGAGGCCCTCACGCCGTATCCCGATGTCATAACGACACTCGAGGCGTTGATGACCGCCGGCTTCGAGCTCCGAGCAGCCTCGAACGGGAACATGGACCTCAGCGTCGTCGGGATCGACCGCTTCTTCGCCTCGGTGGAGCTTGCCTTCGAGCTCGGGGTGTCGAAGCCCGATCCACGCTTCTTCGAGGCGGTGGCGCAGCGTGCGGGCGTCGAGCCCGCTTCGATGCTGGTGGTGGGGGACCGAGTCGACAACGACTACGAGCCCGCTCGCGCCGCGGGCATGCACGCCATCGTCATCGACCGTCGAGGCCGCGTCGACGACCCCTCGATCGCCCGCATCGAGGTTCTCACCGACGTCATCGACCTCGTGCGGAAGCCCGCGTAGAACCAGCGGCTACCAGTAGCCCGCCATCAGGGCGCGCGCCCATTCCGGCTCGCGCACGGGCGTTCGCGGCTCGAATCCGGACATGAACGGCTTGATGTCGAGCACGGGCGTGCCGTCAATAGCGTCGAGTCCGCGGACGCGCACCTTCAGGCCATCGACGGCGAGGATCTCACACGTCGAGACGCCGATGCGGTTCGGGCGTGCTTTGGCACGCTGAGCCAGGATGCCCACCATCGGCCAGTCGGGATTGCCTCGAGGGCGGCGCGCACCCCGCTGCACGTCTTCCTCCGCCACACGATCGAAGTGATAGACGACGACCAGGTGGGAGAAGTCGCCGAGGCTTGCAGTGGCGTCCGGCTCGAATTGCTCCGGGTCGAGCTCGATTTCCGCCTCGACGGCGCCCCAGTCGTCGTCCTCGACCTCGACGCGGCCGCCTCGAACGAAGCCGATGGGGGTGAGTTCGATTCCCATGGTCTGGCCCTCTTGACGGCTAGCGCTCGTCGACGAGCTGGCCTTCCATCGCCACTCCGCCCTCGGTGGCGACGTCGCGACCCTCGATCTGGCCCAGCAGGACCGCCGCCGGCGCGAAGCCGCGGTTGATGGTGACGAGCGCTCCGGTGCGGTCGTAGACGGCGGTCGTGGGCACCGAGAGCACGCCGTACTCCGAGGCCAGCGCGCGCGCCTCGATGGCGTCGTAACGCTCGAGGACGAGCTCGGGGAGATGCTCCCGCAGCGCCTCGATGGCGGGCTCTTGCTGGAGGCGGCACACGACGCAGGTCGTCGTCGTGAAGTAGACGAGGCGCGGCGGCCCACCCTCGGCCTCGATGGCCGGCTGCGCCTCGTTCATGCGCGCCACGAGGCGGCGGTCCCGCCACGCGAGCCAGCGCCGCGCGAGCACCAGCCCGCCGAAGACGAGCGCCAGCAGCGCAACCGCGACCAGGGCGCGTTCGACCATCGAGGCTCAGCGCGCCGCGCGGCTGCTGGCGATCGAGGCCGGCAGCATGCCGACCTTGTCCAGCTGGTAGTAGATGAAGCAGCCCATGCAGAAGGACAGCGCCACGTTGATGAAGGCGAAGATCGCCACGAGCCAGGTCAGCGTCCACGCGGCCGTGATGGCTCCCGCGAAGAACGTGCCCGTCGCGAGCAGCAGCATGACTGCGCCCATCGCCTGTGCGAACTGGTGGGGCATCGGGTCCTCGACGTGCACGTCGGCGCCGAGGATGCCCGCGGGCAGCAGCACGCGTCGGTGGAACTGCTTGAAGAGGGCGAGCGAGTTGCTGAACGTCCCTGCTGTGAGCACGAGACCGGTGAAGAGCACGAGCCAGCGCCCAACTTCGTCGCCGAGGATGAAGCCGAGGACCGAGAACAGCACGATGCCGCCCTGGTTCGTGCGCAGCGTGTTGCGATCGACGCGGTAAGGGCCCGCCGGGTTCATGCCGAATCCTCCGCCGTCAGACGTTCACGACCAAGTTACTCGTGAATCGTATCAGACTCGGCGGGTTGGGCGCCCAATCGCATCGATGCGTTGTCCGGAGGTCCGAGGCGTGCCTTCGGCCTCGAGGCACGTATCCAGCGCGGCGATTGCCACCTGCAGTTGCTCGTCGTCGGGCTGTCGCGTCGTGAGGCGCTGCAGCGCGAGGTTCGCGGCGACGAGGGCGCGACCGGGCCTCGATCCATCGAGGCGCGCCTCGAACCGCACGAGCTCGGCAGCGAGGCCGATCGCCAGCGGTGCCAGCACCAGCCTCGAGGCCACGCGCCACCACCCCGGCCTCACGCCGAGCAGGGGGAAGAGCACCGCCGAGACGATGATCAGCGCCACGAGGAACGACGTGCCGCACCGAGGATGCGCCGACTCGAGGCGTCGCAGCGATGGCACCGTGAGCTGCCGCCCCAGCTCGAAACCGCGGATCGCCATGTGCTCGGCTGCGTGATACTGAAAGGTGCGCTGCATTGCTCCCATGCGAGCGGCGATCGCGAGATAGCCGACCAGCAGCGCGATTCGCACCACTGTCTCGACGATCGCGCGGCCCCACCACGGGCCCGCGAGCTCCGCCGCGCCGGCGGGCAGCACGAGCCACAGCGCGAGCGCGAAGAGCAGCGACGAGGCGCTGGTGCCGCCGGCCTGCGTCGAGTGCTCGCGGCTCGCCGGATTCGAGGCCCACGCGGCCGCCTCCGCCCCGAGGTTCAGCGTGCCGGTCAGCGCGGTCAGGCCGCGCAGCACCGGTACCCGCGCCAGCGGCGATGGGCTCGCGATGAGCAGCCGAGTTCGCACCCCGCCCTCGGACGTGCGCGCGGCCACGCCGGCCACGTTGCGTCCTCGGATCATGACGCCGTGCGCGAGGGCCTGGCCGCCGAGGTGTTCGCGTGTGGTCGCTGGAGGCAGGTCTCGAGTCGTCGTCATGACATCGAGCGTACGCCCGGCGTCAGTTGCAGCGAAGCGCCCCGCAGGGCGCTTCGCGTCGTTCCGAACCTCGAGGGTCGCGTGCTACTGCTGACGGTTCGCGTAGCGGCGGCGGAAGCGCTCGACGCGTCCCGCGGTGTCCACGATGCGCTGCTCACCCGTGAAGAACGGGTGGCAGGCTGAGCAGACGTCCACGTGCATGTCGGTCTTCGTGGAGCGCGTGTGCATCTCGTTGCCGCAGGCGCAGCGGATGACCGCCTCCTGGTACTCCGGATGGATTTCGGCCTTCATCGTCGCTCCGAGGCTGGGCCCTCGATCCCGAGGGCGCTTCGCAGTTCAACTACCAGTATAGGGATCGTGGATCCCCGGCTAGTCGGCGGCCGCAGCCTCGTCGCCGAGCGGCAGGATCGAGACCTGCTTCTTGCGACCCTTGGCGTACGGCGAGAACTTCACCTCGCCGTCGATGCGCGCCCACAGCGTGTGGTCGCGGCCGACGCCGACGTTCTCGCCCGGGTGAATTCGCGTGCCGCGTTGGCGCACGATGATCGAGCCGGCCGTCACGACCTGCCCGTCGAATCGCTTCACACCGAGGCGCTTCGCGTTGCTGTCGCGCCCGTTGCGGCTCGAGCCGCCCGACTTCTTGTGTGCCATCGCTTCGTCCTCGCAGAGCCCGCGTCGCCGCTCGAGGCGCCTACTTTCCGGCCGAGATCCCGGTGATCTCGAGGCGCGTGAGGTGCTGCCGGTGCCCGTGCACCGTGCGGCTGCGCGTCTTGTTCTTGTACTTCATGGCGAGCAGCTTCGGCCCGCGCGTCTGAGCCTCGATCCGCGCCTGCACCGAGGCACCGGCCACGTTCGGCTCGCCGACGGTCACGTTGCCGTCCTGCTCCACGAGCAGCACGTCGTCGATAGTGACCTCGTCGCCGGCCTCGCCCTGGAGGCGTTCGACGGACACGCGGTCCCCGGGCTGGACACGGAACTGTCGTCCGCCGGTGCGGATGATCGCGTACATGATCCCTCTTTGTTCGAGAGCGCTAGGATCGAGAGTGTAGGGAGGCCGTCCGCTCGCGGTCAACGCGCCTGAACCCTCATCCACTGCTCGCACGCACGATCGGACGGGGCCCTGGACATCCTCGACTGGCTGGTCGCGCCGTACGACTTCCTGAACTGGGTTGCCGACCAGCTCTTCCTCTTCATGAACGACCTCTACGGTCGCTTTGGCGTGCCGATCGTCTTCGTCGCCGCTCTCACGGAGGCCACGTTCGGCCTCGGCGTGGTTTTCCCCGGCGTCGTGCTCATGTTCCTCGCGGGCGCCTACACACGCTCCGATCCGGCGCTACTCGCCGCCGTCTTCGCGGTCGCCGTCCTCGGCACCATGATCGGCGACACGATCTCGTACGGCCTCGGGCGCTGGGGCAGCCGATTCGTGGAATCGAGTCGCTTCGCACCCTCGCTGAGGCTCGGCAAGGCGCTGGTCACCGGCCGTACGAGGTGGGTCATCCCCTTCTACCACCTGCACAGCGTGAGCCGCGCCGTGGGACCCTTTGGTGCCGGCGCGGTGCGCATGCCGCTCCGCATCTGGATGCCGCTCGACTACCTCGGCGCGTTCATCGCGAACGCTGTCTGGGTCGGCTCGGGCGCGATCCTCGGGACCGCCGTCCTCACCGAGGAGGGCACGCTCGAGCAGCACCCGGCGCTGCGCATCGGCCTCGCCGTCGCCGCAATGGCGTGGTTCCTCCTGATGCAACGCGTCGTGACCAGGCGGCTCGAGGAGATCCACGCCCGCGCGCAGGAGGACGACTCGCTCGACGCCGCAGGCACCGAGGCGCTGACCGGCTCCTAGCGGCGGCGCGCCCGGACGCGAACGAGGGGCCCGCGGGCCCCTCGTCAGATCGCTTCACGCCTCGTTCGAGGCCGAACGACTACTCCGCCGGTGGCGGCGCCGCGTTCGACTGGCCCCAGGCGAGACCGGGGCGGCCCTGAGGCTGCTCCTCGTCCTCGGTGCCTTCCGGCTCAGCGGTCGCGGTGGCCGAGGGGCCCGACGGCGTCGAGGCGGCCGGCGCAGCCGGCTCGTCCTCGGGCATCGGGCGGTTCTCGGCCGGACCGAGCAGGCGTCGCAGGTCGTCCCCCTCGATCGTCTCGATCTCGACCAGGCGGTCGGCGAGCTGTTCGAGCTTGTCGCGGTGCTTCGCCAGCGTCGCGCGGCACAGCTGATGCGCTTCGTCCACGATGCGACGCACTTCCTCGTCGATCTCCTCGGCGGTGCGCTCGGAGTAGTCGCGCTGCTCCGCGATGTCACGACCTAGGAAGACCATCGACTCGCGACGGCCGAACGTGCGAGGGCCGAGACGATCGCTCATGCCCCACTGCGTGACCATCTCACGCGCGATCTGCGTCACCTTGCCGATGTCGTTGTGGGCACCCGTGGTCGCCTCGCCGAAGATCATCTCCTCGGCGACCTTGCCGCCCAGCGCCTGCGCCATCATCGCCTCGTAGTAGCGGCGGTCGTGCAGACGTCGGTCGTCCGTCGGAATCGAGCGGGTGAAGCCGCCTGCGAGGCCGCGCGCGACGATCGTGACCTTGAACGGGGGGTCCGCCTGAGGCAGGAAGTGCCCCACGACGGCGTGGCCACCCTCGTGGAAGGCGATCACCTTCTTCTCATCGGGCGTGATGACACGCGACTTGCGCTCCGGGCCCGCGATGACGCGGTCCACGGCCTCGTTCATCTCGTCCATCGTGATGCGCTTCTTGTTGCGCCGCGCAGCGAGGATGGCCGCCTCGTTCACGAGGTTGGCGAGGTCCGCGCCCGAGAAGCCGGGCGTCTGCTTCGCGACGGTGTCGAGCGAAATGCTCGAGTCCAGCGGCTTGCCCTTGATGTGGACATCGAGGACCGCGCGGCGACCCTTCACGTCCGGCAGGTCGAGCGTGACCTGGCGGTCGAAGCGGCCCGGGCGCAGCAGCGCCGGGTCGAGGACGTCCGGGCGGTTCGTCGAGGCGAGGACGATCACGTTCGAGTTCGAGTCGAACCCGTCCATCTCCACGAGGATCTGGTTCAGCGTCTGCTCGCGCTCGTCGTGCGACCCACCGAGGCCCGCGCCACGCTGGCGGCCGACCGCGTCGATCTCGTCGATGAAGACAATGGCGGGCGCGTTGCGCTTCGCCTGGTCGAACAGGTCACGCACGCGGCTGGCGCCGACGCCGACGAACATCTCAACGAACTCAGAACCCGAGATCGAGAAGAACGGCACGCCGGCCTCACCGGAGACCGCTCGCGCAAGCATCGTCTTGCCGGTGCCGGGAGGGCCGACCAGCAGTACACCGTGCGGGATCCGCGCCCCGAGGGCAGCGAACTTCTCCGGGTACTTCAGGAACTCTACGACCTCCGCCAGCTCCTGCTTGGCCTCGTCCTGCCCCGCGACGTCGATGAACGTCACCGTCGGCTTCTGGCCGGTGAACATGCGCGCTCGGCTACGACCGAACTGCATGGCCTGGGCGTTGCTGCCCTGCGCCTGCCGCATCATGAAGATGAGGATCGCGCCAAAGATGATGAGCGGGAGGAAGTTCAACAGCAGTCCGAAGACGTTCCCGAACTGACTCGGCCCGCGGACGGTCACCTCGACGGCGCCCTGGCCGGCGCCGACCGGGACGTTGTTGGCGCGCAGGATCTCCTCGACCGAGGCCGCGGACTCCTTGCGCGATCGGACCGGCTCGGCCTCGTCATTGAGCTGCACGAGGAGCGTATCGCCCGTCACCTCGATGCTCGTCACGTTGCCGGCCTGCGCCTGCTCGATGACATACGAGATCGGCACTTCGCGGCTGCCCGAGGCCGGGCGGAAGAACATCACCACCAGCATGACGACGGCCGCCAGGATCAGGAGGTAGATGAACGAGTTGCGCATCCAGCGAGACGTCATACGCAGGGTCTCTCCCAGATAGCCCCCGCACGCGCACCCCATGCGGGCGCCCGTCTCGTCCGGCCATCATCGATTCGGCGAGCGCTAGCACGCTCGCGGTGGGACGTGATCGAGTGTAACACCGGTACCCGCTCAGGCGGCCGCAAACAATGCATAAGCGACCGCGCGCAACGGAGCCGGCCGAAGCCTCGACAGCCCCATCATCTCCCGCCTCGTCAGATTCGAGCAGCGGGTGGAACCCTGACTCGAGCGCGGCTGCGCACTCACCGCCCGAGGCCCCTCGATGACTCGAGGTGGCTAGTCCTCGACCTCCTCGTCGTCGTCCAGGTCGAGGTAGAGCTTGCCGTTGGTCGCCCAGTCCTCGACCGAGTACTCGGAGAAGAGGACGAGCGTGTCCTCGGGCCGCGTGTGGGCGACGTTGCACACGGCGTCGGTGATGAGGCGAACGAGTTCGCGCTTCTGGGCGAGCGATCGCCCGGGCAGCATCTCGATGCGTACGACCGGCATGTTGGCTCCTTCTGGGGCTCGATCATCGTTCGGCGGGCGCATGGTACCCGGCCCTCCGCATGCGCCGTGCGAGTTGCCCCGGACGCGAGTTGCTCCGGACAGAATGGCAGGCCTACCATCCGGCATGCCCACTCCTCGAGGGATCAAGCCCAGCTGGCGCGAGGAGCGCCGGCTACAGCGCGCCGGCCGCGAGCGGGTCGCGGGCATCGACGAGGTCGGGCGTGGCCCGCTCGCCGGCCCGGTGGTTGCCGCCGCCGTCGTCCTGCCGGAGTCCCGGGCGCGCTGGGTGAGCCGCCTCCGAGACTCGAAGCAGCTCGAGGCCGATCAGCGCAGCGAGCTCGCCGAGGCGATTCGGGCGCACTGTGACTTCGGCCTCGGTGTGGTCTCGCAGCAGGTGATCGATCAGATCGGCATCGCGTGGGCGACCCGCCTCGCGATGCTGCGGGCCGTCCGAGGGCTGCGCGAGCGGCCCGACGCCCTCCTCATCGATGGCCGCGAGTTCGTTCATTGCGACATCGAGCAGCACGCCCTCGTGCAAGCCGATGCGCGCTGCAAGTCGGTCGCGGCGGCCAGCATCGTGGCGAAGGTCGAGCGCGATCGGATGATGGTGGAACTCGATTCCGAGTTCCCGGGTTACGGCTTGGCGCGAAATAAGGGATACTCTTCCTCAGAGCATTTGGAGGCCCTCAGGCGGCTCGGCTACTCGACGGTCCATCGGCTGACGTTTGCGCCGGTGCTGACCGCGTTGAGGAACCGCGAACACGCCCTGCCCGCCATCTGAGCGCCGGCCGAAACGACCCATCCCGCGGCAGCATTGACGCAAGGTGACAGCGACGATGACGAACCGAGCCATGCGCCTGGGCCAGTCCGGTGAGCGACTGGCCGTGGACTACCTGAAGAAGGAAGGCTACGAGCTCGTCGAACGGAACGTTCGACGTCCCGAGGGCGAGATCGACATCGTCGCCCTCGACTCAGAGACCCTCGTCTTCGTCGAAGTGAAGCTCCGTCGTCCCGGCGGCACCGGCAAGGCCACCGAGTCCCTCTCCGAGGCCAAGAAGCGCCGCATGTCCGAGCTCGCCGTCGCCTACGCCGCCGATCACCCGGAACTGCCGCAGGACCTGCGCGTCGACCTCATCGCTATCGACCTGAAGGTCGACGGCTCGGTCGGCTCCGTCCAGCACGTGCGGAGCGCCGTCGAGCGCTAGCGCCCTCGAGAGGCTGCCGGACCGAGGCGGATTCCGTACACTGCGCTCGATCGCGAGGCTGACCTCGCGTGCTTCGAGGTGGGGGTGCGATGCCGATCTACCAGTACGACTGCGCGGGTTGTAGCCGCCGAGTCGACGTCTTCTTCCGGTCCGCCGGCACTGCCTCCAAGCCGACATGCCCAGAATGCGGGGGCAAGAAGCTCACCCGCGTGATGTCGCAGTTCGTGCGCGCACGCTCCGAGGCCGATCGCCTCGACTCCATCGATGTCGACGCCCAGCTCGGCAAGCTCGGTGGCAGCGACACCGGCGACTTCGCTCGCTGGTCGAAGCGCCTCGGCAAGGAGCTGGGTGACGACCTTGGCGGCGACTTCCGCGAGTTCGCTGAGCGCGCCCAGGCCGGCGACGACCCCGTCGAGCGCGTAGACCCCGGCTTCACCCTCAAGACCCGCATCGAGAAGCGTCGTTCCGAGGCCTCGGGCGACGCCTCCACGACGTAACGTCTCGCGGGTCGTCCGTGCCCATCTACGAGTACCGCTGTGAGGACTGTGAGCGCGTCTCGAGCGTCTTCGTGCGCTCCGCGACCGCGACGGTCGAGCCTGAGTGCGAGCACTGTGGCTCGAAGCGTCTCTCGAGGCTGATCTCGAAGTTCGGACGGGTGAAGTCGCGTCAGGACGTCCTCGACGAGCGCGGTGACGGCTCCGACGGCATCAGCGACCCGAGGCAGATCGGCCGCTGGGTCGAGCGCCGCTTCGAGGAGTACGGCCTCGATGTGCCGGCCGAGACACGCGAGGCCATCGACCGCGCCCGCGAGGGCGATCTCCCAGCCCCGATCGACGACCTCTAGTCCTCGAGATCATGCTGGCGAGTCATCACGTTCGGCCGTGTCCTGACGTGCTGCTCGAGTCTGAGTTTGTGCATAACGGCGCTCGTTGATGCGCCGTTTTCGTTCTTTCCACAATGGCGATGCCAGTAGCCCGTGCGGGTGATAGGGTACCGCCCGACCGCCGACCGCCCCTCGATTGAGCGTGCGTCGGCGGCCAATGGTTTGGTGCCAGCGCACTAACGGAGGGCGGCCCGGATGGAAGTGTTGTACCTGGCGCTTGGCGCCGGAGTCCTGGCAGTGGCGTTCGCCCTGTTCACGGCTCGGAACCTCCTGAGCGAGGACCCCGGCGACGAAACGATGCGCGGAATCGCGTCCGCGATCCAGGTCGGCGCGGCCGCCTTCCTCCGCCGCGAGTACACGTACCTGGCCGTCTTCGTCGGCATCGTCACGGTCGTGCTCGCGGTCTTCGTCGACTACGACGTGCTCGATCGCTACACCGAGGCCCGAGGTGAGCTCACCGACGCACCGCGGATCGCGCTGTCGTACGTCCTCGGCGCGGCCGCTTCGGCGCTGGCGGGCTACATCGGCATGTACGTCGCCGTGCGTGCGAACGTGCGCACGACGGCGAAGGCACGCGAGGGCCTGAACCCGGCGCTGCGAGTGGCCTTCGCCTCTGGCACGGTCATGGGCCTGACCGTGACCGGACTGAGCCTCTTCTTCCTGACGGTCGTCTACCTGGTCTTCCAGGACACGGGTCCGCTCGCGGGCTTCGCCTTCGGGGCGTCCTCGATCGCGCTCTTCGCGCGTGTCGGCGGTGGCATCTACACGAAGGCAGCCGACGTCGGCGCCGACCTCGTGGGTAAGGTCGAGGCAGGCATTCCTGAGGACGACCCCCGCAACCCGGCCTCGATCGCGGACAACGTCGGCGACAACGTCGGCGACGTGGCGGGCATGGGTGCCGACCTCTTCGAGTCTTACACCGGCTCGATTGTCGCCACGATGTCGCTCGCGAGCCTCGCGCTCATCTCGAGTGGCAACGAGAACGCCGTCTTCGATGACATCGCCATCGAGCACTACTACTCGGATGCATTCGCACTGCCGTTGCTCGTGATGGCCGTCGGCATCGTCGCGGCCATCCTCGGCACGTTCATGGTGCGCACCGGCGAGAACGCCACGATGGGGCGCCTGCTCTGGGCGCTGCGCACGGGCATCTTCTCCGCCAGCGGCCTCGTGCTCGTCGGGACGGCGGCGGCCGTCGTCGTGCTCGACGACGTGCCGGCCTCGCTGTTCTGGGCCGTGCTCGTCGGCCTCGTCGCCGGCCAGGTCATCGGCACCGCGACGGAGTACTACACGGCGTACGAGTTCAGCCCGACACAGAAGCTGTCGGCTCAGTCCGAGTCCGGCGCCGGCCCCCTGATCATCGGTGGTCTCGCGCTCGGCATGCTCTCGACGGTCGTGCCGATCCTCACGATCGCGGCCGCGATCTACATCTCCTTCGAGATCGCCGGCCTCTACGGCATCGCCCTCGCCGCGGTCGGCATGCTCGCACCGCTGGGGATCACACTCGCCTCGGACGCCTACGGGCCTGTCGCCGACAACGCCGGCGGTATCGCCGAGCAGGCGCACCTCCCACCGGAAGTCCGCGAGCGCACGGACGCCCTCGACAGCCTGGGCAACACGACTGCTGCCACCGGAAAGGGCTTCGCCATCGGCTCCGCCGTGCTCACGGCGTTGGCGCTGATGGTGACCTACTCCCAGACGGTCGGCATCAACAACTTCAACCTCATCGATGTGAACGTGCTGCTCGGCCTGATCCTGGGCGCACTGATGCCGTTCCTCTTCGGCGCGCTCACCATGGGCGCCGTCGGCCGAGCCGCGATGGCGATGGTCAACGAGGTGCGACGGCAGTTCCGCGAGATCCCCGGCCTGATGGAGGGCACCGCCCAGCCCGAGACCGCACGTGCGATCTCGATCGCGACGGACGGCGCCCTGCGCGAGATGATCATTCCGGGCCTGCTCGCTGTGTCAGTGCCGATCGCGGTCGGCGCCATCCTCGGTGCGGAGGCGCTCGGCGGACTGCTGATGGGCTCCATCGGCTCCGGCGCCGTCCTCGCCCTGATGATGGCGAACGCCGGTGGCGCGTGGGACAACGCCAAGAAGTACATCGAGGCCGGTCACCACGGTGGCAAGGGCTCCGACTCGCACGCGGCGGCCGTCGTCGGTGACACCGTCGGCGACCCCTTCAAGGACACGTCCGGTCCCGCGCTCAACATCCTCCTGAAGCTGATGGCCATCGTCGCCGTCGTCTTCGGCCCCCTCTTCGTCGTCTAGTCCGGGCGGGGCCTCGATGCACTGAATCTGCACCGAGGCCCCCGCCTGTGGCATCATCGAGGGGCGAGGGGAGGCACACGTGAGCGACACGCAATGCCAGCAGCTCGTCACCATCGATAACTGCTGCGACCCGCAGCAGTGCCCGGAGCCGGCCGCCATGCGGCACGAGCCGACGGGCGCGATGCTCTGCGCATCCCACTTCGACAACGGCGCGAAGTACAACGTCGACGGCACCTGGGTGGTCGGTACGACCACGGTCACGATGCCCGACGGCTGGGAGCCCCTCGATCAGGATGTCGTTCCCGCAGCGCCCACCTTCGAGGCGGTGAGTGCGGTCGACGTGCGCCCGTCGGGCCTCGTGATCGAGCGATCCGTCCTGGAGTCATCCGGTCTCGTCCTCGGTGGCGCGCCCGCCGCGCCGGTTGAGCGTCGGGCCGAGATCATCGGGCGCGCCGGCGGCGAGGACTTCGCGACCGGAGACCCCTCCGAGGGCTAGCGCTCGCTACCCGCCCTGCAGGAACGGATTCGACGCACGTTCGCGCTCGACCGTCGATGCGCCCATGTGCCCCGGCAGCACGATCGTCTCGTCCGGCAGCGTCAGTAGCTTCGTCTGTATCGACTCGATGAGCTGCGGGTGGCTTCCGCCCGGAAAGTCGGTGCGTCCGATCGAGCCGGCGAAGAGCACGTCGCCGGTGAAGACAATCGGTTCGCCTTCCTCACTCTTCACGAGGTAGCAGAGGCTCCCCGGCGTATGTCCGGGGCAGTGCAGCGCCTCGAATCTGAGCGAACCGACCTCGAAGGAGTCGCCATCCTCGAGGAAGACGTCGGGCGGTCTCGGCGGCTCGATGGCGTGGCCGTACCAGGTCGGCGCCGAGGGAGCTGAGGCCTCTATCTGCGGGTAATCGAGTGCGTGCATGTAGAACTGCGCCTCAGGCACCGCCTCGAGGAGTTCGTGGGTCCCGCCCGAGTGGTCGAGGTGGTGATGTGTGACCGCCACCGCTACGACGCGCTGCCCACGCGACCGAATCTGATCGAGGAGGGCCGGCACCTGGTCGCCGGGGTCGATCACGAGCACGTCGCCCGAGGTGTCGTCGCCGATGACGTAGCAGTTCGCCTGGATGCGCCCCACCACGTACGCGTCGAGCTTCATGCGAACTCCTTACGACTTTGCCCCCGGTTTGGGCGTTCTCTCACGGTCTGAACTGTAGACGGCCCCTCCCGAAGCCGACGATCCCGGTACCGCCTGAACCTCGGGAGGCTCACGTTGGCTCAGACTGCACGCTCACAGGTCGATGGAAACCTCGCGCTCTCGCCTCGAGCGCGCGAACGCACGCTGCCCGCGCTCTCGCGCGCTGAGCTGCTCGCGCACCTCTCGGGCGCGTTCGATCTCGCGGAGTTGCAGTCGCCCGGTCACGCGACGCGCGTGGCGTACATCGCGCTCACCGTCGCGAACCGCCTCGATGTCGACGCCGACACTCGACGGACGATCCTCTACGCGAGCCTCCTCCACGATGCCGGTGTGGCCGTGCGGGCCCTGCCCGCAGGCGTCGACCCGAAGGGCGGCCACACCGCCGCCGGAGCCTGGGTCGCGGCCCGCTTCGGCCTCGATGAGCGCATCCAGAAGGCGATCCTGCACTCGCACGAGCGCTGGGACGGCACCGGCCGCCCCGGCGGCCTGAGCGCCACGCAGATCCCGGTGGAGTCGCTCGTCGTTGCGGCCTCGCACTGGGCCTGTGACGCCTCGGACACCCTCGACAACCTGCTGCTCGCGCGCGCTCAGTTGCAGCGCGAGCACGCCACGGCCCTCATGCCGCTCGCCGGCCACCACATCGCCGAGGTGATGCGCGACGTCCTGCGTGCGGACGAGACCTGGATGGCGCTCGCCGACCCGCGTCTGCCCGAGCACGTGGCAGCTTTCGCCGAGGGCGAGCCCGCCCCGAGCGTCGCCTTCGTCGAGCAGGCCGCCGTCGCCATGGGCGAGGTGGTGGATGCCGCGGCGCGCGAGCCCGGCCGAGCCGCCCACGTCGCCGAGCTCGCCGTCGAGCTCGCGCGGGTGGCCGAGCTGCCGGAGTCCGACCTCCCGGCCGTCAGCGTCGCCGCGAACCTGATGGACATCGGCCTCCTCGGTGTGCCGCGGCACATCACCGAGAAGCCCGCCATCCTCTCCGTTGACGAGATGGAGATCATGCGGCGCCACCCCAGCTGGGGCGCGCGCGTCGTTGAGGATACGCCCGGCCTCGAGTTCATCGCCGGCTGGATCGACGCCCACCACGAGCGGCCGGACGGCCGCGGCTACCCGGAGATGCTCGGCCGCGAGGAGATCCCGCTCGCCGCGCGCATCCTCGCGATCGCCGACTCGTACTGGGCGCTCCGGGCCGAGCGCCCGCACCGCCCCGCATACTCGCGCGAGGACGCCGTCGACATCGTCGAGGCGAACGCGAGCGAGCAGTTCGACGAGGCCGTGGTGGAGTGGCTGGTCCCCGCGCTGGACGCCCTCGAGGCCGCACCGCGACGGCGACGCGCCTCGTAGCGCGGCGCTCCCGCTTCGCTCCGAACCGGGTTCCGAGGGCCTAGGTGCGCTCGAAGCGCTCGATGTCGAGCACGAACATGATCGCGCCGCCGGCGCGCACCTCGACGGGGTCGGCCGAGAAGCCGCCGTCGCCGAGGTAGGGCAACGTCTGGACTGGCACGAACTCCTTGCGAGCGTGGCACTCCTCGCGCACCATCTGCGCCACGTCATCGACCTGGGAGGCACCCACGCCGGACAGGATCGTGGCGTTGCCCCGGCGCAGGAAGCCGCCGGTCGAACCGATCTTCGTGGCCGGTAGCCCTGTCTCGACGAGCCGCTGCATCAGCCGGTCGGCGTCCTGGTCGGACACGATGATCACGCACAACTTCGACGGGTCGGCCTGCTCAGGCATCGAGGTTCCCCTCCGACGGCATGCTTGACCGGCCTCGGCGCAGGTCCTCGCGCGCCCCGGCCACGACGGCGAGCGCCACGCCCGAGGCGAGACCGATCACCAGCGCCGTGAATCGCGACATCGAATCTGCCTCCCGAGCCCGCATCCGTTCGCATACGTGAACAGATTCACAACGCTGGAATCGTAGCATGGCTCCTCGGCCGAACGCAGCGCGTTGAGGCCACCAGATCCCGATGCTACGCTCGGCGGCCCGAACACCCAGCCGCCTCACCCCAGGAGACGACGCTGACCGACGCTACCCCACCGACGGCCGACCTCGAGACGCTGACCTCCCTCGCCAAGCGGCGTGGGTTCGTCTTCCCTTCGGCCGAGATTTACGGCGGCTTCGCCTCCACCTACGACTACGGGCCGCTGGGCGTCGAGATGCGCCGCAACATCCGCGACTCGTGGTGGCGTCGTACGGTCCAGGAACGCGCGGACGTCGTCGGCCTCGAGGCCGCGATCATTACGAACCCGGCCGTCTGGCGCGCTTCCGGCCACGTCGAGGTCTTCACCGACCCGCTCGTGGACTGCCTCGAGTGCCGCAACCGCTTCCGCGCCGACAAGCTCGTCGACAACACCTGCCCGAACTGCGGCACCGTCGGCCGCTTCACCGAGGCGCGAGACTTCAACCTCCTGATGCGTACCTTCGTCGGCCCCGTCCAGGACGAGGCCGCGACCGCCTACATGCGCCCGGAGACGGCGCAGGGCATGTTCGTCAACTTCGAGAACGTGCAGCAAACGACCCGCCGACGGCTGCCCTTCGGGATCGCGCAGATCGGGAAGTCGTTCCGCAACGAGATCACGACCGGACAGTTCATCTTCCGCACGCGCGAGTTCGAGCAAATGGAGATGGAGTTCTTCTGCCACCCCGAGCAGGCGCTCGAATGGCACCGTTACTGGAAGGAAGAGCGCCTCGCCTGGTTCCATTCCCTCGGCGTGAAGCCGGAGCGCCTCCGCGTGCGCGACCACGAGACTGAGGAGCTGGCGCACTACTCGAAGGCAACCGCCGACATCGAGTACCTGTTCAACTGGGGCTGGGATGAGCTCGAGGGCGTCGCGCATCGAGGCGACTTCGACCTGACGGCCCACTCGAACGGCTCCGGCAAGCGCCTCACCTACTTCGACAACGATGCCAACGAGCACATCGTCCCGAACGTCGTCGAGCCCGCCGTGGGCGTCGACCGCACGATGCTCGTGCTGCTGATGGACGCCTACGACGAGGAGCAGGTCGAGGGGGAGACCCGCACCGTGCTGCACCTCGCACCCCACGTCGCGCCGATCACCGTCGGCGTCCTGCCTCTCTCGAGGAACGAGCGCCTCGTGCCGACCGCGCGCAAGGTCTGGGATGTGCTGCGTCCGCACTTCCGAACGCAGTACGACGACGCGCAGGCGATCGGGCGCCGCTACCGCCGCCAGGACGAGATCGGCACGCCGCTCTGTGTCACCATCGACTTCGAGACCATCGATGACGACGCTGTCACGATCCGCGACCGCGACACGATGGCTCAGCGTCGCGTGCCGATCGCTGGCCTGGTCGAGGCGCTGCGCGAGCGCATCGAGGAGCTGACCCCGGACGTCGCTCCACCTGCCCCGAGCCCCTTCGACTAGCCCTCGAGTCCTCGAGGCACAACGAACGGGCGCCGCTCACGCGGCGCCCGTTTCATGCTTGGCCGGGCGAGGAGGAGGCTAGGACGGGACCTTGGCCCGTGCGCCGTCCTTGTCCGAGTACCAGAGCGCGTTGATCTCCGTGAAGACCGACTGGTCGTCCGGCACGTCGTCCTCGGCGTAGATCGCCGTCACGGGGCAGGCCGGCTCGCAGGCGCCGCAGTCGATGCACTCATCGGGGTCGATGTAGAGCATGCGGTCGGTGCCCTCTTCGAAGTGGATGCAGTCAACCGGACACACGTCGACGCAGGACTGGTCCGTCGTGTCGATGCACGGTGAGGTAATCACGTAGGTCATCGCGGGGGTCCCTTCTCACTCCTCGAGGGCGGGCGTTCGAACACGTCCTGGCGCGGGACAAGCGGTGGGAGCCTGCCATCGCAGGGTCGAACATAGCGTGCGTTTCGAATTGGCGCGACACGTCCTTCCCTGACGCTTGTCGCCTAGGTAGATGTTCGGCCTCCGCGGCCCGGTCGCCAGCGATGCCACCATCGTTTGCGAGTGCGCGCTGCCTCTTCGGCGGCGGCCGTCCGTGCCGCCTCGACGTTCTCTCTCGCTTCGCGAATCGCCGTCTCGAGGCGCCGCCGAAGCCCCATGACGTGTGCGACGAGCTCCAGGGCACCGCCGGCGTGCTCTGCGGTCGCCTCGGGGAACAGCCGAGCGACCGTTTCGGCGAAGCCCGGCACGACCGAGCGGCCCTCGGACAACTCGAACTGCTTCAGCTCGTTGATCACCCCGAGCAGCGCTTCACCGAGGCGATGCAGCTGGTAGTCGGTGAGCTCGAGGTCGACCGCGGGCGCGTCGAGCTGCGCCTCGATCGCCGGCTGCACGGCGGCCAGCCCGAGGTCGTGTCGTTCGAGGGTGACCGCATCGAGCTCGGACCCCGGCCGGCCGAGGTGGTACGCGACGGCCAGCGCCATGATCCGGCCATCGAGGGGTGAGACCCGCAGGTGAGGCACGCCACCAGCGTACCGCAGGCGATCTCTGTGACCATCGATCCCACACACGCGGCGCGAACTTGCGTACATTGTGCGAGCCGCCCGGCGCGGCGCACGAGATCGCCGCCGCCGGCGCGCGACGCCACTGAAGGAGCAGGGGGAAGCACGATGACGACCGACGCGCAGATGGACGCGACCTGGTCGGGTCTGTCCGAGCTCGACGCGACGGCGCGACAGCAGTCGATGGAGGAGCGCTTCGCCCGCCTCGCATCGAAGGCCGAGGCCGACCGATTTGCCGAGGCCGAGTCGATGGTGCGCGCTGAGTACTCCCTGGGCGATATGCCGCTGCAGGACTTCACCGTGAGCCGCCTCCGTGCCTGGATCGCGCTATCGAGGCGTGATCCCGCGCAGGCCACCGCTGCGGTGAAGGCCTACGACCACGTCTTCGACCACCTCCCGGCGGAGATGGCGATGAAGCGCGCAAGCGTCGTCCAGACGGTGGCGCGCGCACAGCTCAGCAGCGATGAGATCGAGGCGCTCTTCGACCTCATCCCGTCGCTCGTGCGTCAGCTCCCGCGCGCGAAGCAGGAAGCCGATCGCAGCTCGGCCTCGCAGGCGCGCGTCGAGGCGGCACGGCAGGGTACCGCGGCGCGCGCAAAGAAGCCGTTCTGGAAGTTCTGGTAGCCGGATCGGTCCTTCGAGGCGCGAGCGTGACGCTAGCGCGCCGCCGCGCCTCGCTTCCGGACACTCGCCCGGCGCTCCGTCGAGGCCTGGGTGCGCCCGTTGTCCGAGGACTGCTTCTTCCGCCCTCGCGGAGGTAGCGCGCCGTTCGTCGGAACGGGCTCGGCCTGCTTCCCGACGGCAACCCCACCGCCCGCGCGCTCCAGGGTGTCCACGAGGAAACGACCGGTGACTGAGCCTTCGTGCTCCGCCACCGCCTCGGGTGTGCCTTCAACGAGGAGGTAGCCGCCGGCCGCGCCCCCCTCGGGCCCGAGGTCGATCAGCCAGTCGGCGTTCTTGATGACGTCGAGGTGGTGCTCGATCACGACGACGGTGTTGCCCTGGTCGACGAGCGCCTGCAGCACGACCAGCAGTGCCTCGGTGTCGGCGAAGGAGAGGCCGGTCGTCGGCTCATCGAGGATGTAGACCGTCCGCCCCGTCGCCCGCTTCGAGAGCTCGGTCGCGAGCTTCACGCGCTGCGCCTCGCCGCCCGACATCGTCGTCGCCGGCTGCCCGAGGCGGATGTAGCCGAGGCCGACCTGCTGCAGCGTCTCGAGCTTGCGACGCGCGGCCGGGAACGCCTCGAAGAACTCGAGCGCCTCGGTCACTGTCATGTTGAGAACGTCGGCGATGTGCTTGCCCCGGAAGAGGATCTCGAGGGCCTCCCGGTTGTAGCGGGCGCCGTGGCAGACCTCGCACGGCACGGTCACGTCCGGCAGGAACTGCATCTCGATCTGGTTGTAGCCGTCGCCCGAGCAGGCCTCGCAGCGTCCGCCCTTCACATTGAACGAGAAGCGCCCGGGCTTGTAGCCGCGCGCACGTGCCTCCGGCACCGAGGCGAAGAGGTCGCGCACCACCGTGAAGAGCCCGGTGTATGTCGCCGGATTCGAGCGTGGCGTGCGGCCGATGGGTGACTGGTCGATCACCACCGCCTTGTCGACGTGCTCGAGGCCCTCGATGGCCTCGTGCGCGCCGGGGCGCTCGCGGGCGCCGTGCAGCTCGTGCGCGAGCGCCTTCGCGAGGATCTGGTTCACCAGCGAGGACTTGCCCGATCCCGACACGCCCGTGACGCCGATGAACGTCCCGAGGGGGAACCGCGCATCGATGCTCTTGAGGTTGTTCTCGGTCGCACCTCGGATCACGAGCTCGTGGCCGTTGCCCGGGCGCCGCGACTTCGGCATCGGGATGACGCGCTTGCCGGAGAGGTACTGACCGGTGAGCGAGGCCTTTTTTCGCATGACCTCCTTCGGCGTGCCCTTCGCGATGACGTGGCCGCCGTGCTCGCCCGCGCCGGGACCGAGGTCGATGAGGTGGTCGGCCGCGAGCATCATCGCCTCGTCGTGCTCGACCACGAGCACGGTGTTCCCGAGGTCGCGCAGACGCGAGAGCGTGCGAATCAGGCGTTCGTTGTCGACCGGGTGCAGGCCCACCGAGGGCTCGTCGCAGACGTACAGCACGCCCATCAGCGCCGCGCCGATCTGTGTCGCAAGGCGGATCCGCTGCCCCTCGCCGCCGGACAGCGTCGCCGCCGAGCGGTCGAGCGTGAGGTATCCGAGGCCCACGTCTCGCAGGAACGTGAGGCGGCCGCCGATCTCCTGCAGGATCTGATGCGCGATCTGCTGCTCGCGTTCGTTGAGCGGCGTGTCGTCGCCTCGAAGCCGTGCCACCCAGTCGAGGCCGTCCGAGACCGCGAGGCGAGCCACATCGACGATGCTGCGGTCGTCGACGGTGACGGCCAGCATCTCGTCCTTCAGGCGCGCGCCCTTGCACTGCGGGCACGGCACCGCCGTCATGTAGCGCTCGATGTCCGTGCGCACCCAGTCGGAGTCGGTCTCCTTGTAGCGCCGCGCGAGGTTCGGGACGACGCCCTCCCACGAGATGCGATAGCGGTGCTGTCGTCCGCTGCGCGACTCATACGCGACGTCGATCTGCTCCTCGTCCGTGCCGTGCATGAGCGCGCGCCACTGCTGCTCGTCCAGCTCGCCGAGCGGCGTGTCGAGGCCGAAGCCGAACGCATCGGCCAGCGCCGCGAGGCGGCGGCGGTACCAGGTCATGCTCGTGCTCATGCGCTGGTAGGGCGCGATCCCGCCCTCGTTGATCGTCAAGCGTCGATTCGGCACGACGAGGTCCTCGTCGAGCTGCATCTGGATCCCGAGGCCGGTGCAGGTCGGGCAGGCGCCGTGTGGGCTGTTGAAAGAGAAGTTGCGCGGCTCGATCTCCGGCACGGCGTAGGGCGGGTGCGACTGGTTCGGGCAGGCGTATCGCTCGGAGAAGATCTGCTCGGTGAGCGACTCGCCGTCCTGCACGGCGAAGATCATGACGCCCTCGCCGAGCTTGAGCGCCTGCTCCACTGAGTCCGAGACGCGCTGTCTCGCAGCATCGCGCTCGTCCTCCTCGCCCTCGACAGGGAGGCCGGGCACCACGATGCGGTCGACGACGATGTCGATGTCGTGCCACTTGTAGCGATCGAGGCTGATGTCCTCCTCGATCTCGCGAATCTCGCCATCGACGCGCACGCGCACGAAGCCGGCCCGCCGCACGTCCTCGAAGACCTGGACGTGCTCGCCGCGCTTGTGTCGCACGAGCGGTGCGAGCAGCATCGCGCGCGTCCCGCCGGGCTGCGACAGCACCGCATCGACGATCTGTTGCACGGTCTGACGCTGGATCACCTGGCCGCAGTGCGGGCAGTGCGGCGTGCCGGCGCGCGCGAAGAGCAGGCGCAGGTAGTCGTAGATCTCGGTGACGGTCGCGACGGTCGAGCGCGGGTTCCGCGAGACGCCCTTCTGGTCGATCGAGATCGCGGGCGAGAGGCCCTCGATGTAGTCGACCTCTGGCTTCTCCATCAGCCCGAGGAACTGACGGGCGTACGCCGACAGCGACTCGACGTAACGACGCTGCCCCTCTGCGTAGATCGTGTCGAAGGCGAGCGACGACTTGCCGGAGCCCGAGACGCCCGTGATCACCACGAGGCGGTCACGCGGGATCTCGACGCTCACGTTCTTGAGGTTGTGCTCGCGCGCGCCGGTGACGGTGATGCGATCGACTGGCATGGCACCTCGATGCGTCGTTCGGACGAAGCGAACTCGTCGGCGAGGCCGGGCCGGGGAGGGGCGTGGCCGGCGCCACCATCGAGGCCGCGCCGGAGCGGTTGCCGCGTCCGCTTCGAACATCGATTCTAATGCCGCATCGAGGCCACCTCAACCGAGCCTCACTGAGGGGAGGCATGCTCCCATGCGCATCCTCGTCGTTGCCTACGATCTGGAGGCCGCTCGCTCTCGCGCCATCGAGCTGCGACGCGGCGGCCTCGAGGTCTCAGGATCCACCACCCGGATGGAGGCGACGGCTGCCCTCCGTCGGTTGCACGCCGACGCCGTCGTGCTCCTCGATGACGGCCCGGCGCCCCTCGATATAAGCGCGATTCGAGCGCTGGTCGGCCGCCTGCGAGGCGCCGCCGAGTCCCCGCTGCCCGCCGTGCTCCTGCTCGAGGACGATTCGGTCTGGCTGCGCGCGCGGCCGGCCGCCGACCTCTCGCCGATCACCGCGCTTCCGTCGGATGCGCCGACGCGGTCGGTCCATGACGCCCTCGATCGCCTCGAGGGCGCGGACGGCCCCCTCGAGGCTCGATCGAGCGCCGTCTGCCGCCTCGACGCTGTCCGTCGCGAGGTCTCGGGGCCCGGCGGAGCGGTCGCGCTGACGCCTTCCGAGCTGACGGTCGCGTGGGCGCTGGCGACGGCCGGCGGCGGGCTGGTCGGCTACGACGCGCTCTCGAGGGCGCTCTGGGACGTCCCCGCCGACGTCTCGACGCGCGCAGCGCTGCGGACGCACCTCCACACGCTGCGCGGGAAGCTGCGCCGCGTGTCCCCCACGCTCGAGGTCGAGAACCGGCCCGGCCTGGGCTACCGCCTCGGCGCTCCGCTCGTCGTACGGGAGCCTCGAGGCTAGTCGTCCGCCTCGGGTTCCTCGAGGAAGGGTGGGAGGTCCGCCCCGAGCTCGTTCAGCTGCCGGCGCAGCGTGTCCTCGAGCTCGCGCAGCTGATCGTCGCTCACACCCATCTGCTGCATCGTGGCGCGAATCAGGCGCTGCACCTCGGCCATGTCCTGGCGGATGAGCGCCTCGGCGATCTCGAGCTGAGTCTCGACGGCGCGGAAGCGCATGCGCCGCTCGGTGTCGTTCTCGGTCCCGAGGATCGTCGCCATCAACCGCGTGAAGAGCGTCCCCGTGCGCGCGATGCGGACACGGTCGTCCGGGTCCTCCGGGAAGTCGCCCGTGATGAGGACTTCGAGGCCGGTACGGCTGTCGGTCGCTCGGTACTGCTGCGGCATCGAGGTCCTTCGTGGCCGAGGTGGGTGATCGCCGCCGGCGACCGTTACCCATCGTACGCACGCCCGCCATGTTGCGTCAGGGCCGCAGCCCCCCTGACACATTCCTGACGGTGCGGGGAAGTTGGGCGCGGCCTGCGGGCGATCCCCGAGTGCCGCCGTGCGCGGGCGTTCGGATAATCGCCGGGTCGCGCACTCCAGTCCGCGGCGCGCTCGGCGTCGCCCAGGCGGCGTGCGGGTTGGATGCGAACGAAAGGCACCGGCCATGATGGAGCGTGTCACCGACGGCGAGCGTCAGCTCGTCGTGTTCGACCTCGCGGGCGAGAGCTACGGCGTCGAGATCAACGCCGTGCGCGAGATCATCCGCATGCAGGAAGTCACGCACGTCCCGGACTCCCCCGGATACGTCGAGGGCGTGATGAACCTCCGCGGCAGCGTGATTCCCGTGGTCGATCTGCGACGCCGCTTCGGCCTCGCGGTGACCGAGGCGACCGCCGACTCCCGCGTTGTGGTCGTCGACATCTCCGGCGAGGGCATCGGCGTCATCGTCGACGCGGTCACCGAGGTGCTGCGCATCTCCGAGGCGTCCGTCTCCCCCACCTCGACCGTCATCACCACCGAGGACTCCTTCTACATCGAGGGCATCGCCAAGCTCGACGACCGCCTGCTCATCCTGCTCGACATCGAGCGCGCGCTCGCCGAGCAAGTCGAGGAGCTGACGGCCGCCACGCGCGCGATGGCCGCCTAGCCCGGCGCTCAGGGCCACCAGCTCGCAGCGACACGACGAGAGGCCACCCATGCTCCCCGGCATCGACTTGAGCGCGGATGACCTCAAGGTCTTCATTCAGGAGGTTGACGGCCTCCTCGAGCTGCTCGACGAGGACATCATCCGCCTCGAGCAGGAGGCCACCAACGAGGAACTGCTGCAGGAGATCTTCCGCGCCGCCCACACCCTGAAGGGCTCGTCCGGGATGATCGGCTATCAGGCGATGGCCGACCTCACCCACAAGATGGAGGACCTGCTCGACCGCGTGCGCAAGGGCACGCTCGCCGTGACCCCGGGTCTTGTCGATGCGCTGCTGATGAGCCTCGATGGCCTCAAGGAGCTGCGCGACGACCTCGCCGCCGGCCAGGAGACCTCCCTCGATGTCGCACCCATCGTCGCCGCGCTGCAGGCCGCCGCCGAGGGCGATGGCCCCACCGAGGCGGCGAGCGACGCCCCGAGCCTCGACGCGCTGGTGGCTGATCCCGCGATCGCCGCGCGCATCGAGGCCAGCACGGCCGCGGGCGTCCCGCTGCTCCGCGTCCACATCGAGCTGGCGCCGGACACGGAGTGGGCCTCGGTCCGCTCCTTCCAGGTGTTGAACGAGCTCAGCGCGCGCGGGGAGCTCATCATCTCCGCGCCGACGATGCAGGACATCGAGGAGGAGCGCGCCTCCCACACCCTCGAGGCGCTGCTCGCTACCGCCACGGCCACCGACGACATCGAGGGCGCTGTCGGCGCCGTCTCCGATGTCGCCTCGGTCACGCTCTCGCCCTGGGATGGCCCGCGTGAGGCGGCGCCCGCCGCTCCGACGCCGCTGGCCGACGCCAAGGCCGCGTCGAAGCCCGAGGCCAGGGCCGCCGACGGCGGTCGCGAGGGCGGCCCACGCGTCGAGGCGCTGTCACAGACCGTCCGCATCGATGTCGAACGCCTCGATGCCCTGATGAACATGGTGGGTGAGCTCGTCATCGACCGCACGCGGTTCGCGCAGGTGAGCCGCTCCCTGCAGTCTCGCTACAAGGAGGACGAGCAGGTCCGCATCCTGAATGAGACCTCGCTCCACATCTCCAAGGTCATCGACGAGCTGCAGCAAAGCATGATGGCCGTCCGCATGCTGCCCGTCGGCGTGCTGTTCTCGAAGTTCCCGCGCCTCGTGCGCGACCTCGCTCGCTCGATGGGGAAGCCCGTGTCCTTCGTCGTCGAAGGTGAGGGCACCGAGATCGACCGTTCGGTTATCGAGGAGATCAAGGACCCGCTGGTCCATCTCATCCGCAACGCGGTCGACCATGGCATCGAGTCGCCCGAGGACCGCAAGGCGGCCGGCAAGCCGGAGACGGCCACCGTGCGCCTCGCCGCCCTGCACGGGCAGGGCCAGATCCTCATCACCCTCACCGACGACGGCCAGGGCATCGACGCCACGAAGATCCGCGAAGCCGCGATCAACAAGGGCGTCGTGACCGCCGAGGCAGCGGCGCGCCTCTCCGACCAGGAGGCCGTCGAGCTGATCTTCGCCCCCGGCTTCTCCACCGCGAAGCAGACCACCGAGGTCTCGGGCCGCGGCGTCGGCATGGACATCGTCCGCAGCAAGATCGAGGAGCTCTCGGGCTCTGTGGAGGTCTCCACCCGCCCCGGCGAGGGCACCACCTTCCTGCTGCGACTCCCGCTGACCCTCGCGACCGTGCGCGGTCTCCTCGTGGAGAGCGGTGGCACCGTCTACGCGATTCCGCTCGCCTACGTGCAGGAGATCCTGCGCATGGAGACCGACGAGCTGCACAGCGTGGGCGGTCGCCCCGCGATGCGCCGCCGCGACGACGCGATGTCGGTCCTCAATCTCTCCGACGTGTTGCTCGGCGGTGAGCGCCCGGACGGCTCATCCGAGCCGAGTGAGTACGTCATCGTCGTGCGCACCGGCGAGTCCGATGCCGATCGCCCGGTGGCGATCACCGTCGATGCGCTCATCGATCAGCAGGAGATCGTCGTGAAGTCGCTCAGCGGCTATCTCGGCCGCGCGCGCGGCATCGCCGGCGCCAGCATCCTCGGCGACGGCCAGGTCGCCCTGATCGTGGACGTGCCCTCGCTGATGAAGGCGGCTCAATCCGCCGCGTCGGCTGCTCAGCCGCTGAAGTTCGAGCGGCCCGAAAGGATGGCGTCATGAAGGAGCTCGCTCTGAGCCGTTGGGCCGAGCTCGTCGGCATCGGCACGACGAATGCGATGGCCGGCCTCTCCCAGATGATTGGCCAGGAGATCGAGGTCGACTCGTTCGGCCTGCGCAAGGTCCCGGTGAGCCAGATCTCGCAGCTCGTGGGCGGCCCCGAGGCCCCCGCGGTGGGGATCTACCTCACGGTGAGCGGCGCCGCCGATGGCCACCTGATGCTCATCTACGACCCCCGCATCGCCTTCGCCTTCGTCGACCTGCTGATGATGCAGCCGATCGGCACTACGAAGGAGATCGGCGAGATGGAGAGCTCGGCGCTGGGCGAGATGGGCAACGTCATCGGTGCCTTCTTCCTCAACGCGATCGCCGATCACACCGGCCTGAGCCTGCGGCCCTCGCCGCCGGCCGTGATGGCCGACATGGCCGGCGCGCTCCTCGATGTCGTCTCGGCAGAGATCCTCATGCACGCCGATGAGACCTACCTCGCCGAGACCACGTTCTCCACCGCCGAGGGCGTCATCAGCGGCATGTTCTTCGTCATGCCCAGCGATGACCTGCTCAGCGTGCTGGTGGAGACGGCGGCAGCCGCATGACGCTGTCCGTCGTCGATCCGACGACACCGGAGCCGCGCGCCGGAGTCGAGCAGACCCTGGGACTCGGTGAGTGGGCCGTGTCCGCCGATCCGTCGGCGACGCTGACCTGCATCGGGCTGGGCTCGTGTGTGGCCTTCATCGTCTACGACCCGGCCACGAAGGTGGGCGGCATGGCGCACATGGTGCTGCCCGACAGCACCGGCGCGCGCAACACGCCCGGAACCGCGAAGTTCGTCGACATGGCGATCCCGCTCGTGATCGAGGGCGTCGAGGCGCTGGGCGCCCAGACGAGGCGGCTACGCATCGTCCTCGCCGGCGGCGCAACGATGCTCCGCGGCGCGGCCTTCGAGGGCCGCATCAACATCGGCGACCGCAACGCCGATGCCGCCCGGTCGCTGCTGACGGCTCGTCATTTGCGAATTGCAGCCGAAGATCTAGGCGGCACCCAGGGGCGCACTGTGCGCCTCCGGCTCGTGGACGGCTCGATCTCGGTCAGCCTGGCCGGCCAGCCGGCGCGATTGCTGTAGGACACGACCTCGGGCGGGGAGCCCGTGGCGGAAGGAGACCGAACGTGGCGAAGGTGCTCATCGCGGATGATGCCGCGTTCATGCGCATGCGAAGCGCGTCCCTGCTCAAGGAGCTGGGCCACGACGTGATCGAGGCCGAGAACGGCGAAGAGGCCGTGTCGCTGTACCAGCAGCACACGCCCGACGCCGTCCTGCTCGACATCACGATGCCCGTGATGGATGGACTCGATGCCCTGCGCGCCATCGTCGCGCACGACCCCGCCGCCAAGGTGGCGATGGTCACGGCCATGGGCCAGCAGCAGGTCATCATGGAGGCCATCAAGGCCGGCGCGAAGGACTTCGTGGTGAAGCCGTTCGACGCCAGCCGCATCGAGGAGGCGCTCTGGAAGCTCGTGAAGTAGGCGCGGGCCCCGCTGACCGCGTCTCCCCTCCACGAAAGGCTCTCCGTTGGTCTCCCCCGCACCGAACCAGGCAGCGCCCGTCCGGGTCCTCGTCGTCGATGACTCCGCGACCGTGCGCGCCGTGCTCGCCAAGCGCCTCGATGCGCATCCCGAGATCGAGGTCATCGGTCGCGCCGTCGACGGCCTTGACGCCATCGAGCAGGTGAAGCGCCTCAAGCCGGACGTCGTCACCCTCGATGTCGAGATGCCGCGCCTCGACGGCCTCGGCACGCTGAAGCGCCTCATGGAAGAGGCGCCCACGCGCGTCGTGATGGTCAGCAGCCTCACCGGCCCGGGCGCGCAGGCCACCCTGCAGGCGCTCGAGCTCGGCGCCGTCGACTTCATCGAAAAGCCCGCCAGCTCCGGCATCTCCGTCGCCAGCTCCATCGCCGACGAGGTCTCCGAGAAGGTGCGCGACGCCGTGCACGCGCGGCTCCGCCCCCGCGTCGCCCCGAAGCGTCTCGCGCCGCCCGCGCACGGCGCCGGTCTCCGCCGCTGGCAGCGCCACGTCGTGATGATCGCTGCCTCCACGGGCGGCCCGCCGGCGCTCCGCACCGTCATCACCTCGCTGCCGGCCGACCTCGGCGTCCCCGTGCTCGTCGTCCAGCACATGCCGCGCGGCTTCACGAAGTCGCTCGCCGAGCGCCTCGACGAGGAGTCGGACGTGAAGGTCGAGGAGGCTGAGCGCGGCTCGCGCCTGGCTCCCGGCAAGGTCCTGCTTGCGCCGGGCGGCTTCCACATGACCGTCGACAGCTCCGGCGTCATCGACCTCAACGAGGGCCCCACCGAGTGCGGGGTGCGCCCCGCCGCGAACGTGACGATGGAGTCGGTCGTCGACGTCTACGGCCGCCACGTCCTCGGCGTGGTGCTCACGGGCATGGGCTCGGACGGCACCCGAGGTGCGGGCCTCATCAAGGACGCCGGCGGCTCGGTCATCGTCGAGGACGAAGCGAGCTGCGTCGTCTACGGCATGCCCCGGTCGGTGGCGCGCGCCGGCTTCGCCGACGCCGAGCTGCCCCTCGAGGCCATCGCCACCGCCATCGTCGATCGGTCGCTCGCCGCCGCGGCGGCCTGACCGACGCACACCACATCGAGTTCCATCCGCGCACAGTTCGCCGCATCGCAACACAGACGACAGGAGCACACACGGTGGACGACGCAACGTACGAGCAGCTGAAAAAGCGCATCGGCCAGCTGCTGGACCTCGACCTCGATGCCTACAAGCAGCGTCAGATGCGCCGCCGCATCGAGACCTTCGTCGGCCGCAACTCCACGGACCCGCTGGCCTTCATCGAGTCGCTGCGTACCGACAAGGATCTCCTCCGAGAGCTGCGCGACATGCTCACGATCAACGTCACGGAGTTCTTCCGCGACGCGCCCCAGTGGCAGCTTCTGCGCGACCAGATCCTGCCCGAGCTCATGAAGGGCTCGAACCGCCTCAGCATCTGGAGCGCGGGCTGCTCGACGGGCGACGAGCCGTACTCGGTCGCGATGACACTCGACAGGCTGGGCCGCCGCACGACCTCGACGATCCTCGCGACCGACTTCGATCGAGACGTGCTGGTGAAGGCGCAGGCAGGCGGCCCCTACGTCCAGTCTGCGCTGAAGAACGTGAGCGCCGAGGACCGTGAGGCCTACTTCGACGCCACCGAGACCGGCGGCTTCAAAGTGAAGGACAACATCCGGCGCGGCGTGCAGTTCCGCGAGCTCAACCTGCTCAAGGACCGCTTCGGCGAGCGCTACGACCTCATCCTCTGCCGCAACGTGACCATCTACTTCGACCAGCCGATCAAGGAGGCGCTGACGCAGCGCTTCCGCGCGGCCCTGAAGCCGGGCGGCTACCTCTTCATCGGCGCCACCGAGGCGCTGCTGGGCGCCGAGGGCGAGGGCTTCAAGCGCACGACCGGCAACTTCTACCGCAACGAGGGCACGGGCACGCTGGCGCGCGCCGCGTAGCTCGAGGGCGCAAGTTGCCCACAACTGAAGAGCCCGCCTCTCGGAGGCGGGCTCTTCTGCGTTCGTTCAGAAGGCGAGTCGTCGAGGTCGCTAGATGACCTTCAGCAGGCGCTTGCGCGGCGCCGCGACATCCGCGAGGCCCGCCACATGCGCCGTGACGCTCGCGAGGCGTTGCAGGTAGTCCGCTCGAGGCCGTACGTCCGCCAGCGACTGGTTGAGCTCGACGGCACGCAGCAGCGCCCGGTCGTACGGGAGTTCCCAGGCCACCGGCCAGCCGAGGGCCTGTTCGGCGTCCTCCGCGGAGATGCTGAGGCCCTGCGCGCGGTGGTTCATCACCACCCGCACGCGCTCCTGGTCCTGCCCCCACGCCTTGAGCGTCGACAGGACCTCGCGCGTCGCGTGCAGCGCCGGCAGCTCCGGGCACGTCACGAGGAACGCGAAGGTCGAGAGGTCGAGGGCCGCGGCGGTCACCGGCGAGAAGCCGGCCGCCGTGTCGATGACGATGTACTCATGGGTGCCGGCGAGGTCGCTCACGAGGTCGGCGACGTCCGCCGCCTCGATGTCCGGGGTGCCGTCGGCCGTCGGCGGGACGGCCAGCACGCGGACGCCGGAGTGGTGCTCGCTCAGGTGACGCGCCACCGGGGCGTTCGGGTACGCCTTCCGCTCGCGCATCCAGTCCGCGATCGTCGAGCGCGGGATGATGTCGAGCGACAGCGCGGCCGTCCCGAACATCGTGTCGAGGTCGACGAGTGCGACGGCCGTGTTTGCGCGGCGCGCGATGTCCACCGCGAGGTTCGTGGCGAACGTGGTCTTCCCCGTGCCGCCGCGCGGGCCGGCGACCGTGATCACGCGGCCGGCAGCCGCTTCGGTCTGTGCAGAGCCTTCGCCCGAGCGGCGCTGCGAGGCGCGCACGGCTCGGAGGATCGAGTCGCGAATTCCGTCGTCACCGAGGGGCATCGTGGCGACGTCGTGGGCGCCGGCGTTCATCAGGCGGCGCATCGCATCCACGCCTTCGACGCCCGTCACGACCGAAAGGCCGCCCGAGAACGAGCGTCCGATGAGCTCGACCGTGCGTTCGGCGGCAACGAGCGGCTCTTCGACGTGCAGGACCACAGCGTCCGGCGACAGCTGCTCGGCCCGGCGCGAGGCATCGAGGCCCGGCCACGCCTCCGCCACCACCTCGAAGTCGGGCGCGTCCGCCATCGCGACGCGCATGACGTCGGTGACGTCGGGGTCGGCGCTCACGAGGATGACGCGGAGTGGCTGCTGCGGGCTGGTCATGGCCATCTCCTGGCTGTGGGCCGACCCTCGAGGTCGGCAGATCGCGAGGCGTACACCCGGCCTCGAGGGCCGGGAGGAGGGGAGAGGCGGAGCCGGCTCGAGCGCGCCCGGCCGTGAGGCCGTCCGGCGACGGGTCGGATGCGACGTCGAACCGGGCGCTCCGGCTCCGCCTACGTCCTCATTCAATTCTCGGACCGATCGGCACGGTTCTTGATGGTCTCGGCGTGGCGGCCTCGCAATCGGCGTCAGATTCGGATCGGGGTCTCCCCCCTATTTCGCGCAAACGACTTGTCGACAATCTGATGGACCGAGGGGTCATCCGCCGTAGACCGTCTCGAGGTAGTGCCATGCCAACAGTGCCGCCGACCCGCGCCCCGCGCCCGCAGCCGGACTCGTCCGGCCGCACGCGCGTTCGAGGCGCGGCGTCCTTCCTGCTTGCCGTCGCGCTCGCGCTGGTGCCGGCCGTCGTGGCCGCCCAGGCGGCCGGGCCGCGCATCGAGTCGTCGTCCTACGACGCGGCCGCACAAACACTCACCATCCAGGCCGCCGGCATCGCCGACCCATCGAGCGTGCTCGTCACCGTCGACGGCACCCCCTACACGCCGTCCATCGAGGTCGCCTCGGCCGCCGGTGGTGGCGGGACGCTGATGATCGCCATCGAGGCGAGCTCGAGCACGGCCTTCACGTTCCTCGGGCCGACCTCGCTGCTGGAGGACCAGAAGGCGGCGGCCGCCCAGCTCGTGAAGAACCTGCCCGCCGACGTGGCCGTCGGCCTCGTCGTCTTCGGCGACAAGGCGACGCTGACCCACGCGCCGACCACCGACCACGCCGCCGTCGTGGCCTCCATCGAGGCGATCGCGGCAGGCACGAACTCCATCCTCTTCGACGGCGTGGCGCTTGCCGCCTCGACGCTCCAGGGTGCGACTGCGCCCCGGGAGCTCGCCGTCTTCACGTACGGCTGGCACTTCGGCGTGAGCAGCTCCTCAGCTGCCGACGCGCGTGCTGCGGTCGCCGCCAGCGGCGCGACCGTCCACTCCTTCGCGATGGGCCTCGACTACGACTTCAACTTCCTCGGTGGCATCGCCAACGACAGCGGTGGCGCGCTTCACCGAAGCGCCGCACCGGCCGACCTTGCGGCAGTGCAGGCTGGCCTCGGCGGTGCGCCGTCGACGCTGGTGCTGACGGTGCCGGTCGAGCTCGGTCCCGGCGAGCACACCGTCGAGGTCACCAGCGCCGAGGGCGCCGCCGCGACCGCCGTGACCGTCGAGGACGTGCTGACCGCCGCGGCGACGTCCGACGGCACCGACGGCACGCTCCAGGTGCGCCTCGCCGGCACGCCGGAGGGCGCGGTTGCAACCATCTCACTCGCGGGGCGCGAGCTCGCCTCGGGCCCGGCCGACGCCCCGTTCTCCATCGACACGTGGGACCTCCAGCCCGGCGCCGCGACGCTGACCGTCGAAGTCTCTGTCGAGGGTGCACCTGCGTCCGTGACCACACTCGAGGTCACCGTCCCGACGCTTGAGCCGCAGCTCACCATCGAGCCGGCCGGGTCCGAAGGCGAATTCGTCGCTGCCGCCCGTGTGCAGCGCGGCACCGAGGCCACGTTCTCTGTGCTCGTCGACGGCGACGAGGCATACAGCGGCGCCCCTGACAGCGTGACCGTCGACGCCCCCGCCGGGGCGTCCATCGAGGCGCGACTCGAGACGTCCGAGGGCTCGGCGCTCGCCGAGCAGACGTTCGAGGTGCCGGGCGCCCCGGCCGCAACTCCCGCCGCCGAGGCCTCGGGTGGCCTGCCGTGGGCAAGCATCGCGACGATTGGCGCGCTCGCGGCGCTGGCCGTGCTCGCCATCCGCGTGCTCCCGAAGCTCCTCGCGCGCGCGCGTGGCCGCCTCGCGGCCCGCGCCTCTCGGCCCCGCCGGCGCCGCTCCCCGGCCATGCTGTCGGCCCGCGTCCTCGGCGAGAGCGACCGCGACGACCTCGCACTGCACTACCAGCCACTCTTCGATGTGACCGGCCAGCGCGTGAAGGGCGCCGAGGCGCTCCTGCGCTGGGAGGACCCGGAGCGCGGGGTCTCCGCCGCGCGCCACTTCCTGACGCGCGCTGCCGCCCTCGAGATGCTGCCGGGCGCCACCGAGTGGGTGATGCGCACGGCCTGCACGTTCGCGCGACAGCGCCAGATGGAAGGCCTGACCGACTTCCACATCACTGTCAATGTCACGGTTGGCCAGGTCACCAGCGAGGGCTTCGTCGAGGCGATCGAGAACGCGCTCCGCGTCAGCGGTCTCGCGGCCCGCTTCCTCGAGATCGAACTCACCGAGATGTCAGTGCTGGGCAAACGCTCCGCGCTGGCGCCGGTCCTCGAGCGCGTTGCCGAGCTCGGCGTCGGCGTCTCCGTCGACGACTTCTGGGCGCCGGGCGGCTCCGCCGAGGCAGTCGAGCTGCCGGGCGTGGTCGCCGTGAAGGTCGATCTCTGGTCGAACACGGGCAGCGCCGCCGCCCGCGAGCAGATCGCTGCGGCTGTGACCGTCGCCAAGGAGCGTCAGCTCGCAACCGTCGCGAAGCGCGTCGAGACCGTCCACGAGATGAGCTTCTTCCGCACGCTCGGATGCGACGCCGTGCAGGGCAACGCCTATGGCGCGCCCATGCCCGAGGCCGAGTTCATCCGACGTATCGGACAGATCGACGAGGCCGCGCGCCTCGCTGGATAGCCGCCGTTCCGGCACGCCCATCCAGGCACGCCGGCATCGAGGAGACACCACATGGACAGCCGACTCGAGATCCCCGCCCTCCCGGCGTCGCACGCCCGCGCGTTGCAGATGCTGGGCGGCGAGCAGACCGACATCGGTGACCTCGCCGAGGTCGTCGAGGGCGATGCCGGCCTGAGCGGCTCCGTGCTGCGAGCGGCGAACTCCGCCGCCTCGGCGCCGGTCTCGCGCATCACCTCGATCCACCTTGCGATCCCCCGCATCGGCCTCCGCGTGACGCGCGAGATCGTGCTCGGGACGGTCGCGAACCGCGCCTTCCAGCGCCTCGTCGACGCCGGCATGGATGTCGAGGAGACGTGGTCGCACCAGCTGATGGTCGCGATGCTCTGCCACGGCGAGGCGCGACGCCGCGCCCTGAGCGTGGAGCTCGCGGAGTCCGCCTACATCCTCGGCCTGCTGCACGACGTCGGCCGCCTCTCGATGGCGTCGCAGGAGCCCCTCCGCTACCGGCGCGTGATGCAGCTCGTCGAGCGCCAGATGGAGCCCCTCCAGGCCGAGCGCATGATCTTCGGCCTCACCCATGCCGAGTGGGGTGGCGAGGTCGCCCGCGCCTGGGACATGGACCCGCGCCTCGCTGAGGCCATCGAGAGCCACCACGACGCCGTGCAGGAGGAGGACGCTCAGCTGGCGCAGACACTCCACTCGGCACGCCGGATCACGCAGAACCTCGGCATCGGCGACGGCACGCGCCGTGCGCCCGTCGAGGTGCCGGCGCGGACCGAGGAGGACGAGGCGACCCTCGCGCTCCTCGGCGGCGCCGAGGGCCTCTTCGCCCAGCTGGAGTGGTACCGCGGCGCGATGACGCTGGCCGCCGCCTAGGCTCGGGTAGGCGCGCCCTCGACGTCGCGTCAGCGCGGCCTGTCAGCTCTGTTATGCTCGCCCGCCACGGGCCGCCCTTCGAGGTGGCCGGAAGGGGGCGAGATGAAGGCCGCGATCTTCCACGCCGCGCACGAGCCGCTCACGTTCGAGCAGATCGACGTCGATGAGCCACAAGCGCACGAGGTGCTCGTGCGCGTGGTCGCCAGCGGCGTCTGTCACTCCGACCTCCACTTCGTCGACGGTCTCTACCCAATGCGCGCGCCCGCCGTCCTCGGTCACGAGGCCGCGGGTGTCGTCGAGGCCGTGGGCTCGCAGGTCACCGACTTCGCACCCGGCGATCGCGTCATTTCGTGCCTGTCGATCTTCTGCGGGACCTGCGAGAACTGCCTGTCGGGCCACCCGAGCATCTGCCGCAACCGTCCGATGCGTAGCCGCGACGACCCGCCCCGCCTGAGCTGGGAGGGGAACGCGGTCGGTCAGATGGCCCAGCTCGGCGCCTACGCCGAGCAGATGCTGGTGCACGAGCACGCGCTCGTGAAGGTGACGCAGGACATCGACTTCGATCGCATGGCGCTCATCGGTTGCGGGGTGACGACGGGCCTCGGCGCCGTGCTGAATACCGCGCGCATCGAGGCGGGTTCGACGGTCGCCGTCTGGGGGTGCGGAGGTGTCGGTCTGGCCGCGATCCAGGGCGCCCGCATCGCCGGGGCGCGCCAGATCATCGCCGTCGACGTCCACGAGTCGAAGCTCGCGACCGCCCGCGAGCTCGGCGCCACGCACAGCGTCGACGCCTCCTCGCGCGACCCGGTGCAGGCCATCACCGAGATGACCGGTGGTGGCGTCGACTACTCGTTCGAGGCGATCGGCCTCAAGGTCGCGGCGGAGCAGGCGTATGGCGCGTTGAGGCCGGGCGGCACGGCCACGGTGATCGGCATGATCCCGGTCGGGCAGACCGTCGACATCCCCGGACCGTCCTTCCTCCAGGAGAAGAAGATCCAGGGCTCGAGCATGGGATCGAACCGCTTCCGCTCCGACATGCCGAAGTACATCGACCTCTACTTGCAGGGCCGCCTGCGCCTCGACGAGATGATCACGAGGCGCGGCGTCCTCGAGGACGTGAACGACGCCTTCCGTGCGATGAAGGCCGGCGAGGTCGCCCGCACGGTTCTCATGATCGACAACTAGCCGAGGCGAGAGCGGCAGCATGCAGGCGATCCGATGCGAGGCACACGGCGAGCCCGAGTCGCTGGTGCTGACCGAGGTCCCCGCGCCGCCACTCGAGGCGGGGAGCGTGCGGCTCCGCGTCCACGCCGCCGGTGTGAACTTCGCCGACCTCCTCATGCTCCAGGGCAAGTACCAGGACCAGCCTCCGCTGCCGTTCACGCTAGGGCTCGAGGCCGCCGGCGAGGTCATCGAGGTGGCCCCCGACGTCGGGGGCTGGCAGCCCGGGGACCGCGCCTTCGCGTTGCTCTCCTCAGGCGGCTACGCCGAGGAAGCAGTGGTGCCCGCGCGCGACCTCGTGCGGATGCCATCCCCCCTCGACTTCGCGGAGGCCGCCGGCTTCGGCATCGCCTACGCGACGTCGCACGTCGGCCTCCGCCACCTCGCACGCACCGAGGCTGGCGAGACCGTGCTCGTCCACGGCGCCGCCGGCGGCGTCGGCCTCACCGCCGTCGAGGTCGCGCACGCCCTCGGCGCCCGCGTGATCGCGGTGGCTCGAGGCGCCGACCGCCTCGAGGTGGTGCGGGAGCACGGCGCCGACGAGACCATCGACAGCGCCGGCCTCGATCAGGAGCAGCTGCGGGCCCGCATCGTGCAGGTCGCCGGAGGGCGCGGCGTCGACGTCGTGTACGACCCGGTAGGTGGCGATGGCTTCCGCGCCTCGCTGAGTGCCTCGGCGTGGGGCGCGCGCATCCTCCTCGTCGGCTTCGCCTCGGGCGACGTGCCTCAGATTCCCGCGAACCACCTGCTCGTGAAGAACGTCTCGGCCATCGGCTTCACCATCGGCACCTACCGCGAGCACGCGCCCGAGGTGCTGCGCGCGTCCTTCGAGGAGCTCTTCGCCTGGCACGCCGAGGGCCGCATTCGGCCGTTCGTGTCGGACCGCCTGCCGCTCGCCCGCGCCGCCGAGGCCCTGCGCCGCCTCGCCGACCGGCGTGTCACCGGGAAGCTCGTCCTCGAACCCTAGCCGCCGACCCGAGCCGCGAGGGCTTGCGCCCGTTCGAGCAGCTGCGGCGCCTCGAGGGCGATTGTCCACGCCTCGAACGCCTCGGTCGGGCCGCGCCAGCGAATCGCCTCGACGTCCTCGAGCACCTCGGCCGTGGTACGCAGCGTGGCGAGGTCGCGGAAGAGCAGCGCATCGTCGAGGCGCTCGGCGAGCGTCGAGGCGAGACGGGCCGCCCCCCGCAGTTCAATGTCCCAATCCGCGACGTCGAGGGGGATTGCCTCGAGGTGCTCGTAGCGGGCGAGCACCGCCGCGGTCGACTTGGCACCCCAGCCGGGCAGCCCCGGGAACCCGTCCGCGCTGTCGCCGACCAGCGCGAGGTAGTCCGGGATCGAGGCCGGCGCGACCCCGAACTTCGCGCGCACGCCGTCCGCGTCGATGACCGTCTGGGTGCGTCGGTCGAGCTGCACCACCCGCGTGCCGTCGACGACCTGCCCGAGGTCCTTGTCCGGCGTGCAGACCCACACCCGCTCCACTTTCGGATCCGCCGAGGCGCGAACGGCCGCCGAGGCGAGTGCATCGTCCGCCTCGAGGTCGGTCATCGCCCAGACGGCCACCCCCATCGCCTCGAGCGCCTGCTCCAGCGGGTGGAACTGCGCGAAGAGCACGGGGTCGATGCCCTCGCCGGTCTTGTAGCCCGGCCACAAGTGGTTGCGGAAAGACTCGACGACGTGGTCGGTCGCGACACCGAGGTGCGTCGCGCCTTCTTCGAACATGCGTAGCACCGTCCCCAGGACCCCGATCACGGCCCCCATCGGCGGTGGCTCGCCGTCGTCCCCGCGCGGCACGCCGTAGAAGTGCCGGAAGAGCTCGTATGTGCCATCGAGGAGGTGAACGTCCACGGCGCGAGCGTACCCGATGCCCCTCAGCAGCGTTCCGAGGCGAGGCACGAGTCGTAATCCGCGCGTCACAACTCGGAACGAGGGTGCCGAGTACGATGTGGATAACCCAGCCGGTCGTGCCGGAGGATCGATGGTGCAGTTGAACGGCCGCCGCATCCTCGTCGTCGAGGACGAGGCGATGGTCGCCGAGGTGGTGGAGCGCTACCTCCGCCGCGACGGCCACGACGTGCGCCTCGAGCACGACGGCGCCCGCGCCATGGAGGCCTTCGACCACTTCGAGCCCGACCTCGTGGTGCTCGACCTCATGCTGCCGGGCATGGACGGCCTCGAGATCTGCCGGCGCATTCGCGAGCGTTCGCAGACGCCGATCATCATGCTGACCGCCCGAGGCGAGGAGGTCGACAAGCTGATCGGCCTCGGCAGTGGCGCCGACGACTACATGACGAAGCCCTTCAGCCCGCGAGAGCTCGGCGCACGCGTCGAGGCCGTCCTCCGCCGTGCCGGCGGTGGCGCCGCGACCACCGAGGGCCAGGCGCTCCGCTTCGACGACCTCGTGATCGACGAGCGCGCGCGCACCGTCGAAGGCGCGGACGGCCCGATCCATCTCACGGCCCGCGAGTTCGATCTGCTGCTGTACCTCGCCTCGAGGCCGCGCCAGGTCTTTGCCCGCGACCAGATCGTCGATGCCGTCTGGGGGCTGGAGTCGCCGAACGACCCGAACACCGTGACTGTCCACATGCGCCGCCTCCGCTCAAAGGTCGAGACCGACGCCTCGAGGCCCCGCCACCTCAAGACGGTGTGGGGCGTCGGCTACAAGTTCGAGCCATGAGCCGCCCCGCGACCACCGCACCTCGAGGCTTCTCGCTGGGGCCCCTGGCGCCCTGGCTGGCAGGCCTGGCCATCCTCGCTGTCGCGCTCCTCGCGGGACTCGTTGTCGTGCAGCTCCTCATCGGGCCGCCGCGCAACGAGATGTGGGATCTCGCGCTCTACTTCGCCGTTGCCGGCGCCGGCACGATGGCGGGCGGCTGGGTCGCGCTCCGCTTCGCCGACCGCACGGTGCGCCTTTCGATTCGCACGAAGCTGTTCGTCAGCACGGCCATCGGCACGGCCGTCGCTCTGCTCAACGTCTTTATCGTCGCGCAGCTCATGTTCGTCTCGACGGGGCACGACCTTCGTCTGCTCGCCTCCCTGATCGTCTTCAGCGGCATCGTCACGACCGCCTTCAGCCTCTGGGTGGCCTCCACCCTGACCGCGCGCGTGCAGGGCATCGCCGGCGCGATTCGAGGCCTCACCGAGGGCCGCTACGACCAGCGCCTCAACATGGGCGGCGGCGACGAGATGGCCGCGCTCGCGGGCGACGTCGAGCGCCTGGCTGCGATGCTCCGCGAGGCATCGATGGAGCGCGCCCGCCTCGAGCGCGAGCGACGTGAGCTCACGGCCGCGATCTCGCACGATCTCCGCACGCCGCTTGCCAGCGTCAGCGCGATGGCCGAAGCCCTCAGCGACGGCGTCGTCGATGACCCCGCCGAGGTCGCACGCTACTTCGAGGCGATGCGCCGCGAGATCGAGCGCCTCGACCGCATGATCGACGACCTCTTCACCCTCGCGCGCATGGACGCCGGTGCGCTGTCGCTCACGCCGCGCCTCGTCGCACTCGAGGAGATCGCGGCCGAGGTGGTCTCGGCGATGCAAGCGCAGGCATCGAGGCAGGGCCTCGACCTCACCCTCGAGGTCGCCGCTGCGCCACCTCCGCTGCTGCTCGACGGCGACTGGATCGAGCGCGCGATCGGCAATCTCGTCAGTAATGCGCTCGAGCACACCGAGGCCGGTGGCCATGTCGAGGTGCGTGTCGGCCTCGATGCCGGTTCGGCGCTCCTCGAAGTGCACGACAGCGGCGAGGGCATCGCGAGCGCCGACCTGCCTCGGGTATGGGACCGCTTCTATCGAGGTGAGGCGTCGCGCCATCGCCGCGACGACGCTCGAGGCGGTGGCGGGCTCGGGCTCGCGATCGTGCGCGGCGCCGTCGAGGCCCACGGCGGCACGGTGGCCGTCACTTCGACGCCGGGCGCGGGCGCGACGTTCTCGCTGCGGCTCCCGCTCGAGGGGCGGTTAGCCGGTGGGCGTCTCTCCGAGCAGATCCCCCACGTCGACCAGCCCATCGGTCCCCAGCAGCCGCGCGCGTAGCGTCGAGGCCGCGTCAGTATCGAGGTTCCCCGCGAGCACGGCGCTCGCCGCCTCGAAGAGCGCCGTCGAGGTGATCAGCGCGTATCCCGTCGCCTCCGCTGCGACACGTAACGAGGAGCTGAACGGCTCGTCGCGGTCGGCCGGGGCGACGAGTCGCTGACCCGAGGCCACGACGAGACCTCGAGGTGCGCGCCCCTCCTCGGCGATCACCGCATCGATGCGCGAGCGCAGCCGGTAGTGCGGCACCATCCCGACCGGCCCGTCGATGGCGTGGGCCTCGACGTAGAGCTCGCCCTCCGGGGCCTGCAGGCGCTGGTCGCCGGCCGGCTCGAAGCCGAGCAGCTCGAGGCAACGGAGCGCGGCCGGCATCAGGGCGCTGTCGCCCTCGACCCACAGCACGTCGCGCACCCGCGCGAGTTCGGCCCGCGCGTGCTCGGCCGCGTCGAGAGCCTGCTGCGCCCGCTCCAGCGCCTCGCGCGCCTCGGCCGCGTTCTGCTCGCGCTCCGCGAGGCCGGCGACCTCGATGCCGCCGATCCACGCTGGTGGCGTCGCGCGTGGGTCGCCGAGGACGCCGCGCATCGCATCGAGGATGGCGCTCGCCAGCGCCGCCGAGAGGTTCGAGCCGGCCGTTCGAGGCGTCGGCAGGAACACGACCTCGCCCGAGGCGACGTCGAACGCCGCGCTGACGACGCCGCCGCCCGGCGATCGCGCGATCACGTGCGCATGCCCGGCGAATCCGGGCGCACGGTCATCGAGGTAGGCGCGGTACAGCAGGTCCCCTCGCAGCACATCGATGACGGGAGCGAAGGGGTGTCCGTGATCGGTGACTGCTGCCGAAGTGCCCTCGCCGCCGCGCACGGCGCGGCTGTCCCACGACATCCCCGCAGGTGCGGGCAGGAGGAAGTACCGATCGAGGCCGGAGAAGCCCGACACCTGCGGCAGCGTCGCCTGCGGATGGAGGAAGACGGTGACGACGGCGCCCCGCTCGAGGGCGCGCTGGAGCTCGTCCTGTCGCCGCTTCAGCAGGTCCGCAAGGCCGGTCGCAGCCGCCGAGGACTCGCCGTTGACGATCGGCAGCCCTGAGCGCGTGCGGTGCTCAACCTCGCCCTCGACGACCTGCCGAATTGAGTCGAAGACGCCGCCGACATCGATGGAGATCGCCTCGTAGTCGAACAACGAGGGCGCATTGAAGATCGAGTGGTTGTCCACCAGCGGATTCCGCAGGGGATGAGCGATCGACAGCAGGCGCAACGAATCCGCCACAGAGTCCTCCGAACCTCGAAGCGGGCGCTAGCGTACCCGCCTCGACGCCCGAGCGGGAGTTCGGAAGCCCGGGCGACGAATCGGGGCGTTCCCGCTTTGACCCCGGTATCGCTGCCCACCTACGATCTCCGGCGGTCGTGCTAGGCGGGGAACTAGCGGTGCCCTGTACCCGCAATCCGCTTTAGCGGGGCTGAATGCCCGTCCGAGGGATGGAGTCCCTGGGGACTGCCAACGGCGGCTGGTGTTGAGAGCCAGGTCCTGCGCGGCGATGCCCGGCTAACCCCGTCAGGTCCGGAAGGAAGCAGCGGTACGTCGGTCACATCGGGTGCCGCAGGGTAGCCGGGTTTGAGCCGGCTTCTGGGGGCAAGCCTGTGGACCGTTTCGACGACGGGGCACGACCATTCCGAGCCCGCCTCGGGGCGTCGAGGGCGACATGAGCCCTCGACGCACGCACGCGAAGCGGCGTCCCAGCAGCGCCGCCCGTCGAGGCAGCGCACGCCCTCGGCGCACCCCGGCCGCCACTGCTGCGACCGACCTCGAGCTGCCCGCGCTGCTCAGGCGCGTCGGACTCGCCCCGCGCAAGGCGCTCGGCCAGCACTTCCTCGTCGATGAGTTCGTCCTCGCCGACATCGCCGACGCGTGCGGCCTCGAGGCCCGTTCGACCGTCCTCGAGATCGGCGCGGGCCCCGGCGTGCTCACCGAGCAGCTGGTCACGCGCGCCGGCCACGTCGTCGCCGTCGAGCTCGACGAGGAGCTGGCGTCCTTCACGAGGACCCGTCTCGAGGACGCCGGGGGCCTCTGCGTCGTCGCCGCCGACGTGCTCGACTTCACCCCGCTCGAGCTGCTCGAGGAGTGCGAGGCGGCACCACCCTACGTCGCCTGCGGCAACCTGCCCTACTACATCACCCAGCCCGTCGTCCGGCGCCTGATCGAGGCCGAGGCACCGCCCGATCGCATCGTCGTGATGGTTCAGCGCGAGGTCGCGCGTCGCATGGTCGGCGGCGAGGGCCGCGAGTCGCTGCTCTCGATGGCGGTGCGATGCTTCGGGCCCGCCGAGATCGTGCTCGAGGTGCCGCCCACGGCCTTCTTCCCGCCGCCGAAGGTGCACTCGGCCGTCGTGCGCATCGAGCGCGCTGCCGAGCCGCCGCTCGACCTCGAGGGCGAGGCGCGAGAGCGCTTCTTCAACCTGTTGCGTGCCGGCTTCTCCGAGCCGCGCAAGCAGCTGCACAACGCCCTCACCTCGGCGCTGGGCATCGCCGCGACTGCCCTCGATGCCACACTCGAGGCCGCTGAGGTCGATCGCTCATCAAGGGCGCAGCACCTCGGCCTCGAGGACTGGCGGCGCCTCTTCGACCTCGTCGATGCCCGTCACCCCGGGGTGCTCGATGCCGGCTAAGGCGCCTCGAGAGGGCGCTCGCTTCGCCGAGGGCGTGCGCGCCACCGCGCCGGCGAAGGTGAATCTGGCGCTCGAGGTCGTCCGACGCCGCAAGGACGGCTACCACGACATCGACACGGTGATGACCACGATCAGCCTCGCGGACACCATCACCGTCCGCCCCGCGACGGGCCTCGAGGTCGCGCTCGAGGGGCCTTGGGCGCGCGGCATCGATGCCGCCGACGACCTCGCCGGTCGCGCCGCCCGCTCCCTCGCCGCGGCCGCCCGTCGCGAGCCCGATGTCCGCATCGAGGTCACGAAGCGCATCCCGCACCCCGCCGGCCTCGGTGGCGGCTCGTCCGATGCCGCGGCCGTCATCCGCGCCCTCGATGCGATGTGGGGCCTCGGTTGGTCGCGCGAGCGTCTTGCCGACGTCGCTGCCGAGGTCGGTTCGGACGTGCCGTTCTTCGTCTACGGCGGCGCCGCCCACTGCACCGGCCGAGGCGAGTTCGTCGAGCCGCTGAAGGACCTGCGCCCCCTCCGCATGCTGGTGCTCGTCCCGCCCGTCCAGGCGCGAGCGAACAAGACCGGCTCTCGCTTCGGCGCGCTCACGCCGCGCGACCTCACGAGCGGCGAGCGCGCCCAGCGGCTGGCGGCGCGCATGGCCCGAGGCGCCCCGCCCCCCACGAACGACCTCGGCAACGCCTTCGAGGCGGTCATCGAGCGCACCGACGCCGAGTTGATGGCCCACTACGGCGCCTACCACGCCGCCGGAGCGCCGAAGCTGCACCTGAGCGGCGCCGGCCCCGCCGTCTTCGTGCTGGTGAGCGACCGCGCGAAGGTCTCCGAGTTGAAGCGCGACTTCAGGAACGCCGGCGCCGAGGTCTTCGACGTCACGACGATCGGCACGGCCGCCGCGACCGCCCTCGAGCCGCTCGAGGCCGACGCCGCTGCTCGAGGCTAGGCGGGGCGTCGATGCCCGACGACCGTGTGCTGCAGGCACTGCTGGCCGGCCTCATCGCCGGCGCGGCCGTCGCCTTCGCCACGACGGCCATCGCGCTCGTCGCCCTCTCGAGGAGCCCGAGCTGGATCGGCCGCTCCCAGAACCTGAAGGTGCCGATGCCGCTCGTCGGCGTCGCGTTCGTGAACGGTCTCATGCTGTGGTGGACGGCGCTCGGCCTCGTCCTGGGGGCGGTGCTGCTGAGGTTCGACTCCGACCGTCCCGGCGCCGGGCTCGGCAGCCCGAACGCCTGGTTCACGGCCGTCATCGTCGGCCTCGTGCTCGCCTCGATGGGGCTCGCGTGGTTCGTCCGCGGGCGTCCAGCGTGGCCGCTGACGGCGTCGGCCGTTGTCGCGGCGCTCTCGTTCGGCTGGCTCCTGCCCGTGCTCGGCCTCTAGCCGCCGACCGGCGGAGTCTGGCGCCTCGGAGCCCGCTTCTCGTATGCTCCGGAGGCATCGCGTCTGGTGCACACGCACCGTGCCTCGGGGGGAGCCGGTCCTGGAGCTCACAGACGGCCTGCAGGCCTCAGTCATCGACATGCACCTGCACACGCTGGGCACGTCCTCCGACAGCATGCTCGACCCCGTCGAGCTGCCCGAGATCGCCGTCGAGGCCGGCCTGACGGGCTGCAACCTCGCCGAGCACGACCAGGTGTGGGAGCGCCACCGTCAGGTCGGCTACCGCGCCGACAACGGCCACCTCTTCATCAACTTCGGCATCGAAGTCTCGACCGAGTACGGCCACATGCTGGCGATCGGCCTGCGCGAGTACGTGGGCGGCATCCGCCGCGCCGACCGCCTGCGCGAGGAGCTCGACAAGGTCGGCGGCTTCCTGATCGTCGCGCACCCCTTCCGCCACGTCTTCGATCCCGTCACGGCGATGCGCAAGGGTGGCGAGCCCTTCAACATGACGCCCGAGCAGGCCGCCGAGATGCCGGTCTTCAAGATCGTCGACGCCATCGAGATCGCGAACGCCGCGAACACGCCGCGCGAGAACTACTTCGCCGCCGAGGTCGCGAAGTTCGCCAACCTGCCGACGACGGGCGGCTCGGACGCCCACTCGAAGTCCGGCGTTGGGTACTACGCTACCGGCTTCGAGGAGGAGATCCGAGACGAGGCGCATTTCCTCGAGCTGCTCCACGCGGGGCGCATGGAGGCCGTGCACCGCACGGCCGCCGGTCGCTTCGTCCGCTTCGAGCAGGGCAGCATCGAAGCCGCCCAGGAGGAGACCGTCCTCCCCGCGAAGTAGTCGCGTGAACCGCCCTCATCGAGGGCCTTGAACGGACGGGCAGGATGCCCGACCGCCCGAGCCACTGGACCGACCTCACCGAGTTCGTGGCCATCGACCTCGAGACGACGGGGTTCGACCGCCTCAACGACCGCATCATCGAGGTCGGCGCGGTCCGCTTCGACCGCTCCGGCGTGCGCGACCGCTTCCGCACCTTCGTGAATCCCGGCCGCCCGATCCCGCGCGAGGTCCGTGCCCTCACGTCCATCGAGGACGCGGATGTCGCCGGCGCGCCGACCCCGACGCTCGCCCTCTCGAGGCTCTCCTCGTTCGTCGGTGCGTCGCCCGTCGTCGGCCACAACGTTCAGTTCGACCTCGACTTCCTCGCGACCGGCGGCCTCGAGCTGCCCGGCACGCGATTCGACACCTGGGAGCTCGCGTCGGTGCTGATGCCGACCGCAAGCCGCCTCAACCTGGGCGCCCTCCGCGACCGGCTCGGTCTCGAGGAAGGAGACCTCCACCGCGCGCTCGCCGACGCCGAGAGCACCGCCGAGGTCTTCATCCGCCTCCTCACGCTGCTCGAGCGTCAGCCGCGCTTCGTGCTCGTGGACCTCGAGGCGTTCGCCCTGAGCGCCGGCTGGGCCGCCGCGACGCTCTTCTCCGAGGCGCTCGCGCGCGCCGACGCCGGAGCCGGCGCAGGGCGTCGCGACGAGGCGCTGTCGCTGCCCCCGCCGCCCGAACCGTGGCCCGTCGTCGCCCCGCGATTCACCGAGGGCGCGGACGAGCCAGCCCGGCGCCCGTCGTCCGCCGAGATCGAGGCGGTCTTCGCCCTCGCCGCGACGAGGCCCGAGCTCTTTCCCGACTTTGAGCCGCGCGCCGGCCAGACCGAGATGGCGCAGGCCGTCGGCGAGGTGCACTCGTATGGCGGACACCTCGCCGTCGAGGCCGGAACGGGCACTGGCAAGTCGCTCGCCTACCTCGTGCCGTCGCTGCTGCACGCCCTCCGCACCGGCGAGCGCACGCTCGTCTCGACACACACCCTCAACCTCCAGGAGCAGCTCGCCGGCCGCGAGCTCCCCCTGGCCGCGCGCCTCGTCGAGGCCGCGGAGGGCGTCGAGCCCGGCACGTTGCGCTGGACCGTGTTGAAGGGCCGCGCGAACTACCTCTGCCTCGAGCGCTGGGCCGAGGCGCGTACCGCCGCCAACCCCCGCACTCCCGCCGAGGCGCGCCTCCACGCCCGCATCGCGACGTGGCTCCCGATCACCGAGACGGGCGACCTCGGCGAGCTCTACATGCCGTCGGACGAGCGAGGCGGCTGGACCGATCTATCGGCCGGCGACGTCGACTGCCTCACGAGGCGCTGCGCGTTCGTGCAGGACGGCTCGTGCTTCCTGCTGCGCTCGCGCCAGCGCGCCGCCGGCTCGCACGTCGTCGTGGCCAACCACGCGCTGCTGCTCGCCGACGCGCGCGCGGGCTCGACGGTGCTGCCACCCGCGCCCCACCTCGTCATCGATGAGGCGCATCGGCTCGAGGGCGTCGCGACCGACCAGTTCGGCAGCGCGCTCTCCATCCGAGAGCTGCGCTCGCTCGTCGACGAGATCGCGTCGGGCGGCGGCGTGACGGGCCGCCTGCAGCGCGCCGCGCTCCTCGATGACATGCCGCTCTCACCGCTGGCGGGTCTCACGCCGCTCGCCGGCGGCATCCGAGGCGCCGCCAGCCACGTCCGCGAGGCCCTGCCCGCCGTCGACCGCGCCCTCCGCCGCTACGCCGAGACCCAGCTCGAGGACCGTGGCGGTCTCGACACCGACGCCGCGATCCCCGCCCCGCGTGCTTCCCAGCCAATGTGGGAGGACGTCGAGGAGGCGGCGATCCAGCTCGATCTCGCGCTCGTCGAACTGCAACGTCGCATCGCCGACGCGCGTGACGGCGTGCAGTCCCTGCCCGAGGGCTCTGCTCCCGGCACGGAGCGCCTCGCACTCGACCTCGGCCGCCTCCGTGCCTCGGTGCTCGCGGCTCGCGACGCGCTGCACGCCGCCGTCTTGGCGCGCGCCCGAGGCATGGTGCGCTGGACGCGCGTCACCGAGGCCGATGCGCAGTTCTTCGCCGCCCCGCTCGATGTCGCCGATCAACTCGCGGGCGAGGTCTATGGCGGCCGCACCTCGGTGGTCGCGACCAGCGCGACGCTGGCGGCCGGCGACAGCTTCGAGTTCGCGATGAGCCGCCTCGGCCTCGACGAGGCGGAGACGATGCGCATCCCGTCGCCCTTCGATTACCGCCGTGCCGTCCTCGTGCTCGTGGCGACCGACGTGCCCGAGCCCGATGCGCCCGGCCACGCCGCCGCGCAGCACGACACGCTGCGCCAGGCCGTCGAGGCCGCGGGCGGCCGCACGCTCGCGCTCTTCACCTCGCACGGCGCCGTCCGCCACGCGGCCGGCACGCTCCGAGGCCCACTCGCGCGTGCCGGCATCACGGTGATGGCGCAGCAGCTCGACGGCTCGCCCGGGCGGCTCATCGAGCACCTGGTGGAGCAACCGAGGTCGTTGCTGCTCGGCACCGCCGCCTTCTGGGAGGGTGTCGACATCCGAGGCGACACGCTCTCCCAGATCGCGGTTGCGCGGCTCCCGTTCCCGGTGCCGGACGACCCGATCCACGCCGCACGCGCCGAGGTCTACGAGGACCCCTTCCAGCAGTACGCGCTGCCGCAGGCGCTGCTGCGGTTCCGCCAGGGCTTCGGGCGGCTCATCCGCGGCGCCGAGGAGCGCGGGGTTGTGCTCATCCTCGACCGTCGCGTGCTCACAAGACGCTATGGCGAGGCCTTCCTCGACGCGCTGCCCGACTGCGAGGTACGCCGAGTGCCCACGTCGGCGATCGGCCCCGCCGTGGCGGAATGGCTCGGCCGCTCGTGACGCCGTCGCTTGCGCCGCGCCGAGACTGGGCTCGAGGCCACGGCGTGCGCTTGCGCCCGATCGACCTCGAGACACCGCTCCCCGAGGGCACTGAGCAAGCCCTGCGCGATGGCATCGAGCGCGGCTTCGAGGGCGATCGGCCCCTGTTCGAGGGCGGCGCCGTTGGTTACGAGGTCCGCGCCGACGGCGTCGAGGAGCCCGTCGGTGTCCTCGTGCTGCGCCTCGGCCGCCCGTTCGAGGCGGCGGCGACCATTGAGGCCGTGGCGATCGCGCCGGACCATCGAGGCCACGCGTTCGCGATGCGCGCGCTTCTCACCGCCGAAGCGCGTCTGGCCGACGACGGCGTCGAGCGCTGCTTCACGGTCGTGCCTCGGACGAACGGGCGCGGGCTCTACTTCATGCTGCGATGCGGCTTCGCGCCGCTGCAGCACCCGCCTGACGGCATCGAGGCGGACGGCTGCACCTGGTTCGCACGCGTCTAGCGCCCCGAGTTCGAGGCCCGTCGTGCTCGCGCGCGCTCCATCTGTGCGCGAGCCCAGCGTCGGTACGCGATCGCGATGAGCACCGCCGAGGCCAGCGCCAGCGCGATGCCCGCCACGCTCTCGAGGCCGGAGGGCAGCAGCTGGAAGGCCCGCCCAAGCCACACGCCGAGCAGCAGCACGACCAGCGGCCCGACGAGGCTCCGGCGCTCGTCGCCCGTCGAGGCGGGTGGCGGCGGCAGCACCGTCGAGGTGTCTCGCGCGGGCGGAACCCGTCGCCGACCGCGATCGTTCGAGCGACGGCGCTCGCGCGCTGACGTCATCGCGCCGTCCTACCCGTCGAGGCGCCGGTAGCGGCGTCGCCTCGGCGTGCGCACCGGCTTCGGTGGCGGGCTCGCTGCATCGCCGTCGCGGCGCGTGGCTCGACGCGAGGGCGGTGGCGTCGAGGCGGGTGGCATCATCGCGCCGGGCGTGACCATCTGCATCACCTCGTGCTGAGCCAGTCGCCCGGCGTCACCACCGTGCGCGGCCAGCGCCTCGTCGCGCTGCTCGTCGATGCAGACCTGGCAGAAGTACTCGACGCCGAGGTTCTGCCCGAGCCACGCGTCGCCGCAGTCGATGCCGTCGACGTCCTGTCGAGGGTTGAGGTGGAACCAGCGGTCACAGCTGAAGCACTGCTGGATGAGGCGCGCGTCCTCGACGGCCAGGCCGCATACGTCGCAGAGCCGGACGTCGGACTCGGTCATCGCGTTGTTCCTCTCGGCGGCGCGCCGGCCCGCGGCGAGCGCGAGGCCGCAAGTTCGCGCCGAATCAGCCGGCGGACCTCGGCGGCGCTGCCCACATTGCCGAGGTAGCGCTCGGCGCGCAAGCGTCGCAGCCACTCCCCGAGGGCCGGCCCGCGCGCGACCCCGAGGCGCTCCAGCGCGGGCGCATCGAGGTGGGCGCGCGTTCGCTCCCACCGTCGCAACGCCCGCTGCAGCCGCCGCTGGCTCTCCGGCGCGAGCATGCGAGCCGCCTCGCGGCCCGCTTCGCCCGTCGACTCGAGGCCGCTCAGCACCTCTGTGTCCCGCAGGGCTCCCTCCGAGGCAGCCAGCAGCCGCGAGGCGTCTTCGACGGCCCGCCGCGCCTCGGTCGTCGCCCCGAGGCGCGCCGCTGCCGCCTCGCGCTCGGGTTCGCCGGCGAGCAGCACCGCCAGCAGGCACGCGACATCGAGGGGCAATCGACGTCGTCCGAGGGCGCGACGCGCCTCGAGGCCGTGGCGCAGCGTGGGGTGGGTCGCTGCGAGCACGCCCCAATCCTCGAGCAACGCGAGCACGCGCCCCGGTCGGCGCTCCGCGGCCGTCCGTTCGAACTCGGCCCAGATGCGATCGGCGCTGATCGACCGAAGCCACGCGCCGCCGGCATCGATCAGGCGCGCCGTCTCCGCGTCGGGGCGCAGGTCGAGGCGGGCGGCGTAGCGGGCGCCGCGCCACAGCCGCGTCGCGTCGTCGCGGAACGATCGCTCATGCAGGACCCGCAGCCGCTGCGCCCGCAGATCATCGAGGCCGCCAAACGGGTCCACGACGCCCCGTGGCCGGCCCAGCTCGAGGGCGATCGCATTCACCGTGAAGTCGCGCCGCCCGAGGTCCTCCTCAATGCTCGCGCCAAGCGTGACCACCGGCAGCGCTCCCGGCCTCGGATAGCGCTCCCTGCGCAGCGTCGCGAGGTCGACGCGATGCACGTCGAGGGCGATCGAGGCCGTCCCGAAGCGCGGCCACGCGCTCACGGTGCCGCCGAGGCGTCGCGCCGCCTCGCTCGCCAGCTCGCCGGCATCGAGGTCCGTCGCGAGATCGGCGTCTCGCAGTGGCACATCTGCTACATAATCCCTGACGGCGCCACCGACGACCCAGAGCCGGCCACCCTGACGCGTTGACAGGTTCGAGGCAGCGCGCACCGCCCGCGCCACCTCGGTCGGTAGCGCTTCGAGGAGGCCACGTTCGTTCAGGCGCATAGGCGCATGATCGGTTATTGACACTGGCGAGGGTCGGTTCCTACGATCGCGGCCCAGCGACGGACCCGAAGAGCGCGATCGCTGGTCTGCACGGTCACGTGCGGCACATCGTACGCGAGGCGGAGGCGCGGACGTGTGCAGAGGGGTTGCCGTGGTCTCCGCCTCCTCCGATCCGGACCGTCGTGACCTCGGCGAGCGCGTGCGCGCTGCGGCGGATGCCATCGAGGTCGAGTTCCGCGACGAAGGCCTGCTGCGGGTCGCGCTCACCCATTCGTCCTACGCCAACGAGCACCCGGAGCTGGCCCCTGAGACCAACGAGCGGCTCGAGTTCCTCGGCGATGCGGCCCTCGGCCTCGTGATCGCCGAGACGCTGTACGACCGCTACCCGGATCAGCCGGAGGGACGCCTCACGGAGTGGCGGGCTCAGCTCGTGATGGGCCCCACCCTCGCGCGCGTCGCCGGTGACCTCGGCCTCGGTGCCTCGCTGCTGCTCGGACGTGGCGAGGAGGGCACCGGCGGCCGCGAGCGCGAGCGCAACCTCGAGCGCGTCTACGAGGCGATCGTCGGCGCGATCCTGCTCGACCAGGGCCTCGAGGCGGTGCGCGACTTCATCGACCGCACGCTCGGGCCGGACATCGACGCCCTCGACGAGGACGCCGTGCTGAATCCCAAGGGCGACCTCCAGCAGCTGACGCAGGGCCTCCAGGCCCGCCCCGAGTACATCACGATCGCCGAGGACGGACCCGAGCACGACCGCCTCTTCACCGTCGAGGTCCGGCTGGGCACCGAGGTGCTGGGCACCGGCAGCGGCGCCAGCCGCCAGCTCGCCGAGAAGGAGGCCGCCCGCGTGGCCCTCGACGTCCTGACCGAACGCCTGAACGAAGGCGCCACCAACGAACGCGACGAACGCAGCGCCGCTCGCTCCCCGGCGGACGCAGCCTCGAACATCGAGACCGCGCAGTGACGAGGAGCCCCCGATGCACCTGAGACGACTCGAGGCGCACGGCTTCAAGGCTTTCGCCGACCGCCAGACCTTCGACTTCGGTCCCGGGCTGACGGTGATCGTCGGCCCGAACGGCTCCGGCAAGTCCAACGTCTCCGACGCCATCCGCTGGGCGCTCGGCGAGACGTCGGCGCGCCAGATCCGTGCACGCAAGACCGAGGACGTGATCTTCTCGGGCTCCGACCGCCGCCGGCAGATGGGCGCCGCCGAGGTCTCGATCACCCTCGACAATGCCGAGGGCTGGATGCCCATCGAGTTCGGTGAGGTCACGGTCACGCGCCGCGCGTTCCGCTCCGGCGAGAACGAGTACCTCATCAACGGCCAGAAGGTGCGCCTCGGCGACGTGACCGACCTCTTCCGCCGCGCCCGCGTCGGCCAGAACTCCTACGCGATGATGTCGCAGGGCCTCGTCGACGAGGTGCTCGCCATGCGCCCGTCCGAGCGCCGTGACCTCATCGAGGAGGCTGCGAACGTTCGTCGCCACCGCCAGCAGCTCACGCTCTCCGAGCGCCGACTGACCGAGACCCGAGACAACCTCGGCCGAGTCCGCATGCTGATCCGCGAGGTCGAGCCGCGCATCCGCCAGCTCCAGCGGCAGACGAGCCGTGCGCAGCGCTACCGCGAGCTCGCGTCGGAGCTGCAAGAGGCGCAGCTCGTCTACTTCGACCACGAGCTCCGCGCCGCCAACGAGGCGCTGGCCTCCGCTCGCGCCGCGCATGACCAGCACACGCAGGCCTTCCGCATCGCGCAGCAGAACGCCGATCGCGTCGGCAAGCGCCTCACCGAGCTGAATGCGCTCGCCACGGAGCGCCGCGAAGCGCTCGAGGCGCTCCAGGCCGAGGAGCGGCGGCTCGCCGAGGCCGAGATGGCCTCGAAGCAGCAGATCGCCCTCACCGAGCAGCGGCTGGAGCTGCTCGCCGCCCGCCGCGCGGAGCTCGAGGCCGAGCTCGCCTCCCTCGAGGCCGCGCCGGACGCCGGCGACGAGGGCGACACGGATCTCTCCGGCCTCGAGGCGCAGGTCCTCGAGGCCCGCGGCCGCGTGGAGCGCGAGCGCGAGGCGCTGCGTTCGGCCGACGAGGCCGCGCGCGTGGTGCTGCGCGAGCTCTCCGAGACCCAGTCCCGCCGCGCCCGCCTCGACGAGGCGCTCAACGATGCCCGTCGCCGCATCGAGGAGCTGCAGCAGCGCCAGCTCGCCGCCGACGCCGAACGCCGCCAGGCCGAGGCGAACCGCGAGCGTCTGCTCGGCGAGCTGCGCGAGCTCGGCCAGCGCGCGCTCACCCTCCGTCGCGAGGGGCAGAGCCACGACCTCCGCAGCGGCGAATCGCGCACCCGTCGCGAGCGCGCCGAGGCGCACCTCGAGGAGCAGCTGCGCCAGCTGATCGAGGCCCGCGACGCCCTCCGCGCCGCCGAGTCCGCCCTCCGCCAGCACGAGGAGCGCGCCGCCATGCTCGAGCGGCTGGCCGCCTCCGTCGGTGTCGCCGGCGGTGGCGCCGAGGCGCTCCTCGATGCGCCGCGCCTGCCGCAGGACGCCCCCGAAGACGCGGACGGCCTTCGAGGCGTCATCGGCGCAGTGATCAGCCTGCTGCGTGTCCCCAGCGGCCTCGACCAGGCCATCGAGGCCGCGCTCGCCGAGCAGGTCTCGGCCATCGTCGTCGAGAGCGAGGACGATGCCGTCGCGGCCCTCGGCTACCTGCGCGATCAGAGCGCCGGCACCGCGACGGTCTATCCACTCGACAAGGTGCCGCACCAGTACCCGCTCAACCTCTTTAACGAGCGCGGCGTGGTCGGCGTGGCCGCCCGCCTCGTGCGTTGCGAGCAGCGCTACCGCCCGCTCATCGACACGCTTCTCGGCCGCATCATCGTGGTCGACGACCTCGCGACGGCGCAGGAGATGGTCCAGCGCGGTCTCGGCTCGGTCGTGACGCGAGACGGCACGCTGCTCCGCCCCGGCGGCGCCTACTTCGGCGGCCGCGTCGGCGCGGGCAGCGAGCGCTTCAGCCTGCAGCGCGAGCTCGAGGAGCTGCCCGAGCGCCGGGTCGCCCTCGACGAGGCCGTGGGCGTCGCCCGAGGTCGCCTCGGCGAGCTCGAGCGCGTGATCCTCGAGGCGCGCTCGGCCGTCGATGAGGCTCGCACCTCGGCCGACACCGCCGAGGAGCAGCGCCGCACCCACGAGCAGGAGGCCGCCGCGCTCCGACGTCGTCAGGCTGGTTTGAACGGCGAGATGGGCCTCGTGCGTCGCGCCCTCGCCCAGGGCGCCGGCGACGCGTCGGCCGTCGATGCTGCGATCGCCCGCCGCGACGAGCTCGAGCGCGACTTCGCCGCCGCCGAGGCCTCACTGACCACGCTGCGTGACCGCTCGGACGCGGTCGGCGCCGAGCGCGACGCCGTCGCCGAGCGCGTGACGGCGGCCGTTACCGAGCTCGCCGCCATCGAGGGCACGCAGCGCGCCGCCATCGAGCAGCGGGAGGAGCGCGCCGAGGCTCGCCGCCGCGCGCGCGAGCAGCTTGCCCAGCGCCGCGAGCAGCTCCGCGCCGCCACCGAGGAGAGTCAGGACCTCGAGCTGTCGCTACGCGGCATGCGCGAGGGCGTGGAGCAGCAGCAGCAGACGCTCGCGCTCGCCCAGGCCGCCGTCGAGCCGGCCCGCGAGGCCCTCGGCGCCGTCCTCCGCGAGGAGCAGGGCCTGCAGGACGAGCGCCAGTCGACGCAGGCGGCGCTCCTGACGGCGGAGCGCTCGGTCCTCGAGTCCGAGAACGCGCTCCGCCAGACCCTCGGGCAGCTGCAGCGCGTGCAGGAGCAGATGCGCGACGACGGGTTCGAGCTCGACGAGCACGGCCTCGTCCGTGCCGCCCCCTCGAAGGAGTCGGCCCCCTCGACGCAGCGCGAGCGCGAGGTGGCGGAGCAACGAGGCCTGTTCGACTCCTCGGACGACGCCTCCGAGGAAGACGGTGAGGCCGAGGCGCTGGCCGCGGCCGGCCGCCCCATCCGCGGCGGCGCCGAGGTGAGCCCCGTCGAGCTGCGCAAGCGCATCTCCGAGTTGCGCGGCGAGATACGCTCGCTTGGTCCCGTGAACGTCGAGGCGATCGAGGACCTCTCCGCCGAGCAGGAGCGCTACGAGTTCCTGAAGGGCCAGGTCGAGGACCTCGAGACCGCCGAGGCCGACCTTCGCCAGGCCATCGAGGAGCTGCGCAAGCTCATCGCCGAGCGCTTCCGCGAGACCTTCGCCGCCGTCGCGACGGCCTTCTCCGGCTACTTCGAGCGCTTCTTCGGCGGCGGCGCCGCCGAGCTCCGACTCCTTGAGGGCGAGGACGGCGAGGAAGCCGGCGTCGAGATCTCGGCGCAGCCACCCGGGAAGCGCGTTGCGAGCCTCGCGGTGCTGTCCGGCGGCGAGCGCTCGCTCACCTCGGTGGCGCTGCTGTTCGCGCTGCTGTCGGTGAACCCGGCCCCCGTCTGCGTCCTCGACGAGGTCGATGCCGCCCTCGACGAGGCGAACGTCGGCCGTTTCGTCGACACGCTGAAGGAGCTGACGGACCGCTCGCAGTTCATCGTCATCAGCCACAACCGCCGCACCATCGAGGCGGCGGACGCCATCTACGGTGTCTCGATGGCCGACGACTCGACCTCGCGCGTGCTGTCGCTCCGCTTGGCGGACCTGCCGCAGGCTTCGTAGCCGAGCTGGCCCGGCGCGACGTACGCTGGCAGGGACGTTCGAGGCGAAACACGGGGCGGAGTCACGATGAGGCTGTTCGGGCGCAACAAGGAGACGGACGCCGCCACCAGCGAGGCGCTGACGCGGACGCGCCGCTCGTGGTTCGGCCGCCTGGGCGAGGTCTTTCGCGGCTCGGACGTCACCGAGGAACTGTGGGAGTCGCTCGAGGAGGTGCTGATCGGCGCCGACACCGGTGTCCAGACGACGATGGACATCCTCGACCAGGTGCGCGCACAGCACCCCTCGACGGCCGAGGACGTGCGCACGCTCCTGCGCGAGGAGCTGATCGCGGTCCTCGAAGCCCCCGCCGCCGAGCCCCGAGGCCGGTTGTGGGGCCGCCCCGAGGATGAGGCGTGGCCGGAGGCGCCGTCGCTCGCGCTGATCGTCGGCGTGAACGGTACCGGCAAGACGACGGCGATCGGCCGTCTCGCCCACCTCCACCAGGAGCAGGGCCTCAAGGTCCTCGCCGCCGCTGGCGACACCTACCGTGCCGCAGCTATCGAGCAGCTGCAGGCCTGGGGCAAGCAGATCGGTATCGAGGTGATCGCGCACCAGCAGGGCGCCGACGCCGCCGCCGTCGCCTTCGACGCCGTTGAGGCCGCGCGCGCCCGCGGCGCCGACCTCGTCCTCGTCGACACCGCCGGCCGCCTCCACAACAAGCAGAACCTGATGGACGAGCTGGCGAAGGTGCGGCGCGTGATCGAGCGCGGCCTCGGCCGCCCGCCCGACGAGGTGCTGCTCGTCCTCGACGCGACGACGGGCCAGAACGGCCTCTCGCAGGCCCGCGCGTTCACCGACTCCGTCGAGGTCACCGGCGTGATGCTCACGAAACTAGACGGCACCGCCCGCGGCGGCATCGTCTTCGCCATCGCCCGCGACCTCGGCCTACCGGTGCGCTTCATCGGAACGGGCCAGGGACCCGGTGACGCCGCCCCGTTCGAGCCCCGTGCCTTCGTCGAGTCGCTGCTCGCCGAGCCCGCGGCGGCGGAGGCGTAGCAGGCCGGAGCGCATGCTCGACGTCGCCCGCTGGTACCTCGCGCTCGTCGCCATCGGCGCGGGCGGGCTCCTGCCTTCGACGCTGCTCTTCGGCAGCCTCCGCTCGCGCGGGGTGCTCTACGCGCGACCGCTGGCGCTGCTGCTCGTGGCGTACGTAGTCTGGCTCGGCGGGCGCGTCGGCATCCTGCCCTACGGCACGCTCGCCGTGCTCCTCGCGCTGGTGCTGCTCTGGGGCTGGAGCGCGTGGCTGTGGTGGTCGAGGCCCGCGCTCGTCGAGGTCGTGCGCGGCCGGCAGCGCCTGCTGCTCGTCGGCGAGGCGCTCTTCCTCGCCGTGTTCGTGCTGATCGCCTTCGTTCGGGTGCAGGCGCCGGACGCCGCATTCACCGAGAAGCCGATGGACCTGATGCTGCTGCGCACGGTCCACGACACCGACCGCTTCCCACCGGCCGACACGTGGTTCGGTGGCGAGCCCGTGTCCTACTACCACCTCGGCCACACGACCGTGGACATCGAGGCACGCCTGTCCGGCATCGACGTCGGCGTGGCGTTCACCCTCGGCGTTGCGACGGCCGGTGCTCTCGCCGCCGCGGCCGTCTTCGCGCTCGCCGGCGACGTGCTCGCCCTCGGCCGGCGACGCGACGAGGCCGCCTACTGGGCCGCCGGTGGCATCGCCGTGGTGCTGCTCCTGCTCGTCGCCACGCTCGAGGGCGGGCTCGAGGTGCTCGCCGCGAACGGCTTCGGGAGCGCGAGCCTCTGGGCGCACGCCGGCGTCGAGGGCTTTCCACCCCTCGAGGGCGCAACGAGCGGCGTGCCCGACGGCTTCTGGTGGTGGTGGCGCGCCACGCGCGTGCTGCCCGGCACGATTACCGAGTTCCCGGCGTTCTCGTTCATCCTCGGTGATCTCCACGCCCACGTGATGGCGTTGCCGCTGGCCGTGCTCGCCGTGGCCGTCACCCTACCGGCCTTCGACGGCTCGACGCCGCTGACCTGGCGTGCCTGGCGCCGCAGGCCCGAGGCGCTCGCGCTCTCCGCCCTGCTCTTCGCCGGCCTCGCGATGACGAACAGCTGGGACGCAGCGCTGTACGGGGCGATCTGGCTCGGTGCTGGTGCGGCGGCGTACCTCGCGACGGGCTGGGGGCACCTGGGCGCTATCTTCGGCATGCTCCGACACCTCATCGTGCCCGGCATCCTGGCCGCCGTCCTCGCGTGGCCGTTCCTTTCGACGCTCGAGACCGTGCCGCTCGAGGTCGGTGTAGCGGGTGCCGGCTCCGATCCGCTGCGCCTGCTGCTCGTGTGGCTGCCAGTGCTCGCGCCCTCGATCGCGGCCATCGTGTTGCTGCGCCCGCGCATCGAACGAGGCCACCTCGTGACGGCGCTCGTGCTCGCGAGCCTGCCCGTCGCCGGCTGGCTGCTGCTCGCGCCGGCGATGGGCGAGGGCAGCGCGATCGGCGAGCGAGGCAGCGGCTGGCTCACCCTCGCAGCACTCGTGGCCGCCCTCGGTTGGAGCGGCGGGGCCGCAGCCTCCGCCTACCGCGACGGCGACCGAGGCCGGGCGGCGTGGCTGGCGGCCCTCACGGCCGCTGGCACGATCGTGCTGGCGACCGAGCTTGTCTACCTCGTCGACGCCTTCGGCGGCCGCCTCAATACCGTCTTCAAGTTCTGGTACGGCGCATGGCTGCTCGCGGCGGTCGCGGGCGGCGCGGCGGCCGGCGACGCCCTCGATCTTTTGAGGCAGGAGCGACCGGGCTCGACGTTCCAGCCGCACTACCGTTCGCCCATCGAGTTCGTCCGCCGCCGCGGCCGCGCCTTCGGCGCCGGCTTCGTCGTCGCCTCGATGGGTGTCGTCCTGTTCGTCGCGCTGCTGTACGCCCCCGCTGCGGCCATCAGTCGAGGTCGTGAGGGCCAGCCGCCGGCCCTCGATGCCACGCGGTTCCTCGCGCTCCAGGCGCCCGACGAGGCCGCGGCCGTCGCCTGGGCCCGCGCCAACCTCGAGGACGGCGATGTGCTCCTCGAGGCCGTCGGCCAGTCCTACGAGCAGACGAACCGCATCTCCACGATGAGCGGCGTTCCGACCGTGCTCGCGTGGCCCGGCCACGAGCGGCAGTGGCGCGGCCGCAGCGAGGAAATTGCCCGCCGCGAGGCCGATGTCGCAACGATCTATGAACTCGGCGCTACCGACGAAGCGGCGACGCTCGCGCGACAATACGGTGTGACATACGTCGTCCTCGGCAACGAGGAAGCGCGGCGCTACGGTGGAAGCATGGCCGAACGCTTCGCGGCATGGCCTGTCGCGTTCGAATCCGGCCGACTGCGCATCGTCGCCGTTCCCGAGGAGCCGGCCCCGTGACCCGAGGTCAGCCGTGAGCACCGAGGCCCGTTCGCCGCACGAGACCGTGCCGGTGCGCGCCGATGCACGTCCCTTCGCCTGGACGAAGGACCGCGCCCTCGTCGCGACGCTCGCGGCCGTCGGCCTCATCGTCGCGATCGCCCTCGCGATGCGCGTCGTCGACCTCGGTGTGCGCGCCATGCACCACGACGAGTCGCTGCACGCGCTGTTCTCGTACCGCTTCGCGCAGGGCAACGGCTACCGCCACGACCCGCTGATGCACGGGCCGCTGCAGTTCCATCTCATCGCGGGCCTCTTCAAGCTCTTCGGGGCCAGCGAGGCGATGTCGAGGCTCCCGTCCGCGCTCGCCGGGACCGCGCTCGTCGCCACGCCGCTGCTGCTCCGACGCTGGCTCGGCAACACCGGCGTGGTGATCGCCGCGCTGCTCCTCGCGGTCTCCCCGTCGCTCCTCTACTACTCGAGGTTCGCGCGCAACGACATCCCGATCGCGCTGGCGACGGTCTTCCTCGTGGTGGGCGTCTGGCGCTACCGCGACGACGGCCGCACGCGCTGGCTCGTCGCGATCGCCCTCGCGATGGCGCTCAGCTTCTCGATGAAGGAGACGGCCTACCTCACGGTCGCGATCATGCTCCTCTACGTGAACGCGGCACTCACGGGCGTGCTGCTCGACCGTCGAGGCGTGGTCGGCCACCTCTCGAGGGCCGAGCGTGCCGTCGTCATCTTCCCGCTCGCGTGGCTCGCCGCCGCCGCGTGGCCCTTCGCCACGAGACGCTTCGACCTCGGTCCCCGCCCCCGCGAGGCGGACCTCGTGGTGGTCATCGGCACGCTGGTGCTGCCGTTTCTCGCGGCGGCCGTGCAGGTCCCGATCACGGCGCTGGGCGGCATCGTGGACGGCGACTTCGAGCGCACCCTGGGCGGCGCGACCGTCGGTGCGCTGGTCGTCGGGGCGGCCGCAGTCGGTCTCGCGTGGGACTGGCGTCGATGGCTCATCGTCGGCGGGCTCACCTATCTCGTGATCATCCCGCTCTTCACGACCGGCTTCACCAACCCCGAGGGCATCGCCGGCGCGTTCTGGAACCAGCTCGACTACTGGCTGGCCCAGCAGGAGGTGCAGCGCGGCACGCAGCCGTGGTTCTACTACTTCCTGATGGTGCCCCTCTACGAGTTCCTGCCGCTGCTCCCTGCCCTCCTCGGTGGCGCGTGGCTGTTGTGGCGCGGTGACCGCCTCACGAGGCTGCTCGCGTGGTGGTTCATCGGCACCTTCGCGACGCTCTCCTATGCCGGCGAGAAGATGCCGTGGCTCACCGTTCACCTCGCGCTGCCGTTGGCATTCATAGCTGCGCTCGCCCTCGGCCGCCTCCTGCCGGACCTCGTGCGGCGCGCACGCGAGGCGCGGATGCCGGCACCCGCCTGGGCGCCCGTCGCGGCCTCGAGCCTCGTGGTCTTGTTCCTGCTGCTGCTCGCCGTGCGCAACGGCTCGGCCGTCGCCTACGCCCACCCCGACACGCCCGTCGAGCCACTCATCTACACCCAGACGTCCCCCGATGTTCCCGAGCTCGCGCGCCAGATCGAGGTGCTCGCGCAGGCCCGAGGCGGCAAGGCCAACCTGCCCGTCTGGATTGAAACGGCGCAATCGCTCTCCTGGCCGTGGGCCTGGTATCTCCGCGACTACTCGCAGGCGTCCTACGTGCCGACCGAGTCCATCACCGAGGGCGAGATCCCGAACGGCGCCGTCGTGATCGTCACCGCCGACACTCTGCGCCAGCACCCGGACCTGCGCGATCGCTTCATCGAGGCGACGCCGTACCGCCATCGCTGGTGGTTCCCCGAGGCCGGCTATCGCGCCACCACCCCGCGCTCCCTCGTTGAAGGCGTCCTCGACGGCTCGCTCGTCGAGGACTGGGTCGAGTTCTACGCCGAGCGCGTGAGCGCCGAGGGCCTCGGCGCGCTCCGCGGCGAGGTGCTGTTCCCCGCGCCCCCCGACACCGCCGTCTTGCCGTCGACGGCGCCCTAGCCGGTGGCCACCACCGAAGCCCCTCCGATCGCCGTCTGGCGTCAGCCGCGGGTCTGGCTCGGGCTCGCCGTCAGCGCGATCTTCCTCGTGCTGCTTTTGAGGCAGGTCGATGGTGGCGAGCTGCTCGATGCCCTGCGCGACGTCGAGGTCGGGTGGCTCGTCGTCGCGCTCGCGGTCTACCTCGGCGCGCTCTGGCTGCGCGCGCTGCGCTGGCGCCTGATCCTTCGCCCCCACGTCGAGGTCGCCGGCGGCGACGCCTTCGCCCTCCTCGTGATCGGCTACGCCGCGAATAACGTGCTGCCGGTGCGCGCCGGCGAGTTCGTACGCGCCGGGCTGCTGCAGCAGCGCCACGACGCGCCGTGGGCGACGGGCCTCGGGACGATCGTGGTGGAGCGCGTTCTCGATGGGCTGGTGCTCGCGTCCTTCCTCGCCGGCACGGTCGCCCTGGCCGGCGGGAACGGCCTCCTCCGCACACTCGCGGTCGTGGCGCTGCTCGCCTTCGCCGGTGTCGCCGGCCTGCTCGTGCTGCTGGGCCGCACCGAGGGCCATCGCGCGCGCCGCCTGATGCCGCTCATCCCCTCGAGTCTCCGGCCGCGCATCGAGGCGACGCTCGCCCGCTTCGCCGTCGGCCTGACCGCCCTCCGTGGCGGCCGCGTCTGGGGCGCGCTGACAGGCCTCTCCGTTGCGACGTGGGCCCTCGAGGCCGCGACGTACGCCCTCGTCGGTGCCGCCTTCGGGCTGCCCCTCGATGCCCCGCTGTACCTCGGCCTCTGCGGCGCCGCGAACCTGGCGATCGCCGCGCCGAGCACGGCCGGAGGCATCGGCCCCTTCGAGTACTTCGCGCGCGAGGTCGCCGTGGTCTACGGCGCCGCGGTGGGCGTCGCTACCGCGTACGCCCTCGTGCTCCACATGCTCATCCTCGTGCCGGTCGTCGCCCTCGCCCTCGTGCTGCTCTGGCGCCACCACCTCGCACCCGGCACGCTGCTGCGCGCCCCGGCCGCACCACCCACTCCCGAGGTGCCGGCACGAGCGGAGAGCGCCTGATGCGCATCGTGATCATCGGTGGTGGCGTCGCGGGCCTTGGCGCCGCTTGGGAGCTCGTGAACGCCGGCCACGAGGTACGTCTCTACGAGGCCGGACCGACGCTGGGCGGCCAGGTGCGCACGTTCGAGGTCGGTGGCGGGCGACTCGAGGTCTTCTACCACCACCTCTTCCGCTCCGACACCGAGGCGATCGCGACCATCGAGGCGCTGGGACTCGGCCCCGACCTCGAGTGGATCGAGTCGAAGGTGGCGATGGTCGCCGGCGGCCGCATCTACCCGTTCGTGGGCGCGGCCGACCTCCTGCGGTTCACGCGCGTCTCGTTCCTGACTCGCCTGCGCCTGGGGCTGGCCGCGCTCTGGCTCCGGCGGAAGACCGACTGGCCGTCGTTCGAGGGCAAGCGCGCTCGCGACTGGATCGTGCGCTGGACCGGCCGCGAGGGCTACGAGGGGGTGTGGGGCCCCCTCCTCCGCGCGAAGTTCGGCGAGCGCGCCGACGACGTCTCGCTCGTCTGGTTCTGGGGCAAGATCCACCTCCGTTTCGCCTCGAGGCCCGGCGGGCTCCTCGCCAAGGAGCAGCTCGGCTACCTGCGCGGCTCCTTCGGCCGCCTCGTCGATGCCCTCGTCGAGGCGTCCCGCGCGCGCGGGGCCACGCTCGAGGCCGGACGCCCCGTCGCACGCGTCGTCGTCGAGGATGGTCGCGCCGTCGGCGTCGAACTCGCGCCCGCCGAGGGCGGTCCCGCCGAGCTCGTGCCCGCTGACGCCGTGATTGCGACCGTGCCCTCCTACGCCTTCCAGCGGCTCGTGCCCGACCTCGATCCTGCCTACAACGCGCTGCTCGAGGCGGTTGAGTACGAGTGGGCGACGGTGCTCGTGCTGACCCTCGACCGCCCGCTCTCGCGGCACTACTGGCTGACGATGACCGACGACGACAGCCCGTTCGTGGTCGCGGTCGAGCAGACGAACTTCGTGCCGCCCGAGCGCTACGGCGGCAACCACGTCGTCTACTTCTCGAACTACTGTCCGCCGCACGACCCCACCGTCGAGGAGAGCGCGGAGCAGACGTTCGAGCGCTATCTGCCCTTCATCCGGCGCATCAATCCCGACTTCGACCCCTCCTGGGTGCGCGAGCGCTGGCTCTTCAAGGACCGCGCGGGGCAGCCGGTCGTCGACTATCGCTACCACGAGCGCATCGCGCCGCACCGCACACCCATCGAGGGCCTGTACCTGGCGAACACGACGCAGGTCTACCCCGAGGACCGTGGTCAGAACTACTCGATCCGCATGGGTCGCCGTGTCGCGCGTCTTGTGCTCGCCAGCGAGGTCGAGGCCGCGCGTCACGACCCATCCGAAGCGCCGGCCGAGTCCGCCCCGTCGCCTTGAACGCCCCCGAGGCCGCACATATAGTGACGGCGGCGTGCGCGGGCCCCGCACACGCAGTCGCGGCGTGATGGGAGCACGATGCCCCTCGAGACGGAAGCCACCGCCGCCATCCGCGCCCTGATCGCGGACCTGAAGCCCCTCGACGCCGACCTGCTTGAGGCGCTGCACCGCGTGCAGCACCACTTCGGCTACATCTCCGGCGAGGCGATGGAGGTCATCGGCCAGCAGCTCGAGCTGCCGCCCGCCCACATCTACGGCGTGACGACCTACTACGCGGACTTCCGCACGACCCCACCGCCCGACGCGAACATCGCGTGGTGCGCCGGCCTCGCGTGCCGCCTCGAGAACAGCGGCGGCATCCTCGCCGCGATGGAATCGACCCTCGGGACGCGGCTCGCCGAGCCGGACCCCGACCATCGAGCCGAGATCACCCGCGGGCAGTGCAACGGCACCTGCGAGCTGGCCCCCATGATGTGGGTCAACGGCCGCGTCGTGCCCTACCTCACCCCCGCCCGCGCCGTCCGCTTCGCCCGCGCCATTCGGGACGGCCAGACGCCCGAGGCCGCCATCGAGGCCATGGACGGCCCCACCAGCTAGCGAGCCCGAAGGAGCCCCGCGCATGGCCGAGACCTTCAGCGAGCTCCAGCAGCGCAGCGACGCCGCCTGGGAGGCGTGGCAGCGCCCCGAGCGCCCGCGCATCGACATCGCGCTCGACACCTCGACGATCGCCGCCGGCGCCGGCCCCGTGCGCGACGCCATCGAGGCCGAGGCACGCGCCCGCAACGCCGCCGTCGACATCGGTCGCACCGTCGCCGTCGGCCTCCAGTGGCTGAACCCCACGGTCACGATCTCGTGGCCGGACGGCACGAGGGTCGTCTACGGCCCGGTGAAGCCGGCGGATGCCGGCCGCCTCCTCGATGAGGCGACAGGGCGCGTCGGCGCCGCCGCCGAGCTGGCGATCGGCACGCTCGCCGGCTCGAGGCCGGGCATCCCGCGCATCTTCGATCACCCCTTCTTCGCCAACGAGGCGGAGCGGCGGCTGCTCGCGCGCATCGGCTACACGGACCCCGAGTCGATCGAGCACTACGTCGCGACCGGCGGCTACTTCGCCGTGAACCGCATGCTCTCCCGCCACCAGACGCAGGAGGCCATTCGCCAGTCGATGATTGACGCCGGCCTCACCGGTCGAGGCGGGGCGTACTTCCCCGCTGGCGTGAAGTGGAACTTCCTCGCGACGGCCGCGAACCCGGAGCGCTTCCTTGTCTGCAACGCCGACGAGGGCGACCCCGGCGCCTGGGTGAACCGCATTGTTCTCGAGGGCGACCCGCACCTCCTGCTGGAGGGCATGATCATCGCCGCCGCCGCCACCGGCGCGAAGCACGGCTTCATCTACATCCGCGCCGAGTACCCGCTCGCACAGCAGCGCGTGCAGCAGGCCATCGACGACGCCACGGCCGCCGGCTTCCTCGGGAAGGGCATCTTCGGCACCGACATGGAGATCACCCTCGAGGTGATCAAGGGCGCCGGCGCTTACGTTTGTGGCGAGGAGACGGGCCTGATCTCCTCTGTGCAGGACAGTCGCGGCATGCCACGCGTGAAGCCGCCGTTCCCGGCCGCCGCCGGCGTCTACATGAAGCCGACGAACGTCAACAACGTCGAGACCTACTGCACGGCCCCGCTCATCCTGAGGAACGGCCCGGAGTGGTACCGCCAGCTGGGCACGGAGCGGAACTCCGGCACGAAGATCTTCTCGTTCTCGGGCGACATCGAGCGCGTGGGTTTCACCGAGGTGCCGTGGGGCGTCCCGCTCCGCAACGTCCTCGACGCCTGTGGCGGCATCGATGGCGGCGGCACGCTCAAGTCGATCCAGGCGGGCGGGCCGCTCGCCGGCTACCTCCCGGCGCACCTGCTCGACACCCTCACGCTCGAGCGCGAGACGTGGATGCCGTACGGCGCGCTGCTTGGCTCGGGCGGCATCGTCTTCATCTCCGAGCGCACCTGCTCGGTCGACCTCAACGCCGTCTTCGCCGACTTCCTCGAGGACGAGTCGTGCGGGCGCTGCACCACCTGCCACGGCGGCAACCAGCGCATGACCGAGATCTTCCGCCGCACCCAGCAGGGTGGCGGCCGTCGCGAGGACCGGCACAACCTCGAGCTGCTGGGCAGCACGCTGATCTACTCGAACTGCGTCCACGGCCAGGCCAGCCCGACCATCATGCGCAACACGCTGCGCTTCTTCTCGGACGAGTACGAGGAGCACGTGCACGGCGCGAAGTGCGACGCCCTCCGCTGCGTGGCCTTTACCCGGTACCGCGTCGCCGACCAGTCCGACCCCCGGCTCGCCGAGGCGCAGGCGATCTGCCCCGCGGCCGCCATCGAGATGACGGACGGCGAATACCGCGTGCTCGATGGCGCCTGCGTCCGCTGCGGCGCCTGCGCGGAGGTCGCCCCGCGCGGCATCGTCCGCGAGGCGGCTCCGCTTGGCACCGCGCAGCCGGCGGCGGCGCCGTACGGCGCCCCGGGCCACCGCCAGCGCTAGGTTCTCACCCCGACCTCGCTCAGGAGCGCTTCGCCGCGCGTGCGACTGCGAGGGCGCGTGTCGCCCAGTCGAGGAGCGCGACGTCGTCGTCGAGTGCGTCGGCCGGCACCGACCAGTACGGCATGCGCTGGAATCGCGTCGATCCCTCCGCCTCGAGCGCCACGATCAGCGCCTCGTCCGCCCGCAGGTAGGCGTCCCCTTCGCGATCGACGAGCGCGAACATCGTCCCGCTCTCGAAGACGCCCCAGCCGCCGAACATCCGCCGTGCGCTCACCGCGCCGAACGGCTGCAGTGCGTCCACCAGCGCCTCGGCCGTGGCGGCCCCCGCCGCGCTCGCCCGCGATCTAGGTTCGGCCATCGACGCACCTCCGACGCGAATCTAGCGCCCGCGCCGCGCGGTGAGCCGCGGCATCGAGGGCGTGACGGTTGATCACGCGTCCTGGTTCGTGCGATAAGGCTCGCCGAATCGGAGGTGTGATATGGCGGAGCCCGCCGCGATCGCTCGCGACTACCTCAATCTGTTCAACGCCTCCTCGCCGGTGGCAGACGCAGGCATCGTTGCGCCGGGGATCACGTTCCGGATGAACGGCAACGAGCTGCCGCCGGGGCCCGCTACCCTGGAGATGCGCATGGCAGCATTCCGCGAGGCCGCGCCCGATCGACGCGTGGAGGTCGACACTGTCATCGGAGCGGGTCCCGATGTCGCCGTTCGCTATCGGGTGGCCGGCACACACACCGGGCCGTTGCGACTGCCGGGAACCGGGATCGAGCTGCCGCCGAGCGGACGGGCGTTCTCCTATGTCGGTGCTGCGTTCCTGCGCATCGAGGACGGCCAGGTTGTGAGCGAGGAGACCGTGGGCGACCTCCTCGGCGCGCTGACGCGCGGCTAGCCCCTCGCCGTGCATTGAGCGGCATCGAGGCGTGACGTACCATCGAGGCCTCCCCGGGGAGCGCCCCGCCGTTGCCGACACCGGCGCGCACGCCCGCGCGAGCGCAGTACCTCGAGCTGAAGCGGCAGCACCCCGATGCGCTGCTGCTGTTCCGCATGGGCGACTTCTACGAGACGTTCGATGACGACGCCGAGGTGGTCTCGGCGACGCTTGGCATCGCGCTGACCTCGCGCCCGATGGGCCGCGACGAGGGGCGCATCCCGCTCGCCGGCATTCCGTACCACGCGCTCGACCGCTACCTCGACCGTCTGATACAGGCGGGGCATCGCGTCGCGATCTGCGAGCAGGTCTCGCCGCCGGGCAAGGGCCTCGTCGAGCGACGCATCGTGCGCGTCGTCACGCCCGGCACCGTCGACGCCGGTGCGCTGGTCGAGGAGCGGGCGCACAACTGGCTGGTGGCGCTCGTGCCGCCCTCGAGGCCGGGCGAGGCGGCGGCGCTGGCCGCCTGCGACGTCACCACGGGCGAGCTCGAGTGCCGGCTGGTGTCCGCCGCCGACCTCGCCGGCGAGTGGGCGCGACTGAGTCCGCGCGAGGCGCTGCTGCCCGAGGACGCCGAGGCGCCAAGTGCCCTCGGTGCGGCGTTGCTCGATCGCCGGCCGGCGCGCGAGTTCGACCCCGTCCGGGGGGCGCGCACCCTCGAGGAGCACTTCGAGGTCGCCAGCGTCGAGGCGTTCGGCCTCGATGCGCGCGGCGCGGTGACCGGCGCGGCCGGCGCGCTGCTCGAGCGGTTGCGTGCGCTCTGGCCGGAGGCGCTGGCGCACCTGCGCTCACCCCGACTCGTGCCGGCACAGGCCGAGGTCGCGATCGACGCCTCGACGCGCCGCAGCCTCGAGCTGTTTACGCCGGGCCGCTCGGGCGAGTCCGCCCTCGCCGACCTGCTCGATGGCACCGCCACGCCGATGGGCGGGCGACTGCTGCGCGACTGGCTGGGACGGCCCTCCCGCGAGGCGGCCCGCATCGAGGCGCGGCTCGACCGCGTGCAGGCGCTCGTCGAGGACGGCGCCGCACGCGACGCCCTGCGCGCGGCGCTGCGCGGTGTGCCGGACCTCGAGCGACTGTTGGGGCGCGTTCGGGCCGGGACGGCGACGGCGAAGCAGCTCGTCACGCTGCGCCTCGGCATCGAGCGGCTGCCGGCCGTGGCCGCAGCGACGAGGGCGCACGAGGCGCTGGCGCGGGTCGCCGAGGCGCTCGGCGCGGCCGACGAGGCGGGGCAGCTGATCGCGGCCGCGATCGCCGACGAGCCCGCCGAGCCGGGGGAGGGCGCCCTCGCGCGCGCCGGCTTCGACCCGGCGATCGACGAGCTGCGAGTGCTGGCGACCGACGCGCGCTCGGCGCTGGCCGCGCTCGAGGCCGCCGAGCGCACACGCAGCGGCATCGCCTCGCTGAAGGTCGGCTACCACCGCGTCTTCGGCTACTACCTCGAGGCGCCGCGCGGGCAGGCCGACCGCGCGCCCGCCGACTACGAGCCGCGCCAGACGCTGGCGAACGCCCAACGCTTCCGCAGCCCCGCGCTCTCCGAGCTGGAGACGCGCATCCTCGAGGCCCGCGAGCGTCTCGAGGCCGCGGAGCGCGAGCTGCTGGATCGCGTGCGTGCGCAGGTCGCTGCCGCTGGCCGCGGCATCGAGCGTGCCGCCGAGGCCGTCGCCCGCCTCGACGTCGCGGCCGCGGTCGCGCAGCAGGCCGTCGAGCACGGCTACGTCCGCCCCGAGCTCGCCGAGGGCGGTCCGCTCGTCATCGAGGCCGGGCGTCACCCTGCCGTCGAGCGCCGCCTCGAGCGCGGCGCCTTCGTCCCGAACGACCTCGAGCTGGGCGCGGGCGCCGACCTCGTGATCCTCACCGGGCCGAACATGGGCGGGAAGTCGACCTACCTGCGACAGGTGGCGCTGATCGTGCTGCTGGCGCAGTCCGGCTGGTACGTGCCCGCCGACCGCGCCCGCATTCCGCTCGTCGACCGCCTCTGCTCGCGCGTGGGTGCGCAGGACGATCTCGCGGCCGGTCAGTCCACGTTCATGGTGGAGATGCTGGAGACGGCGGCGATCCTGCACCAGGCGACGGAGCGCTCGCTCGTGATCCTCGACGAGATCGGCCGCGGCACCTCGACCGACGACGGCCTGGCGATCGCGCGCGCGGTCGTCGAGCACCTGCACCACCGCCGAGGCGGCACGCCGCGTACCCTCTTCGCCACCCACTACCACGAGCTGACGGCGCTGGCCGCCACGCTGCCGCGCGTCGCCAACGCCTCGGTCGCGGTCGCCGAGCGCGGCCAGGAGGTGGTCTTCCTCCATCGCATCGTCGAGGGTGGCGCGGATCGCTCCTACGGCGTGCACGTCGCCGCGCTTGCCGGCCTGCCCCGTGCCGTCGTCGACCGCGCGCGCGAGCTGCTACACCAGGCCGAGGCCGCGCGCGGGCTCGAGGCGCCGCGCTCCACCCGCGAGACCGCCGCCCAGCTGCCGCTCGGCGCGCTGGCCGCGGCCGCGCCCGACCCGCTGCTCGAGGACCTCGCCACGCTCGAGCCGGACGCGCTCTCGCCGCTCGAGGCGCTCCAGCGGCTTTACGAGCTCCGTCGCGAAGCCCGCGACCGCCTCGGCATCGAGGGATAGCGCGTGCCCTCGCCGCCATCCTCCCGAGCCGTCTTCGAGGCGCCGCCCCACATCGTGGTGCTGCCGCCGGACGTGGCGGCGCGCATCGCCGCCGGCGAGGTGATCGAGCGCCCCGCCTCGGTCGTGAAGGAGCTGCTGGAGAACGCCATCGATGCCGGTGCCAGCAGCATCGAGGTCCTGATCGAGGGCGGCGGCGCCGAGCGCATCCGCGTGCGCGACGACGGCTGCGGCATCGCACCCGAGCAGCTCGGCGACGCCTTCGAGCGGCACGCCACCTCGAAGCTGCGCTTTGCCGAGGACCTCTTCGACGTCCGCACGCTCGGCTTCCGCGGCGAGGCGCTCTCCGCGATCGCGGCCGCCGGCGACGTCGACCTCACTACGCGGCCCCAAGGCCAGGACGCCGCCGCCGTCACGCGCTATCGAGGCGGCCGCCACGCCGGCCTCGGCGCAGCGCCCTCCGCGCCGGGCACCACCGTCGAGGTGCGGCGGCTGTTCGAGGCGCTGCCGGCGCGTCGGCGCTTCCTGCGCGGCGACCGCGCCGAGACCCGTGCCGTCGCCGAGGTGGTGTCCGACGCCGCGCTCGCCCATCCCGAGGTGGCGTTCCGCCTCCTCGCCGAGGGCCGCACGCTGTTCGCCAGCCCCGGGTCCGGCGCCCTGCGCGACGCCGTCGCCGCGGTGCACGGTGCCGAGCTCGCCGACGCGCTCGTGCCGCTCGACGGCGAGCGCACCGACCCTGAGACCGGCGCCGAGGTGCGCATCGGCGGCGCGGTCGGCGCGCCCTCGATGCATCGCTCGAACCGCCGCGCGCTGCATCTCGTGGTGAACGGCCGGCCGGTGACGTCGCGGACACTGCACTTCGTGATCGAACAGGCGTACTCGGGCCTCCTCCCCTCCGGCCGCCACCCCGTCGGCGTCGTGCGCATCGAGGTGCCGCCCGAGCAGGTCGACGTCAACGTGCACCCCACGAAGGCCGAGGTGCGCTTGCGCCACGAGCGCTTCGTGCACGGCGCGGTCCACGCCGCGGTCCTCGATGCGCTCACCGGCGCGCCCGTCGCCTCGCTGCCGTTCGCTTGGCCCGCGCCCGTGGTCCCACGCGCGCCGATGCCCGGCACCGAGGCGCGTGCCGTGCTCGCGTCAGTGCGCCCAGCGTCGCCTGCACTTCACGACTCCCCGCCACCGCACGCCGACGTCGCTCGTGGCATCGAGGCCGGCACGCAGTCCGAGGTGTCTCCGCAGCAGCCGCTCGACGTCCGAGGCCCGGCGCTGCTGCTGCGGCCCCTCGGACAGGTCGACCGCTCGTACCTGGTCGCTGAGTCGGCCGATGGCGTGGTGATGGTGGACCAGCACGCCGCCCACGAGCGCGTCCTTTACGAGCAGGTCCTGGCCTCACGCGGGGACGATGCCGAGAAGCAGCCGCTGCTCGAGTCTGTGCTCGCGGCGCTCACGCCCTCGCAGGCCCACGTCGCGGCCGAGGAGCAGGACGCGCTCTCGAGGCTCGGTTGGGAGATCGAGCCGACCGACGGTGCCGCCGTCCTCGTGCGGGCGCTGCCGGCCGTGCTCGCGCGCCGCGCCGAGCCCGCGACGGAGCTCGCTAGCCTGCTCGACCTGCTGCTCGCCGAGTACGGTGCGCCTGCCCCCGATCGCGTCGCGGCCGCACTCGCCTGCCGCGCCGCCGTACGTGCCGGCGACCGCATGGACGAGCCACAGCAGCGCGCGCTCCTTGAGGCGCTCGAGCGGGCGGAGCAGCCCCTGACCTGCCCCCATGGCCGCCCAACGATGCTCCACCTCAGCCGCGAGGCCTTGAACCGCTCCTTCGGCCGCCCCGAACGCGGCCGCTCAACGCGCTAGCGTCCAACGAGGCGACAGAACACCGACGGCAGTAGTTCCTGGAACCCGTCGCACGCTGCCGAATCGCACGTAACGATGCACTGGCGACGTAACGATCGCTACGCCCGACCGGCCAGCAGCGCCCACGCGTGCTGGAGCGCCGGCCCGACCTCCGCCGGCGGCGGCTCGAGGCGCTCACCGAGGCGTGTCGCCCGACTCAGCCGCGCCAGCCAGGCGAGCCCGGGCGTCGAGGTGGGTTCGCGGCCCTCGAGGACGGCAAGCAGGCGCATGAGCGCACGATCCTCGACCGGCGTGATGAGTGCATCGACGCCCGCACCGATGACCAGCGCCGCGTACACGCGCCGAAGCGCCGGGCGCACCTTCGGCGGTGCGCCGTGACCGACGTTCCCGACCGCGACGACCGACATCGAGGCGCTGCCTCGCTCGAGGCGCCTCGATGCGAGCGCACGGAGCAGTGCGATCGACCGCAGCGCGAGGCCGCGCTCATGGGCGGGCGGAAAGGCGAGCGCGTCGAGGTAGAGTGGCCCCTCGATGCCGTGCTGGGCGGCGAGGCGCTCGCCCTCACCGAGGAGGATGAGCAGCTCCTCGATGCTGGCCGTCCCGGCCTGGTCCGCGAGGCGGGGCGTAACGACGACGCCGGCTCCGACGCGCGCCGCCGCCTCGATCACCGGCTCGGCGCCGCCCCGCAGCGCGGCGGCATTGGCGACGATGGGGCCCGGCACGGCCTCGAGTGCCGCGACGATCGCCTCGGGATCGCCGCTGTCGAGCCAGAGCGGAACATCGGGCATCGAGGCGCGAAGGGCGCTCGCCGCGGCCGCCAGCGTCGAGGCGTCGCCCGAGGCGCCGGCATTGACGTCGATGACCTGTGCGCCACCCTCGAGCTGCGAGCGCGCCTGCGCGACCAGCGCCGCCGAGTCGCCCCGTGCCAGCGCCGAGCCGAGCGGGTCGCGCCACACCTCGAACGACTGCCCGACGAGCAGCACCCGAGGCGCCACGTTGGTCGCTTCGAGGCTCAGACGATCTCGGGCAGCCCCGCGCGGCGCGTGCGCCACTCGAGGAGCCGGCCCACGGTGCGGGCCGCGCGCGAGACGGTCGGGAAGACGGCGATCCCCTGGAAGTAGGACTCCTCGAGGAAGGCCTTCGCCGCCTCGGAGCTCGAGGGTCCGCGGTCGCGCTGCACTGCGACGAAAGGCACGCCCACGCGACCCTGCAGCGCGCCCAGGTCACCGGCGGCCTCCCGAGCACGCTCGGCAGGGCTGCCGCTCGAACCCTGCATCGCCGGGTCGGCGTCGCCGGTGTCGCCACTCGAGCTGGCGTCGTCGTCGTCGCCGGTCGGGCTCGGGCCGCGCCCACCCCAGCCGCCGACGGTCGCGAAGATGAGGTCGATCGGCTCGGCATTCGCCACGATCGTGAGGGTGTCGCGCATGCGACGACGCCCGTCCGGACCGCCCATCATGTTGGTGTCGACGGGGTTGCGCACGCTCGTGCCGGCGACGGGGATGAACTCGCGCAGCTTCTCCTGCGCGTCCTCCGGCAGCGGCGGGGTGTCGAGGCCTTCCTCGGCGATGGCGTCTGCCGAGAGCACGGCGAAGCCGCCACCCCCGCCGACCAGCGCGACGCCGCGGCCCTTCACCGTCTTCAGCTCCGTCGTGAGCGCCACCACCATGTCGTGCAGCTCGTCCATGTTCGCGGCGCGCATCGCGCCGGTCTGGCGGCACAGCGCCTCGAAGACGTCGACCGAGCCCGCCAGCGAGCCCGTGTGCGAGTTCGCCGCACGTGCCCCGGCCGCACTGAGGCCGCCCTTGAGGATGATCGTCGGCTTGACCGCGGCGCAGCGCTTGAGTGCCTCGAAGACGGCGCGGCCGTTCTTCACGCCCTCGATGTAGGCCGTGACGACCTCCGTCTGCGGGTCGTTGGCGGCGTAGTCGAGGAAGTCCTGGCAGTCGAGGTCGGCGCCGTTCCCGTAGGAGACGACCTTCGAGAAGCGCACACCGCGCCTCGAGAGCCCGCCCACGATGTCACCGGCGTTCGCGCCGGACTGGGAGAGCAGGAAGACATTGCCCGGCTCCTTGGGGAAGCCGCCCATGAACGCGAGGCCCACGCCGGGCACGTAGAGGCCCATGCAGTTCGGGCCAATCAGGCGGATGCCGGCGGCCTTCGCCTTGCCCACGATCTCGCGCTCCATGGCGGTGCGCTCCGCGTCGCCGGTCTCGGAGAAGCCGGCCGTGAAGAAGTGGATCGAGCGCACGCCCTTCTGGATCGCCTGGTCCACCATCTCGGAGACGGCGTGCGCCGGGATCTGCGAGATCACATGGTCGACGGGATCCGGGCAGTCGAGGAGCGACGGGTACGCCTTGAGGCCCGCGACCTCGGTGAGCTTTGGGTTCACCGGGTACAGCCCGTGGCTCTGGTGGTAGTCCTGCTCCATCAGCGATCCGAGGAAGCTCGTGCGGCCGCCCTCGCGAGACGACACGCCGATGATGGCGGTCGCCCGAGGGTGGAAGATCGGGTCCAGCGGGTGGGTGTTGTCGCTCAAGCCGTGACCCCGGTTCTAGCGTGCGTCGCGAAGTTCGAATCCGGCGCGGCGGGCGCGCCGGTCCCAATTGTGCACCAGAGCACACACCGAGGGCTATACGCCCTGGTGTTACCGCCCCATGCGGGCGTGGAACGCCGTCGCGCCCACTACGTCATCCGGTCGGCGCGGGCCTCGAAGGCCGTCGCCGGCGTGACGTCGTCCGGGATGCCCTCGCGAATCGCACGCTCGACGGTCTCCGCCGCGCGGTCGATCTCCCCCTCGGTGTTGAAGCAGTGCAACGACAGCCGCACCGAGTTGAACTGCGCCACCGTGCGGCACACCACCTTCGCCTGCTGCTGCAGGTAAGCGGTCACGCGCTGCGGCTCTTCGCCCTCCACCGAGAACAGGAAGAGCCCCGTCCGCGAGCCCTCGTCCTCGGGGCTCGTCACGGTGACGCGGTCGATCCCCTCGAAGCGCTGCTCGGCGTATCGATTCAGCTCGCGCGCCCGGTCGAAGACGGCCTGCGCCCCTGACTCGAGGTAGATGTCGGCCGCCGCGTTCGTGCCGGCCAGCAGCGCCGGAGAGATCGTCGTCAGCTCGTACTTCGTGATCTTCTCTCGCTCGGGCGCGAAGTTGCCCTCGAAGTCGTACGAGGCCGCGGCCCGTCCCGAGACCTTCACCGGCGCCAGCGTCGGGATCAGATCCTCGCGCACATAGAGCGCACCGAGACCGTCCGGCCCGCACAGCCACTTGTGCGAGGGCACGGCGTAGTAGTCCACCTCGGACGCACGCACATCGATGGGGATGTGGCCGGCCGTCTGCGCCCCGTCCACGAGCACGCGTGCCCCGTGTCGATGCGCGGCCGTCACGATCTCCTTCAGCGGCAGCAGCTGTCCCGTCGAGTACGAGATCTCCGAGATGATGACGAGCTTCGTGTGGGCCCCGATCACCGAGGCGTAGGCCTCGAGCGCCTCGCCCGGCGACTGCTTCCCGTGCACCTGCGCAATCTGCACGCCGACGCCGTGGCGCTCGCGCAGGTAGTACGCCGGCACCATGCCCGACCCGTGCTCCGAGGTGGAGACCACGACTTCGTCGTCCGGCCCGTAGTCGAGGCCGTTGACCGCGATGTTCACGCCCTCGGTGGTGTTGCCCGTGATCGAGATTTCCGAGGGCGAGGCGTTGAGGATGCGCGCCTGCAGCTCGCGGAAGCGCTCTCCGAGGGCGATGCGGTCGTCCATCACCGCGCGCGTCGTCGGCCCGTGTTCCAGTTCGAGCTCGAGCCGCTGCTTCATCGCGTCGACTACCGGGATCGAGATCGGTCCCGACCACCCCGAGTTCATGTAGGCGTAGTCGCGCGTGACCGGCATCTGCCCGCGCAGCCACTCCCAGCGCTCCGACGTCATCGCTCGACTCCGTTCCCACGAGCCCGCTCGGCTTCGACGCCACACCCTACAACCTCTCGATGTCCGTCGGATGTCGAGGCCTGCCGTTCTCTGCCCACCGTGTGCGAGACTGCGCCGAGGCGAGAGGAGCATCGATGACCGGCCCGAGCACTGCCTGGGATCCCGCCCAGTACACCCGCTTCGAGGACGAGCGCAGCCAGCCCTTCTACGACCTCGCAGCCCTCGTTGACCGGCGGCCGATGATGCGTGTCGTCGATCTGGGTTGCGGCACCGGCGCCCTCACCGCCTGGCTCCATCGCGAGCTCGAGGCCGCCGAGACCCTCGGTATCGACGCGTCCGAGTCGATGCTCGAGCAGGCGAGCGCCCACGCCGTCGGGGGACTCCGCTTCGAGGCCGGCGACATCCGTACCTGGACGCCCGAGGCGCCGGTCGATCTGCTCTTCTCGAACGCCGCCTTGCAGTGGGTCGACGATCACGAGGCGCTCTGGCCGCGCCTCGCCACGATGGCCGCGCCCGGCGGGCAGCTGGCGATCCAGATGCCGATGAACGACGACCACCCCTCACATGTCGAGGCCCGCGCGCTCGCCCGCGAGGAGCCCTTCAAGACCGCTCTCGACGGCTTCGAGCGACGATTCCCCACGCTGGCTCCGGAGCGCTACGCGTCACTGCTCCACGGCCTCGGCTTTGAGCGGCCCCACGTCCGCGTGCAGGTCTACGGCCACGTGCTGCCCGAGACGCGCTCGGTCGTCGAGTGGGTGAAGGGCTCGCTGCTGACGCCGTACCGCGAGCGTCTCGACGCCGAGACCTACGCGCTGTTCCTCGAGCGCTACACACAGCGCCTCGTCGAGGTGCTCGGCGAGCACACCCCGTTCTTTTACCCCTTCAAGCGCGTGCTGATGTGGGGGCGCCTCGCGCGCTGATTGCGTTCGTCATCGGTTCGACGGTCCGCCGGAGGTCATCAGGTAGACTCGGCACGCCCGACGCGGGCGCGATGGAGGCTGCGAGATGACGACGACCCACGTGCGACCCGAGGACTGCCTCGCCACGATCGAGGGCGAGCTGACCGTCTCGGGCGCCGATGGGCCGATTCGCATCGTTCGCGACCGCTGGGGCATCCCTCACATCCAGGCGACGACGGCGCGCGACGCCTTCTTCGGGCAGGGCTACTGCATCGGCCAGGACCGCCTCTGGCAGCTCGAGCTCGAGCGCCAGATGGCCCGCGGCGGCCGCGCCGCGATGATGGGGCCGAAGCTCGTCGGACGAGACCGCCTCGCGAGGCGTATGGGGTACGCGCGCTACGCCGAGGCCGAGTGGGAGGCCCAGACCGAGAACGCGAAGATGGTGCTGCAGGCTTACGCCGACGGCATCAACGCCGCCCGCGAGACCAACCCGAAGCCGTACGAGTTCCACGTCCTCAGCCACGAGATGGAGCCGTGGCATCCCGTCGACACCCTCGCCGTGATCAAGCTGATCTCCGCGAACAACCACTGGGCCAGCAAGCTGAAGTTCGGAAAGGTCGGCGAAGCGCTCGGCGCCGAGGCCGTGGCGAGCCTCGTGGCCGACCTGCCCGAGGGCACCTCGCTGATCACCCCCTCGAGGGCGAAATGGACCCTCGAGACCCACCCCTTCGCCGAGGACATCGAGGCCGCGATGGGCGCCCCGGACGGCGTCGTCGCGGCGGGTGGCGGCAGCAACTGCTGGGTGATCCACGGCTCGAGGACCGACACCGGTGCGCCCATCGTCTGCGGTGACCCCCACCTCGAGGTGATGGTGCCGGGGCAGTGGTACGTCCTTCACATGGAGTGCCCGGAGTTCACCGCCGCCGGACCCGTGAACCCCTGCTACCCCGGGCCGCTCTACTACGGCCACAACACGAAGGTCGCGTGGACGATGACCCACGCCGCCGGCGACCGCTGGGACCTCTACCGCGAGCGCATCCGCCAGGGCGAGCATGGCCCCGAGGCCCAGCACGGCGACCGCTGGGAGCCGTTACGCCGCATCGAGGAGCGCATCGCCGTCCTCGACGGCCCCGACGAGGTCGAGGTCGTATGGGAGTCGCGGCACGGGCCGGTCATCGCCGGCGACCCGACGCGCGACGACGAGGTCGTGGCCGCCGCCTGGGGCCTCCACGAGCCCGCGCACGACGTCGAGGCCGTCTGGCGCCTCCTGACCTCGACGAACGCCGCCGAGGCCCGCGAGGCCGTCCGTACCTTCGATTCCATCAGCGGCAACTTCTGCTTCGCCGACCAGTCCGGCGACATCGGCTATCAGTACTCGGGCCGCATCCCGAAGCGTCGACGCCCCGCGCTCGTGCCCGTGCCCGGCTGGACCGACGACTACGAGTGGGACGGCTCGATCCCGAAGGACGAGCTGCCTGCCCAGCAAAACCCCGAGGCCGGCTACATCGTCACCGCCAACAACAAGACCGTGGACGGCGACTACCCCTACTACCTCTCGTTCACCGCGAACCGCTTCCGCGCCGACCGCCTGAACGCGCTCTTCGAGGACACCGAGATCTTCCGCCTCGACGCCATGCCGGAGTTGCAGGGAGACATCGTGAGCACCCACGCGCAGGACCTCGTGCCGCACCTCGTCGCCTTCGAGGCCACGGACCCCGAGGCCCGCGCGATGCAGGACCTGCTGCGCGGTTGGGGCGCCTCGATGGACGTCGACAGCGCGGCGGCCGCCGTCTACTGGCGCACCGCCGAGCACCTGGCCGCCTCCACCGTGCGCGCGTACTACGGGCAGGTGGCGGGCATCCCCTCAACCTCGGCCGCCGACGAGGCCCGCACGCTCCTCCAGGAGCTCGAGGCCGGGCGCACCACGATGCTCCCCGCGGGCCAGTCGTGGCCCCACGCCATCGAGGCCGCGCTTGTTGCGGCTGCCGAGACGCTGCGCGAACGCCAGGGTCCCGACGCCTCGAAGTGGCGTTGGGGCGCCGAGCACCACATGGGCTACCACCACAACCTCGGCCGCGATCCGGAGCTGGCGAAGGTCCTCAACATCCCCGACGTCGAAGTGCCGGGCGACGGCAACACCCCCTTCGCGACGCAGATGGCGTGGGGGCCGACCGCCGACCACGGGGTGACGTATCGTCAGGTCCTCGACCTGCGCGACCTCAATGCCGCCCGCATCGTGATCCCGCCGGGCAACTCCGGCCAGCCCGGCTCGCCGCACTATGCCGACAACATCGAGCGCTGGCGCAACGTCGAGTACCATCCACTGTTCATCGAGTGGACGGACATCGAGGCGAATGCCGAGGGTGAGCTGCGCCTGACCCCGGCCTAGCGCGAGGCCGGCAGGTCCGGTTGGAGGAAGCGGCGCCTGGGAGGTCGGAACCGCCCGATGCGCTCGCGCGGCCAGTAGCGCGCAACGACCGTGCCCTCGATGGCCGACCGGCGCACGCCACCGAGGTCGCGGCTGTCCGTCGAGGCCGGTCGGTGGTCTCCGAGCAGGTAGAAGGAGTCGCGCTCGAGGAGCGTGAGCGCGCGGTACGGCGCCGCCTCGGTCTCCCCGCGCACGTACGGCTCGTCGAGGGCGCGGCCGTCGGCGAGCACCCGCCCGCCCTCGATCTGGACGACCTCTCCGGGGAGGCCCACCACCCGCTTCACGAGCAGGCGACCCGTCCGATCGCGCGTGACGACGACCTGACCGAAAGCGGAGCCATCGAGGCGCGGCGGCCGGCGCGCCACCAGCAGCCAGTCGCCTTCCTCGAGGGCCGGCTGCATCGAATCCCCTGCGACCTCGACGGTGAACCACCGACGCCGCAGCAGCGGCATCGAAGCGATAGTCGCGAGGGCGCCGAACACGGCAACGCCCGCCGTGGCCCGAATGAGCCGCGACGGGCGTCGCTGCATGCTGACTCCGGTCGAGCGGCTAGCGCGCGGCCTTGATGGCCGCGAACTTCTCCGCAAACTCGTCCACGGCAGCCCGGAGGGCCTTCGCATCGTCGACGTTCACGCCCTGCCGGCACGCCGAGGCCAGCCGCATGATGTTCCACACCTTGTCGTGCATCTCCGGCCACACCGCCAGGTCGGGCGGCTTGAAGTAGTCGCCCCAGATGATGCGCACCTCGTGCTTCACGATCTCGGCGTGCTGCTCTTTGACCGCGACGTAGCGGCCCAGGCTCGCCAGGTGCGCCTTGTCGTCGGCGCCCGATACGCCCAGGTCGCCGATGAGCGTCATCATCTTCTCGACCGTCTCGGCGCCCAGCTGGGCAGCGTGGGGGTCATAGATGCCGCACGGGATGTCACAGTGCGCGTATGCGCGCTGGCTCGGGCGCAGCGCGCGGACCAGCGTCGTCCGTAGACTCAACAGCGTCTCCTTCACCTGAAGTGCATCGAAGTGGACGGGCGCAGCGCTGGGGCCGTCGAAGGGTCGCGCGCCGCCCGGCAATCCTTCTCCATCGCGCTCCGCGATGTCAACTCGACGCCGAATCTGGCGCGAACGCCGCTCCCGAGGTGCGGCGCCCGGCCGACGCGCCGGCGGGGCACTTGCGGCCAGCTTCGCCGCACGGTACATCGAGGGTACGACCAGCCGAGGACGACGCGAGGAGGAACCCGGTGGAGATCTTTGAGCTCCTGCCCTGGGCGTTCGCCGTCCTGCTCCTGGCCTCCATGCTCCGCCTCGCGCTCACCGCCTTCCGCGCGGGCGAGTTCGCCGGGCGCCAGGAGATCTTCCCGCAGCCGCCGCCCGCTGCCGCCGAAGACACCCCTTCCGAGGCGTAGAGGGATTCCCTAAGGAGACCCTGACCCCCTGCCGATGATCTCGAGGCTGGTGACGCCACCTCGAGGAGTATCGCCGTGTCCATTCGTCCCTTCGCCGCCCTGCGGCTCATCGCGGCGATTGCCGTCCTCGTCCTCGCGACTGCCCTCGCGCTCACGTCCACGGGCGTGAATCGCGCCTCCGCACAGAACCCGCCGGCAACCTACTACGGCGTGGCCGGAGCGGGCGACAGCGTCGCCGCGACCATCAGCGGCGTGACCTGCGCGTCGACCACGGCCGGCCCCGATGGCTTTTGGCTGCTTACCGTGCCGCTCGGCGGCACCTGCGGTGCCTCCGACAAGCGGGAGGTCCGCTTCAAGCTGAACGGCCAGGCCACCGGCGCCACCGAGCTGTGGCGCTCCGGCGGTGCACCCTCGAACGCTGCCGAGGGCATCGACCTGGCTGCGCAGCCGTCCGGCGGCGCTTCCCCACCCTCGTCGACGGCCGGCGGCGCCTTCGTCGGTGCTCGCCCGGCCGCTGGCAAGCTCGGCCTCCTCGTCACCGGGACGGCGACGCGCACCACCGAGCTCCTGAGCGCCCTCGAGGGTGCTGGCTGTCGCGTCCAGGCCCTCGCGATCCTCGCCGGCGGCCACTGGAGCGTGTACATCCCGGGTGCGCCGGCGGCGATCAACGCCTCGTTCCCGAGCGATCTTGGGTCGGGCGCCGCCTTCGCCACACGCTGCTAGTGCACCTCGCGGTCGCGGATTCTTACGCGATTCAACGCCGTCTTCACTGGTTGTTTGTGTAACACCGCCCCCGCGATGTCGACGATCCCTGTGGGGATCCAGACTCAGCGGAAGGCTCGAATCCGATGTCCAGCACTGCCTCGAAGGTGACGACCGCCGTCCCTCGCCGGCTCTGGCGACGCCTGCGCTCTGAAGAGTGTGGCGCGGCGTTCGTGCTGACTGGGTTGAGCATGCTCGCGTTGGCTGCCATGGCCGCCCTGTCTCTCGATGTCGGTCGTTACATGGAGATGCGTCGTCAGCTGCAGAACGCAGCCGATGCCGCCGTCCATGCCGCCGCGCAGGAGATGCCCGACACGGGTCTCGCGCAGGACAAGGCTATCGAGTACTTCAACTACAACGACCCGACACTTGGGAACTCCTCGATCAACATCACGTTCCCCGACAGCTCGAAGGTCCGCATCGAGGCCCAGGCCGACGTCGGCTTCCTCTTCGCGCCGTTGCTCGGCATCGACTCGGAGACCGCAAGTGTTACCTCCGAGGCGGGCGCGCAGATGACCGACATCATGGTCGTCCTCGACCGCTCCGGTTCCATGTGCCGCGACACGCACGGCCTGATGCTCAACTGCCCGAACGGGCAGGCGTGGGAGCCCTTCAACTCGGTTCAGGATGCGGCGACTGACTTCGCCGGATTCTTCACGCCGCCGTACCACGAGCTCGGTGTCGCCTCGTACTCCACGAGCTCGACGCTCGACGCCGACCTGAGCGCCAGCTTCGGCGCCGGTTCGAACTACGAGGACGCGATCGACGACATGGTGCCCGCCGGCTACACCTGCATCGGCTGTGGCATTCGCGAGGCACGACTGCACCTCGAGAACGACGGCCGTCCCGAGACCCTGAAAGTCATCGTGCTGCTGTCCGACGGTGTCGCGAACATCACGTCGACGGGTTCGAACTGCGGCAACAACGGCTGCGCCCAGGCGGCGAACTTCGGCCGCAATCAGGCACAGCTGGCTGCGGACGCCGGGATGCGCATCTACACGATCGGCCTCGGCGACTCTGTCGATGGCACGCTGCTCGGCGACATCGCAAGCATCGGCGGTGGGGCCTACGTCTACGCCCCCAGCGCGGCCGAGCTGGCCGACACCTTCGAGACCATCGCGGACCTCGTGCGGGTGCAGATCCTCGAGTAATCGAGGCCTCGAGGGCGCCTCCTCGCCTGGCGCTACGAGCGCTCGCGCAGCTCGTAGCGCTGGAGCAGGCGCACCCCGTACCAGCCCGTCACCAACACGACCGCCGTCGACATCACGACGGCGGTCGTCGTGTCCACCTGGGCGTCGAGGAATCGCGCGGGCGTGTTCGCCAGCGCCTCCACGATGCTCACCGTGTACTGGCGCACGCTGAAGAGCCGGGTGCCGGGCGCGAATCTCGAGAGAGTCGCCTCCCACACGAAGACGTAGACCAGCCCGATGATCAGCGCTCGCCCGTAGCGCACGCTCAGCGCCGCGAACAACGAGACGTAGGCGAGCGCGCCCCACGCGACCGCCGCCACGAAGGCCGGGAGCAGCAGGTCGGCGGGCCGTCCGAGGAGCAGCGTCGCACCCGCGATCGCCGCGCTCACGCCGACGACCACGGTGGTCGCGAGCCACGCCGCCAGCACCTTGCCGACGAGTAGCTTCCAACGCGCGATCGGCTTCGTCAGCAGGTACACCAGCGTGCCGTCCTCGATCTCCTGCCCGATCGCCGCCGTGCCGAACACCAGCGCGACGAGCGGCAGCACGAGGTTCAGCACCAGGCCGCCCACGATGCCGAGCGCGACCTCCCGAGGGTCCTCCTCGAGCTCCGCGAGCACCCGCACGAGCACAGCGACGAGAACCGGGATCGCCGCGAGCAGCCCCATCAGCAGCGAGCGCCGCTGACCGAGGAGCTGCGACAGCGTGTGCGAGGCAACCAGCGCGATCATCGCGCCACCAGGTACGAGAAGACGCTCTCGAGTGACTCGTCGAGCGGCGCGACCTCGTAGATCGAGATCGCCGAGGCCTGCGCGATGCGCGGCAGTGCCGAGGTGAACGCGCCGAAGGCCCGCGTCCGTGCGATCAGGCGGTCGTCCTCCACCTCCACGGCATGCACGCTCTCCTCGGCCAGTAGCGCTCCGGCCAGCCCGCGGACGTTCGAGGCGCGAATCGAGAACGCGTGGGGCCGGTCCGTCATCAGCCGCCGGATCGCCCGGAAGTCACCCGAGGCCGCCAGCCGCCCGCCGACGATGACGAGCACGTCCTCCCCGAGGCGTTCCATCTCCTCGAGGATGTGCGAGGAGAACAGGATCGTGCGGCCCGCGGCCGCCATCTGTCGCAGCAGGTCGGTCATGTGCAACCGCTGCCGTGGGTCTGCCCCGCTGAAGGGTTCGTCGAGGAGCAGGATGTCGGGATCGTGGACGATCGAGGCGGCGATCTTGATGCGCTGGCGCATCCCCTTCGAGTACTCGCCCGTGCGCCGCGACTGCGCCTCGGTCATTTCCACGAGCTCGATGGCATGCCGCGTCGCGGCCTGCGGGTCGTCGAGGCCGTGCAGACGCGCGTTCAGCAGCACGAAGTCGTACCCGCTGAGGTGCCCGTACACCGTCTCCCGCTCCATCACGAGGCCGACGCGGTGGTAGATCGAGGGGTGGAGCCAGCTCGCCTCGCCCCCGACGCGCACCGCCCCCGCCGAGGGCTTGAGAAAGCCCGCGATCATGTTCAGGAGCGTCGACTTCCCAGCCCCGTTCGGGCCGAGCAGGCCGGTGATCCCGGCGCGCAGCTCGAACGAGATGTCGTTGACCGCCACCACGTTCCCGAACCACTTCGAGGCGTGCTCAACCTCGACGGGTGCCGGCGGCGCGGCCTCGGTCGTCGACTCCGCCATCGAGGTCATGCCTGCACCCGCGCGTACCGGCGCACGAGCATTGCGACCCCGCCCGCGGTCCACACCAGCGCGGCGAGGGCGTACGTCGCCCGCGGGAACGTCACGTCGCGCAGCAGCGAGTCGCTCGCGATCTCGGTGCGGAACATCCAGGTCGTGAAGCCCTCGATCAGCGTCAGCGGGCTGAAGAACACCGCGAGGTCGGTTGCCGAGGTCTGTACCTCCTCCACGAGGATCGCCGACACCGCGATGCTCAGCAGGAACGTCAGGATGATCCCCACCGTCGCGTACGCCCGTCGAGGCGTCTGCGCGGCAATCGCCGTGCCGATCGCGGCCAGCATCGCCGAGCCGAGCACCGCCGTCAGCACGATCGGGATCGCCTGGTCCGAGTCCTCACGCACGTACGTGCCGAACGAGTCCGTCGCGAGCGCGTTCCCGATGAACAGCAGCATTTGAGGCACCAGCGTGATCGCCAGCATCGCCGTCGTCATCGCTGCGAACTTCGCCAGCGCGTAGTCCATGCGACTGATCGCCCTCGAGAAGTACAGCGCGAGCGAGTGGTTGCGCTGGTCGCGCCCCACGATGTCCGGCGCGACCGCTGCGCAGTACAGCGCGAGCACGAACGAGACGAGGCTGTAGTACTCGTCGTGCCGGATCAGGTCCTGCACCCCGGAGATCAACGCGCCAATCACGAGCTGCGCGATCGCCGGCGTCAGCGCGATGCCGATCAGCACGAACGGCGCCACCTTCGCGGTGGCGCTCCGCCCGAGGCCGAAGCCCGCGCGCAGGCTCTCGCGGTAGAGCGCGAGGATCGCGCGTGTGCGACCCAGGCGCGCACCCTCGTAGTGCTGGTACCCGAGGTCGTAGATGCTCCCGCCGCGCTCAGCCATCGGCGCTCGTCCCCGCCTCGACCGGCCGGAAGAGATCCTCGAGGGCGCGTCGCCGCTGGCCCAGTCGCACGAGGCCGAGACCCAGCTCGGCGACGCCGTCACGAATCGCGTCGTACCGCGCATCGCCCGTGCCGCCCACCAGCACCCATCGATGGTCGACGCTGGCCTCGAGGCCCTGCGCCACCAGTCGCGTCGCCAGCGCCGTTGCGTCGCCTTCGACCTCCACCTCAATTGCACCCGTCTCCGACGTGAAGTTCTCGATCGGCCCATGGTGGACGAGCCGCCCGCCGTCGATCACGACGAGGCGCTCGCACACGCGCTCGATCTCACCGAGGAGGTGCGTGGCCATGAGGATCGAGATACCGAAGCGCGTCCCCGTGCGCGTGACGAGGTCGAGCATCTCATCGCGTCCCTCGGGATCGAGCCCGTTCGTCGGCTCGTCGAGGAAGACGATGCGCGGGTCGTGCACCAGCGCTTGCGCGAGCTTCACGCGCTGCTTCATCCCCGTCGAGTAGCCCGACATCTGCCGGTAGCGCTCTTCGAACAGCCCCACGTGCCGCAGCGTCTCGGCCGTCCGCTCACGCGCGGCGTCTCGAGGGAGTCCGCTGATCTGCGCCATGTGCGCGACGAACTCGGTCGCGTTCATGTCGAGCGGCAGGCAGTCGTGCTCCGGCATGTAGCCGACGAACTGGCGCAGCAGCGTGCCCTGCGAAGCGACGTCGTACGCGAGCACCGAGGCGCTGCCCGAGGTCGGTGGCAGCAGCCCCAGCAGCATCTTGATCAGCGTGCTCTTGCCGGCGCCGTTCGCGCCCACGAGGCCGACGATGCCCGGCTCCACCTCGACCGTGAGCGCGTCGAGGGCGGTCACGGTGCGGTAGCGCTTCGTCAGCTCGTTCGTCTCGAAAATCGCCATCGAAGGATGCTAGCACCGGCTTGTTCGCGGACCGTCAAACATGCGTCACGCATCGACCTGACATCATGGAGCCATGCTCCGCCGTCTCACTCCGGCTGCGCTCCTCGCCGCGCTCATGCTGACGGCGCTCACAGTCGCCTGCTCATCGACCTCCGGCTCGACGCCCGGTCCCGAGCCGACATCGCGTGCCGCCGTCGAAATCGCGACATCGAGGCCGGAGACTCCCACTCCAACCGCCACGCCCGAGGCGCTCAAGATTGCCTTCGTCGGCGACCTGATGCTCGCCCGCGACGTGACGACGCTGCTCGAGACGGAGGGCTCGGGCTACGCCCTCGAGCGCGCGCTCCCGCTCTTCGACGGCGCCGACCTCGTGATCGGCAATCTCGAGGGCACACTGACCGACCGAGGCGTCCCGCTCGAGAAGACCTACACCTTCCGCACGCCGCCCGCCCTCGTCGAGGCGCTGGCCCCCTTCGATGCCGTCTCGCTCGCCAACAACCACAGCACCGACTACGGCAGCGAGGGGCTCGAGGACACCCTCGCCGCCCTCGACGGCGCCGGCATCGAGGCTTTTGGCGCCGGTCTCGATGCCGCACGAGCGGAGGCGCCCGCCATCCTCGAGGCCCGCGGCCTGCGCGTAGCCATCCTCGGCATCGACGACATCGAAGGCGTCACTCCCGCTTCCGAGGATGCGCCCGGCGTCGCCTTTGCCCCCGCCGATCCTGCGCTGCTCAGCCCGCGCATCGAGGCGGCGGCTGATGAGGCTGACTTCGTGGTGCTCTTCATGCACGCCGGCACCGAGTACGACCAGGTCCCCACGGACCGCCAGCGCGCGCTCGCCCACGCCGCCATCGAGGCCGGCGCCGACCTCGTGATCGGCGCCCACCCCCACGTGCTCCAGCCCTTCGAGGAGTACGGCGACGGCCTGATCGCCTACAGCCTCGGCAACTTCGTCTTCGACCTCGACCGCGAGGATTTCGAGGTGCTCTACGGCCCCGGGCCCTTCCAGAGCGCCGTGGCGCTCGTGACGCTGCGCCCCGGCGCCCGCCCCACCATTGAGTACCGCCCCGCCTTCATCGATGTCGATGAGAATCGCCCCCGCCCGGCAACCGCCGAGGAGGCCACCACCATCCTCGAGGTCACGACGGAACTCGAGACCGCACAGCCCTAGTCGAGACGTAACGACCGACGCCACGCAGCAATTGAGGTCGCACGCGACGTAATGAGTTGACGCGCGACACTTCGAGGGCCACCGTGACGCCTCGAACCGCGGATTACGAGGGCACCGGGAGGCCACGATGACGACGGATCAGCTCTCAGTCGGCGTGATCGGCGTCGGCTTCGGCGCCACCGTGCACGTGCCGGCGTTCCTCTCCGAGGGTTGGCGCGTGCCCGCCGTCTCGAGTCGCCGCGAGGAGCGGGCGCGCGAGGCCGCCGCGAAGCTCGGCATCGAGGACGTGCACACGGACTGGCGCGAGCTCGTCGCCCGCCCGGACATCGATGCCGTGGCGATCACCACGCCCCCCGCGGCCCACCGCGAGATCGCCGTGGCCGCCGTCGAGGCCGGCAAGCACGTCCTCTGCGAGAAGCCCTTCGCCCTCAGCGCCGCCGAGGCCGCCGCGATGCGTGACGCGGCCGCGACCCATGGCCGTACGGCAATGATCGCCCACGAGTTCCGTTTTGCCCCTCAGCGTTCCCAGATCGCCGACCTGCTCGCCGAGGGCGCCATCGGCGCGCCTGAGCTCGCGACCGTCGAGCTGCTGATGGGCCGCCCTCGAGGCGACACGCCGGCGCCGATGGCCTGGGGCGCGCAGGCGAGCCAGGGCGGTGGGCTGCTCGGCGCGCTCGGCTCGCACTTCATCGACGGCCTGCGCCACTGGTTCGGCGACGTCGAGGAGGTGAGCGCTCGCCTCGTCACCCGCGTGCCCGATCGCCTCGACCGCGAGAGCGGCTCCGTCGTGCAGGCCGACACGGACGACACCTTCGCGCTCACGCTGCGCTTCGCGAATGGCGTCGTTGCCAACATGACTGCGTCCTCGATGGTGGCGCCGGGCCTCGGTGGCCGCATCGTCGTCACAGGCTCCGAGGGCGTGCTGACCGCCACCCAGCGCGGCCCCAACCCCGAGCCCGACGGCGTGGTCTTGCTCGGCAAGGCGGGCGATCGAGGCCTGACCGAGCTCGAGATGCCCGAGCGCTACCGCCCCATCGAGGACGATCGCGACCACCGACTTGGCGCCTTCCGCCTCCTCGTCCGCGAGTTCGAACGCGGCATCCGCGAAGGCACCTCGCCCGCCCCCAGCTTCGAGGACGGCCTCGCGTGCCAGCAGATCCTGGACGCCGCCCGCGAGTCATCGAGCACCGGCCGGGTCGTTCGCATCGGCAGCTAGGTCTCGAGCGGTCTGGCGCCCCGGCGTTGCCTGACGCCCGCCTCGACGAGCCGTGAGACGACGGACTGAGGTGTTGCCTCGACGTCGTGCGACTGGAGACGAATCGTCCTCCATCCCAGTTCGGCGAGGTGCTCGTCTCGACGGGCGTCCCACTCCCGTCGCTCGCGCTGCTGGTGGTGGCACCCATCGAGCTCGATGGCGAGCTTCAGCTTCGGATACGCGAAGTCGATGCGGTACTCGTGCCCGCCCGCAGGGACGATGTACTGGATCTCAGGCCGGACGAGTCCTGCTTCGCCGATGAGTTCGAGGAATCGGCGCTCGAGCGAAGACTCGGGCGCCCGCTTCGTCCGGCGCGGTCGGCGCTTCTCCCGCTCGCCGGTCGCCCGGTCGAGGCGGCGCAACGGGACGGCCAAGAGAAGGAGGCCGGCGAGCATCGCCCACACCGGCCAGAAGCTAAGGGCGGTTCGCCCGAAGGCCTCGGCGAATCCCTTCAACAAGTCAGTGGTGTCGATCACGGTGACCTCGCTCTCAGGGCGACGTAACGGTAATCCTCGGGCGGGACTCCCGGGCGCCGACCGGTTGAAATCTTGGTGAGTACGACTTGAGCTGGCACCCTCGCCGCTGTTCCAGCGGTCCCGCGGGTGGGATGAGTCATGGCGTTGGCCCGCTTAGTCTTGCCGGGCGGTGTCTGTCCCGAGGTCGCGCCAGCCCGGGCCGGCCATGTACGGCGTCTGAGATGATGGCCTCAGCGGGTGCGCGGCCCTCCGTCGCGTCCGATGAGATCGAGGGACGCGATGCTGGTACGGCTCCGACGAATCCAGACGCGCCTCAGCGACAGCCTCTTCTTCGTCCCGATGCTCTTTGTCGTCGCGGCGGTCGTCCTCGGCGAGGCGATGCTCGTCGTCGACGCCCAGGTCGGTGAGGTCCCGCACCGACTGACCGCCACGGTCGAGAGCGCGCGCGCAGTGCTGACCGTCGTCGGCGGCGCCACCCTGAGCTTCGCCGGGATCGCCTTCTCCGTGAGCGTGCTGCTCATCTCGTTGGCGTCCAGCCAGTACTCGCCGCGTGTCATCCACGGGCTGTTCCGCGATCCCTTCAACAAGCGGATCATGGGCATCGTCATCGGCACCTTCACGTACTGCCTCGTCGTGCTCCGTGCCGTTCGCGGGCCGCTCGAGGACAGTGGCCAGGCGGTCGTCCCCAGCCTCTCCATCCTGGTTGCGCTGGCGCTCGGCGTCGTGTCCGTCCTCTCCATCGTCGCCTTCATCAGCCACAGCGCGCACTCGATGGACGTGTCGAGGATCCTGCAGCGAGTCACCGCCGAGGCGCTCGCGAGCGTCCGAGGCAACTGGCGGGAGTCCGAGGGACAGAGCGACGGCGAGCCCACCGAGGTCCCGACCGGCATCGGCTTCGTCGTCACGTTCGAGACCGACGGCTGGGTGCAGCACGTCGATGTCCAGGCGCTCCTCAAGGGCCTCGAGCCCGGTGCCTGTCTGAGGATGGCGACGGTCGCCGGTCGCTTCGCGGTCCCGGGGACCGAGGCCGGCACGATCTGGCCGATGCCGTACGACCCGGAGGCCGCGCGCCGGATGGTGCTGAAGGCGCTCATCCTCGGCGAGACGCGGGTGATGCAGCAGGACGCCGTCTACGGCGTGCGGCAGCTGGCCGATGTCGCGCTGAAGGCCCTGTCGCCCGGCGTGAACGACCCGACGACGGCCCAGGATGCGCTGTTCCATCTCGGCGCCGTGGTGCGGGAGATGCTCGTGCGCCTCCCGCCCCCACGCGAGGAGATGGGCGAGGAGGGGCGCCGAGTCCTGCTGCCGGAGCTCCCCACCCACGAGGAGGTGGTCGAGATGGCGTTCGACGAGATTCGCGTCGCCTCGGCGGGACAGCCCACCGTCCAGATCTACTTCCTCGAGATCCTCCACCTGCTCACGCGATCGCTCGACGACCACCCGCGTCCCGAGGCGGTCGCCGCGCTCCGACGCCAGGCGGACCTCGCCGTCGCGACGGGCGAGCTGAGCAACCTCACCGAGTACGACCATCAACGGGTTCGACTGGCTCACCAGCGGCGGTTCGTCGAGGCGTCCCGCTAGGCTCGAGGCCGCTCGCTACCCCCACGACTTCCCCATCGGCGTCGCGAACACTTCGGCCGGCACGACGGCATCGATGTGCTCCGCCACCAGCGTCCGCTGCTCCCCCGCGCGATGCTCGAGCACGCCTCGAACGCGCACGAACGGTTCCGTTCGGATGTAGTCGCGAAATTCCTCGGACAGCTCGCGGCTTACTAGGACGTTCACCATCCCGAACTCGTCCTCCAGCAGCAGGAAGATGATCCCCCGCGCCGTCATCGGTCGTTGCCGGCACACCACCAGCCCCGCCACCTCCACCGAGGTGCCACCGCGCATCGAACGCAGGTGCAGGCTCGACGCCACCCCCTCGCCGAGGCCCGGCCGCAGGAACTGCATCGGGTGGCTGTCCGGCGAGAGCGACAGCAGCTCGTAGTCCGCCGCCATCCGCTGGTACGGCGTGAACTCGGGCAGCGAGACCTGGTCCTGCCCCGTCGGCAGCTCGAGGCGCAGCTGGCGCGGCTTCGAGGCCGCTTCAGCCTTCGAGGCCTCGCTCGAGGGCGCCTCGCGATCGCGCCCGGGCCGCCGCCGGTTCGCCCCATCGAGCCACGCGCGATGCGTGCCGCCCCAGAACAGCCCCAGCTGCCACAGCAGCTCGCGCCGGTTGAGGCCGAAGTCGTCGAACGCCCCCACCTGCACCAGGTGCTGTGCCGCCTGCCGGCTCACCCCCGTCCGCTGCGCGAAGTCGAACATCGAGCGGAACGGCCCGCCGAGGTCGCGCGCCGCCTCGATGCGCCGCCCACCGGCCTCCCCCACGCTGCGCACATACCCGAGGCCGACGCGCACCGCCCCCCGCCCGCCCGAGTCCTCCACGCTACAGCGCGCGCGGCTGATGTTGATGTCCGGCCGCAGCACCTCGATGTCGTGGCGCTTGGCGTCGTTCGTCAGCACGTGCGGCGGGTAGAAGCCCATTGGCTGGTTGTTGAAGAGCGCGCAGAAGAACGGCGCGGGGTGGTACCGCTTCAGCCAGCTCGTCTGGTACGCCAGCAGCCCGAATGCGGCGCCGTGGCTCTTCGGGAAGCCGAACTCCGCGAAGCCCAGCAGGTTGTCGAACACGCGCCGCGATACCTCGGCCGGCACGCCGCGTGCCGCCGCTCCGAGCATGAACTCGCTCTCGTAGCGCTGCATCGCCTCGAGCGATCGCTTGCGGCTCATCGCCCGCCGGAACGACTCCGCCTGCCCCGCCGTGAAGCCGCCCATGGCACGCGCTACCTCGACGACCTGCTCCTGGAACAGCACGACGCCGAGCGTCTCCTCGAGGATGTGCGCCACGCACTCGTGCACGAGGGGTGCGCGGTACGCCGCGCCGAGCTTGCGCTGCTTCTCCCGCTCTCGCACGTACGGGTTCACCGCGCCGCCGACGATCGGCCCCGGCCGCACAATCGAGACCTGCACCGTCAGGTCCTCCAGGCTCCGAGGCTGCGTCCGAGGCAGCATCGCGATCTGTGCCCGGCTCTCGATCTGGAAGACGCCGACGGTGTCGCCTCGACAGATGTCGTCGAACACCACCTCGTCGTCGAAGTCGATGCGCGAGAGGTCGACGGGCCCACGTCCCTCCTCGACGATGCGCTCCATCGTCTCCTCGACCGTCGAGAGCATGCCGAGGCCCAGGAAGTCGATCTTCACCATCCGAGCGTCGTCGACGCTGTCCTTGTCCCAGTGGCAGAGGTAGCGCCCCGGCCACGCCGCCGGCTGGCACGGCACGTAGTCGATGAGCGGCTCCGAGGAGATCACCATCCCGCCCACGTGCTGCGAGAGGTGTCGAGGGAACCCCGCCAGCTCCTGCGCCAGCGTCGCGAGGTCGCGCCACCCCCGCCCCTCCGCCCGATCGGCGAACTCCGGCTGCCGCGCGATCTCCGAGGGCAGCTGGTCGATGCCCTCGTGCGGGCTCGCCCGCTTCGCCAGCCGCTCCAGCTCGGGGGCCGGCAGTCCCAGCGCCTTGCCCACGTCGCGGATCGCGCTGCGCAGGCGATAGGTGGGGAAGATCGCCACCAGCGCCGCGTGCTCCTTGCCCCAGACGTCGTACACGCGCTCGATCAGCTCGGCCCGGATGTCGCGCGCGAAATCGAGGTCGATGTCCGGCAGCGTGCGCATGTCCTCGTTGAGGAAGCGCCCGATCGTGAGCTTGTTGCGAATCGGATCGATATGCGACAGCCCGATGAGGTAGCAGACGATCGAGGCCACGGAGGAGCCGCGCCCCCGTCCCGGCGGGATGTTCGCGAGGCGCCGCGCCGTGCCCGTGCCGCGCAGGTCGTTCGCCACCTCGTGCGCCAGCGCGAAGATGCGGTGATACACGAGGAAGAAGCCCGCCAGCTCGTGACGCTCGATGAGCGCCAGCTCGTGATCGAGGCGCTGCGCCGCCGCCTCGCGCTCCTCGGGCGTCGAGCGCCGGTAGCGCTCGTCCAGCTGCCCGCGACAGATCGCGCCCAGCTCCTCGATCGGCGAACCACCGCTCTCGGTCTCCGGCACCGGCAACTGGTAGCCGAGGTCCTCCGTCAGATCGAAGGCGCAGCGACGCGCGATCCGCACCGAGTTGGCCGCTGCCTCCGGGTGATACGCCTCGAAGCGCCGCGCCTGCTCCTCGGGGCTCCGCAGGTAGAACTCGGCGTTCGCCCGCCGCTCGCGATGCGACTCGTCGAGGCTCTTGCGGTGCTTGATCGACACCATCACGTCCTGCAGCCGGTGGCGCTCTGGCACGTGATAGTGCACGTTGCCCGTCCCCACCACGCCCACGCCCATCGAGTCCGCCAGCGCCACCAGCGCGCGGTTCCGAGGCCGGTCGCCGAACACGAGGTTGTCCTGCAGCTCGACGAACACCTGCTCGCGCCCGAACCACTCGACGAGGCGCGCGAGCCAGTGCTCCGCCTCGTGACCGTGCCCGTCCGCCACCAGCGAGGCGAGGCGCCCCTCGCGGCAGCCGGTGAGCACGATCACCCCCTCGGCGTGACGCTCGAGGGTCTCGAGGCGCAGGACGGGGTCGAGGCGCCGCGCCTCCTTCCCCTCGTCGCTTGTCTCATCGAGGCCGAACGCCAGGCTCGAGAGCCGGCACAGGTTCGAGTAGCCCTGCTTCGTCTCCGCCAGCAGCGTCAGGTGCGAGCGCACCTCAGTGCGTTCATGCCCCTCGAGGACATCCTCGACGACCGTCAGCTCGAGGCCCGTGATGGGGCGCAGCCCCGCCTCCTTCGCCGCCCGCGCGAACTCCATCGCTCCGAACAGGCCCTCGTGGTCCGTCAACGCGAGGGCGCGATGGCCCTGCAGCGCCGCATGCCACACCAGCTCGTCGATGCTCGAGGCGCCCTCCAGCAGCGAGTAGTTCGAGTGCAAGTGCAGCTCGACGTACGGCGTCCCGTCGAGGACCTCGAGGGGAATCGGCTCGAGCGGGTCCCGAGGCGCCATCGAACGCGGCGTGTCCGCCTCGACGTACGCGTCGATCTCCTTCGCGCGCCGCGCGGCGAAGGCCTCCCAGCGCTCTGCGGTCGGCGGCGCGTGCTTCGGCCCATGCTCGCCCGGCCCACAGAAGTGGTCGTTCGAGGGCATCCGCGGAAACCAGCTCATCGAGGCGCCCCGCTAGTAATGCTGCTCGAACCACATCGAAGTGGTCGCCTCGAACGCGGCCGATGCCTCGAGGGCCCGCGGCGGCGCGATCGCGAACTCATCCCGGAACAGCGTCACGGTGCGCCCGCCGTCTACGATCACGCGGTAGTACGTCCGCCCGATCGGCGTCTCCCGCCACCACGCCTCGCCGACGCGCCACACCTCCTCCACCGCCTTCACCTCGAGCCAGGCGCCCACCGAGGCCCCGCGCACGCCGCCGGCTCCCGAGCCGAGCGCCACCCGCGAGGGCAGGCCGTCCGCTCCTACCTCGACGTGTGCCGGTCGAGGCAGGCCTAGGGGTCGTAGTCCAGTAGTGCGTACCGCTGCTCGGGCACTCGATGCCATGGCTCTACCTCCACCACCTGCGCCACGGGCGACTGCCCGAAGCGCACCTTCAGGTGCCGCACCATCTCGTCCAGTTGCTCGCGCCGGCGCGTGTGCTCCACGAACAGGCCCTGCTGCCGCGCGCTCTCGCCTGTCAGCCCGCCCAGCTCCAGCTCCAGCCAGGCGATCGGCCCCGGGAATTCCGCGTACTCGATGGCCGGGCGCAGCGCCGTCCAGAGCCGCTCGCGGTCGCCGCTCGGCTCGCGCAGCGTGTGCGTGCGTTCCCACAGGTGCTCGTCTTCCGTCACCGCGCGCAGCCGCACGACCCGCACGAAGCGCCGCGCTACCAATCGATGTCGCAGCGCGCGACGCAGCAACTGCTCCGTCGTGAGCGAGACCGCCTCCTTGCTGACGAGCGGCGGCTGCGCCTGCGCGTGCTCGATCACCCGCTCGCCGCGGAACGGTCGAGGTCGTACCGGCGTCGGGTCCTCGCCGCGCGCCGCCAGCCACGCCCGCGCCCCCGCCACGCCGAACTGCGCCTGCGCCGCGTGGAACGGCAACGAGGCGTACGCCCCCACCGTCTCGATGCCGAACAGCCGCAGCTGCTCGAGCGCGTCCGCCTCCAGCGGCAGCCAGTGCGCCGGCAGCCCCTCGAGGAACGAGGCGCCCCCGCCCGGCCCGAGGCGCAGCGCCTCGCCCGCATGTGCGCTCCGAGCCGCCGCGTACGCCGAGAACCGCTCCTCCGCGATGCCGGCGCGCGCCCGCAACCCTCGAGGCGCGGCTTGCAGCACCGCCCGCCCGAGGTCCGCCGGGTCCGGATACAGCCCTTCGAGGCCCACGAGGTCGCCGTAGATCACGCCACCGCCCGCCACCTCGACGAGGGGCGTGACGGCCTCCATCGCCTCGACGAGGGCGTCGATGGCGCGAGCGACGCGCGCCGGGTGCGGCTCCAGCACGGTGAGCCCAGGGCAGTACGCCACCGCCTCGCGCAGCGTGAGGCCGGGCCGTACGCCGCGCTGCCGCGCTTCGAGCGTGACCTCGGCAACGCGATTTCCGGCGTCGTCCGCCAGCGCGACGGCACGGCCAGCCAACCGAGGGTGCTCGGCAAGTTCGGTGGCGAGCGCCAGGGATGGCACGGCCAGGCAGGCTATCGACATGCACTTCACCCCCGCCAAGAGGTGAGGAGCATGGTACGAACTTTTGTTCGTCAGGACAAGTGTTCTATTACCGAGACGCGATCGTCACGTGGCGCCGGGACCGAAGCCCGCTGCCCCTCCTCGCGTGTGCGTCCACGCTGAAGTGGTGTCCTACCACCCCGACCGTGGCTACCGGCCGGATCCGAGGCCCTCTGGCGTCACCGGAGGCCCACCTCCCGACCAGGCTCCCGAGGCGCCGATGCCTCGTGTCCCGCGCGGAGCCCCCAACAGCCCGGGCTGTCTGCTGTGGCTCGGGGTCACCGTGGGGTTGGCTGGGTTCTGGGCACTGCTGGTCCAGAGTGACATGGACTACCGGGACCTCGTCCAGCTCGTGCTCTTCGCCGTCGCGACCGCCGTTGGCTTTGGGACGATGGCCGCTCGGGAGCCGAAGCTGCGGCGTGGCACCGTGATCGCGTTCGGCATCATCGCCGCACTGGGAACGAACCTGCTCGTCCCGGGTCTGCTCTGTCTCGTCACGTACCCGGCGAGCGGTCAGGATCCGATTGGGATGGTCGGTTGCTACGCAATGATCGGGATCTCGCTGCCGGCGGTGTTCTCTTTCGTACCGATCGTGCTGACAGCCCGCTCACACCACACGCTTGCGGCTGCCAGCCTGCTGGCGCTCGGGCTGGGCGCGCTCCTGCTCCAGCTGCTCGCCTGCGTGCCGCTCTTCGGCGCTGCCATCTTTGCCTTCGCAGCACGCAACTCCGAGGACCCGGCGCCGGCTAGCTGACCACGACCCCATCGAGGATGCGCAGCGCCGGCCGATGGAGCGCACCGAGGTCCACCCGCGGATCCGAGTCGTACACCACGAGGTCCGCAGGCGCGCCCTCCTCGATGCCCGGCAGCCCGAGATACGCCCGCGCACCCCACGACGCCGAGGCCAGCGCGGCCTCCGCCGACACCCCGGCCTCGATCAGCAGGTCCCGTTCCCGCGCCACGAGGCCGTGCGGCACCATCCCGGCGTCGGTCCCCGCGAGCAGGCGCACACCGAGGCTCGCCGCGTGCGCGACGGCCCGCGGTAGAGCATCGACGGCCGCATGCCAGCGGCGCACCTCCTCGGGCGGTGCGCCGAATCCCGCGGCCGAGGCGCGAATCGGGTCGCCGATCAGCAGCGTCGGCACCCACGTCGTGCCGCGGCGTGCCAGCTCCTCCACGAGGTCCAATGTCATGTCCGTGCCGTGCTCGATCGCGTCGAAGCCCGCCTCGAGGGCGAGCTCGATCGCTTCGCGCGACATCGCGTGAATCGTGATCCGCGCACCAAGGGCATGGACCCGCTCCGCGGCGCCCCGTAGCTGCTCAAGGCTGAAGTTCGGCGTGATTCGCCCGTCCGGCCCGAAGAAGTCACCGATGACCTTCGCCCAGGCGCCGGAGCGCGAAGCCTCTTCGCCGGCCGCATCCGGCAGCATGGCCGCATCGATCTCGCGCGCCAGCCCCAGCATGTACCGCCCTCGAGGCGCCAGGAAGCGCCCGGCGTTGATGACGCGCGGTAGCCCGTGCTCTGGCCCGAACTCCACGACGTCGTGCCCCGGCCCGCCGGGATCGCGCACGAGGAGCACACCGGCATCGAGGTGCCGGCGGGCGCTCGCGTGCATCCGCCCCTCGAGGTCTCGACCACCCGGGCTCGCCAGCGCGAGGTGCGCGTGCGCATCGACGAGTCCGGGGATCGCGAAGCCGCCGCTCTGCAGCATTTCCGCGCCCGCTACAGCCTCGAAGGTGATGCGGCCGCCGTCGACATAAACGTCGCGCTCGACGCCTTCGGGCAGCACGGTCGTGCGCAGGTGCAGCGCCACCTGTGACCTCCTCGAAACGATCGCGCATCGTACGCTTCGCGAGGCTGGACACCAGCCCCGCTGCCCGGCACGCTGACCTCGGAACCTGAGCGCGCGGCATTCGAGGAGGTCGGCGTGGCCGAGGCGGGCGAGCTCTATCTCGGGCAGCGGGTCGACCTCGCCTCGGGCGAGGAGACCGGCGAGCAGTTGCTCTACGACCGCGACGACCTCACGACGCACGGCGTCATCCTCGGCATGACCGGCTCCGGCAAGACCGGCCTCGCCGTCGTGCTCCTCGAGGAGGCGCTCGCCTCCGGCATCCCCGCCCTCATCCTCGACCCCAAGGGCGACATGCCGAACCTGCTGCTCAACTTCCCGAACTTCGCCCCCTCCGACTTCGAGCCGTGGGTCAACGAGGGCGATGCGCGCAATGCGGGCGTCTCGACGTCCGAGTTCGCCGCTCAGCAGGCCGAGACGTGGCGTGGCGGCCTCGAGCGCGCGGGCATCACGCCTGATCGGATGCGCGCCCTCACGTCGAGCGTCGAGTTCGGCGTCTACACGCCCGGGTCGTCCGCCGGCACGCCCGTCAACGTCATCGGCGACCTCCGCGCGCCGAGCGGCGGCGCCGACCTCGAGTCGGTGCGCGACGAGGCGGCCGCGCTCGTCGGCGGCCTGCTCTCGCTCGTCGACATCGATGCCGATCCGCTCGCCAGCCGCGAGCACATCCTGCTCTCGAACATCCTCGAGGCCGCATGGACCGCCGGTCGCGACCTCGATCTCGCCGGCCTCATCGGCCAGGTCCTGGAACCGCCCTTCCGCAAGCTCGGCGTCTTCGAGGTGGATACGTTCTTCCCGGAGAAGGACCGCCGCGAGCTCGCGATGCGCCTCAACGGTCTCGTCGCCTCGCCCTCCTTTGCCGCCTGGACCGAGGGCGCCCCGCTCGACATCGAGGCGCTGCTGCACACCCCCGACGGTCGGCCGCGCGCATCGATCCTCTACCTTGCGCACCTCTCCGATGCCGAGCGTCAGTTCGTCGTGAGCCTGGTCCTCTCGAGGCTCATCACGTGGATGCGCGCCCAGAGCGGCACGAACAACCTCCGAGCGCTCGTCTACATGGACGAGGTCGTAGGTTTCGTGCCCCCGACCGCTGAACCGCCCGCGAAGCGCCCGATCCTGACGTTGCTGAAGCAGGCGCGCGCCTACGGCGTCGGTCTCGTGCTCGCGACGCAGAACCCCGTCGACCTCGACTACAAGGCGATGTCGAATGCCGGCACCTGGATGATCGGCCGCCTGCAGACCGAGCGCGACAAAGCGCGCGTGCTCGAGGCGCTGGCGTCCGCCGGCGGCGAGGTCGACATCCCCGCCATCGATGCCGCGATCTCCGGCCTCGGGCGGCGTCAGTTCGTGCTGCACAACACGCACGATCGAGGCGGTCCCTCGCGCTTCGGCACCCGCTGGGCGATGTCCTACCTCCGAGGCCCGCTCACCCGCCAGCAGCTCGTGAGTCTGCCGCACCTCACCACCCCTGCGCCCGCCGCCGTCGAGGCGCCGACGGCCGCTCCCGCTCCGGTCTCGAGTCCCGCGCTCGCGGCCGCCGAGGCCCCCACCCTCGCCGACGACGAGTCGACCATCGCGCCCGAGGTCGCCGCGGGCGTGCCGGTCTACTTCCTCGATCCCGCCGCGCCGTGGGCGGCGGACCTTGGTGCCGTCGCCGGCAGCACGCACCTCGAGCCCGCGATCGCGGCACGGGTGCATCTGCGCTACGACGAGACGCGCGCCGGCATCGACCACCGCGAGGAGTGGGAGGCGATCATCCCCATCGACGACCGCGCGCGCCTCGACGACACGAGGCCGGTCGACTTCGATGAGCGTGACTTTCGCCGCGAGGCGCCCGCCGGTGCCGTCTACCGCATCCCCCGCGCCCGTCTCGACACCGTCGGGTTCTTCCGCGACGTCGAGCGCGATCTGAAGGCTGCGTTGCAGCGCGAGCAGGAGGTGCAGGTCTTCGCCAACCGCGAGCTCAAGCTCTTCTCGCGCGTCGACGAGCCCGAGGAGGACTTCCGCAAGCGCTGCCTCGAGGCTGCGCGCGCCGAGGCGGACCGCGAGGCGGCGAAGCTCCGCGACGGCTTCGAGACGAAGATGGACCGCGTCCGCACTGCCATCGCGCGCGCCAAGGACCGCGTCGAGCAGTACGCCGAGGACAAGAGCACCCGCCGCAGCCACGAGGTGATCTCGATGGCCGGCGACCTGCTCGGAGCCTTCCTCGGCGGCAAGTCCTCTGCCGGTTCGATCGTCGGCCGCCTCGGGCGCAGCGCGCGGGGCGCCTCATCGAGGCGTGGTCAGACGTCGAGGACCGCGCAGCGCCTCGAGAACGCGCAGGACGAGCTCGGCCGTCGCGCCGAGGAGCTCGAGGAACTCGAGGCCGACCTGCAGGACGACCTCGCCGATCTCGTGGAACACTGGGACGAAGTCGCCGCCAAGGTCGAGCCGATGACGATCGGCCTCGAGCGCGACGATGTCACTGTGGACGAAGTAGCGCTCGTGTGGATTCCCACCCCGTAGCCGCGGGCGCGCTGGAAGGAGCCAGGACCATGAACGAGCTCATCGAGCAGGTCGCCGCGAAGGCAGGCATCAATGCCGATCAGGCATCGAAGGCCATCGATGCCGTCATGGAGCAGTTGCAGTCGCGCCTCCCCGAGCCGATCGCCGGCCAGCTCCGCGGCCTCCTCGAGGGCGGTCCCGGCGGCGAGGGTGGAGACGGCCCCGACATCGGCGACGCGTTGAAGAACCTCGGTGGGCTCTTCGGCCGCTAACCTGAGTTCGGGACTCCGACGTTAGATGTCGTCGGAGTCCGCGAACGTCAGGTGCACGCGCGTGCGCTCGTCCTGCAGGAAGTCCAGCGCGGCCGGGTCGATGTTCCGTGGGTCGATCAACTCACCCGCGATGTGACCGATGTCGACAAGGCCGGCGCGCTGCAGTGCGCTGCGGTACGGGTGTCGGCGCGGTAGCCGCGCCTCGAGCGTCGCGGCGCCCAACCGGCTCGCGATCCCGACGGAGTCACGAATGAGCGCCTCCGCGATGTCGGTGCGGCCGGGCAGCGCTAACACGTCCGCGAGGTGCGCACGCCCATCGAGGACGCGCGTGGCGGCGTAGCCGACCATGTCGTCGCCCTCGAACGCCGCGCGGACAAAGAACGGCCCCGCGCGCTTGTCGCAGAAGCGCCAGTTCACGAACGCGAGCGACCGCTCTTCGATGAAGTCGAACTGCGAGGACGCCGCAGCCAGGAAGCCGGCATGCGCCTCGTCGAAGTGCTCGATGCTCTCGATGCGGACGGTCGGCAGGTCGCGAGCTGGCCTGCGGCGCGCCATCGAGCGACCGTAGTGCCACAGCGGTCCCCCGAACTGCCCCACGAGGTGCCGCGCCCGCCCGATCTTCGAGCCGGACCGTACCCGCTCGGAGACGATGGCGATCTTGGTATTGCTGACCGGCGCCCCGTCGTCGGACGTCTCATCGCCTCCGCGATTGCCGAAGCGAGCGCGCAGCCGTGAGGTCAGCCGCGACGACACTTCACGAATCGGGTGCAACGTCAGGAGGAAGTCGTGGGATTCGTTCGCGATGCCGCGGATCCCGCGCTCGAAGGCGCGACGCCGCAGCGTCGGGTGCGTCTCGTAGCCGAAGTTGAACTCGACGGCCGGATGCCAGTCCCGCCCGCGGTACGGTTCCAGCGCCTTGGCCACACCTCGCCCCTGCCAGTCGGGGTGCAGGCAGACATCGACGCCGTCTCGCGTGATGTGCGGCTCGCCGTGCATCAGCCAGATGCGACGAATCGCCCCGGTGAAGCCGACGATGCGATCGTCCTCGTCCAGGGTGAGCAGCACGTAGCCGCCCCCCGGCGGGTCGAAGATCTTCCAGGTGAAGTGGTCCTCGACCGGGACACCGAGGCCGAACCAGCTCGGCCCGCCGTTGTAGGCGACCCGGATCAACTCCACGATCTCCGGCACGCGCTCCCGAGGCAGGTCCTCCGCCTCCATCCAACGCCTTGTGAGACCGAGCTCGGCGACGGCGAGGCTACCGCCGTACGTTCCGACGACCATCAGACCCCATCCCCTGCACAGTGGGCGCACTCATGATGCCACACGAACGGGCGAGGCCATCCATAACCTGTCCACAACGAACGAAGGTGTGCGGAAGGTGAGTCGAAGCGGTTCCAGGCCGACCGCTACCGCCTGAGACGGCCGCGAACCCAGCGCGCGCCGACGCTGGTGCCCGCCCGAACCCTCGAGGGCAGGCGCTCGGTGTGCGTCTCGCGCGTCGGACTGAAGTGCCCCTGCATCGCAGCACGGTACGGCGCCGCGATGCGCGCGGCGTAGGCCCCGAACCCCTCGCTGCGCACCGGCTGCCAGTCCTCGCGATACGCCTCCACGACATGCTGCCGCCCGAGGTGCTTCGCGGACGCGAGGAAGGCGAATCCGACGCCGCTCGAGACCTCGAGGAGCGAGCGCTGCTCGAGGCGCGCCGTCTCGACGAGACCGTTCAGCAGCGCGGTCATCTCCTTCGCGCTGGGCAGGCTCGAGGCGTTCCCCTTCAGCTCCGCGAGCGAGGCCTTGAGCTCACTCAGCTCGAGGGGTGGCAGGTCGATCAAGCCCGCGGTCTGTCCCGAGGCGCCCTCGATCGCACCGATGAGCTGGTCCACCGATCCGAATCGCACGCCCTCGCGCAGCACGCCAGCGTTCGCAAGCTCGTCCTCGAGCGTCCGCAGGAACACCCGCGACCCCGAGAGCACGTCCGAGGCGCCGGCCAGCAGCCAGAGCGGTGAGAAGCCGAACGCGGCGATCGAGCCGAACTCGACGACGTTGCCGGCGGCCTTCTTCGCCGCCACGCGACCCGCCGAGGGCGCACCGGCCTCGACGAAGCGGTCGCTGCCCTCGACGCCTCCGATGAGCTCGGTGGCGATGCGCAGCGCGTTGCTCGCCGTCACCTCGTACAGGCGCGAGCGGCGGGCGAACCGAGGCAGGAGCAGCTGCGAGGTCTCACGGATCGCCCCGCCGGATCCGGCGAAGGCGGCGCGCACGAGGCGTTCCGGCAGCGACACGAGGTACACGAGGAACCGAGCCGGTGGCCGCGAGTTCACGAGGCTGCTTGCTCCGCTACGCGGGCGGCTCCTCGACGATCACGCCGAGCGAGGCCAGCTCGTCGATCTGATCATCGGTCATCCCGAGCAGCCGCGACAGCACCTCGCGGTTGTCCGCACCGAGGCACGGCGCGGCCCGCCACGCCTCCGTGCCGCGCGCCCCATCGAAGCGCAGCGGTGATCCATCCGACCGGAACGGTCCCACTTCGGCGTGCTCGAGCTCCGTGAAGTAGTCGCGCGCCTCGAGGTGCGCGTCGACCGTCCACTCCTGTGGCTTCTGCACCGCGCCCGCCGGCACGCGCCGCGCCTGCAGCTCGCGCATGAGCGCGTGCTTCTCCTGCCCCGCCGTCCACCCCTCGATCGTGGCATCGAGGTCGGCACGGTGCGCCCGCCTCGACTCGACGTCGCCGAACGCCACTTCCGAGGCCCATCCGCGCCCCGCGAGGTCGGCGAGCGCGCGCCATTCCTCGTCGTCGCGCGCGGCGATCGCAATCCATTCGTCGTCGCCGGCGCAGCGGTAGACCCCGTGCGGTGCCCACTCGGTGTGCGCGTTGCCGAGGCGCTGCGGCTGCTCGCCCAGCTGCTGCTCGAGCACGTACTCGCCAAGGTAGGCGACGCCGACCTCGTGCTGCGAGAGGTCGATCAGCGCACCTTCGCCCGTCCGGTCGCGACGCTCGAGGGCGGTGAGCACTGCCGAGGCCGCTGCCACGCCCGCCATCGCGTCGGTGATCGCCTTCGAGGTCACGCGCGGCTCTTCGTCCGAGTACCCCATCATCGAGGTCAGGCCCGTCACCGGCTCAATGCTTGGCCCGAGGCCGATGTAGTCGCGATACGGCCCGTTCAGCCCGAACGCCGGCATCGCCATGTAGACGATGTCCGGCTTGGCGGCGCGCAGGTCGTCATACCCGAGGCCGAGCGAGGGCATCGCCCGCGCGCTGAAGTTCTCAATCACGACGTCGCTCTGCCGCACGAGGTCGAGGAAGGCTTCGCGCCCGCGCGGATGCTTGAGGTCGATCGCCACGCCCAGGCGGTTGCGCTGCAGCTTGTTGAAGAGCGCCTGCCGGTTCCAGTACCGCTCCGTCCCGGCCTCGGGGTTGTTGGTCCGCACGTTGTCCGGCGCCTCGCGCGGCCCGCGGCCCAGCGGCGCCTCGATCTTGATCACCTCGGCCCCCAGGTCGCCGAGGATGCGCGCCGCCAGCGGCCCCGACCAGATCCGCGTGAGGTCGAGCACCCGCACCCCCTGCAACGGCCGAGGCGCTTCCGCGACCTCCGCTCGCGTCATCGAGGCGCTTGCCCCCGCCGCCAGGCCCGAGGCGTCTGCGCTCCCCCGAGGCTCGGCGTCTGCCTCGACGGGCGGCTCGCTCCCCACGAAGGCGAACGGCGATCCCGCCGAGCGCAGACCCGAGGCGCCCAGTGGCCGCCAGAATCCACGCGCCTCGAGGTGCCGGTCCTCCAGCAGCTCGTCGAGGTCCAGCGCGGTGCCGATTGGCACGCGCCACGTCTCCTGCCCCTCGGTGAAGATGCGCGCCTTCGGCCAGTCGCCCAGCGCCTCCAGGACGTCCGCCTCGACGGCGTCCTCGTGCGCCATCCGCCCGCTGTTGAGGGCGTACTCGTGATCCTCGATGTACTCGGGGTGTCCGATCATCGAGGCGAAGGAGGGCCAGAAGGCCTGCAGGATGTTCACGCCGAACCAGCCGTCGGCGCAGGGCAGCAGCGTCGTCGGACAGAGGTTCTGCCAGCGATTCCCCCGCCGATGCCGCACGACGCCGGCCGATTGCCACATCGTGTCCGTGAACTGGTGCACCGAGGCCAGCACCTCGAGCTCCGCGACCTCGATGCGCCGCCCGCGCTCGCCCGACAGCATCGAGGCCAGCGCGGCGATGTACGCGAACGTCCCTGCCTGGCGGTAGGGGTACTGCCCGGGCATCGTGAGCGGTGCCCGCCCCGGGTCGCCCATCAGCCACGTGTGACCGCCGAGCGCGAGCAACGTCGAGGCCGTCGCCTCGAAGTCGCGATACGGACCATCGAGGCCGAACGGCGTGATCGAGATGCAGGCCGCGGCGTGCCCCGCCCCGAGGCTCAGCAAGTCGAACGCCTCAATGTCGTCCGGCGGCGCATCGAGGACGACGACGTCCGCCGTCGCCGACAGCGCCCGTAACCTCTCGAGGTCGCCGGCGTCTCGATAGTCAAGCGCGACGCGCCGCTTCCCGCCGTTGACGTAACGATCGAGCGCCGCACGCGGCGTCGCACGCTCCGGGTGCTCGACCTTGATGACCTCGGCGCCCCAGCGCGCGAAGAGCTTGCCGGCGAACGCGGCGCTCTCTTCGCGGTCGCTCACCTCGATGACTCGGGTCACACGCGGCTCCGCTCCAGCGAGCGGCATTCTACGCGTCTATGACGAGGGGCCGTCCGATGCCTGCGGGCGCGGAGTTCGAGGCGTGGCGAAGTGCACGGCCTCGCCGGTGACGGCGAGCGCCGCTTCCTTCAGCGCTTCGGCCAACGAGGGGTGGGCGTGCACCGTCGCGGCGATCTCCGCCGCCGTCGACTCCAGGGTGTGTGCGACGCCGATCTCCCCCAACAGCTCGGTGACCTCGCCGCCGACCATGTGGCAGCCGAGCAGCTCACCCGTCGAGGCGTCGGTCACCAGCTTCACAAGGCCATCCGTCTCACCGATGACGATCGCCTTGCCGTTCGCACGCCACGGAAAGCGCCCGACCGCGACCTCGTAGCCGCGCTCGCGCGCCGTCGCCTCGGTCAGCCCGATGCCCGCTACCTGCGGCCGCGCGTAGACGGCCTTCGGCATCCAGTCGTAGTTCAGCGGCGCGACGTCGAGGCCCGCGATCGTCTCGACGGCGAGCACCCCCTGCGCCGAGGCGACGTGCGCAAGCGCCATCTGTCCCGTGACGTCGCCAATCGCCCACACATGTGGCGTCGAGGTGCGGCCGTGCTCATCCACCTCGACGAAGCCGTGGCCATCGAGGCGCACGCCGGCCTCCTCGAGGCCGATCCCGCTCGAGTTCGGCTCGATACCGATCGCGATCAGCGCGTGCTCGGCCTCGAGGTCGCGCGTGCCGCCCTCGACGGAGACCGTGGCTCGCACGCCATCTCCAACCTCGAGGTGCTCGACGCGCGCGCCGGTGACGATCTCGATGCCCGAGCGCTTGAACGATTCCTCGAGGACCAGCACCACCTCGCGATCCATGTCCGCCAGCAAATGCGGCTGGTGCTCGACGATCGTGACTTCGGCCCCGTATGCCCGATAGACGTACGCGAACTCGACGCCGACGCACCCGCCGCCCACGATCACGATCGACCGAGGCAGGTCGCGCCGCGCCAGCGCCGCGTGACTCTCGAGGACGCGCTCCCCATCGAGGGTCACGCCGGGCAGGCCACGCGCGTGCGCCCCCGTCGCCACGATCACATCCGAAGCCACAACCACGTCCTCGCCGACCGCGATCCGCGTCGGCCCCACGAGGCGCCCCGCGCCCTCGATGACGGTGACACCGTTCGCCGCCAGCAGCGTCTCAACCCCGCCGACGATGCGGTCGACGACGCCGCGGCTGCGGTCGACGTTTGGCCCGAGGGCGATGTGCAGCGCGTCGAACTCGACGCCGAATGCCGAGGCGTCGCGCGACTGGTTCACGACTTCGGCGCCCCGGATCAGCGCCTTCGCCGGGATGCAGCCCCAGTTAAGGCAGACGCCGCCGACGCGCTCGCGCTCGACGAGGGCGACACGCATCCCCAGTTGCGAGGCGCGAATCGCGGCGACGTAGCCGCCCGGCCCGCCACCGAGGATCGCGAGGTCGAACGTCTGCTCCGTCACAGCTGCTCCGGTTGCTGCAGCAGCTCCGCAATCGTCCGAAGGAAGCGCGCGCCCTGGTAGCCGTCACTCGCTCGATGGTCGGCGGACAGTGTGGCCGAGACCACGGGATGCGCGCCGACCATGCCGTCACGCGCCCACGGCCGTTCCGAGACCTTCCCGAAGCCGACGATGGCCACCTGCGGCGGGATGATCACGCCGTACACGCGCTCCACGCCCTGATCACCGAGGCTCGTCACCGTGATCGTCGCTGAGCCCATTTCTGCGCCGCGAAGCGCGCCCCGCCGGGCGCGACTCGCGAGGTCCCGCAGCTCTGCCATGGTCTGCTCGAGGCCCTTGCTCGCGGCATCGAGGATGGCGGGCGCCACGAGGCCCTCGTCGCGCAGCGACACCGCAAGCCCGAGGTGCACCACCTCGGACCGCTCGAGGTGGTCGTCGCGCCAGAACCCATTGAGCTGCGGCACTTCGACGGCTGCCAGTGCGACCGCGCGAGCGAACAGCGCCACCGCCAGCATGCGGTCGTGCGCCGGTCGATGCTCGTTGCGCTCGTCGAGCCACGCCATCGTCGCACCGAGGTCGATCGTCTCCTCGAGGTAGTAGTGCGGGATCTCGCGCTTGGAGCGCGCCATCGCCGCCCCGATCGCCGCCCGCATCCGCTCGAGGGCCGTTCCGCCCTCGGCTGCAGGAGCGGCGGTGGCCACCATCGAGGATGGTCCCGCGTCCGAGGCGTGGACCGCAGCGGCCCCTGCCGCGACCTCGACGTCGTCGCGCGTGATCGCACCGCCGATGCCCGTGCCGGTCAGTCCCTCGAGGCTCATGCCCAACTGCTCCGCCCGCCGTCGCGCGAGAGGCGATACGCGCACCCGCCGCCCCGTACCAGCCGACACCGAGGGTGCGGGCGCAGATGTCGAGGCCGCAGCCGGCTCGGGTGTCGCAGGTGGCGCCGGGGTGAGCGGCTGCTCGACAGGTGGCGGCGTCTCCGCGGCTGGCGCGGGCAGTGCGGCAGTCGAGTGCAGGGGCGTCGCTGGTTCTGGCGCCGAGGGCTGAGGGGCGGGGGTCTCGGGTGCCGAGGCCGGCGGCACACTCTCGCTCGCGATGTGCGCGAGGACAGTCCCCACCGGCACCTTCGTGCCCGGCGTGACCACGAGGTCCTCGATGGTGCCCGTCTCGAACACCTCGACCTCGACGGCAGCCTTCTCGGTCTCGACGACGGCGATCACCTGGCCACGCTCGACGTGGTCGCCCGGCTGCACGCGCCACTCGAGCAGCGTGCCGAAGTCCATGTCCGCACCGAGGGACGGCATGACGAAGTCGCTCACGGGGCCGTGCCCCGCACGAGCCGTCGCGCCTCGCTCACGATCTGCTCGACGCTCGGCAGCGCGGCCCGCTCGAGGTGCGCCGCGTACGGCATCGGCACCTCGACGCTGCACACCCGCGCGACCGGCGCATCGAGCTCGAAGAACGCCTGCTCCATGATCTGAGCGCTCACCTCGCCCGCGAAGCTGCCAGTCCGCCAGCCCTCGTCGATCACCACCGCCCGATGCGTGCGCTCCACCGAGGCGACGATGCTCGCGACATCGAGGGGCCTGAGCACCCGCAGGTCGAGCACTTCCGCCTCAATCCCCTCGTCCGCCAGCGTCGAGGCCGCCTCGATCGCCTTCGGCAGCGACCCCCCGTAGGTGATCAGCGAGACGTCCCGTCCGGCGCGTCGTACCGAGGCCTGCGCGATGTCCACAGCGCTCTCCGCGGGCAGCTCGCCCTCGACGTTGTAAAGGCCGGCGTGCTCGAAGATCAGCACCGGGTTGCGGTCCTCGAGGGCGGGCCAGAGCATCCCCCGCGCGTCTTCGATGGTTGCCGGCGTCAGCACCTTGATCCCAGGGATATGCGCGTACATCCCCTCGAGGCTGTGCGAGTGCTGTCCGCCCAGCTGTCGTCCGGCGCCGGTCGCCATCCGGATCACGATCGGGATCTGGAATTGCCCGCCCGACATATGCGGAATCGTCGCCGCGTTGTTCAGGATCTGGTCGAGCGCCAGCAGGCTGAAGTTGACCGTCATGACCTCGACGATCGGCCGCATCCCACCGAGGGCGGCGCCGATTCCCGCACCGACGAACGAGAGCTCCGAGAGCGGTGTGTCGCGAATGCGCTCAGGTCCGAACTCCTCGAGGAGCCCCTTGCTGACGGCGTACGAGCCGCCGTAGCGGCCGACGTCCTCGCCCATGAGGAACACGCGCTCGTCGCGCTGCATCGCCTCCCGGATCGCCTCGCGCATCGCGTCTCGGTACGTCACCCGTCGAGCTCCGTCGGTAGTCACGAGGCCGCCTCGCTCGGCTCGGGACGGCCGGTGTAGATGAACCGCTCGAGGTCCTCGACCGGCTCGATCGGGCTCGCCTCCGCGAACGCCACCGCGTCGTCGATCTCGCGAGCCACGTCGGCCTCGATCGCCGCCATCGAGGCGTCGTCGAGCGCCCCCGCCGCGCGCAGCGTCGAGGTGAACAGGTCGATCGGGTCGCGATGCCGCCACTCCTCGACCTCTTCGCGCGAGCGGTACAGCTCCGGGTCGTACATCGAGTGCGGGCGGAAGCGGTACGTGCGGAACTCGATGAAGCACGGTCCGCTCCCGCTGCGAACCATCGAGGCCCCACGCCGCGCCGCCTCGAGCGTCGCGCGCACGTCCATGCCGTCCACCTGCCAGGCCGGCATCTCGTAGGAGGTCGCCTTGAGGCTGATGTCGGTCTCGGACTCGGATCGCGCGAGCGCCGTGCCCATCGCGTAGAGGTTGTTCTCGCAGCAGAACAGCACCGGGAGGTCCCACAGCGCCGCCAGGTTCATCGATTCATGGAAGGCGCCCTCCGCGACCGCGCCCTCGCCGAAGAAGCACGCCGTCACGCGCTTCCGCCCCGCGAGCTTGTCCGCCAGCGCGAGGCCGACCGCGACCGGCAGCCCACCACCCACAATGGCGTTGCCGCCGTAGAAGCGCCTCGAGGCGTCAAAGAGGTGCATCGAGCCGCCGCGGCCGCGACTCGCGCCGTCGACGCGCCCGAACATCTCCGCCATGACCGCCCGCATCGGCACCCCACGCGCCAGGGCATGCCCGTGCTCGCGGTAGGTCGCGACGATGGCGTCGTCGGGCTCGAGGGCGGCCATGACGCCGGTGGCGATCGCCTCCTCACCGACGTACAGGTGTAGGAAGCCGCGGATGTCGCCGCGGCTGTAGAGCTCGGCGGCGCGCTCCTCGAAGCGGCGAATGCGCACCATCTGCCGCAGCAGCGCGGCGTCCGAGGAGGGAGTCGAGGTGCGGTCGTCGGCGTCGGCCATGCGCGCCCTTTCGAGGCCTCGATCGAGGTGTCTGGCGACCCGTCTTCGAACGTACGCAGCACCGTACCTCACGCCGAGGGACCTTCGTCCCTTGGAGGCAGGGCGCGTGCCAAGGAGTCTCGTCGAGTGCCTCCGAAATCTCGCAATCCTCATGTCTGTCACGAGGATTGTGGTATACTGCGGTTGGAAAGAAAGAAGGGACCGAGGCAGAGGCGGGGAACGACGAAGCCCTGGTCCGGTTGAAGCGAAGGGAGGCCGCGAGTGGACAGAGCAATCGTGTCAGGGCACGCGGCCGGGCCCGCAGCGCATTAGCCGCACCGGCTACGACCCGACAGGAGGCTCGCCCCGGGTACTGGAGTCTCTAAAGACCCACCTGGCGCGTAGGAGCCCCGGCCGCGAAGCCCGAACCGCCCCGTCAGCAGCGGGGCGGTTTTGTGTCTCCGCCTAGCGTGCGCGTTCCATCGAGGCCCGCGCCCGCCACCACTGGAATCCCTGCACGAGGACGATCACCGGCACCGAGGCCACGATGACCCCCGCCCACGCCCGCGCATCGAGGGCGACCGTGCGCATCACCCCCTGGAGTGGCGGGGCGTACACCACGAGCAGCTGCAGCCCGAGGCTCGCCAGCACCGCCACGTTCAGCCATCGATTCGTCAGCAGCCCTCGAGGCCCCAGCGGCGTCCGCAGCGAGCGGAAGTTGTAGACGTTCGCGCTTTCGATCGCGATGAGCCCCGTGAATGCGATCGTGCGCGCCAGGTCTTCGTTCTCGACGTCCCCATTCGCGACGAGGAAGAGCGCCAGCGTCACCAGCCCGACATAACTCCCGAGGGCGAGCACCCAGCCGATGCCCTCGCGATCGAGGATGCGCGCCGAGGGCGGTCGAGGCCGCTCCGACATCACGTCCGGCTCCGCCGGCTCGAGCCCGAGCGCGATCGCGGTCACCCCGTCGGTCACGAGGTTCACCCACAGGATGTGGATCGGCAGCAGGATCGCCGGCCCCCCGAGGACGATCGCGAGGAAGATCGCCACGACCTCGCCGGCGTTCGAGGACAGCAGGTAGCGCACGAACTTCTGAATGTTGTCGTATTGCCGGCGGCCCTCTTCGACCGCGCCGACAATCGTGGCGAAGTTGTCGTCGGTCAGCACGATGTCGGCCGCGCCGCGTGCGACGTCCGTCCCCCGCACCCCCATCGCGATGCCGACGTCTGCCTTCTTCAGGGCGGGCGCGTCGTTCACGCCATCCCCCGTCATTCCGACGATCTCGCCCTGTTCCTGCAGCAGCGTGACGATGCGCAGCTTGTGCGCGGGCGCCGTGCGCGCGAACAGCACCGGCCCCTCGAGGGTCGAGCGCAGCTCGTCGTCGCTCATCGCCTCGAGCTCGCTGCCTTCGATGGCGCGCTCGACATCGAGGCCGATGCGGCGCGCGATCGCTAGCGCCGTGTGCGCCGCGTCCCCCGTCACGAGGATCACGCGGATCCCCGCCCGCGCCGCCGTCTCGATCGCGGCCGGCACTTCGGGACGCGGCGGATCGAGGATGCCGACCACCCCGAGGAGCGTGAGCTCCCGCTCGACGGCATCCTCGTCGAGGTCGTGCCCCGCCTCGAGGCGTCGACGCGCGATCGCCAGCGTGCGGAGCCCGTCGTCGGCGAAGGCGCGATATGCCTCCGCGATCGCCGTCCGGTCGGCGTCCTCGATCGCTCGCTCGCGCGTGCCGTCGAGGACGCGCGTGCAGCGCTCGAGCAGGACCTCGGGCGCCCCCTTCACGTGCGCCACGAGGCCGTCGCCGACCTCCTCGATGACGGTCATCCGCTTCCGGGCCGAGGAGAACGACAGCTCCGCGACCTCGGGCCGCTGTTCGGTGCCCGCGCCGCCGGCCTTCATCGAGAGCGTGACGAGCGCCGCCTCGGTTGGCTCGCCCGAGGCGATCCAGTCGCCCCGCTCGGAAGCCTCCACCGAGGCGCGGCTGCACCGCACCGCACTCTCGAGCAGCGCCCCGAGGTCCTCCCGCCGACCGAGCTCGACGCTCCCGCCGTCCTCGGACTCGAACCCGCCTTCGGGCGCGTAGCCGACGCCGCTGACGCTGAGCCGGCCGGCCGGCAGCCAGATCTCGCGCACGGTCATCTGGTTCTGCGTGAGCGTCCCCGTCTTGTCCGTGCAGATCACCGTCGCCGAGCCCAGCGTCTCGGCTGCCCGCAGCGCCCGCAGCAGTGCGCGCCGCCGCGCCATCGCCCGCACGCCAATGGCGAGGGTGATCGTGACGACCGCCGGCAGCCCCTCCGGCACGACCGCGACCGCAAGGGATACGGCCGTGAAGACCATCTCGACGGGATCACGCCCCAGCGCGATGCCGGTCAGGCCCACGACCGTCGAGACGGCCAGGCCCGCCACACCGAGCTGCCGGCTCAACGTCCCGAGGCGCCGCTGCAGCGGCGTCGCCTCGTCCTCGACGGCGGCCGTCAGCGCGGCGATGTGCCCGAACTCTGTGTCCGTGCCCGTGCCGACCACCACGGCCCGCCCGTGCCCATTCGTGATCCCGGTGCCCATCCACGCCATCGAGGTCCGATCGGCGAGCGCAGCATCCGAGGCGACCGGCTGCGTGTCCTTCGCCCGGGGCTCCGACTCGCCGGTGAGGATCGATTCGTCGGCGAAGCAGTTGACCGCCTCGACCAGCCGCACGTCCGCCGGCACGCGATCGCCCGTGTGCAGCACCACGATGTCGCCCGGCACGATCGAGGCGGCCTCGACCGTCAGTTCGCGGCCCTGGCGCAGCACTCGTCCTCGAGGACTGAGCGTCACCCGCAATGCCTCAAGGGCATGCTGCGCGCTGCGCTCCTGCACGAACCCCAGCACCCCGTTGAGCACCACGATCACGAGGACGGCGACGGCGTCCACCACCTCGCCGACGGCCAGCGAGAGTGCGGCCGCGGCCAGCAGGATCGCGATCAGCGGGTCGATGAACTGGTCGAGGAGCGCGCGGTACCAGCGCCAGCGCTCGCTCGCCGTGACCTCGTTCGGCCCCCACTCCTCGAGGCGGCGCTGCGCGTCGGCATCATCGAGGCCGCGCGCCGGGTCGACGGCGAGCGCCTCGAGGACGCTGCGCGGTTCCTCCGCGTACCAGCGTCGCCCCTCGGCCTGTTCGGTCGTCAGTGGCTCGGTCGCGCTCACGCTCCGGCGGCACCCTTCTGCCGCGCCTGTCCCTCGGGGCCGGTGGCTCGTCCGCTCGAGGTCAGCTGCTGAGCTCCCCCGAGGACCGGAACGCCTCGAACAGGTTCACCCGGGGCCGGGAGCTCAGGATCGCCCCGGCGTAGATGCGCCCGGCCAGCCACACGATCCCCGCGATCGACGGCAACATCAGCGCGACCGACAGCGCGAGCTCCCACAGCGCCGGCTCCCCGGCTCCGTAGCGCGCCGGCATCGCCATCGGCGAGCTGAGCGGCAGGTAGGAGAGCACGCGCGAGATGAGGCCGTCCGGGTTGTCGGGGATGAGGAACATCGAGGCCATGTACGGCACGATCAGCACCATGACCAGCGGCCACGCCGCGCTCGCGGCGTCGCTCTGCCGCGAGACCGTCGCACCAACCGCCGCATAGGCGAAGTTGTAGAACAGCAGCCCGAGGACGAACCACAGCGCCGCGACGACGAGGACGATCCCGGACACGTCCGGGATGTTCACGTCCCCGGTGAGCAGGATCCCCGCGACGATCCCAGCGATGCCCGCAACGAGCTGCGACAGCGCGACCGCGAGGATCCCGAGGACCTTGCCGGCCAGCAGTTCGAACGGCCGCACGGTGCCGAGCAGCACCTCCACGACGCGGCTCGATTTCTCCTCGACCACGCCCATCAGCACCCAGTTCCCGTACAGCGCCAGCGCCCCGTACATGATCAGCGTGCTCAGGAAGGTGACGGCACGCGCGCCATCCTCGAGGGTGCGACCCGGCTCTTCCGGTTGCAGCAGTTCGACCGTCGCCGGTTCCGGTGCGATCAACGGGCGTGCTTGCTCGAGGGTCAGCCCGAGCGCATCGAGGCGTGCCTGCAGCTCCGTCGTGCGCAGCGCCTGGTTGACGACCGCCAGTACCGAGGCGTTGTCGGACTTCTCGAACAGCACCTCACGCTCCGAGGCGACGACCACCGCATCGACGTCGCCGGCCTCGAGGGCGGCCTGTCCGGCCGCGCGATCGTCGACGCTCGAGAGTTCGACCTCGACGTCCAGTTGTCGAGCGGCGGTGTTGATGGCGTCCCTCAGCGTGTTGTTGCTGTCCGCCGTCACCGCGATGCGCGCCGGGCCTTCCTCGAAGAAGTCCGGTAGCCGCGCGGTTCCGATCACGAGGGCAACGGACAGCAGCGCGATCGCTCCCGTCGCGAGGACGTACGAGCGGCTGCGCACCCGCTCGAGCACCTCGCGCACAGTCACGAGCCAGATGATCCCCGGTGTGCTCAACGCCGCACCGCTTCCATGAAGAGGTCCGACAGCGACGGCGGCTCGAAGCGGAAGTACTCCACCGTGCCGGCCTGGCTCGCAAGCGTCAGCAGCGGTCCGGGGTCCGTGCCCCGGTCGACGCGCAGGCGAACCTCGTGCCCCCGCTGCCACACCTGCTCGACGCCCCCGTCGCGCGGTGGCCACATCGAGGAGCCGCCGTTGCTCGGTGCCACGCTCGCCTCGACGTAGCGGTGCGCCGAGGCCGCGCGCACTTCATCGAGGTCGCCGTGCAGCACGACGCGCCCGTGGTCGATCACCGCGACGTCGTCGCACAGGCTCTGTACGAGGTCGAGCTGGTGACTCGAGAACACAACCGCTGCGCCGCGCGCCGCCTCCGCGCGCAGCATCTCGCCGAGGGAGTCGACCCCCACCGGATCGAGGCCCGAGAACGGCTCATCGAGGACGATGACGTCTGGCTCGTGCACGAGCGCGACCATCAGCTGCACGCGCTGCTGGTTGCCGTGTGACAACTCTTCCACGCGGCTCTGCTCGCGGTCCTCGAGGCCGAGGCGCTCGAGCCAGCGCCCGGTCTCCTCCGCAGCCGCATGTGCCGAGGAGCCGTGCAGCCGAGCGAAGTAACGCACCTGGTCGCCGACGCGTGATCGCCCGTACAGACCGCGCTCCTCCGGCATGTAGCCGAAGCGTCGACGCGCCTCGGGACCCACCGGCGCGCCGCGCCAGCGCACCTCGCCACTGTCGAGGTGCACCAGTCCGAAGATGCTGCGCATCGTCGTGGTCTTGCCTGACCCGTTGGGTCCGAGGAAGCCGACCATCCGTCCGGGCGCAGCCGTGAAGCTGCACCCGTCGAGGGCCGCGACGTTCCCGTACCGCTTCCGCAGCTGGTCGATCTCGAGCACCCGGCCCCCGGTCGAACTACCGAGGCCAGCGTATCGCTCGCGCCCAAGACTCCGCGAGCGACGCCACCGATGTCCGCGCCTGGTCCGAGGGGATCAGCGCCCGGCGTACGCCCGCAGCAGGGGATGCTCGAACTCGCTCGTGACGTCGTTGAAGGCGACATAGAGGTCCGAGTCCGGCGACCGGCAGACGTGCCACTCACCGAGGGGCTCGCGCAGCGCCGGCGGCAGCTCCCACGTCTCGGCCACGAGGTCCGCGACGGCGCACCGGTCGAGGCCGAACAGTCGGCGCTCGATCTCGTGCAGCTCGTGCGGGCTCTCCGCCAGCGGGACGCGCGCGACGTAATCCTCGAAGCTCGCGCCGTCGAGCGTCAATGCCAGCACCCCGGCATCGACCAGCGTTCCGGCCGCCCCCGAGGCGTCGCCGTGGGGTTGCCACGCGCGGCCCACCAGCAGCCCGTGCCGCAGCACGTCATCGAGCTCGAGCGCGTCATCGAGGGGCCCCAGCTCGCCGAGGAGGGCGCACGCGACGGCGATCCGCGCCGTCTCGCGCAGCCCGATGGTGATGACCGCGTCGACGACGCGCAGCGCCGGCTGCGACCGCGCGAAGTAGGCGCTGTTCGCGACGCGCAGCAGTTGCAGCGTCATGCGTGGGTCGCCCTCGATCACCCGCGCGAAGTCCGCGGCGCCCGCCTCGCGGTCAGAGGCGAGTGCCAGCACCTCGCGGGCGGCGCGCGGGATCGGCGGCAGTTCCTTCAGGCGGGCGGGGGTGAGCATCGAGGCCTACGCCCCTCGATCCCGCTCGACCAGCGAGCGGTCGACGTCGGCCCAGAGGCTCGACTCCTCCAGGTCCTGCAGGCGCGCGCCACCGGTGCTGATGGCAACCATCAGCCGGTCGAGCTCGCGCCGGTCCGAGCCATCGAGCTCGATGCCGACCCGTCGAGGCGATTCGATGCGTGAACGCACCACCCCGGTGAGGCGAATCGGCTCGGTGTCCACCGGGCGCAGCATCGCGTCCACTGTCTCGCCCAGCTCGAGGTCGGCAGCCACCGAGAACCCGGTCCACGAGACGTCGAGGGTCGCGCCCACGTGGCTGCGGCCGGTCTCGCGGCTGCGCATCGCGAGCGGGATGCGCCACGGGAAGCGGTACGTGTCGCGGCGCAGGGTGCGGCTCCAGAGCAGCGGGATCGTCGCCGACAGCAGCGCCGTATTCACTACCGCCCACAGCACGCTGCCGGCCACCAGCCACGGCGGGAACGCCGCGCTCGGCCCCGTCCCGAGGAGCCCGAGGACCCCCACCGAGGCCGCCAGCGCCGAGGCAGCTGCGAGCACGATCAGCACGTATGCGTCGATCGAGCGCCCGCCCGTGCCGCGCTTCGGCGTCACCGCGAACGGCAACGACCGCGACCCGAGGACGAGCGTGAAGCTCGCCCGAATCGAGATCAGCATTTTCGCGAGGGTGAAGCGCTCCTGCCGCAGCAGGCTGCCGAAGCCGCGCTGATTCATCACCGCGAAGATCGTGCTCGCCGCGAAGTACGGCACGAACGTGCCGAAGTACGCCTGCGCGCTCGTCTCGATCGGCGCGAGACCGGTGAACAGCACGACGATCGGCAGGAAGATCAGCGAGAAGCGGATGTGCGCGTCGAAGTACGTGGACAGCGAGGAGAAGTAACTCAGCCGCTGCCCGAAGCTCAGCCCGGGCGCGATGAGCGGGTTGTTCCGCGAGCGCAGGATCTGCATCGCGCCCCGCGCCCACCGAAGGCGCTGTGTGCCGAAGAGCTGCGCGTCGTCCGGCGCGATGCCGTACGCCAGCGTTGTCGAGTCGTAGTAGGTCCGCCAGCCCGCCGCGTGCAGCTTCTGCGTCGTCAGCAGGTCCTCGATCACGCTCTCGCTGGTCAGCCCGCCGATCGAGTCGAGGGCCTCGCGGCGCAGCACCGCGCACGATCCGCACCAGAACGCCGAGTTCGTGCGGTTCTTTGCGGGCATCACCACGTCGAAGAAGACACGCTGCTCGTGCCAGTGGTCCTGCGTCGCCATCGTCTGCGCTTGGACGTGCTGCACCGAGGTGAGGTTGTAGTAGTCCTGCGGCGTCTGCACGATCGCGAGGCGCTGGTCGACGAAGTACCCGAGCGTCCGCGTGAGGAAGTCCCGCTGAGGGATGTGGTCGGCATCGAAGATGGCGACGAACTGCGCCGTCGAGTGCTGCAGCGCGTTGTTGATGTTCCCCGCCTTCGCGCCCCGATTGTCAGGTCGCGTCAGGTAGTCGCAGCCGATCTCCTCCGCCATGGCGCGCATCGAGTCGCGACGCCCGTCATCGAGGATCACCGTGCGATGCGGGTAGTGCATCGCCATGGCGCCCAGCGCTGTCGCGCGCACGATCTCCTCGGGCTCGTTGTACGTCGTGATCCACACATCGACGCTGTAACCGGGATCGAGGCGGAACGGCGCGCTTCGTACCTCGGCCCAGGTGACGTACGCCAGAAGCATCGCGTTCAGGTAGATCGCGATCTCGACGACGAACAGCGGCAGGTTGATGACCGCCGAACCTGATCCGAGGGTGTAGCCCGCTCGCCACGTCAGGTACGCGGCGCCCGTGATCGCCAGCAGCAGGATCGTCGCCTGCTTGAGCCGCATCAAAGCACGACCGGCCACCGGCGGTGCTCGATAGTCGCCGTCCGGCGCCGAGGTGCGCATCGCCGCGATGGAATCCACGCCGACTCCGAACTGAACCTGGCAGTCTCAACCCACAAGATCGTCAGACGCGCAGCCGATGATTCTGACGAAGTGCCCCGGTGGGCTCCTGTGGGTGCGCGATCTCCCTGATCGTTGCGGCTTCGCGACGTTCTGGCATCGGGACGCTCCCGATAGCGTGCACCACTACCTGACACGATGCTGATGGCGGCTAAGCACGATGCAGTGGTTGGAGGCTCGATGACGCGAGTGGACGTGCAGACGATCGTCCAGTCGCCTCAACTTCCGACGCTGCCGATGGTCGCGCTCGAGGTCATCAACCTCGCGCGGCGCACGGACGCGTCCGTCGAGGCCGTCGCGACCGTCCTCTCGAATGACCCGGCGCTCGCCGGCAAGGTGCTCCGCACCGCCAACTCGAGCTTCTACGCCCAGGCCCGCACGATTCACACCATCAAGCAGGCGGTCATCGTGCTCGGCCTGAACACGGTGCGCACGCTCGCCCTCGGCTTCTCCCTCGCCGATACGTTTCGTCGAGGCGGCAATCGAGGCTTCGACTACACCGCCTACTGGCAGCAGTGCCTGCTCTCCGCGGCCGGCGCACGGGTGATCGCGCAGCGCCACACCCCTGCCCTTGCCGAGGAGGCGTTCCTCTCCGGCCTCCTCCACCACATCGGCGTGCTCGCGCTCGCCGAGGCGGTGGGCGAGGACGAGCAAGCCTTCATCGTGGCCGCCGAGGGCGATCCGCACGCCCTCCGCGCTCTCGAGCAGGCCGAGCTCGGGCTCGACCACACCGAGGTCGGGGTCGCGCTCGCTGAGGAGTGGCGCCTGCCGCCCGCCCTCGTCGAGGCGCTGCGCTCCTACCTCGAGCCGGACCAGGCTTCCATCGAGGCCCGGCCCCTCGTGCGTTCCGTCGCTCTCGGCGACGACCTCGCTCGTCTCTACCTCCATCCCGACGTCGGTGGCTCAATGCGGGTGATCCGCACGCGTGCGGCCGAGTGGTTCGGCCTCGGCGAGCCCGAGGTCGATGGGGTGGTGAACGCGGTTCACGAGCAGGCGAGCGCGATGCGCGAGATGTTCGACCTTCCTGCGTCGGGCGTGGCCGCGCCGCAGGCCATCCTCGCGAAGGCTAACGAGGCGCTGCTCGAGCTCAACCTCGCCGCCCAGCGCGAAGCCGCCACCGATGCCCTCACCGGCCTCGCCAATCGCCGCGAATTCGACCGCTCGCTCGCGAGCGCCCTCGCCGAGGGCACGCCGGAGCGACCGGTCGCCGTCGTCATCGCCGACATCGATCACTTCAAGCGCGTCAACGACACGTACGGCCACCCGGCGGGGGACCGCGTGCTCGCGGCCGTTGCCGATGCGGTTCGGAATGCGACGCGCTGGGGCGACGTCGCCGCGCGCTACGGCGGCGAGGAGTTCGCGCTCATCCTCCGCGGCGCCAGCCCGGAATCGGCCGTCGAGGTCGCGGAGCGCATGCGCACAGCCGTCGCCGAGCAGTCGATCGACATCGAGGGCGTGTCCGTCCACGTCACGATCAGCGCCGGCGTCGCGCTGAACGGCGACGGCGATCCCGCCGATGTCGTGCTGGCGCAGGCGGACGTCGCGCTCTATGAGGCGAAGTCGGCCGGCCGCAACCGTGTCTGCATGGCCGCGCCCGAGCTCGCCGCCTAGCCCCGCTAGTCCCCCGACACCGAGGCACCGGCCGCCGCCGGCAGCACGCCGGGTGCACGCCCGCGCCCCTCGATGAGCTGTGCGTGAACGCCCGGCCCCGGGGCCGTCGCGTCCCGATGCCACTCGACGTCGCTCAGCTCCCAACCCTGCCGTCGGTCTGCGAGCTGCGCCTCGAGGATGGCGAGCAGCCGCGCGCCGAGCTCGGGGCTGCGCACCGGCGCCATCGTCTCGATGCGCTCATCGAGGTTCCGCTTCATCAGGTCCGCGCTGCCGATGAACAGCTCCGGCCGGCCGCCGTTCTCGAAGTAGTAGATCCGTGCGTGCTCCAGGAAGCGCCCGATCACGCTCACCACGCGCACGCCCTCGCTGAGTCCCGGCACGCCCGGCCGCAGCCGGCAGACGCCGCGCACGACGAGGTCGATCTCCACGCCCGCCTGTGCCGCCTCATACAGCAGCGCCGTGAAACGCGCGTCCTCGAGCGCGTTCATCTTGAACACGATGCGCGCCGGGCGCCCCGCCTGGGCGGCGTCGATCTCCCGTCGAATGCGCTCCTCGAACGCCTGGCGCAGATTCGAGGGCGAGGTGATCAGCGTCGAGGTTCGTAGCCGCTCGGAGAAGCCCGTCAGGTAGTTGAAGATCGCGATCAGGTCGCGCCCGATCGCCGCATCCGAGGTGAACAGCCCCAGGTCCGAGTACACGCGCGCCGTCCGCGAGTTGTAGTTTCCGGTCCCGATGTGCCCGTACAGCCGCGTGCCGTCCGGCTCCTCGCGCACGATCAGCGAGATCTTGCTGTGCACCTTCAGCGCCGGCGATCCGTAGGCGATGTGCACGCCCGCGTCCTCGAGCTTGCGCGCCCACTCGATGTTGTTCGCCTCGTCGAAGCGCGCCGTGAGCTCCACGACGACCGAGACCTGCTTGCCCCGTCCGGCAGCCCGGATCAGCGATTCGAGGATGGGCGAGTCCGGGGAGGTGCGGTACAGCGTTTGCTTGATCGCAAGCACCTTCGGATCCGAGGAGGCGGCCTCAACGAAGCGAGCGACCGTGGCGTCGAACGATTCGTACGGGTGGAACACCAGCACGTCGCGTTCGCGCAGCGTGGCGAACAGCTCCTCCGGATCCTCGTCCGGGTCGAGGTGCTCGAACGGCGCGGGCACCGAGGATGTGAAGCCCGGAAACGATCCGCCATCGAGGGACAGCGACGTCAGCTGCGAGAGGTCCGCCAGCCCGACGAACTCCTGCACCCAGGTGATGTCGTCCGGCGCGAGCTCGAGCTGCTCGAGGAGCATGTCGGTCCGCGCCTCGGGCAGGGTCTCGAGGGCCTCGATCATGACGGCGTCCGCCAGCCGTCGACGCTCGAGCTCGTTCTCGATCAGCTCGCGCAGGTCGTCGGCGTCCTCGTCCGGCGGTCCGATCTCCGCACTGCGGATCACCCGGAACAGGCTCGGGTTAGACACCGTAGTGCCGTCGAACAGCTCGCCGAGGTGCGCCGTGATCAGGTCCTCGAGGGTGACGAAATGCCGGTCCCCCGCGTCGATCAATCGAGGCCGGTTCGGCGGGACCTTCACCCGTGCGAAGCGCGCGCGCCCCTTCGAGTCCTGGACCTCGGCGGCAATCGACAGGCTCTCGCTCGAGAGGAACGGGAACGGGTGCGCCGGGTCCACCACGAGCGGCGTCAGCACCGGCAGGATCGAGGACTCGAAGTAGTCGCTCAGCCGCCGGCGTGCCTCCGGCTCGACGGCGTCGAACCGCACGAGGTGGATGCCGGCGTCGGCCAGCATCGGCCGCAGCGTCGCCCCCCACAGCCGGTCCATCGCCAGCCGCATCTCCTGGCAGCGATCGATGGTCAGCTCCAGCTGCTGCGCGATCGTGAGCCCGTCCACCGTCGTCAGGAATGGATCGAGGCGTTCCTGCCGCTTCAGCCAACCGACGCGCTTCGCGAAGAACTCATCGAGGTTGCTTGCGGTGATCGCGAGGAAGTTCACCCGCTCGAGGAGTGGGTTGCGCTCGTCGATCGCCTCTGCCAGCACACGGTCGTTGAAGTCGAGCCAGCTCAGCTCGCGGTTCGCGTACAGGCTCGGGTCACGCAGGTCGACGGGCTGGCCCATCGCATCGCCTTTCGGTGTGCTTACGGGTCGAACCGATAGCCAAAGCTTCGCACGGTCACGATATGCCGCGGGGCGGACGGTTGGTCCTCGATCTTCTCGCGCAGCCAGCGCACGTGGACGTCCACCGTGCGCGTCTCGCCGGCGTAGGTGTACCCCCACACCGCCTCCAGGATGCGATCGCGCGACATCACCTGCCCCGCGTGCCGCATGAGGTACTCGAGGAGCGTGAACTCACGAGGCCGCAGCGCCACCACGGCACCGCGCTTCGTCAGCTCGTGCTTGCCGACGTCCAGCACGAGGTCGTCCGCCTCGAGGCGCTCGCCCTCGACGACCTGTGCCGCCGCCCCGCGTGAGAGCTGGTCTCGACGTAGCAAGGCTGACACTCGCGCGCGCAGCTCCCGCATCGAGAACGGCTTCGTCAGGTAGTCGTCCGCACCGAGGTCCAGGCCGTCGATGCGCTCCTGCTCGGTGTCCCGCGCCGTGAGGATGATGATCGGCGTCGCCTGCTCCTCGCGCACGAGGCGGCAGACATCGAGGCCGTGCATCCCCGGCAGCATCAGGTCGAGGATGATCAGCGCCGGATCCTGCTCGCGCGCCAGCCGCAGCCCGGACGCCCCGTTCGAGGCCGTCACGATCTCGTGCCCGTCGCGCTCGAGGTTGAACGCGATGGTCTCGAGGATGGCGCGATCGTCCTCGACGACCAGCAGCTTCGCCACGTCACTCCTCGTCCACGGGTCGCCGCCGTCACGTCGACCTCAGGCTTCACGGTCGCATCGTCCCGTTAACGCTCGGTAAGACGTGCCCGCTCGAATCTCCGCTGTCGGACACATTCTTGAGAAGTGGCGAATCTCCCGATCTTCGTGGCCCTCTGGGTCCCGTACGCTGTCCTCATGAGCCGCGCGTCCTCCCCAGTCGAGGCGGCCCCCGCCGATCTCGAGGTCGAGTGGCAGTTTGATGCCGCCGACCTCGACGCCGTCGAGCGCTGGCTGTGGGCGCCCCCCGCCACCCTCGAGGCCCGCGTGATCGCCCGCGGTGAGCAGCGTCTCGAGGACACGTACTACGACACCGCCGACCGCATGGTGGCGCGCGCCGGCTTCACCCTCCGGCTCCGTCGCCGCGCCGCGCGCGATCCCGAGGTCACGCTCAAGGCCACGACTGCGGCGCCTGCCGGCAACGGCCCGCGTATGCGCACCGAGCTCTCTGCCACCGCCAAGCGCGGCTTCGAGGAACGAGACGCCATCGAAGGCCGTTGCGGCGAGGTGCTCCGCGCCCTCGTCGGCACGAAGCACCTCGAGCCCCTCTTCGAGGTGCACACGGCCCGCCGAGTCTTCGACGTCACCCTCGCCGACGAGACGGCCATCGAGGTCGCGCTCGACCGCACCCGCGTCTGCCACGATCGGCGCGAGGTCCAGATCGCGCGCGTCGAGCTCGAGCTGACCGGCGGCACGCACGAAACCGCCGAGGCCTTCGCGAAGGCCCTGCGTCGGGCGCTGGAGCTGAAGCCCGCCGGCTGGTCGAAGTTCGGCGCCGGCGCCGCGCTCGCGCGCCTCGATCCCCCCGAGGCCGTCCTCGAGTCCCTCGTGCCCGGCCCGCGCACCTTCCGACGCCGTGCGACGGCCCACGAGGCCGCGCGCGCCGCCCTTCGAGGCCAGCTCGCCGCACTGCTCACCCACGAGCCGGCCGCGCGCCTCGGCGTCGATCCCGAGGGCGTGCACCAGATGCGCGTCGCCACACGCCGCCTGCGCGCCGGCATCCGCCTCTTCCGCGATGCGCTGCCCCCTGACTGGTCTGAGGCGCGTCAGGAGCTGCGCTGGCTCGCGGGTGCCCTCGGCGTCGTGCGCGACCTCGATGTGCAGCTCGAGTCACTCGAGGCCTGGGCGCGCGACGCGGAGGCGGATCCCGAGGAACACACCGCCCGCGTCGAGGTCGTGCGCCACCTCGAGACCCGCCGTACCGAGGCGCGAGACGCCCTGCTCGCTGCCCTTGACTCACCCCGCTACACCGCGCTTGTCGAGGCGCTGACGTCGCACCTGCGCCCGCGACCGCGCCGCCCGGCGCTTCGCCTGCGGGTGAGGATGCGCGTACCACCCGAGGTCCGGCGCGACGCCCGCCGAATCGCCGAGGCGCTGGGCGCGTTCGTCGCGGCGGCCGACGGTCCGCGCGCCCGCGACGACGTCCGTCGCTTCGGCCGTCGCGAGTTGCGAAAGGCACATCGAGGCTTCGCGCGCCCCGCCAGGGCCCTCCACCCCGACGCCCGGCCCGAGGCCTACCACGCCGTCCGTATCAAGGCGAAGCGCCTGCGCTACGCCGCCGAGTTCCTTGCCCCGCTCTACGGACGCGACGGGAAGCGCTTCATCGAGGCGATGAAGGAGCTGCAGGACCGCCTGGGCGACCACCAGGACGCGTACGTCGCCGAGGCCCAGCTCCGCACCCTCGCCGAGGAGGCCACGGCACTTCCGCCACGCGCCATCTTCTCGATGGGCGAGCTCGCCGCCGAACGCCGAGACGGCGCCGTCCGCCTCCGCCGAGGCGTGCCGCGCGACCTGAGGCGTGTCGACCGTCGTTGGAGGAAGCTGAGGCGTCGCGCCCGACGCCTCGCGCGCTAGCCGCGGGCCGCGAGTCGATCGGCTACGTGCCGGCGGCAACCTCGAGGCGTAGCCCGAATGCTGCCTCGAACCGCGCGAGCACCGAGTTCGGCACCGCGCCCGACCACTGTGCGACGCAGACGCGCGCGACCTTCGAGGTGACGTCGATCGTCCCGAGGTCGTGCACCTCAGGCGCGAGCCGCCGCTCGACCTGATCCGCCGCCGCCAGCAGCGCGCCCGCGCGCTCGAGCATCGAGTCGTCACCGGCGCGCACCAGCGGGCGCAGGCTCTTCGAGGCCACGAAGGGCCGCTCCGCCCCGCGCAGCAGCGCCACGACGAGCGCGACGTCTCGATGCGTGAACCCCATCAGCTCGGCCTGCTGCACGAGGGCTGCGGCCTGCCGCTCCCGGTTGTAGAAGTCGATGGAGAGGCCGATGTCGAGGAGCGTCGAGGCGTCGTCGAGCGCCGCGCGCAGCTCCGATGTCGCGTCCGGCTCGAGCGCCTCGACGAGCTTTCGCACCATCGAGGTCCGGCGTCGCGCGTGCCCGGCGTCCCACCGGCTGAAGCGCGCGCTCAGCGCCTGCACCGATCCCGCCCGCACCTCGTCGATGCCCGGCAGCGTCTCGATGAGCGCGCGGCGCGCCACACCCTCGCGAAGCCCTTGCCCGGACACGACGACTTCCCGCGCGCGGGTGTGCGCCACGATCGCCTCGAGGACGGCGGCGCCCCCGACGATCGAGTCGGCCCGCTGAGGATTGAGCCCGGCGATCTGCCCGCGCGTGGCGAGTGGCGCCGCCTGCAGCTTCGTCGAGGCGCGGGTGAGCCGCCCCCGACGCAGCGGGTAGCCGTGCAGCCGCCCGAGGGGGTACTGCCGCCCCCGCAGGTCGATCTTCGCGAGGTTCCGAATCGTGCCGCCCGTGCCCACGAGCGCACCGCCGCGTAGGCGCGGCACGCCCGCCTCCGCCAGCGCCGAGGCCACATGGGCTCGCAGTTCCTTGAGCTCGCCCGTCGTCGGCGGATCCGACGCGAGGAAGGCGTCCGTCGCGCGCAGCGCGCCGAGCGGCAGCGTCCACGTCCGCACCAGTCGCCGCGCGCGGAACTCCGTCAGCTCCGCGCTGCCGCCACCGATGTCGACGACCAGTCCGTCCTCGACCGGCAGTCCGAAGACCGCACCGAGGAACGCGCACTCGGCCTCTTCGTCGCCGCTGAGCACCCGAACCTCGTGCGGCTCGTCCCAGTCGAGGCGTTCCAGGAGCTCGGACCCGTTCGGCGCGTCACGCAACGCCGAGGTGCCCACAGCCATGATGCGCGTCGATCCGGCCGCCTCCGCGATCGCGCTCAGGTCCTCCACTGTCTCGATGACCCGCTCGACGGCCTCGCTGCGCAGCCGCCGCTCCTCATCGAGGTGCCGTGTTAGCTGCAGACGCTCCTGCGCCCCGGCGACGATCTCAAGGTGTCCCGCCGGCCCGGGCTCCAGCACCACGCCCCGCGTGGAGTTGGAGCCGATGTCGATGACCATGAGCCGTTCTGGGGCCTCGTCGTCGGCCATCCGTGCCTCCCAGCTGAGTTCGCCGCCAGACTCCCACCGTACACTGCCCCGGATTCGAGGTCCGGCTTCGGCGGTGCTGGTTCGGGATGTTCGTCAGGATGCAAACGAGCACGAGGGCCGTTCACACGGCCCTCGTGCCCCAGAGGGAACTGGCACGACGCCGGGCCGCTGCGCTCAGCCGGACGTCGTGCACTCAGAATGTATCGAGCACACGTCACCCGTAGGTTCCGGGCACGTTAAACCTGCGGCCACTCCGTCGACGGACGCATCTCGTATGCTGCGCTCGCACGTTCGAGGATGAAGGCAGGACCCATGACCACTCCGCGACGCAGCTACGACGAGATGAAGGCGCTCGCCGACGAGTTCTTGAAGGGCCACCGGCTCGGCATCTTCGCCACCGGGAAGCGCGATGGCACGCCGCAGCAGTCGATCCTCGGCTATACGTTCAACGGCTCAGACATCGTGATCCAGACCGGCAGCGACACCGCGAAGGTGAAGAACGCCCGCCGGCTGCCCGGCGTCTCTCTCGCTGTCTCGGATGGGCCCACCTGCGTCGTCGTCTACGGCAACGCGAGGCTGCTTCAGGGCGACGAGGCCGAGAAGTACCTCGGCGAGGCGCCCGGCAGCGGCCGCCAGCGCGGCACCCCGACCCTCATCGTCTTCTCGCCGGACCAGTACCGCTGGGCACGCCTCGAGGGGTAGCCGTCGCGCGCCCTAGACGAGGTCGCGCAGCCAGTCCGCCGTGTCGACCAGCCCGAGGATCGTGAGCATCGTCCCCGCGGCGAGGAACGGCCCGAACGGGATCGAGGACCCGCGCCCCGCTCGCCCGAAGAGCATCAGCCCGACGCCGACGACCGCACCGAGGACGAACGAGACGTAGAGCCCCAGGACGACCTCGGTCAGCCCATGCCACCCGAGGATCAGGCCGCACAGCGCTGCCAGTTTCACGTCCCCGAACCCCATCGCATCCGGCCGCGCGAGGTGAATCGAGAGCAGCGCCCCGAGGCCGATCGCCGCCCCGAGGCCCGCACGCCCCAGCGCTCCGAAGGCGTCGTCCGCGATCGCGGCGCCCAGCAGCGCCCCCGCGGTGAGCACGATCGAGGTGAGGACGACGGCGTCCGGCAGCCGCCGCACCTGCAGATCGATGACCGTAAGCGCCACGAATGCGGCGGCGACGATCAGGTGCGCGGGCAGCCCCGCGGAGGCCCCGATGCGCCACGCGACGACGCCAAACAGGCAGGCTGTTCCCGCCTCGACCAAAGGGTATATTGCGTTAATGGGTGATCTGCAGTTCCGACATTTCCTGCCGAGGATCAACCATGACACCACCGGGATGTTGTCCCGCGCCGCGATCGGCTCGAGGCACACCGGACATCGAGACCTGGGACGAACGACCGACTCGCCCGCGGGCACGCGGGCGATGACGACGTTCAGGAACGAGCCAATCAGCAGGCCCAGCACCACCGAGGCGACGACCAGCAGCGCGGTCACCGGCACCGCCCGCCGGGGCGTCGACGCTCGAATCGGAGCCCTTCGATGACGACCCTCGAGAGCGCCACCGTCGATGCCCTGCTCCGTGTCGCCTGGCGGCACAACGGCACGGACCTGCTCCTGACCGTCGGATACCCGCCCATGGTCCGCGTCGACGGCCAGCTCCACCCCGTCGAGGGTGAGCCGGTCCTCGATGACACGCGCATCCGCGAGCTCCTCGCCGAGATCACGGACCCCACGCAGGTCCAGCGCCTCGAGGAAGAGCGCGAGCTCGACTTCGCCTTCGGCTGGGCCGACCGCGCCCGCGTCCGAGGCAACGCCTTCCACCAGCGCGGCGCGCCGGCGATCGCGCTCCGTGTCATCCCCGAGGCGATTCCCGACTTCGACCAGATCGGGCTGCCGGTATCCGTCGCCAACCTCGCCAAGATCCACCAGGGGCTCGTGCTCTTCACCGGGCCCACCGGCTCTGGCAAGTCGACCAGCCTCGCCTCGCTTGTCGAGTGGATCAACATCAATCGGGCGCTCCACGTCATCACCATCGAGGACCCGATCGAGTACATCCACGAGAGCAAGCGCGCCGTCGTCAGCCAGCGCGAGGTCGGGCTCGACACCCACTCCTTCGAGCGCGCCCTCCGCTCCGCCCTCCGCGAGGACCCGGACGTCGTGCTCGTCGGCGAGATGCGCGACACGGAGAGCATCGCCATCACCCTCACCCTCGCCGAGACCGGCCACCTCGTCTTCTCGACGCTGCACACCAACGACGCCGCACAGGCGCTCGACCGCATCGTCGACGTCTTTCCCGCCGAGCGACAGCCCCAGATCCGCATGCAGCTGGCGAGCGTCCTCCGCGCCGTCGTGGCGCAGCGGCTCGTCGTGAAGCAGGGTGGAGGCATGACCGCGGCGTACGAGGTGCTGCTCGCCAACGATGCCGTCCGCAACCTCGTCCGCGAGGGGCGAACGCGCCAGCTCCGCAACGTCATCGCCACCTCACGAAGCGAAGGCATGCAGACCCTCGAGAAGGGCCTCTCCGACCTCGTGCTCGCCGGCGTCGTCTCCTACCACGAGGCCATCACGCACGCCCTCGTCCCGCAGGAAGTCGAGCGCCCCGCCGGCACCTAGCTCCGCACGACCTACGGGTTTGAGATCGCCCACGACAGGATCGTGAGGTCCCCCGCCTCGGTCTCCGTGACCGTTGGCGTCGGTGCCTCGGGAGGGTCCGGATCTGGGGTGGCCGACGGATCCGGATCGGGCGTCGGCTCCGGCGGCGGTGGCACGACCGTGATCGTTGTCGACGTCACGAGGTACTGCACCGACGCCTCAGCGCTGATGTTCTTCGCCGTGCCATCGGTCGTCGCCGAGTTGATGGTCCAGTAGTAGACCGCGTACTCGATCTCCGTCGTTATCACCGAGCCGTCGTCGCCCGTGTCTGGACCCACGACCGTCGGTGTCGGCGCGGGCGGCCCCGACAGCGTGGAGCACGAGGCCTGTACCGGCACCGAGTTCAGCGACAACGAGGCCCCGGAGCACGATCCGTCCGTCTCCGACTCGATGTCGCGAATTACCACATCGATGCCCGCGTTGACCGCGCTCACCCTCGCCTCGTTCGTCGTCGCCACCTTCACGGCAGCGATGCTCGTCGAGGTCTGTCGCAGCAGCGCGACCGTCACCAGTCCCACCACCGCCACAAAGAGCAGCACGAGGATCAGGACGAACCCCTGCTCCCCCCGCCCCCGAGGATGAGCGCGCTTCAACATCGCTAGTCCGCGTATTCCTCGGCCGACGTCGCGGAGTTGGAGAGTGCTCCGTTGTAGGCCGTCACGACGACGCGATAGCAGTAGTCACTGTTCGTGTTCTGCGTCTGCGTGATGTTCGTCGTCTGGGTGGTCGTTCCACTGCTCGGCGAGACGTTGCCAAAGTTGGAGTAGCCACCGAAGCAGAAGCCGTTGATGCCGCTCCGGCGCTGCCACTGATACGTGTAACCGGTGACGGTGCCGGTCCAGCCCGAAGTGGTCGCCGTGATGCTTTCGCCGTCGGTGAGGTTCTGGCCGAAGCCACCGAGGCTCACCGAGCCACCCGTCGGAGCGACCGCGGGCGCGTCCACGTTCAAGGCCACCCCTGCGCTATCCACCGGTGAGCCGTTGATGGTGGCTCGAGCCACCACCGTGTGATTGCCGGGCGTTGCCGTCCAGTTCACGCTCCACGGCGGACCGCTGTTGTCGGTCCCGACTGGCGAGCCATCAACGAGGAATTGCACCTGGGTCGGCGCCGTCCCCGAGATCGTCGCGCTCAGCGTGACCGACTCGCCGCCACTCACCGTGCCGCCAGGAACCTGTGCCGTGACGGGCGAACCACCGCCACCGCCACCGCCACCGCCGTTGCCGACGGTGCCGCAGCCGGTGCTATCGACGCTGCCGGTGGTGGGGTTGTAGACGAAGAACGTGCCCGTCGCGAACGTCAGCGTGAGGTTGCCGTTGCTCAGGGTGCCGGGCAGGGTGTCGACGAAGTCGGAGTCCGCCAGCTCCTGCAGGTCGTTCGGGTATCGGGCCGCCTGATCGGGCCCCTGGCCCTGTGCGTAGAACGCTTGCGCGCCGATGCGCACGGTCTGCGCGCTGGCTTCGCAAGAAGCGGCTTCACCGCGGTTGGTGATGCCTTCAACAGAGAAGACGATGATCGCCGACAGGATGCCGAGGATCACGATGACAATGAGGAGCTCGATCAGGGTCAAACCCTGGTCGGCTCGCATACGCCGATACTGACTCAAGTGTCCCCGCCTTACGTGGAGAAACACGGATTGCTGTCCCCGGCCGTCCTTGGCCCCGTCAAGTCACGTCCCCCTAGGGCCCTACATGCGGTCCTCCCGTAGCTACGAGCTCCGAGGTGTCATCGATCCCCGAGGTCAGACGGAACGTGATCCGGCCTGAAGGAGTTGGGTCGATCGATGGGGCGGGCGTGAGGGAGAGCGACAGCACCACGAGGGCGCGTGACGCGGACTGCCCGGACTCACAGAAGTAGCGCACCAATTGCCACGGCTCATCGCTCGAGGCGCGTTCGGCGCGGTAGTTGGCCTCGTACTCGGGCGTCGCCGGATCGGCGGACTCGTCGCCCCAGCTCAGCTGCGCCACGGCCTGGTGATCGGCGTCGTCCCCCGGCACATCGAGGCAGGTCGGGCTTCCCGGCGAGGTCGTCCACGCCTCGGCGCTCTGCGCGTCCGCCAGGAACCACGAGTTCAGCCAGAACTGATCGCGTGCGATCGCCTGCTCGTCTCCCGATCGCTCGCTCGAGGTCATGAACACCAGGAACGAGCCTGCCGTCGCGCTCCCGATGAAGCCCGTGATCACGATCGCGATCATCAGCTCCACGAGCGTCACCCCGGCGTCGCCCGTCATGCGCCGGCTCACGAGCCGACCCGCTTCACGATCGCCATCGATTCCGTCGCGCGGCTGTCGGGCGACGTCACACGCACCGCGATCTGCTGCAGGCCGCCCTGCAGGAGTCGGGCGCACTGAAGCACCTCGTCCTCGCTGTCGCCCGTCGGCATCGGCACGAACGCTCCGAGGTCGGAGTCCCAGTAGCGAACCGGCGCCTCCACGTCGATCGTCGAGGCGTCCCAGCCGTCCGGCAGCTCCACCCCCCACGCGCTCAGGAGCGCGTCGTCCGGGTCGTACGGCGTCGAGGTCTCGCCCGGTGAGGCCGGGCACGTCTGAGGCAGGTAGGGCGCCTGCACCCGCACCGCCTCGGTGAAGCCGATCAGCACCTGGTTCGCATCCGATCGCTGCTCCACGCGCCCCGACTCCACCACGAAGCCGAGCAACCCCCACATCAGCCCGCCGGCCGCGATCCCTAGGATCGTCACGGCGATCATCGCCTCGATCAGCGAGACGCCTCGGTCCTCGCGGACCACCGAGCGCAGGGCGGCAACCCACTTCATCGCGATACCTCGAGGCCGCGCCTAGACCGGGGGAACCTGGCGGTACACGCCGTAGATGGCGGAGATGAGGGCAATCGCCACAAAGCCCACAATCACGCCCACCACCACGATCACCGCCGGCTCGAACAGGTCGGTGAACCGCTTCATGCGATAGTCGAGCTCACGCTCGTAGAAGATCGCCGCCGTCTGCAGCTGGCGGTCGAGCGTGCCCGTCGCCTCGCCCACGCGCAGCATCTGGTTCGCGCCGGCCGGGAAGATCCCCGCCTCCGCGATCGGCCGCGCGAGGCCCCCGCCGCGAATCATCGAGTCGCGCACGCCGTGCAGCGCACGCCGGTACACCGAGTTGCTCGAGCTGTCCGCCGCCACGCGCATCGCGTCCGGCAGCGGCACGCCCGCCTGCACCATCGAGGAGAGGATGCGACAGAACCGCTCGACGATCGCGTACTGCAGCAACGCACCGAGGCCCGGCGTCTTGAGGAGCATCAGGTCGCGGTAGTACCGGCCGCGCGCCGTCCTCGTGATGGCGAACGCGATCACGAGGACCGTGACGAGCACCGCGAGTCCAGTCGTGTACCAGTCCGTCACGAAGCCCGTGAATCCCAGCAGGATCCGGGTGACCAGCGGCAGCTCCGCGTCCAGCGACGAGAAGAACGACTGGAATCGAGGCAGCACCCACCCCGACAGCACGACGACGGTGATCACGGTCATCACCATCACCACGCTCGGGTACGTCAGCGCCGTCCGAATCGCCCGCCGCGCATCGATGTCGCGCGCCAGGTACGCCGCCAGCTGGTCCAGCACCTCATCGAGGCGCCCGGTGAGCTCCGCCGCGCGAATCATCGGTACGTAGTAGTTCGGCAGGGCCGAGGCGTGGATCGCGAGGGCGTCCGAGAGGCTCGCACCCTGGCTGATGCGGTCCGCCGCGTCGTTGAGGATTGTGCGCAGCAGCTTGTTGCGGTTCTCCTCAGCGATGGTCCGAAGGGCCTCGACGATCGGGATGCCCGCCGAGACGAACGCCGCGCACTGCCTCGAGAAGTTCATGACCTCCTCGAGCTTCACCTTCTTCGGGGTGATCTCGTAGTTCCACCAGTGCCGCTTCGGCCCCTGCCGGAAGGTGGCGGACGAGGTGTTTGAGCGCCGCCGCGTTACCACCCGGTCACCAGCTCTCCCATGGCGTCGGCCACGAACACCTTCGTCATCACCTCGTGCGCCGTCGTGACGTTCTGCGCCACGAGGCGAATCGCCTCGTCCTGCAGCGTGCGGAGGCCCTGCGCGACCGCGAGGGCGCGCGCCTCACGCAGCGGGCGATGCGCGAGCACGCACTCGCGCAGCTCGTCGGTCACGGTCAGCACCTCGTAGACGCCGACGCGGCCTCGGTAGCCGGTGCCGGAGCAGAGGTTGCAGCCCGCGCCTCGATAGAAGACGTCCTTCGCGGGCCCGTTCAGCTGCTCGTACAGGGTGATCTCCGCCGGCTCCCGCTCGTACGGCGCGGCGCACGCCTCGCAGATGCGACGTACGAGGCGCTGCGCCACGATCGCGTTCACCGAGGACGCCACGAGGAACGGCTCGATCCCCATGTCCAGCAGCCGGTACAGCGCCGACACCGAGTCCACCGCGTGCAGCGACGAGAGCACGAGGTGGCCCGTCAGCGCCGACTGCACCGCGATGCGCGCCGTCTCCGCGTCGCGAATCTCGCCGACGAGGATGACGTCCGGGTCCTGGCGCAGGATCGAGCGGAGGCCCGTCGCGAACGTGACGTCCGCCTGGTTGTTGATCTGAATCTGGTTGATCGAGGGGAAGACGTACTCGACCGGGTCCTCGATCGTCATGACGTTGAGATCGTCACGGTTGATGTCGGACAGCGTCGCGTACAGCGTCGTCGTCTTGCCGCTGCCGGTCGGGCCACTCGCGATCACCATGCCGTGCGGCGATCGCACGATGCGCTCGTAGGTCTCCGCGAGGTCCGGCGGCATCCCGAGGTCGCCCAGGCGCATCAGCGACCGGCTCTTGTCGAGCAGTCGCAGCACCGTCTTTTCACCCCAAATCGTCGAAGTGGTCGAGACACGAACGTCGACCTCGCGGCCGTCGATGGTCGTCTCGAACTGGCCGTCCTGCGGACGCCGGCGCTCGACGATGTTCATGTCTGCCATGATCTTGACGCGGCTCACGAGGGCGGGTCCCACGTTCGAGGGCAGGATCGTGACGTCCGACAGCGCACCGTCGATGCGGAAGCGCACGCGAATGTGGTCGTTGGTCGGCTCAATGTGCACGTCAGAGGCGCGGTCTCGCAGCGCCTGTGTCACGAGTTTGTTCACCAGCTGGATGATCGGCGCATCGTCGCCGGTCGGGTCCGCGGCGACAGCGCTCGCCACCCGCGCTGCCGCGGCGACTTCGGCCGTCGCGAACGCGCTGACCTGGGCCTCGACCTCTGCGAGAGCGGGGTAGGCGACGTTCAACGCCGCGATCACCTCGACGGCCGGGCCGACCTGCAGGTTCACCACCCCGACGGGGAGCGACTCGAGCAGCGGGTAGAGCTCCGGGTCCAGCGGGTCGATCACCGCCACCGTGACCGTGTTCGCCTCGAGCTCGAGCGGCAGCACCCCGAGGGCGCGCGCGTCGGCCGCGTCGATCAGCGAGGTCGCACGTCGCGAGGCCTCACGATGTCGTAGGTCCGCCAGCGGAATCTGGAGGCGGTGCGCCATGATGTTGGCGAACGCCCGCTCATCGACCCCCACGAGGTCGAGCAGCATGCGACCAAGTGCGCCGCCGCTGCGGGCATGCGTGTCCACAACCTCTTCGACCAGGGCAAAATCCGTGCCCGGGATGCCCTGCAGCATCCCGATCAGGTCCGACGAGTCGATCGGCGTCATCCGAGGGTCGGGCACGATGCGTGCGCGAAGCGGCTCAGGTGCGGGCTCAGCGCTCCGCCGTCGCAACCACACGATGTCGATGTCCCTTCACGTCCTCGCGCGGCGCGACCGCCGACGAGTCATCGCGAGAAGATAACTGCTCGAATGCCTACGCGTGTGGACCGATGACAGACGCTTCTGTCTTCATGACGGAATGATACGCATTGCGACCCACCTGAGGGACGTGCTGATCGTAAGAAACTGTCAACTATCGGAAGCGGTCGGGGAGGACCTGGATTCGGCGGCTGTTACAAATGACGTTCGCAGGCGACGCTACTGGAGCGTGCGGAACGACCTCGAGAACAGCAGCATGCTCGAGGTGAAGAGTACCAGCACGGTCGCGACGCCGCCCATCGCCACCTGAGGACCGAGGAACTCGGCCAGCAGACCGATGAAGAACGACCCGAACGACACGATGCTCATCTGCATCATGTAGACGCTCATGACACGGCCGCGGTACTCGTCCTCGACGTAAGACTGAACGAGGACGTTGCTGAGCGACATGCGTACCGTCTGACCCATGTTCAACACGATCATGAGCAACGCCGTGACCCAGAAGACCGAGGACGCTGAGAACCCGATGAGCATCACGCCCATCAGCAGTGATCCGCACAGGTAGATCACCCCGCGCTGGCGGTTCGGCAACGAGGCCACGAACAGTGCACCCACGAGAGCGCCCGCCGCACCGATGGTCTGCAGCGTCCCGAGGGTCCGCACGTCCCCACCGAGGACGTCCGTCACCCAGCCCGGCAGCAACTGGAAGTACGGCTGCGCCAGCGACACGGTGATCAGGTTGGTGATGAGGATCAGGCGGATCGTGTGGTCGCGCCACACGTACCCGAACCCGACGAGCAGCTGCCGGAAGCCACCGGCGGCGGGACGCCCGCGCCCGCGCATCGGTCCGGCGGCGCCACCCGTCTCGGCGGCGGCCTGCTCCTCGGCGTTGAGCGAGCGCACCCGCGTCAGCGTCAGCACGGAGAAGACGTACAGCCCCACCATCGTGAAGTAGACGAAGCGCGGACCGAACTCCGCGAACAGAATCGAGGCGAACAGCGGCGCGATCAGGCGCGTCGTCGTCATGACCGCCGAGTTCAGCGCCACCGCGTTCATCAGCCGTCGACGCCCGACGACCTCGATGACCCACGCCTGCCGCGACGGCATCATCATCGCGAAGATCGTGCCGTTGACGAACGCGCTCGCGTACAGGTGCTCCACCCGCAGCATGTGGAACGCGAGGAGCAGGCCGATCACGAGCGCCAGGAGCGCGCTCATCGTCTGCCCGATCTGGACGATGTACTTCTTCGGATACTTGTCGGCCGCGACCCCGCCCACCATGGTCAGGAACAGCCCCGGCAGCGCGTTGAAAAGGAAGACCGTACCCAGCGCGGCGAACGAGCCCGTGAGGTCGAACACGAGGTAGCCGCGCGCCAGCATCTGCATGTTCATCGCGCCGAACGAGCCGATCGAGGCGATGGTGTACCAGCGGAACGCCGGCACCTCCCGCACCGAGTCGAGCGTCCGGATCTGGAAGCGCCCCCGCCGAGGCGGTGCGCCCCCATCGAGGGCGGGCGCGGCGATCGCCATCGAGGGCGGGGTCGCCGGGCTCACCGGCGCGGCGACGACCGCCGAGCCGTACACCTGCCGCGCGAGGTTGTAGTTCCCGTTCGAGCCGTTCGAGCCGTTCGAGCCGTTCACCTCGCGGTGCGGGTTCGGCACGGTCTGCACGCCGAACGCCTGGCGCGCGAGGTTGTACGAGGGCGCGCCATTGCTCGAGGCGTCGTCGGCAGGAGAGGTGTCGGGGCGAGACTCGGTCGTGGTCACGCGGTTGCCTCGGTGAACCCCTAACGTTCGCGTGAGGGTACACGTCCGCGTGTCGTTGAACAGTCCCCTAGATAAATCATGCTACACAGAGCACTGGTAGTGCCTACGCGTGGGCGGGCAGCAGTCGTTCCACCCATGCCCGCAGCGCCGTCCGCGCCGGCTCGTACGCGAAGATGCCGTGGTCTGCGCCCTCGACCGCCACGAACTCCGATCCGGGGATCGAGGTGTGCAGCTCCTCGCCCCACGCGAACGGCACCGTGTGGTCGTTCGTCCCGTGGATCACGATCGTCGGCGCCGTGATCTCACCGAGGCGCGGCCCGTAATCGAGGTCGAACGCGGCCTCGAGGTTGCGCACCTCGCCCGTCGAGAGACGGCACAGCTCGTCGTCGTCGATCGAGGCGAGCGCTTCCGCGACGGCCTGGCTGCGTGCGATGGCTGCCGGGTTCTCGGCGTTCGGACCGTTGAGCACGGGCGCCCGGCGCAGCGCATCCTTTCGCGAGGCGAATGCCGCCTCGTCGCCCTCGGTCCGGGCGCGTTCGACCAGCGCGCGGAACTGGCCGCTCCGAGGCCGTCCGTCACGCATGAGGTAGGAGCCGGTGTTCGCGAGGCAGAGCGCGCGCACGCGCTCCGGGTGCGTCAGCACGATCTGCAGCGCGATCGGCCCGCCCGCCGAGGACCCGACGACGATCGCCGAGTCGATCTCGAGGTGGTCGAGCAGCGCCATCGCGTCCTCGGCGACGTCGACGTTCGTGTAGTGGTCGAGGGTGTACTCCGACCGCCCGGCGTTGCGCCGGTCGTAGGTGATCGTCCGCACACGATCCGAGGGCATGGTCCGCACGATCTCCGGCTCGAGCGGAGGCATGACCGTGGTGGCCGCTCCGCCGTATCCACCGTGGATGAAAAGCAGCGCCTGCACGGTGCCGTGGTCGTCATAGTGCAGCTCGACGCCGTTGACGCGCGCTCGTGGCATGTCGCTCCCCCCTCCGCGCCCCGAGCATCGAGGCGACTTCGGCGGCAGCCTACCACCGCCGCCCGTCGGGACCCTTGCGAGGCCGCTTGCTACGATGCCGCCGCGATCGGGAGGAGCCGCGCGTGGACGTCGGAGTGATCCTGTGGCTGGCACTGACCGGGGTGTCGTTCGGCATCCTCGGGCTGGGCGCCCTGAACATGATCGCCTGGTCGAGCCGCCAGCGCCGTCGTTAGCCAGTTCGAGGCCGCAGGCAGCGGGTCTTCGAGGTCAGGCGGCGCGACGCTCCGGCGGGGCCTCCGCCGCGAGATAGGACTGGCCGCAGCGCGCGCATCGTCCGGCGCTCCCGCGCCAGGCGACTGTCGGTCGTGCTCCCGCCTCGGCCCGAGGCTCGCAGTGCGGGCAGTGCCGCATCCGCGCCGGCGCCGCTTCGCGCGGCATGCCGTCCCGCAACTTCATCCAGTTCTCGCTCGCCAGGCTGTACTTCTGCCCGCAGTCGGTGCAGCGGCCGTGAGGCCCTGACGTCTCGGGCCCGAGCCATTGCACGCTCGTCGCGGCGCCCGTCGGCCCCTCCGGCTGGCAGATGAGGCAGTGCCAGACGTGCGGCGGCACCACGATGATGGGCGCGTGATCCCGAGGCTTGATGAGGTCGTCCTGAGGTGGGAGCTCGCGCATGCGACCCTCCGCGGACACGCCCCGCGACCGTGCCGCACCTCGCAGCATGCCCCCGCGTGATGTCCGTCGAGATCGGGGAACTCCCTCGATCCTTCCGCCGTCACCCCTGATCCGAGGCGAGGTCGATTCGACCGAGCTCGACGTGACCGCGCTCACGTTCGATTCGAGGTGGCACGCACCTGCAACGCGGCGCGACCGTCGCTCCGTGCGAGACTGACGCCGAGGCGCAACGCGTCCCGATCGAGCTCGAGTGAGGAGACACCGATGGTCGAGCGGCTGGTGGTGATCGGTGGCGACGCCGGCGGTATGTCCGCGGCCAGCGAGGCGCGGCGTCGACGCCCATCGTCCGACCTCGAGATCGTGGTCTACGAGCGCGGCGGCTGGATCAGCTTCTCCGCCTGTGGCGAACCCTACTTCGTCGGCGGCGAGGTCGAGGCCCTGGAGGACCTCGTGGCACGCACCCCCGAGCAGTTCGCCGACCGCGACATCGAGGTGCACCTCTTCCATGAGGTCACCGCGATCGATGCCGTGAACCGCACGGTCACCGTTCGCAACGTGCATCGAGACGTCGAGTTCGAGACCCCGTACGACGACCTGCTCATCGCCACCGGTGCGGCCGCCGTGCGTCCCCACATTCCCGGCCTGGACCTCGAGGGCGTGGCGTTCATGCGCACGCTCGATGACGCGACCGCGCTCCGCGCGCTCATCGAGGGCGGCGCTCGCCGAGCCGTGGTCGTCGGTGGCGGCTACATCGGCGTCGAGGTCGCCGAGGCACTGACCCGGCGCGACCTTCAGACGACGATGGTGACGGCCGGCGAGAGCGCTCTCGAGGGCGCGTTCGATCCCGAGATCGGTGACCGCGTCGTCGCCCGCATGCGCGAGATCGGCATCGAGTTCCGCGCCGGCCTGACCGCCGAGCGCGTCGAGGGCGCCTCAGGCCGAGTCCGCGCCGTCGAGGCCGGCGGCGAGCGGTTCGAGGCCGACATCGTCGTGATCGCGATCGGCGCGCGCCCGACCGTCGCGCTCGCCGAGGCCGCAGGCGTGCCGCTGGGCGAGAGCGGCGCGATCGCCATCGATGATCACCAGCGAACGCTCATCCCGGGCATCTGGGCCGCCGGCGACTGTGCCGAGTCCCATCATCGCGTCGGCGGTCACGCCGTGAACATCCAGCTCGGGACCGTCGCGAACAAGCAGGGCCGCATCGCCGGCGTGAACCTCGGCGGCGGCGACGAGCGCTTTCCCGGCGTCCTCGGCACGGCCATCAGCCGGCTGTGCGACCTCGAGGTCGCACGCACCGGGCTCACCGAGGCCGAGGCGGCCGACCTCGGCATCGAGGCCGTGACCGTCGCCTTCAACAGCCGCACGGCTGCCGGCTACTGGCCCGAGGCCGAGCGCCTGCACATGAAGGCCCTCGCCGAGGTGGGCAGCGGCCGCCTCCTCGGCGCGCAGATCGTGGGCGGCACCGGCGCCGGTAAGCGCATCGATGCGTTCGCGATGGCCCTCTGGAACGGGATGACCGCGTTCGATCTCGTGAACGTCGATCTCTCCTACGCCCCGCCGTTCTCCGGCGTGTGGGACCCCGTGCTCGTCGCAGCCCGCGAGCTGACCGACGCCCTCGAAAGCCACACCGGCTGACGTCATAACGTCCGCACGGAATGGCCCCTGAATCCCGCCGTCCGTACCATCGAGGCCGGACCGGCGACGAATCCGCCGGCAAGGCGGAGAGGACCTTCGATGACGACAACGGCCAGCGCGCTCGAGCAGCAGATGCGCGCGGTGCTCGCCCAGCGTTCCATGCTCGCCCACCCCTTCTACCAGGCGTGGTCGGCCGGCACCCTGCGCATCGAGCAGCTGCAGGAGTACGCGCGCCAGTACTACCACTTCGAGGCCGCGTTCCCGACCATGCTCAGCGCCATCCACACCCGCATGGACGACGCGCCGGCGCGCCAGATCGTGCTCGACAACCTCTGGGACGAGGAGCACGGCCAGCGCAACCACCGCACCCTCTGGCTCGAGTTCGCCGAGGCCCTCGGTGTCGATGAGGCCGAGGCCGTGCAGTCCACCCCGCGGCCGGAGACGGCCGCTCTCCTCCAGCACTTCGAGCACGCTGCCCGCGAGCGCCCCGTCGCCGAGGCGCTGGCCACCCTCTTCGCCTACGAGGGCCAGGTCCCGGCCATCGCCGAGGAGAAGATCCGCGGTCTCGAGGCCCACTACAGCCTCACGCCGGAGCAGTACGAGTTCTTCACCGTGCACATGGAGGCCGACGTCGCCCACTCCAGCGGCGAGGTGGACGCCATCGAGCGCACGTCGATGGGCCACGACGCCGAGGTCGTGCGCGCCGTCGAGCAGGGCTGCGACGCCCTCCTCAAGTTCCTCGATGGCTGCTACGACGCCTAGCTGAACCGCCCGCCGTGCGCCCCACGCGACATCGACGCTTCACTACGATGCTGCGATGGGAGCGCACGGCACGGGGCTGCTGCTGGTGGCCGCCTTCGGCGTCTTCCTGACGGGCGCGGCCTTCTGGCGAATCGATGAGTTCGAGCGCCCGAACCTGGAAGGTCGGCTTGTCGCCGTCGCGAGACGAATGCCGCGCTGGCGCTGGATCCACGGCTGGATGGTAGCCGGGACGGTGACCAGCGCCGTGGCCGTGGTCGCGCTGGCCCGGTTGCTCACGCCCGAGCGGGGCGGGCTGGCGACGATTGCCGCCGTGGCCTCCGCGCTCGGCTGCGGTGCAATGCTCGGCTCGCTCGCCCTGGGGCTGACCTCAACGCCGCGCGCGGCGATCGAGGTGGTTCGTACCGGCGCGCTCCCCGACGGCTACGAGCGCTGGTCGAGGCGCGCCAACCGCCTCTACGAGACCCACATGGTGCTCGCGTACGGGACGTGGGTCGTCCTCGGCATCGCGCTGCTGCGCAGTCCGTTGCTGTCCGATTGGGTCGGGTGGGTGGGCATCGCGCTCGGCGCGGCCGCCCTGGTCGGCTTCGTCACCGTGCGCGGGCCGTTTGCCCCGCCCATCCTCGCGCACTTCTACGGCCTCGTCGTCGGGCTCGCGCTCCTGCGCACCTGAACGAGGATCTCGCTAGACCGGCACGTTCGTCGTCGTCATCTCGGCGAGCGCACGCCCATCCTCACCCATGACGCGCACCCGGATCACCGTCACCCGTCGCCCTCGACGCACGATCGAGGCCTCGGCCCGCACCACGCCTTCGGCCTGGTTCCCGAGAATCGCGGCGTGCACGTCGATGACCGCCATCGGCCGCCCGCTGCCGCCGGCCTCCACCGAGTTGGATCGCATCGCGAGCGCCGTCCCTACCGCGTCGGCCAGCCCGAGGAGCGCGCCGCCGTGCATCAGCCCGCGCGGGCTCCGATGCCGGTCGTCGATGCGCAGCTCGAGCGACGCCGACTCCGGCGTCGCCTCGATGCCCTCGAACCCGAGATGCGACGTGAAGTAGCGCGGCGGCTCGCCGCCCGCGGACGCCTCGCTGGTCATGACGCTCCTCTGCGTTCCTGCGCGTCGCGCCCGCCGCTCGAGGCTGCGCGAGACAACGATGTATCGGTCCGACCGGGCCCTGTCCACCGTCGAGGGTCGCGGCGCACCAGGCCGCGAGGCGAACGTTCGCTGCGCTCGCACCGCGAAAGACCCCTGCAAGCTCGCCGCGGTTACGGTGGGCAGGTCTGTCGAGGGAGGTACAGGTGAGTGAGACGCAGCAGGACGTGGGTGCCTCGCCGAACTCGTCCTCGGGTCGAAGCGGGGGCGTCCACATGAGCTACGCCAGGTTCGGCGCAATGATCGCGACGTCCACGCTCGTGATGCTGCTCCTCATGTACCTGAACACCTACGCGTTCGATCACGTGCGCTGGAGCGAAACGCGCGTCTATCTGGCCCTGCTGATGGGCGCGGCCATGGCCGTCATCATGCTCGGCTTCATGCTGAGCATGTACTCGGACCCTCGGATCAACGCCGGAATCGTTGCGGGTGCCATCGTCGTGTTCGGCGCTGCGCTCTTCCTCGTGCGCAGCCAGATCACGGTGCAGGACACCTCGTACATGAGCGCGATGATCCCGCACCACTCAATCGCGATCCTCACCAGCGAGCGAGCGCAGATCGAGGACGTGCGCGTCTGCGAGCTCGCCGTCGGCATCATCGAGGCCCAGCGCCGCGAGATCGACGAAATGTCGTGGCTCATCGACGACATCGACGAGAACGGTGTCGCCGAGACCACCTCCGAGGCCGATCAGCGTCCCGTCCCGAACTTCGACGGCACCAGCAATCGGACCTGCCCGACCTAGCCTTTCCTGGCACCCTCCCGCGGGAGTCCCCACCGCCACTGCCCAGTGGAAGACCGCTGCAACGAAAACCGTGTACGCATTTTTGCGGGATGGAACCGCACCGCGCCTAGGGTGATCGGTGACGATGCCCGGAGGTGCTGAAACTTGACTCAGAACCAGCTCGCGCGTGTGCTCATCGTGGACGGCGACCCGGCGGTTCGCGCTCTAGCCACCATCCTGCTTGCCGAGGAAGGCATCGAGGTAATCGAGGCCGCCGACGGCGCCCACGCCCTCGAGCTCTTGGCCGGCGAGGTGGAGGTCGATGCGCTACTGCTCGATATCCATGTGCCCGGCATGGACAGCCGGGCGTTCGTACGCGAAGCGCGCGAGCACGGCATCCACACCCCGGTGATCGTCCTGTCCCACGCCTACGGTCCGGGCACGCTCGCGGAGGAGCTCAGCGCCCAGGGGCATCTGCGAAAGCCCTTCACGCCGGAGGACTTGATCAGGGTCCTGCGATCGACCGGTGAGTGAGCGTGGGGTCGTCGGGGGAGGCAGGCATGGCGTTTGACAGGGTCGCGCTCCTGGCGGTGCTCGACCCACCGATTGCCCGTCTGGCGGGCGAGGAGCTCCGCGACGGCGGCTTCATCGTCATCGAGACCTCGGCCCGCACCCTCGGGGGGCTCGCTGCAGCCGCACATGGCCGGATGATTGATGTGGCGGTTGTCGATGTGGCGCTCGACATGACCCCTGGCTCGATCCGTCGAGCGTTCGCCGTGCACAGCCCCGTGACCGTGCTGAGCGTCGCCTGCTCCCTGACCACCGCCATCGAGGTCGCGCGCGAGGACGACGTGGACGGCATCCTCGTGCTGAAGCCCTGGGCGCCCGGCGCGCTCCTCGAGGCCGCATGGCTCGGCATCAACGACGGCAACGGCTCGCTGCTCGACTAGCGCCTCAATCGACCAGCCGCGAATGCAGCGGCCACGCTCGAGCAGCCAGGCACGAGGCCCAGGCCACTGGAGCACGACCGGAGTCAGATTCGAACGTGGAAGTGGGTGGTCGGGGAGACACGATTTGAACGTGCGACCTCTTGACCCCCAGTCAAGTGCGCTACCAGGCTGCGCCACTCCCCGACACGGCCCTCGATGCTACCAGAGGCCCCCGCGATGGAGCCACGCATCGAGGCAGCTCGACTAGCCGAGGCCGCTCGCGCTCGCCACGATCACGAACGCCAGCCCCGCGCCCGACACGAGGCCGTACTCCAGCACCACCCGACGCGACAGCTCGTCCGTCACCTGCGCGTGCAGCACTCCCGCTCCGAAGTAGAACGCGAGGAGCAGCGACGGGCCCGCCGCGTACCCGTCCACCGGCAGGTAGTGCATCGTCCAGCGCACCTGTGCCACCAGCACGCCCACCACGATCGCGAGGACGAACGTCTCGACCGGGTCGATCTCGCCCTGCCGCAGCAGCTCTACCGCCAGCAGCGCCGCCGCGAGGCCGGCCGCCAGCGTCGCAGGCTGCCGCTCCACATCGAGGCGGTACAGCATGGAGAACACCGCGAACGCCACGAAGTACGTCGCCGCCGCCGCGATGAACCGCCCGACCGCGCGCCCGCGGTCGTGCTCCCGCACCGAGGACACGACCGCCACCAGCAGCGCCGTGTACCCCGCGCCCGCGCCGAGGCCGGCGGCCACCGTCCAGTACCCCGTCACGTTGTGCTCGATGAACACCGGCGTTACGAGGGCTGCGAGCGCAGGCAGTAGCAGCGAGGGCGTGACATCGAGGCCGCCCTCCTCGAACGCTTCGCGGCGCGCGCCCTGCAGGATCCCCGCGAGCGCCGGCACCGAGATCGCCGATCCGAAGAGCACCACCCATCGAGGTGACGGCTCGATCAGCAGGAACATCAGGAACGTGGCGGTCATGATCACGCCGAGCGTGATCGCCGAGGCCGTGACGATCAGCCCATCGAAGACGCTCCCCGCGTGCACCCGCTCGGTCGGACCGCCATCGATGGGCTCACCGTCGTCGAGGCCGGCGTCCCCGTCATCGAGGTCGCGCGCGCCGTCCGGCTCGTCGAGGGTGGCCGTCGCGGACCAGGCCAAGGCGCTACTCCCCCGCGCGAGCGGGCTCGACCTCGCCGAAGATCTCCGCCGCGTTGAAGTAGCGAATGCGCTCGGCCTCGTCCTCGGTCAGCCCGACGTCGACGAAGATCTGCTCGAGGTGCTCGACGTGCGAGGCGATCTCGTGATCGCGGCAGTCCGAGCCCCACGTCAGCTTCTCGACGCCGATCTCCTTGCCGACGAGGTTCCGCTCCACCGCGTGCCGCTCGATCGTGTCGCCGCCCGACATGTCGAGGTAGACGTGGTGGCGCCAGCGCACGACCGAGGCCGATTCGTCGTAGTTGCCGGTGCCGCCCATGTGCGCGCCGATGATGCGCAGCTCGGGGAAGTTGTTCGCGATCGTGTCGAGGTGGAACGGCCGCATCCGGATCGCCGACACGTCTCGAGGCCCGCGCATCCCGCGCTGCCGCTCGAGCGTCGCCGCCGCCTCGGCGTCGCGGCGCGGGTGCGTGATCGAGTAGTCGACCCCGCCCCCGATCACACCGAGGTGGAACAGGATCGGCATCTGCAGGTCTTCCGCCGCCCCGTACGCCGAGAAGTACTTGTAGTGGTCGTACTCGCGCCGCGTCCCAATGATCTTGAGGCCTCGGTAGCCGAGGTCGTGTAGGCGCTTGATCTCGTGGCCGTTCTGGTCGTCAGGGTCCACCACCGCCGAGGGCACGAACAGGTCCTCGTGCCGCCGCGCGTAGACCAGCGACTCCTCGTACGAGATGCCCATCCGCCCGCCGCACAGCAGCGAGGCGCGGGTGACGCCCGCCGCACGCAGCGCGTCGGCGCGCTCATCAATCAGTCGCTCATGCTCGGGGTGGTCGGGCTGCTCGAAGTTGCGCGGGAAGTGACAGTGAACGTCCCAGAGCATGATGGTCCCCCTCGCCACGACAGCCTCGCGCGATCCTACCCCGCGCCGCCCCGAGGCGCGAAGGCAGCCCCTTGCTTGCGGGCACCGTCGGCCCGAGCATCGAGGCCAATGCAGAGCGCCAACCTCGCCGTCCGCTTCTTCCTCGAGCTCGCGCTGCTGGTCGCGCTCGCGGTCGGCGCTGCCTCGCTCGTCGACGGCATCGCAGGCATCGGCCTGGCAATCGTGGCGGTGGTCGCCGCGGCCTCGACGTGGGGCCTCTTCGTCTCGCCGAAGGCGAAGTACCTTGCGCCCGAGCCGCTGCGATGGGCCATCGAGGCGAGTCTCTTCGCCGCCGGCGGCCTCGCTCTCTGGCTGGCCGATCGCCCCGCCCTCGGTATCGCGCTCTTCGTCGCCGCCCTCGTGAGCGGCGCCCTCACGAGGCGTCTCGGCGGCAACTGGGCGGACTGACGCCCAGCCGAGCCTCGAGGCGCGTTAGGGGCGTCGTGCGGTGACCACCGACTGCACCTCGAAGCCGAGGCTGCGCCAGAAGGCCTGCGCCGGCTCGTTGTCCCGCAGGATGCCCGCCTCCACGAGGTGCGTGCCACGCTCCCGATGCACCGCGAGCAGCGCCTCGACGGCGGATCGTCCGATCCCCTGCCGCCGCGCGCCCGGCTCGAGGTAGAACTCGGCGATCGAAGCGATCACGCGCGACTCGTCCGGCCAGTCTGGCAGCACTCGCACCATGCAGAAGCCGGCGCGCTGGCCGTCGGCGACGATCCAGTCGATCTCGCGCCCGTCCATGTCGTCGAGCACCGCCGCACGGTACCGCTCGAGGTCGAACGGCTCGGAGCCACCGGGTGCCGGGTCGTATGAGTCGAGCTCGAGGTGATACGGCTCGTACATCGCGAAGAAGTCGTCGAGCTCGTCGTCCCGCACCCGCTCGAGGCGCACGGTCGGGCCCGAGGTCACCGGAGCGTCACGCCGAGGCCGCGGCGCGCTGCCCCGACACGAGGCGCAACAGCCCCTCGATGCCCTGCAGCCACGCCTCACCGAGCGCCGCCCGCGTCGTGCGTACCTGCGTCTGTCCCACGCGCACCGCTCGAGGCAGCGTCGAGAGCGGCCGCCGCCCGAACGGTGAGGTCTCGTCGGATACCAGCACGACGTCGCCCTCCTCGAGGCGTACGGCGGCGACGTTGGCGTCGCGCGCCGCGAGGCGAATGCGGACCAGGGCGAGCAATTGCGTCAGCGCCTCCGGCAGCGGCCCGAGGCGGTCCTCGAGCTCGAGGCGCAGCATCGTGACCTCGCCGATCGAGGACAGCGCCGCGATGCGCTGGTAGAGCGCCAGCCGCGCTTCGATCTCTTCGACGTATGACTCTGGGATGAAGGCCGACACCGGCAGGTCGATGCTCGGGCCGCGCTGCAGCGTGCTGACGGGCGTCGGCTCGGCCTGCCGCCCCTCGTGTGCCGCCTTCATCGATTCGACCGCCTCGGCCAGCATCTGCGTGTAGAGGTCGAACCCGACCGAGGCGATCTGGCCGCTCTGCTCCGCCCCGAGGAGGTTGCCGGCCCCGCGGATCTCGAGGTCGCGCAGCGCCACCTGGAAGCCCGCGCCCAGCTCGCTGGCCTCAAAGATCGTCGCGAGGCGCTGCTGCGCCTCCTCCGTGAGGATGCGATCTCGAGGGTGGAAGAGGTACGCCGAGGCCTGGTGCACGCTCCGCCCGACGCGCCCCCGCAGCTGGTACAGCTGCGCGAGGCCGAGCTTGTCCGCGTGGTCGATGATCAGCGTGTTCACGTTAGGGATGTCGATGCCCGACTCGATGATCGTCGTGCAGGCGAGGACGTCGAACTCCCCGTCCGCGAAGCGCTCCATCACCCGCCGCAGCAGGCTCTCCGGCATCTGGCCGTGCCCGACGACGAACCGCGCCTCCGGCACGAGGCCTTCGAGGCGGTGCGTGAACTCGTCGATCGACTGCACCCGGTTGTGGACGATGTAGACCTGACCGCCCCGCTCGATCTCGTGCAGGATCGCCTCGCGCACCAGCGCCTCGTCCCACTCGCTCACGAACGTCTGGATGGGCTGCCGGCCCTCGGGCGGGGTATCGATGGTCGACATGTCGCGAATGCCGCTCAACGCCATGTGCAGCGTCCGAGGAATCGGCGTAGCCGACAGCGTGAGCACATCCACCTCGAGGCGCATGCGCTTCAGCCGCTCCTTGTGCGTCACCCCGAACCGCTGCTCCTCGTCGATGATCACGAGGCCCAGGTTCGCGAACTCGATACCTTCCTGTAGCAGCCGGTGTGTCCCGATCACCACGTCGATGTCGCGGTTCTTGAGCCCCGCGATGATCTCGGTCGCCTCCTGGTCCGTCCGGAAGCGTGACAGCACCTCGACCCGCACGGGGAACGCCGCGAAGCGCTCGCGAAAGGTGCGGCCATGCTGCTGCGCGAGGACGGTCGTCGGCACGAGGATGGCGACCTGGTAGCCCTCGGCGACCGCCTTGAAGGCAGCCCGCACCGCAACCTCGGTCTTGCCGAAGCCGACGTCGCCGCAGATGACGCGGTCCATCGGCCGCGGTGCTTCCATGTCGGCCTTCACCTCGGCGAGCGCCTGGAGCTGGTCCGGCGTCTCCTCGTACGGGAAGGCCGCCTCCAGCTCGCGCTGCCAGTCGCCGTCCTCGCGGAAGGGATGCCCCTCGAGCATCTGACGCGCGGCATACAGCCGCACGAGGTCCGCCGCGACGATCTCGACCGCCTCGCGCACCCGCGCCCGAGCCCGTGACCACTCCTGTGTCCCGAGACGCGTGAGGCGCGGCGGCCGCTCCGAGGGCCCCACGAACTTCGCGACGCGGTCGACCTGGTCCACCGGCACGTACAGGCGGTCGTCCCCGGCGTACCGCAGCTCGAGGTAGTCACGGTCCTCGTCGCCCACCGGCCGCCGCACGATCCCGCCGAAGCGTGCGATGCCGTGGTCGGCGTGCACGACGAAGTCGCCCGGCTGCACCTCCGCGAGGAACTGCGATCGATGCGACTCGCGGCGGCGGAGGCGACGGCGCCGCTTCACGAAGCCGAAGAGCTCACGGTCCGTCTGCAGCGCCACCACGCCGTCGGGCGTCGAGACCTGCCACCCCTCGGGCAGCGCGCCCTGGATCAGTGCGAGGTCGCCGCGCGCGGGCGTGACCTCGAGGCCGTCCTCGACCTCGACGTCGATGCCCGCTTCATCGAGGACCTCGGCGTAGCGCTGCGCCTGCTGCGTGACCACCACGAGGCGGTCGCCGCGCCGCGCCTGCCGCACTGCATCCGAAGCGGCAGCCGGGAGTCGCCCGGCGTACGCATCCGCCGTGGCGAACGGCAGGCGGAAGCCGCCCGGCTCGTTGCCGGTCACCCACCGCCCGAGTTCCGCGCGATGGCGACGCCGCTCGAGGGCGGTCTGCATCGCCGGTGCCGGTGCGTGCCCGAACGCCGCCCCGCTGCCGAGGTCGCCGTCCTCGGCCAGCTCGGCCCGCCGCTCGCGCGCGAGGTCATCGAGGTCGTGCAGCGCCGCCTCGACCCCCTGCCGCTCGTCGAGGATCACGAGGCACTCCGCCGCCAGGTGGTCGAGCAGCGTCGTGTCGCTGGCGAGCGGTCCATAGAGGTCCGGTGCCGGCAGCGTGCCGTTCTGGAGCGCGGTGCGCTCGGCGACCACCTCGGGGCTTGAGGCCGACGCGAGCTGCTCCGCGATGTGCGTGAGGTCGTGGCGCTCCGGGAACCACTCGGTGGCCGGACCGATGTGCACCTCGTCGAGGCGCGACAGCGTGCGCTGGCTCTGCGCCGAGAACGTGCGAATCGACTCCACCTCGTCGCCGAAGAGCTCGATGCGCACCGGTCGCGCCGAGGCCGCCGGCCACACATCGAGGAGCCCGCCGCGCCGCGCTGCCTGTCCCGGCGCCTCGACGATCGGCTCGACGACGTACCCCGCCTCGACGAGGCCGATTGCGAGACGCTCAAGGGACAGCCGCCGCCCAACGCTGACGAGCCCCGGCCCGCGCGACAGATCCGAGGGCCGCAGCGTGTGCTCCGCCACCGCCGCCGCCGACGCGATCACGAGGGGTGCGCCCTCGCCGCGCGCCAGCCGGCTCAGGATCTCGATGCGCCGCCAGACGGTGTCCGGCTCGGGCGCCTCGCGCGCGTACGGCAGGCGGCCGTGCGAGGGGTAGTGCAGCGCCTCGAGGCCGGCCCACGACCGCAGCTGCTCCGCCATCGCCTCGGCGTCGGTCTCCCGCGCAACCACGAGGAGCGTCGGCCGTCGGCTCCGACGCCACAGCAGCGCCGCCGCCACCGCCTTCGCCGAGTCCGGCGCGCCGAGCACGACGTGATGACCCCCGTCGAGGCGCGCATGCACCTCGCCCAGCGGTTCGACGTTCGCCAGCAGCGGCAGGAGGGGGCTCAGGTCCAGCGTTCGCCTCGATTCATCCAGCGTTGCGACACGTCACGGCGGAGCACGCCAAGACAGGGCCGCCCTCGCAGGTGGCCCTCATCGATGTGCTGACATCCATCCTAACGAGTGCCACCGAGGCGCGCACGGACGCCCCAGACACCTACTCCGCCGGCTCGACTTCGATCGGTGAGTAGTGGTTGAAGGTGGCGACAGCGCCACCGTCGTAGCAGGGAATCGACACGGCCGGGGCTCGACTGAGCCACCCGCCCCCACCGCTGACGAAGTCACTGGGACGCGCCTCCGAGCCGTCCGCGAATCGCAGAACGAACGGGTCGCGCTTCGCCGTCGTACCGTGCGGCCAGACAACCTCGTAGCGCCCGCGCTCGGTATCCAGCCAGGTGCATCCGCGTTCGAGGTCGACCTCGAGGACACCGCTGACGATCGCCGTGAGCTCCGCCGCCGGCATCGGCACGGCCTCTTGCGTCGGGAGGGGGAACGCCTCCCCCTCCGCCTCACCGCATGCGGCGAAGAGCACGACCGCCACGAGGGTCGCGCCCACCGAGGCTGCGCGTCGCATCGAGGCACCCCGCCATCGAGGGTTGAAGCGGTTCATCGCGATCTCGATGTGCTGAAATCCATCCTAACGAGTGCCACCGAGGCGCGCCCGAACGCCCCCATCACCTACTCCGCCGGCTCGACCTCAATCCGTGAGTCGTGGTTGAAGAGGGCTACCTCGCCGGTCTCGGAGCACGGATCCGGACGGTCCGGCGGGGTCGGCAGATATCCGCCGGCTCCGCTGACGTGGTCGCCGGGCCGTGCCTCGACGTCGCCGGGGAGGTGCACGACGAACGGCTCCCGCTCTGCGGTCGCGCCGGTCGGCCAGACGACGGGGTAGCGCAGGCCCTCAAGCCCGAGCCACACGCAGCCGCGGTCGAGGTCGACCTCCAGGACGCCGAGGACAATCGCGTCGTTCCCACCGGGATTCGACGCCGGCTCACGGGTCGCGAGCGGAAACGCCTCCCGGTCCGCCTCACCGCATGCGGCGAAGAGCACGACCGCCACGAGGGTCGCGCCCATCGAGGCCGCGCGTCGCATCGAGGGCACCGCCCTATCGAGGGTTGAAGCGGTTCATCGCGATGTCGATGCCCTCGCGTGCCGCCGTCTCGATTGCGTCCGCCGCCCGCTCGACCGCCTCGTCGATGAGCCGGCGGTCCTCGCCCGCGGGCCTCGAAAGCACCCAGTCCGCCACTCGTTCGGGGTCGCGCACCGGCACCCCGTCGTCGTACGGCCGGTCGATGCCGATGCGAATGCGCGGGAACTCCGAGGTGCCCAGCGCGGCGATCAGCGACTTCATGCCGTTGTTCCCGCCGCTGCTCCCCGCTTTGCGGATGCGCAGCTGTCCGACCGGCAAGTCGACCTCGTCGTACACAGCGAGCACCTGCGAGGGCCGAAGGCGCAGCCGCCGGACCTCGGCGGCGATCGAGGGGCCGCCGTCGTTGTAGTACGTCCGCGCTCGCACCAGGACGAGCGACACCGCGCTCGGCGGGCCTTCGAGGTCGACGCTCGCCGCATCGATGCGCCCTCGACGCTCGAGCTGCACATGGTGACGGCGCGCGAGCAGGCGCAGACACCACTGCCCGACGTTGTGCCTCGTCGAGGCGTAGCGCTCGCCCGGGTTCCCGAACCCCACCACCAGCCGAGGTCGCAGCGCCTCCTCGCCATCGAGGTCGGTCGGCTCCTCGAGGGCCTCGCGGTTGGCGCGGCGGGCGCGGAACTGGCCGAAACGCTCACGCATGTGGGCATCGTCCGCCGCCCCGATCGAGGGCGCAAGATCGTCCGCCTGTCGCTCGAGGCGCTACCGCAGCGCCACCCGCCCGTCCGAAGACGCCGCGATCGCTTCATCGAGGAGCGCGCGCAGCGCGGCCACCACCTCGTCAACCTGCTCCGCGCCGACCTCGGGATAGCGCCGCGCCAGCACCTCGAGGGGTGTCGTGGCCACCTCGCCGAGCAGCCCATCGATATGGGTGACGAGGGCGTCGTCCAGCACGCCTTCGAGCCCTTCGAGGTCGCTCGCGGTGATCGCCTGCAGCAGCCGGTCGAGGGCAGGCACCCCCTCGCGGCTGAGCACCATCCGCACCGTCGCCGAGGACAGCCGCCGCCGTTGCTCGTCGAAGGCGTCCCGCAGCGTCTCGAGGACACTCGGCGCGTCGAGGAAGACGCGCGGCTCTCGCCCCAGGACGACCCCCGCCGTCCGAGGCGCGCCGACCTCCGGCTCCGGCGACAGCCCCTCCAGCTCTTCGAGGGCGGCGCGGTACTCGAGGACTGCGCGCTCCCCCACCGGCGTCCCGAGGCGCGAGATGCGGTTCAGCTGCTCGAGCGCCGCCGCCAGGCGCCCCGCCTCGGCCAGCGCGCGACGCACCTCGGTCGCCGCCGAGACGACCGAGCGGTAGTGCCCGGCGTACGCGCGCTCGTAGCGCTGTCGCCATGTCCGCACGGCAGCCATGGGCGCAGCGAACGGTTCGCCCTCGACGAAGCGCCACGGCGAGGCCTGGGCGAGCAGCACCCGACGGTCGATCGCCAGCTCGACGTACGCCTGCGCGTCGGCCGGCACTTCGGCGCCGCGCAGGAACCGAAGCTCGCGCGCCACCTCGGGGTCGAGCTCCTCGATGCGCTCGAGCAGCAGGGCGTCCGCGAAGGCGTCGGGATCGCCGAATCGCTGCGCGAGCAGCCGCTCGAGGGCCTCGCCGCGCACCGAGGCCAGCGCATCGAGCGGCGCGGGCCTCCCCTCGCAGAACGCCGCGATCGCGTCGAGGCGTCGAGCTCGCTCGGTCGGCGCGGGCCGAGGGTGAGCGAGCGCGGCGGCCCCCGCCAACAGGTACTCATCCAGCGTCGCCCCCGGCGCGCGGTAGTAGGGCGACCACGGCCACAGTGAGCGCCCGATCTCCGCGATGCGCTGTATCGAGGCCGGCTCAACCGTCGAAGCGTCCACCGCGTCCTGCGCCTCCGTACCGATGGCGTACGCCGCGCGACCCTCGGCGACCTGCAGCGGCTGCGACTCGACGCGCAGCCATCGAGGCAGCTCGACCGCCGGCGGCGCCTCGAGGCCGTGCAGCCGCACGAGGCGCGCATCGGCTCGCTCCGGCGCTGGTGCCTCGAGGACGGAGGGGTCCCACGCGCTCGCCTCGATCACCTCGATCGAGAAGGAGACGCCGTCCTCGTCGCGCTCGTACACGACGTAACGTGTTTCACGTGAAACGGTCATGGCGGGCCCCTCGTTGGCTCGGCGTGTGCTCGTTGGCGCCGCATGGGTGTTCCGAACGCCCGTTCTATATCGACTGACGGACGGGCTCGTCAAGTGCCGCGCGACACCGTCGTTCTCATCGCCGTCCGTTGTTGCGGGTCACCGAGGCCGAATCTATGCTTGCCCCGCCCGGGCGCCGGGCACGCTGAGTTTGAGGAGCAACCACCCGATGGCCGACCCGATCGCCGAGGCCCGCGCCGCGGGCCGCACGCTGCTGACCGAAGTCGAGTCGAAGCAGCTCCTCCACGATGCCGGCGTCCCCGTGACGCTCTCCAGGCTCGCGACCAGCGCCGACGAGGCCGCCTCGGTCGCTACCGAGCTCGGCTTCCCGATCGTCCTCAAGGTTGTCTCGCCTGACATCGCCCACAAGTCCGACGTCGGCGGCGTGGTCCTCGGTCTCGAGGACGCCGACGCCGTCCGCGCCGGCTACGAGGCGATGATGGAGAAGGTGAAGGCCAACGCCCCCGGCGCGAAGACCGAGGGCGTGGCGGTCCAGCAGATGGCCGCTTCCGGCACCGAGGTCATCATCGGCACCACCACCGACCCGCAGTTCGGCCCGGTGATGATGTTCGGCCTCGGCGGCATCTTCGTCGAGGTGATGAAGGACGTCGCCTTCCGGATCATCCCGCTCGAGGCCCGCGATGCCTCGCAGCTCGTCCGTGAGATCAAGGCCTTCCCCGTCCTCGAGGGCGTGCGAGGCCAGGCCGGCGCCGATCTCTCCGCGCTCGAGAAGATGATTCTCCAGGTCTCCGAGTTCGCGCAGAAGCATCCGGAGGTCGCGGAGCTCGACCTCAACCCGGTCATCGCGCGGCCGGACGGCGCCATCGCCGTCGACGCTCGCGTGGTGCTGGCGGAGGCCTAGGCGTGGCGGTCGACCGCGACCGGCTCCACCGGACCCTCAACCCCCGCACCATCGTCGTCGTCGGCGACAAGGGCCCCAACTACCAGTGGCTCTCGAACCAGAGTGAGTTCACCGGCGAGCTCTACTCGGTCCAGGTCGACCCGAAGGAGGTCGCCGAGATCGAGAAGCGCGGCTTCCGCAACTTCAGCTCGCTCGCGGACGTGCCCGGCGACATCGACCTCGTGATCTGTGCCGTCCCGAGGCCGATCGCGCCCCGCATCGTCGCCGACTCGGTCGAACGAGGCGTGGGCGGCATCTCCATGTTCACCTCGGGCTTCGCCGAGACCGGTGAGCCGGACGCCATCGCGCTCCAGGAGCGCATCGTCGAGCTGGCGAAGGGCGACAACATGCCCCTCGTCGGCCCGAACTGCATGGGCATCTACAACCGACGCCTGGGCGTGAAGTTCACCACCGACGCCGAGCAGGGCGAGGGCGGTCGCGTCTCCGTGATCGCGCAGAGCGGCACACACGCCATCGGCATGACGCTCGGGCTGCAGCGCCTCGGCATCAAGGTGACGCGCTCGATCTCGATCGGGAACGCGGTCGTGCTGAGCCCGCCCGACTACCTCGACTACCTGCGCGAGGACCCCGACACCGACATCATCGTGATGTACCTCGAGGACCCGAAGGACGGCCGCCGCTTCTTCGAGGCACTGAAGAAGACCGTCGCGGTGAAGCCCGTCGTGCTCTGGCGCGGTGGTCGTTCACCGGCCGGCGCGCGCGCCATCCAGTCGCACACCGGGTCACTCGCTTCCGCCGTCGCCGTGTGGGACTCGATGGTGAAGCAGGCCGGCGCGATCGGCACCCGCTCGATCGATGAGACCCTCGATGTGGTGACCGCGCTCCACAACACGAACGAGCCGGTCGCGCGAGGCATCGCGTTGATTGCGATGACCGGCGGCCAGTCCGTCGCCATCACCGACCAGTTCCAGTACGCGGGCTTCGATGTGCCCCAGCTGTCCGACGCCTCCTACGCCAAGCTCGCCGAGTTCTTTACCGTCATTGGCGGCTCCTACCGCAACCCCTTCGATGCCGCGTCGACGATTGGTCGGGAGACCGAGAACCTGGCGAAGATCCTCGAGATCCTCGCCGAGGACGATGCGATCGATGGCGGTGTCGCCATCGAGCTCTCCGCTCGAGGCCCGGGCCCGCAGGGCGGCGACGGCATGAAGCGCCTCGACGGCATGCTCGACCTCCTCGATGCGTATCGACAGCGCACCGGCGAGCCCGTGGTCGCGATGATCCACGAGGGCAGCGCGGGCGCCGGCTCCGGCGAGGCCATCCTCGCCGCGCGTACCCACGTCGCCTCCCGAGGATTCGCGGTCTACCCGAACTTCGAGCGCGCCGCGATCGCCCTCGGTCGTGCCGTGGACTTCTACAACGCTCGCGCGGAGATGGCCGCCTCGAAGTAGCGCGTCCGTTCGCAAGGCTGCTGTGACATCGACGTTGGCGTCGAGTAGGGGGCGTCACGTTGACCGCGGATACCCCTTGGGGGTACGGTCATCGAGTGCAGTCGCTGACGCCACAACACCGCATCTACCTCGACTCCGCCGCATCGACACCCGTTCGCCCCGAGGCGCTCGAGGCGATGCTGCCCTTCTTCTCCGAGGTCTACGCGAACCCCTCCGGCCACCACGCCGGCGGCTACGACGCCGCGGCCGCCATCGATGACGCGCGCACCGCGGTCGCGTCCGTGCTCGGCGCCATCCCCGAGGAGCTCGTCTTCACCTCGGGCGGCACGGAGAGCATCAACGCCGCGCTGAAGGGCGTCGCCTTCGCCCAACGCGACGCCGGCATCGGTGCGCACATCGTCACGACGGCCGTCGAGCACCACGCCGTCATTCACTCAGCCCAGTTCCTCGAGCGCTTCGGATTCGAGGTCGAATTCGTCCCCGTCGATGAGTTCGGCCGGGTCGACCCCGAAGAGGTGGCCGCCGCCGTCCGCCCTGACACCGTGCTCGTCTCCGTCATGTACGCGAACAACGAGGTGGGCACGATCCAGCCCATCGAGGAGGTCGCCGCCCGCCTGCGCGACATCGAGGTGCGGCTCGGCCGCCGCGTCCCGTTCCACACCGACGCCGTCCAGGCTGTGAACGCGAGGCCACTGAACGTCGACCGCCTCGGCGTCGACCTGCTCTCGCTCTCCGGCCACAAGTTCGGAGGTCCGAAGGGTACCGGTCTGCTCTACGTCCGACGCGACGTGCCCTTCCTCGAGCAGATGTCGGGTGGAGGCCAGGAGCGGCAGCGCCGCTCGGGCACCGAGAACACCCCGGGCATCGTTGGCCTCTCGACTGCCCTCGTGCTGGCGCAGAGCGAACGCGAGGCCTACGTGGCCGACACCGAGGCGCTGCGCAACCGTCTCCGCGACGGCGTGACGCGCGCCATTCCCGATGCGAGGCTCAACGGCCACCCGATCGAGCGTCTGCCGAACAACCTCCACTTCTGCATCCCCGGCGTCGAGGGCGAAGCGGTCGTCGAGGCCCTCGACCAGGTCGGCGTCGCCTGCTCCGCCGGCGCCGCCTGCACGTCATCGACGTGGGAGCCCTCACACGTTCTCCTCGCGATGGACGTGCCGCTCGAACTCGCGATTGGCTCCGTCCGCATGACGCTCTCGCCGGCCGTGACCGCCGAGGACGTGGACGCGGTCGTCGCCGCCCTCCCCCCCATCGTGGAGCGACTCCGCCTCGAGGCGCCGGTCGTCCTTTAGCCCCTGATCCGGTCCTCGGTGGATTCAAGGGCGCCGCGCATCTGTGTACGCCCTTTACCAAACCGGCAGGCTTCGTTATTCTTGCGTACGCGGTTGATCAGTACCCCGCTGAGACGCCGTGTGCCGACCCCAGCCGAGCCGACAGGACCCCAACTGTGCCCGACTCCCCCTTCGACGACTACCTCGATCTGGTTGAGGCTGCCCATGAGCTGGGCATTCACCCCCAGAGCCTGCGCCGGCTGATCAAGCAGGGTCGCGTCCCCGCGCGCCTCTTCGCCGGCAAGTACCTCATCGAGCGCGACAAGCTCGACATGTTCAAGTCGAGCTACGACCCGCGCCCTGGCCGCAAGCCCATCCGCCGCCTGCTCTAGCTTCCTCCGAGGGCCATCGAGGCCCCGAGGACGAACACGAACAACGAAGCCGGGCGTGTCAGCCCGGCTTCGTGCGTTGTGCTGCGGCATCGAGGTGCTACGCGGGCGGCTCGATCTCGATCGAGTCGTCGTTGAGGTCCTTGAGGTTCAGCTCGAGGTGGATCGTGTTCTCTTCGCCGTCCACCGTGCCCGAGGCGTCCACGAGGAGCTTCACCGGGATGCCGGTGCTGCGCTCGAGCCAGATCGAGCCGTCGAACTCCTGCATGTCCTCGAGGTCGGCGAGGTCCTGAGCGGTACCGGTCTCCGTGACCATCGCCACGAGGTCCTCGCGGGTGATGTCGTAGCGCACCGCATCGATGCCGTTGACCTCTTCGCTCTCCCACTCGCGGTCGGCCAGGATGTCGCGCAGGTCGCTGAGGGTCTGGTCATCCTCGGTCGGCAGCACATCGGTGGGCGAGACGTCGAAGCCGAGGTCGCCGAAGCCGCCCTCGCTCGCCGTGGTCCACTCGCCGCCCGGCTCGCGCGTCCAGCTGTCCTCGCCGATCGAGATCGACTCGAGGTTGATCGAGAGGAAGCCGAGGTCGGCCTTGATCGTCGACTGCTGGCGGTCCGGCGCAACGATGGCGCCGGAGGCGTCGACGGTGAAGTCGATCGAGAGGTTCACTCCGCTGCCACCACCGAGGTCGCCACCGCCACCCGAGATCTTCGCGTTGAGGTCGTACCGGAACGACTCGAGGTCGGACGGCGACGCCAGCGGCGCCGGCGGCTCGTCGGAGCTGCTGTTGCAGCCCACCGCCACCAGTCCCAGCCCGAGCATCGCGACGATGAGCCATCGCGTACTCCACCATCGCATCCCGACACCTCCGTGTGTCTCATCGAGCGTGCATCGACGAGCTGCGGCTCGTCGAAACCGTGCACGCGCATGAACCAATGACAGAGCGAGCCTACCCGCAGCAAGGGCAACCCGCCAGCGCGTCCGCCCGCACGTCGAGGTGGGGGGTCCCCTAGGAGGTTGCCGCCGTGAGTGCCGAGGCTTCGAGTGTCGTCGCGGCTCTAGAGGTCGAGCGTCTTGATGTCGTCGGCGCGCTTGCCGGCGGGGTGGACACGCATGATCCGCGCGACCTGCTTCGCGCATGGGAGGCAGTAGTCCTTGCCGTTCGACATGTAGACGTACGGCGGCGTGCGACGCGAGCAGCCTGCGCACTGGACGACCTGGTACCGAGAGACCGCGGGGTCGGTCTCCCCGAGAGGGGCCTCGTTCGAGGGCGCTGCGTGGCGACGAAACAGACTCATACGGCGATCTTCGGCATCCCGAGCACACGGCACAGGCCCGGGCCGAGGTGCCTGTCCGAACGAGCGGCTCGGCAACCCTGCCGCCGAGCTCCGAGGACAACCTGACAAAGAGTCCTGAAGAACCGGTGCACAGACAGATCTCAGCCGTGACGTATGACGTAGAATGACATAAGCCTCGATCCTGACGCAGGCTGACGCGACGCCGCGGATGCAGGGCCTCGAGGCAGTTCGGCGCATCCGGGTGCGGAGGTGCATGGTGAGTCGGCGGCTGCTCTCGAAGCTCGTCTTCTACTGGCGCCTGTTCCGGGACGGCGACCGCCTCGCGCTCTGGGCCGACATCCGACGCCGCCTCTGGTCCGAGGACGTGGCGTACGGCATGGCCCGAGACCTCACGGTCCCGCACACCCCGCCGCCCGCGCGCGTCGAGTTCGATGTGCAGCCCCTCAACGCGGATCTCGCCGAGATCGTCTTCGACACCACCGGCCTCGCGAACGCCGAGCGTCGCGAGCTCGTCAACCGTCGACGCTTCTGGGAGGCCGGCATCGGTCAGGCCCACGTCGCCGTCGATCACGCCGGGCAGCCCTGCTACATCCAGTGGACCTTCCCCGGCAGCCGCGCAGCCGAGGTCGATGGCTTCTTCGGGGGCGGCTTCCCGCACCTCGCCGCCGACGAGATGCTCCTCGAGGGCGCGTGGGGCCTTCCGGCTGCCCGAGGTCAGCGCATCATGGGCGAGGCGATGAGCCGCATCACCGAGGTCGGCGCCGAGCCGGCCACCCGACGCGCGATCACCTTCGTCGGCGTCGACAACGAGCCGTCCATCCGAGGCTGCCGCTCCGCGGGCTACGAGATCTACCTCCAGCGCCTCGACCGCTGGCGCTTCGGCCGCCGCCAGGTGCAGTGGAACCCCGTCGCCGCCGAGCAGGTCGCCTCGGGAGCCTGACCCGCCGGTCCTCGCGCTTCGTCACCCCGACTCTCGCCTTGCAGCCGCGTCAAGATCCGGGGCTTCCCCGTGTTGACAGAATGACAGTCGTTCTGTCAGCCTTGAATCACCGCCTCGGCAAGGCCCAGCGCCCCCACCACAGTTGGGGCAGGCCGATGACGATACTCGTGTCGTACCCACCACCCCGTGAGGGGCGCGCTCTTGAGCAGGGACCGTTCGCCAGACTTTCGACCTTCCGCACCGCTCCACCGCCAGCTCGTTGACCGAATACGACGACGTGGGCGGGCGACCGCCGTTGTCGGCGTCGTCCTCGCGCTGTTGGCCGTCTCAGGCCTGACTCAGGCCTTCGCGGCCGGCCGTGACGAGCCGGGAGCCTCCGTCTTCGCCGCGCCGCCTCCGAGCGGCGCCGTGCAGGGCTTCTCCGGCACTTCGAGTGCGAAGGACCTCGTTGAGGCCCAGCGCTTTGACGTCCTCTCCGTGAGTACGTTCGACCAGTTCTCGCAGACCTTCCGTGTCTACATCCCGGGCGCGCCTTCGCAGGTGAACGCGGCCTTCGAGCAGATGCTCCAGCCGCACAGCATTGTGTGGATTCGGCGTACCGCGACCGCCGACGACGGCACGCTGGCGGTGGCCTTCGCCGGCCGCGTCCGCTCGTACGCCCCGCTCGTGCCGCTGTCCGTCCCCTACGAGGGTGGCGTGACCCAGGGCACCGCGGGCGTCTCGACCACCGAGGAGCTCGTCCGCTCCCTGCCCTTCGAGGTCGAGTCGATCGGCATGTTCGACTTCCGCTCACAGAAGTTCCTCTTCTTCGCGCCCGGCGCACCGGAGCAGGTGAACTCGCTCACCGATGCGGCGCTCTCACCGAGGAGCATCGTCTGGGTCCGCCGCGCTCGAGGCCGCTTCGCGCTGCCCGTCGCGACGCCCATCGTCCCCTCGAGCGGCGTGGTCGCCGGCCCGACGCCGACGCCCACCTCGACCTCGACGACGACCCCGACGCCGTCGCCGACCTCCCAGCCGGCGATCACCGGGGCGGCCCCGGCCGGTGGCGGCGCGCCGGCGTCCACGTCGACGCCACAGGTCACGCAGACCGCGACCCCGAGGCCAACGCAAACGCAGACCTCCACGCCGACCCAGACGTCGACGCCGCAGGTCACGCAGACCGCGACGCCGAGGCCGACACAGACGCAGACCTCCACGCCAACGCAGACGTCGACGCCGCAGGTCACGCAGACGGCGACCCCGAGGCCGACCCAGACCTCGACACCGACGCAGACGGCCACCCCGTCGCCGACCTCGACCCGCACGCCTTCGCCGACGCCCACCGCGTCGCCGACGCAGACGTCGACCCCATCCGGCTCCGGCTACTTCTCGACGCTCGGCCCGGGCTCGAGCCTGCCCAGTGGTGCGACGTGCGCTTCACGCGTGCGTTCCGTGCCGGAGAACATGCAGGTCAACGCGGGTGCGAACTCGACGACCGGCGTGGGCTCCACGGTGCAGATCGACGGCGCCTCCAGCTCGTTCAACTCGAGGTACGCGAGCCGCATCGACGGTAACTTCACCGGCACGACGGACGAGATCCTCCAGTGGGCCGCCTGCAAGTGGGGCTTCGATGAGGACGTCACCCGGGCGCGTGCGTGGGCCGAGAGCAGCTGGCGACAGTCATTCGTCGGTGACAACGGCCAGTCGTTCGGCATCCTCCAGGTGAAGGCCACGGTGCACGACGGAACCTACCCGCGCTCGCAGCAGTCGACCGCCTTCAACGCCGACTACAGCCTCGCCTGGCTGCGAGCCTGCTACGAGGGCGACTTCGGCTGGATGTCGAACTACGAGGCCAGCGGCACGAACTACGGCGCCGGCGACCTCTGGGGCTGCGTCGGGGCCTGGTTCAGCGGGACCTGGTACGACGGCGGCGCGCAGTCCTACATCGGACGCGTGCAGTCCGCCCTCCGAGGACGCCCGTGGTAGTCCGAACGAAGAGCTAGCTCAGCAGAGCACCATCGAGGCCGCCCGGGAGCACCCCGGGCGGTTTCATGTGCAGGGAGTGATCGAGGCGGAAGGACGGCTCGAGGGCGCCTAGTCCTCGAGTGCTTCGACCGGCGCGGCGGCCGTCGCTGTCACGGCCGCGGGCATCGAGTCCTCGGGCGGCTCCGGCAGCGGCGCTTCCACCAGCGCACGGAACTCAGCCCACGAGGGCGTACGCACGATCCGGCTGCCGAACCAGCGCGACATCCGGATCGGCCCCCGCAGCTCGGCGACCGTGCCGTCGTACGTGCCCGAGGCCCAGTTCAGTGACACCACATTGTGGCTGCGAATCACCCCGAGCGTTCTGAAGGCGCCCAGCGCCTCCTGGTAGCGGCGCATCGCCGCGCGGCCACGGTTTCCGAAGCCACGCCCCCGGAAGCCGGGCACGATCTCGACCTCGTAGCCCGCGAGGAAGTCCTCGGGCAGCTCACCCCGAAAGCGGTACTCAGGCATCTCGAAGTAGCCGCGGTCGAACGTCGTCCAGCCGAAGTAGACCGGTGTGCCGTCCTCCTGCTCGTAGCGGTACAGCGCGACGAAGCGTGTCGGGCGAACCGCGAGGAACGAGGCGATGTACGGGGCGTCGACATCGTGATGAAGGTACGGCCGTACGGCCTCGAAGCTCTCGCTCGACTCGATGACCTCGCGCCCCACTGCGCCGGGTCCGAACTCGTCGTCCTCGGGCGCGGAGTAGTTCCGCGACACGGAGACGTAGAGCTCCTCCGACCGATAGATGGGGCTCAGGAGCTGCGCGACCAGCCGCCGCAGCATCCGCCGCGGCCCGGTCGTCTTCCAGAGGTACTGCGTCCGCTGAATCGCCCGCTTCAATGCCGCCCCTGCCATCTCTCGAGGTGGGTCGCCGGCTGCTGCCACCGCTCACCTCGAGGCCGTTGTCCCCTGGCTGCTACGACCGCAGTCGCCGCTGAATCACTTCGCCCAGCGGCGTCGGCGCGCCGGTCTCGTCCTTGATCAGCGCGATATCGCCGCTGCACGTGCTCCACGCGTTGAAGGTCCACGCCACCCACGAGACGCTGTGCGCCTCCGCCCAGTCGATGTACGACTCGACGAACTTGCCATCGCACGCCGACTCACCGAGCTCGACGGTCATGATCGGGTGCCGCTCGGCGATCGGCGCGAGCGTCGCGTCCCAGCAGCTCTTCGTGGCGCAGTGCGAGAAGTCGTACACGTGGAAGCCGGCCACCAGCTGCCCTGCCGGGTCGTTCGGCAGCCGCGCTTCCCACTCGGTGAGGTCCGCCGCGTAGTCGATGCCGCTGAGGATGATCGGCTGCGTCGAGCCCGAGGAGCGCACCGCGTCCACGAGCTCCTGCATCGAGGCCGTGCGGCCACCCCCGACGTCACATCCGAACTGCCAGCAGTCCCAGTCGATGTCATGGGGCTCGGAAAACACCTCGTACATCACGCCCGGCGCGTCGCGGAAGCGGCCCGCGACGGAGCGCCAGAAGTCGAGGCTGTGGTCGGCGCCCGCCATCTCGCGTTGCAGCGTCGCCGGCTGGTCGCCGATCGAGTTCCAGTGCAGGGAGATCACCGTCACGATGCCCGCGTTGTGCAGGTCGGCCACCCACGCCGCGATCGCGGCGCGGTAGGCCTCGCCGCCGAGGCCGCCACGCACCCCGTTCCGATCGAGCCAGCAGTCCTCGTTGAGGGAGACGCGCACGGTGTTCGCGCCCCAGCTCGCGATCGTCGCCGCGAAGTCGGGCCCCGCGGCGCCGTCGAAGATGCCCCAACCCTGCACGCAGGCGTACTCGGTACCGGCGCGATTCACACCGCTGAGGTACAACGGCGTGCCCGAGGCGTCGACGAGCTGATTGCCCTGCACGCGCACGTCGGGCACGGCATCCCAGCGTCGCGTGCGCTCGGGGACCGGACCGCCGACGTCGACGGCGTCGGTCGTGTCGATTTGCACGCCGTCTTTCGAGGAGTCGTCGCCCGCCAGCTCGCTGACGCCCCATGCGATCCCGCCGAGCGCGACGACCGTCAGCGCGGCACCGATCCATGGGAGCACGCGCCGCCGTCGAGGCGTGGGGCGCTGCGGCGGTGCGGCCTGCCGAGGCGTGCGGGCCGCTCGAGGCGTGTCGGGGCTACCCCGCCGGAACCGCCCGATCGCCCCGTCGAGGAGCGACTCCGCGATGGCGAGTGCTCGTGCGACCTCGCTGCCTGGGTGCAGTGCACGCTCCGATCGCACCAGGTCGATGACCCCGCTGACGTCGTCGACCAGCTGCTCGACGCTGTCGTTGGTAGGAGCGAGATCATCGGTCGAAACTGCCAGATTGTCAGCCGAAGATGACGCAGAACGCCGGGACTTCTCTCGCGCGTCCTGTCCATCATCGTAGGCAGGTTCAACCACTACATGGGCCCCCGGTGAAGCGACATCATGCTATCAAACGAACCGTGAACAAATGCTCGACAAACAGCGGCATCAATCCGCTGACAAGATGACAGGGAAGCACGCGAATCGGTCGTTCGAGGCGTAGCGATACGACGCACGAGATCGCCTTCCGTTCGAACCACCATCGATGACTCGCCGCCACACGAGGCGCCCGCCTGCGGCGGCCTCGTCGCGCTACCCGAAGTACCCGTAGAGCAGGTCCCCGGCGCGCTGTGTGACATCGTTCGGCACGCGCTCATCCGTCAGCAGCGCTGTCAGCTCGCCGAGGACGGCGCCGAAATGCGCCGCGTTCGGGTCGACCGAGGCCGCACGCGTCCGCGCAATCGTCGCGTGGCGCTCCTCCGTCGCAAACTTCTGCTTGTAGCGAATCAGCCCCGGCTGGTCGTCGTCGCTGACGCCCCAGTCGAGCCATTGCAGCCCGAGGGCACGCGCGAGGTTGATCGTCTCCCACGCCAGCAGGTCGTTCGGCCGGTGCTCCAGGTGCGCGGGATCCGAGGCGTTGAACTTGTAGTACAGCGTGTCGCCCCAGGCGAAGAGCACGACCCCGCCTGCGACCTCGTCGCCGTTCCGCGCGAGGAGGACCTGCAGCCGCTCGCCGAACTGCCGATGCAGCTCCTCGAAGAAGCGCCAGGGCTGAGGCAGCAGGCGGTACTTGTGCTTCCGCACGCCCGTGTGCAGCTCGTAGAACGCCCGCAGCGCCTCGAGGTCGCTCCGCCGCTCGATCTCGAGGGCGTTCCCGCGCGCCTTCGAGATGTTGCGTCGCGCGGTGCCGCCGAGCTGGCTCCACTGCGCGTCCTCGTCTGCGGCGATCGCCGTCCGATGCCAGAACAGCGCCCGCGTCGCCTCGAAGCGCTCATCGTGGAGCGGCGCCTCGCACTCGAGGACCTTCACCGAGACTGGCGCACCGGATGCAACCAACGGCTCGATGAGCGTCGCCCACGCGTCGGGGCTGGCCGCGACGGGGTCGCAGTAGTCCGCGAAAGGGAACGAGACGATGCGCTTCCCTCTCGGGTCGTCGATCTCCGCGTAGGCGATGCCGGCCGTCGGCCGCCCGTCCTCGAGGATCAGGTCGGCGCGCGGCTCGAGGTCGTAGCTGTTCGCCACCGCGCGAAACCACGGCGGCGCGACGAACAGCGAGTCCTGGCCCGCTCCGCACACGAGCTCGGACCACGCGGCGTCCGTCGCCGGATTGATGACGCGTCGCTCGACGTGGCCGCTCATCGGACACCGTCGCTGAACACCGCCTTCGGCGTGCGCAGCAGCAGCGCGATGTCGCCGCGCAGCGACCACGTGTCGACGTACTCGACGTCGAGGGCCAGCATCTCCCGCATCGAGAGCTCGTTGCGCCCGCTCACCTGCCACAGCCCCGTCAGCCCCGGCCGCACCTCGTGCCGGCGCAGGAATCGAGGTTCGAAGAGGTCGACCTCCCACTGCAGCGACGGTCGAGGCCCGACGATCGACATGTCACCGCGCATCACGTTGAACAGCTGCGGCAACTCATCGAGGCTGTAGCGACGCAGGACCGCTCCGAGCGGAGTGATGCGCGGGTCGCTCTCCAGCTTGTAGACGCCGTCACTCGTGCCCGGGCCACCGCCCTGGGTGAGCTCGCGTGTGTTCATCTCGCGCAGCGCGGAGTCGTCGTTGTTCACCACCATCGAGCGGAACTTCAGCATCGTGAAGGGCTCGCCGTGGCGGCCCACACGCTCCTGCCGGAAGAGGATCGGCCGGCCGTGGAAGAGCAGCACGAGGAGCGCGACCACCGCCAGCACCGGCGAGACGACGACCAGCACCGCCCCGCCGACGACGAGGTCGAACGCGCGCTTGCTGAGCTCGGCCCACGCGCTCACCCGCCGCGAGGCCGTGTCGGGCTCGCGGCGCGCGGTTCGGTTCCACTTGGGGATCACGGTCATGGGAGCGCTCCTCGCGGTTCGAGGCGGCGAGCAGCGTCGGTCGTGACGTCTCGCCGATCGGGTGGGTTCGAGGCGCGCGCACCGGCGGCGGCCGGAACGGCGGCGAGCGCGAGCAGGGTGAACAGTGTGTCGCCGGCGCCTCGAATGGTGAGGTGCGGGTCGAACAGCATGAGAATGGTCAGCGCCGCCAGCGAGCTCAGCCCGCCGAGGGCCGCCACGCCGATGGCGTCGTTCCGCAGGCGCGCGGTGCCGAACGTCTGCCGCATGCCGCTTGTGACGAACCAGATGAACGACAGCAGCAGCGGCACCCCGCCGACCCACAGCAGCCAGAGATAGCCGCTCTCGAGGAAGATCAGCACGCGCCAGTCCTCGGGCGCCGGGACCACTGAGTCGGGTCGCACACCGAGGATCCAGCCGAAGTTGACCAGGTCGGGGATGTAGAACGTCGCGAGGTTGTCGAACCGCACCGCCCAGCTCTGCGGCAGGCCGCGGTCCCCGAACTCCGAGAGCCGGATCGAGATCACGGGCCACAGCAGTATGCCGCCGGCGAACGCGGCGACCGCGCCACCGATGAGCACTTCGCGCACCCGCCGCATCGTGATCGCGACGACGCCGAGGACGGTCATGAGCGAGAGCGCGCCCGAGAACTGCGCGCTCGCCAGCGTGCCGAGGACCAGCAGGGCCGCCACCCCGATCGCGAACAGCTTCACGAGGCGCTGCATGTCGGTCATGAGCAGCAGCCCGAGGACGACCGCGATGTTGAACGAGAGCACGTCACCCGTGGCGTGCGAGGACGAGAGGGTGGCCGTGCCGCGGCCGCTCGCCACGGCGTTCGCGACGCCGCCCGGCGTCCAGAAGCGATTGATGATCGCCTGCGTCGGGCCGATGTTGAGGACCTGCGCGATCGCGATCAAGGAGACGGCGCACGCGCCGAGGAGCCCGATCCAGAGGCACGTGCGGACCTGGGCCTCCGTGCTGATGCTCATTCGGATGAGGAGGTACAGCGCGACGTAGCGCCACAGCGGCACCGTCGCGAGGATCTCAGAGAAGGGCAGTCCGCGCTCGCGGATGACGAGCCAGCCCAGCGGCAGGAATGAGCCGCAGATCGCCATCACGAGGAGTGCGATCTCCATCGTGCTCAGTCGCAGCGGGAAGCGATGCCCGCCCACGAACAGCGCGAGCGCCCGCACGATCAGCGCTCCGCCGAGGAGGAACTGCACTGCCTCGTTCGGGCGCACCAGCGGCAGCACCGCGCCGCGCTCGACGCCCGCGAGGAACGGCATGGTCGCGAGGAAGAAGTACGCCGCCGCCGGCGGCCACACGATCACCACGGCCGTGACTGCCGCGCCCATCAGCGCGCCCACGAGCAGCAGTCCGAGGATCGGCGGCGCCATCGAGGCGAGGCCGACCAGCAGCACCGCCGCCACGGCGAACAGCGCGACGAGGATGATGTCGAAGTGCGTCTCGAAGTGGGCCCGGCCGGCCGCGCGGGCGGTCGCGAGCGTGGTCATGTCGTCGGCGCTTCGCTCCGTCGCCGCCCGAACGGCAGCTTCGGCATCTTGCCCAGCGTGTCGAACTCCGGCGACCCCACGACGAGCTGCGCCACCACGTAGATCACGAGGCCGAGACCCGAGGCCACGAGGAGCGCCAGCGTCATTCCGATGCGCCCGTCCGGCGCCACCGAGGCGATCACCGCCTGTGTCACCCACGCGATGCCGACCGCGATCGAGGCGATGATGAAGTCGCGCGCGAGCCAGCGCATGAGATTGCCGCCGTCGCTCGCCCCGCCCTTGATGCGGCGGTCGAGGAGGGTGGCCGAGATCACGTCGGCGATCGCGGACCCGATGCCGAGCACCAGCAACATGTTCGCGCCGTCCGCCATCACGGCCGCGATCGCGAACGTCGGAATCGCGAGGACCGTGCGGAACATCGCGATCTGGAACGGCCCGAGTGCATCCCTCGAGGAGTAGGCGGCCTGTCGCGCCACCTCGACCACCGAGAGCCCGGCCACGGTCAGGCCGAACGCCGCCACGGCGACTCGGATCAGGTCGCGCCCTCGGTCGTTGTTCATCTCGCCGAGCGCGACGGCGTTCGCCAGCGGCCCGCTCAGTACCACGAGACCGATCGCCGCCGGCACACCGATCCAGAGTGCCATCCCGATCGCCGCGCGGTACTCGAGGAAGGCGCGGGGGTCGCCGGCGTTGCGCAGGCGCGACAGCCGAGGCAGCAGCGCCTGGCTGATCGGCCGTGCCCCGAGGGCGATCGGCAGCGTCGAGAACTGCACGCCGAGCTGCATGGCGATGACCCCGCCGGGCACGAGGCCGGCCACCACCACCAGCGCAAAGAAGCGGCCCGTTCCGATGGCCGCCGTGCCGATGGATGGCAGTGCGAGACTCGCGATCTCGCGGACCTCGGGGTCACGCCAGTGGAACTGCGCACGCAGCGTCAGGCCGGCGGCTCGCGCGCCCAGCCACTGCGCCGTGGCGTGCACCGCCGTGGCAGCGGTCGTCCCGAGGCCGATCAGCAGCAAGAAGCGCGTGTCGGCCTCGGTCACCGTGACCGCCGAGGGGTAGAGGCGCGCCGCGACCACCAGCACGCCGATGACGCAGAAGTTCTCGATGACCTGCGCGGCAGCCGGGAACGCGAAACGTCCCCGTGACTGCTGCACCGCGGTCGCGACGCCGGTGATGCCGTACATCATGACCTGTGGGGCGACCATCAGCAGCAGGAACCACGCGGCCCACTGCGCATCGCCTCGCGCCTCCGTCGGGATGCCGATGACCAGCAGCCGCACGATGACCGGGCTGGCCACGAATGCCAGCAGCACCGCCACGAGGAAGCCCGTCATGATCAGGCTGAACGAGGCGTTCGCGAGCCTCGAGGCGCTCTTCGTGTCACCGAGGTCGAAGTGCCGCACGAGGGGTGGCACGAGCATCGCCGCGATCAGCGGACCGGCCATCATCTGGTACAGCAGCGTCGGCAGCAGGTTCGTGCTCGAGTAGATGTTCGCGAGAAACGTCGGGCCCAGCACCGCACCCGCGACCACCATTCGCACGAGGCCCGTGGCGCGGCTCACAGCGGACCACGCGCTGACCGTCAGCGAGTCGCGGGCGACCGTCGACCGCCCCGGCGCGCTGGGCGTGGCGGACGTTGCCGATGCCGTGGGAACGGTGGCCGTCACGCTAATCCCGCCAGGCGGTGCGCGCGATGAGCGCCGCGACCATGATGGTCGCCAGGGCCATGCCCACGGCCATGCCGCGAGCGGTGTCGAAGATCACGTTGGGCGCGACCGGCTTCGAGAGCGCGTAAGGCTCCGCGAGGACGGACGGCTGAGGCAGCAGCGCCTGCTGCACCTCGAATGCCGAGCGTCGCTGTTCGACGTCCGACTGTCGGGCCAGAAGCGCGGTGCGCTCGGCCTGCAGTTCCGCAAGTCGCGGTGCGGTGGCGGTGTCGGCCGGGTCGATGTCGGCGATCTCGGCGTTCACGCTGCCGAGCTCGTCCTCGATGTCCGAAGCCTCCACGAGCAGCAGCACGCGCGCGGCATCGACGCCCGGGTCGCTCAGCTGCGCGAGGTACGTCGAGGCGATGTCCTCGACGACGGCCAGCGCGACGTCCGTCGACTCCGACTGCACCTGGATGCGAATGATCTCCGAGGCGCCGACGACCCCGACCGAGGTCATGCGCTCGAGTTCGTCGACCTCGAGGCTGTGCCGCGCCGCCACCGGCCCGAGGATCGAGCGGCTGCGGATCGATTCGAGCTGTGTGCTGATGCGCCGGTCCTCGCGGAGGAAGCCCGTGCCGCGGTCGGCGTCCAGCGGGAAGAAGATGTCGGTCTGCGCCGCGTAGATCGGCGTGCTGCTGCGGCTCATCATGAATCCGACGATGCCGGCCAGCACCACGATCCCAGCCGCGTACAGCGCCCAGCGGAACAGCCGCGCGAGGCCGACGCCGAGGAGTGTGAGCGGCTCGTCATCGACCTCGACCTGCTCGGTACGAGGCGCGATCGCCGGCACCACCGGCACCGGCAGCGGGTCGATCCGCCGCGGGCCGAAGCGTGCTTGCTCGGGTGTCGTCGGCTCCTCGGTGGCCGCCGCCGGCCTCCGGGGCTCGATCTCCCGATCGCCGATCGGAGGCAGCCGTCCGGGCCCCTTCTCGGGCGTCTGCTCCGGCGTCGAGGTCACAGCGAACGTCCCGTCACCAGCCGTGCCGCCTCGTCCTCTGAGGCCGCGCGGACGGATTCCAGTGCCTGCAGCAACCCCGCCGAGGCCTCGGCGACCTGCGCTTCGGTGATGTAGGCGAACATCGGCAGTGAGACGATCTCCATCGAGGCCTGCTCGGCCACCGGCAGCGCCTCGCGCGCGTACTCCAGGTAGGGCGGGTGCAGGTGGCACGGCGTCGGGTAGTGAATGCCCGTCCCGATGCCGAGGCGGTCCAGCTCCTCGCGGACCCGCGCACGTCCCGGCACGCGCACGACGTACAGGTGGTGCGCGCTCTCGGTCTCGGGTGCGATGCCCACCGGCCGCGCGCTCGCGTGGCCGCGCAGCGCCTCGTCGTACTGTGCCGCCGCGACACGCCTCGAGGCGTTCCAGGCATCGAGCCGGTCGACCTTCGCGCTCAGCACCGCTGCCTGCAGCGCATCGAGGCGGCTGTTCCGCCCGAGGACGTGGTGCTGATAGCGGTTCGTCGCCGCCGTGCCGTGGTTGCCGATCTCGCGCGCGCGCGTCGCCAGCGCCGCGTCGTCGGTCACGAGGGCGCCACCGTCACCGAATGCGCCGAGGTTCTTGCCAGGATAGAAGCTGAACGTTGCCACGTGCCCGAAGGACCCCGCGATGCGGCCGCGCCACCGCGCGCCGTGCGCCTGCGCCGCGTCCTCGATCACCATGATCCCGCGCTCGCGCGCCAGCTCGAGGATCGCGTCCATCGGCACGACCTGCCCGAACAGGTGCACGACGATCACCGCCGCCGTTCGAGGTGTGATCGCGGCCGCGATGTGGTCGGCGGTGATGAGCAGGGTCTCGTCGTCGACATCCACCAGCACCGGCGTGGCACCGGCGGTGATGACCGCCTCGACCGTCGCGATGAAGGTGTTGGCCGGCACGATGACTTCATCGCCCGGCCCGATGCCGGCGGCCGCGAGCGCAATCTCGATCGCGTCCGTGCCGTTGCCGACGCCAACGCAGTGCTGGCGCCCGCAGTAGGCGGCCCAGCGCGCCTCGAACGCCTCGACTGTCGGACCGCCGATGTAGCCATTCGAGGCTGTGACGTCACGCCATGCGGCGTCCAGTTCGGCTCGAATCTCGTCGTGGGCAGGCCGAAGATCGACAAACGGGACGGTCAACAGCGCATCTCCGATGGACCAGCGGGCGGGCTGGGTGGACGGACGTTAGGCCGGGACGAGCGTTCCGATGGTCGCCGGCTCGATGCGGACCTCGCGGCCCGTCGCCAGCGCCACGTCGCTCGCCTCGAGGACGCGCATGACCTCGAGGCCGCTGCTCCCAGGCGTGCGGCACGTCGCGTGCCCGGCCACGCACTCGACGAAGTGCGAGTCCTCGAGTTGGAGCGGCTCCTGGTAGGCCACGAACGGCGAGACGATGTCGCCGTGTCGGTAGGAGAGCGGCATGTCCTGCGGGCGGCTCTCGCCGACCGTGATGCCCTTGTCGAACAGGCGGATCGGCTCGTCGGCGCGCATGTCGTCGTACTCGACCATCTTCGCGCTGCCGACGGCCGTGAGCTTCCGCACCTTGCTCGGATCGAGCCAGCTGACGTGGATGTACGCCGTCACGCCGCTCGGGTACACGAGACTCACGTGCGCGACGTCGATCTGGCCGGTGCCCGAGTAGTCCGTGCCGAGCGCCCGTACCGAGGTCGGGTTCTCGCCCAGCAGGAAGTTCGCGATCGAGATGTCGTGCGGCGCCAGGTCCCAGATGACGTTCACGTCGCGCTGGTGCAGCCCCAGGTTCCGACGCGCGCTGTCGAGGTAGTACAGGTCGCCCAGCTCACCGCGGTCGAAGGCGCCCTTCAGCCACAGGACGGCCGGGTTGTACTCGAAGGTGTGTCCCACCATCAGGACGAGGTTCCGCTGTGCGGCCAGCTCCACCATCGTCTCCGCGTCGCGCATGGAACGCGCCAGCGGCTTCTCCACCATCACGTGCACGCCGGCCTCGAGGGCGCGCATGCCGATCGAGGCGTGCGAGCCGGGAGGCGTGGCCACGACGATGCCGTCGAGCTTCGGCAGCGCCTCGTCGAGGTCGGCCGCCGTTCGAGCCATCGGGAAGGCCGCTGCGGCCGCGGCCCGTCGTCGGTCGTCGGACTCGATGATGGTGACGCTGACCCCCGGGACGGAGCACATCACCCTCGCGTGCTTCGAGCCCCAGTAGCCGTACCCCACCACACCGATGTTCATCTCGAGCATCCTCTTCGACTCCGGTCTCGACCGCCGTCGCAGCGGCTGCCGACCGTGTGCCTCGCTGCGTCCTGCACGCGGCGATGGTGGTGCCGGTTCAGATGCAAAGCTCCGCCCGGCCGTGCGAAAACGGCTTTGAGCAGGTGCATGTTGGGCTCTGAGTTCCGCCACCAATTAGGGACGAGAGAGACGTTATGCAGTTACCGGTAAAGTGTCAAGAGATATCAGAATGACGAAGTGGCGCAGACGGTTAAAGGATTCTCAGAATCGGCTGCCAATCTGTCATGTGGGTTGCTCGGCGAGACGCGAGCTTCGATCGACGCGCTATCGACGACGAAATAGCGTGGTTCGATGCCCCGCAAACCTGACACAGTGGCAGGGTCCGAAGTCGCTCGCCGAGCACACGATCATCGAGGTCCGTCGGCCGGCACGAGGCCCCGGTACACCTCGAGATACCGCTCCCGCTCGTGGTCCCAGCGGATGCCGGCGTAGACCTCGCGGGCGCGCGCGGCCCGGCGTTGCGCCGCCTCCGGGTCCGCGACCGTCTCCCGCACCCGACGCGCCAGGTCGGCTGGGTCACCCGGCGTGAAGTATGCGATCGCGTCATCCCCAAAGTAGGCCGCCACCGAGTCGAGGCGTGACGCGATGACAGGGCGTCCGAGTTCGATGTACTCATACATCTTGTTCGTGTGGACCAGGTTCGAGTACGGGTTCGACTGCATCGGCACGATGCCCGCCACCGTGTGGCTGACCTCCGCGATCATCGTCGCGTGGGGCACGAACCCGAGGTACCTGACCCGCTCGCTCACCCCGAGGTTCGCGACAAGGGCGAGCAGCTCCTCGACGTAGTCGCCCGCCCCGAGGAGGTGGAACTCGAGCTCCGGCAGGTCCTCGCGCAGCAGCGCCATCGCGCGCACGATGACGTCCGGGCCGTAGCGCTCCTCGATCGCGCCGTGCGTGAGGATGTACGGTGCCTCATCGCTCGAGGGCACCACCGCGTCCGTCTCCGAGGCTCGGATCACCCGCGTGTCCGGCACGTTGAGGATCACCGTGATCTTGGAGGCGTCCGCGCCGCGCTCGACCAGGCGCTGCTTCATCTGCTCCGTGACCGTGAGCACCCGGTCTGCGAAGGCGATGCTGATCCGCTCCGAGAAGCGAATCGCCGCCACCAGCGGCGCGTATTTCCGCCCGGGGAACAGCGTCCCGAAGAGCTCAGGCATCGGTTCGTGGACGTGCAGCACCACCCGCGCCCCGGTCAATCGAGGCAGCAGCGCCACGAACACGAGATAGTCCGGCATCGTGTTGATCTGCACCACGCTCACGCGCCGCCGCACGTGCAGCATCAGCAGTCGGAACGTCGCGAGGACGAAGAAGAAGTTGTACTCGAGCAGGTATCGAGGAATTGCCCCGCGTCGATGCCCCACCGGCATCCGGTACACCTCGACGCCCTCGACCGTCTCGCGCGAGGGCTCGTCCTCGCGCCGCAGACAGATCACGGAGACGTCGAAGCCTTCGTCGCGCAGCGCCTCCGCTTCGCGTTTGAGGTTCAGCTCGCTCGGGTAGTAGCTGTGGCGCACCACGCACGCGCGGCGGCGCGACCCTCGACGGTTCATATCTCGTCCCCCATCGCCACGCGCAGCGGCGAGGCGTCATCGATCATCGACGGCGCGCTCGCGCCTCACGAGTCAGTCGGCGGGACCGGCCGCCCGTGGGGCGACCGCCTCCGTTGTCGCACACGGTCAGATCGAGGTCAACGAGGTCACTGGTTCTCGAGGTCGGCTCGGCTATCGAGGTGCGCCGGCCACCGCTACGGCCTCCGGTGGCCCCTCGAGGATGCGCTGGCGCAGGCGCTCCCAGTTCGGCGTCTGCCGCCATCGTCCGCCGAACCAGCTCGTGATCGCGAAGACGCCGACCTCGTCCCGGACGCGCCCCACCCGAGGCCGGCTGCCGCTCCGCAGCGAGGCCGCGTTGTGCGTGCGCACGACGGAGACCGTGGTGTCGATGCCGAGCCGCACCCGATGACCGATGTTCTCGCGGCGGCCGCGCGCCTGGATGCGCTGGCCGCGATACTCCGGTGCCACGCCCGTATCGAGGTTCATCGCGAAGCTCTCGGGCAGCGGCCCACCGAAGCCGTACTCGTAGATCGAGAAGCGTCCGCGCTCGTACATCCGGAACCCGATGATCGGGGCGGGGCCGCCGTCCTCCGGTGTGTACTCGGTCAGGACGATGTAGCGGCCGCCGCTCCCGCCCGCGAGGAAGTCACGCAGCCCCTGCCGCCGGACGTAAGGGTGAATGCGCGGCTCGAGGGCGTCGTACGCCTCGACCGACTCCACCGCGAGCGCATGGATGGTGCCCGGCCCCTCGGGAATGGGGTCGTCGGCCCAGTTCTCGAGGCGGCGCGAGACGCGGAGGCGGAACTCGTCGCGGTAGTAGATCGGTCGCACCGCGTTGCGCGCGGCGAGCTGCAGCGCGGCCGACCACCCGGCTGACCGCCGGTAGTACGCGAACTGCTCGATGGCGGTCTGCCATCCTCGCCACATCATGATCTCCGAGGTGCGGGCACTGACTAGTTGACAGAATACATGCGCGTGTCGAGCCGTGCGTGGCGCTACTCCTCCACGATGAAGCGCCGCAGTTCGTTCCAGTCGGGCGTCGAGCGCCGCAGCCCGCCGAACCAGCTCGTGATGGCGAATGGTCCGAGGAGGTCGTGGCGCGAGCCCTCGAGGACCTGGCCCGTGGCTCTGAACGAGGCGGCGTTGTGCGACCGCACGAGCGACACCATCGTGTCCACGCCGATGCTGTCCTGGTACCGATAGCTGTCCAGCTGCGCACGCCCGAGCAGGCGGTGGCCGCGGAATTCGGGCGCGATGCCCACCTCGAGGTTCATGACGAAGTTCGAGGGCAGCGGCCCACCGAATCCGTAGTCGTGAATGATGAACCGCGCGAGCTCGAACATCCGAAACCCGACGAACTGTGGCGGATGCTCGTCGTCGCAGAACTCGGTCAGGGCGACGTAGCGGTCATCCCCGTCCGCGAGGAACTCGCGGAGCCCCTGTTGGCGGACGTACGGATGCGTGTGAGGCTCTACTGCGTCGTACTCCTCCGCGGTCCGTACGATCGCGACACGCACGGTGCCTTCGCCGGGCATCGGCACCTGCGACCAGTCCGGCCCGCGACGCCGCACCGTGACCACAAAGGAGTCGCGGAAGTAGATCGGCCTCAGCAGCGTGAGCCCGAGGATGCGAAGCGCTCCACCGAGGCCGGTCGACCGTCGGTAGTAATCGAACTGTCCGACCGCGCTCCGAACGCGCATCCGCATTGACACCCCCAGACGACGTATCGGCCCATCCCCGCCAGAGCGAGGCCTCGCGGTATGCCGACTCACGAGTTGACAGAAAACCGAGCGTCGCGCGGTCCCGCCGCTACTCCCCGATGATGCGCTGCCGCAGGTCTTCCCAATTGGGCGTCGAGCGTCGCAGCCCCCCGAACCAGCTCGTGATGGCGAACGTGCCGAGGCGCTCGTGCGTCGTGCCGGCCCACGCCTGGCCGCCGCTGCGGAGTGACGAGGTGTTGTGAGCCCGCACCACGGACACCATCGAGTCGACGCCGATGCTGTCCTGGTACTCGTAGCTCTCCTTGCGCCCGCGTGCGTGCAGGCGATGGCCGCGGAACTCCGGAGCGATCCCCGCCTCGAGGTTCATGACGAAGTTCGAGGGCAGAGCTCCCCCGTATCCGTACTCGTAGATCGAGAACTTGCCGTGCTCGAACATCCGGAAGCCGACGTACTGGGGCGGGTGCTCCTCGTCCGAGAACTCCGTCAGCGCGACGTAGCGGTCGCCGCCCTCCGCGAGGAACTCACGCAGCCCCTGGCGCCGGACATACGGGTGCATGGCGGACTCGGCCGCGTCGTAGTCCTGAGGGCTCCGCAGGAACGCGAGGTGCACGGTGCCCTCGCCCGGGTGCGTCTCCCGTGACCAGTCCGGCCCGCGACGTCTCACCGACACCTCGAAGGCGTCGCGAAAGTAGATCGGCTTGAGCAGAGAGAGCACGAGGAGCCAGATCGCGCCGCCGAGCCCTCTCGACCGTCGGTAGTACGCGAATCGCCCGAGCTTGCGGCGAGCGCGAAGCAACATAAACACCCCCGAGGGATGTATCGCACCCCGATTCTGAAGAGAACATAAGGAATGAACGAGGGATGCGCTCCCTCGGAAGGACTCGAGGCTGGCGGACTCGGCGCTCGAACGAGTTCCCTAAGTTGAGGTCTGGGCGGCGCCTCTCCGCTCCGCCCGCACCAGGACGCGAGCGCGTGTCTGCGCATCCCCATAAGTGCACGCGTCCGGCAGCCGCAGTCGGTGCGGCTCGCCCGGATCGGCGCAGTAGAGCGTGCCGCGCATGCCCAGGGGCTGGCTCGGCCGCACGGGCTGAATCGGGCCGTCGCCTCGCCCGCGCCAGTTCAAACGGTACGAGCGATACGTCAGCTCGATTCCGTGCCGTTCGCATTCGGCGACCAGGCCACTCTCGACGTCGTCACGCCACTGGATGCCGTCCGTTCGAACGATGACCTGCCTGGGCGGCACGGCAGGAAGCCTAGCGAGCCATCGAGCGATGCCGGGCTCCGTCCCCGCGCGGTGCAATTCGGAGACCGAAGCGACCGTCACGGCGAACAGCGCCAACCCCGTCAGCGCCGAGAACGTCGTCACGAGGGGGTGAACGGACGACGTCAGCGAGACCACCGTGGGCGCCCCGACGAAGAGTGTGCCGCCGCCGAAGGTCGAGACGAGCTGGATCGCCCCCCAGTGCGATGCGATGTCGCGCACACGGCCGTAGAGAGCAGCGATGCCTGCCCCCACACCGGAGATCGAGGAGCGGGCGAGTTGCCGGACGCGATGCGGAGAATGTGCGAGTCGGGGCGCGACGCGCGCTGGTGCAGTGGCCAAAGGGCTCCACCTCTCCTTCCTCGCGGGGTCAAACCCGCGAGGAGCATGCGCGTGGGAAGCCCGGGCAACGACCTGTGATCTCGCGTCAGGACGCCGGCTGCGGACTGGCGGCGGGCAGATCATCGTTTCCGCGCGGCCCTGAAGACAGGTGTATCTCTTCGCGATTCCGTTAAGTGACTGCGAAGCCTGCCGCCCTCGGCGCTCGACGGGCGTCCGAGGCCGGCTCTCGTCCTCGAGGACACGCGCAAAGCGACGGCTCCCGTCGAGGAGCCGTCGTCGTTCGATCCGATGAGTGTGAGCGAGGAAGATTGGAGGCCACGACGGGAATCGAACCCGTGATGGAGGTTTTGCAGTTCTGCGAGAAGTGGGCACGGACGCCACCCATGCGACAGAACGGACGCGGTCAGATTCGGACGACAGCGGCGACATCCCCACCTGCGCCATGGGTGCCGTGCAGGATGTCGCCAAAGATGTCGCCAGCGGTCACCCCGTCAGAAGGACGTCCAGGGCTTCAGCAACGCGCTGGTTCAGGTCGGGTGCGACGTGCTGATAGAGGGTCTGGGTGATCACGGGTGATGAGTGCCCGAGGCGTGCGGCTGCGAGCTTGGCATCGACCCCACCGCGAAGCATCAGCGTCGCCGTGGTGTGCCTTAGCCCGTGGAAGGTGAAGCCGTCGAACCCCGCTGCCCTGGCCGCGCTCGTGAATGACTTGGAGACGAGGTAGGGCGCCCAGACGTTGCCGAGGTGGTCGGGGAAGATCAGATCGTTGTCTGCCCACGCTGAGCCGGCGGACAACCGGCGTTCGTTCTGCGTAACGCGGTGCTCGCGCAGTACCTCGATGGTGGAGGCACCCAACGCAACGGCCCTGCGGCCCGCTCGGGTCTTGGGCGGTTCAAACGAGAAGCCTTCGCGCGGGGTGTAGACGACGGCCCGTTCAACACGCAGCTGGCCGTCCTCGAGATCGGACCAGCGCAGGGCGAGCACTTCACCGATGCGCATTCCCGTTGCGACAGTGACCAACGCCACGCGGCGCAGGTCTTCGTCTTCGATAGAGGCGATGAGGGTGCCCACCTCGGAAGGAGACAGCGCGCGTACCTCTTTCTGTGTCGCCTTCGGTGGAGTGGCGGCGTCGGCGGCGTTCACCTCGATGAGACGCATCCGCATTGCCCACGCCAGGGCTTCGCGCAGCACGCGGTGATGATGCAGGACGGTGCGCGGCGACAGGCCGGCATCGAGCAGGCGCACGTACATCGCCTGGATGTCGGCAGGCTTCAGGGCTTGGAGACGCTGCGCCCCGATCTCGCTGGTGAGGCGGCGGGCGATGCTGCCGTACCGCCGTGCCGTGCTGCCGCGAACGTTGTGCGCGACGTAGTGCGACTGCCAGCGCGATAGGAGCTCACCCACCGAGAGGCGGGACGGGTCAACGCTGGTGCCCCGTGCGATCTCCGCCTTCCGCTCGGCCTCGAATGCTTTCGCGGCGCGCTTAGTGCCGGCGAAGGTGTAGAAGCGTCGCTGACGCCTTCCGCTCTCGTCACGCCCGGCATCGACGTTGATCTGCCAGTTGTTCTTCCCGCGCTCGCGGATGCTCACGGCTATTCCCCCTCTTCTGAGATTGCGGCGGCGGTTTCATCCGTCGCGGTGTAGGCGCGCGGCCAGGGCACCACGCCTGATTCAACGGCGCGCACCCACTCGAGCGCGTCTTCAACGCTCTTCCAAGGGCGGTAGGCCAACATCACGTCCAGATCGTGCATGTCCTCGCCGCGCCCCTCTCGCATGAGGTAGAGGCGAGCGACAGTGAATGCCGTGTAGGGCTCCATCGAGGGCGCCGCAGACCGGACGCGGGCAATCCACTGCGCCTCCGCGATGGAGACGCTTTCTCGCCCCTCGGTCTTCTCCAGCACCACTCTTTTGGTCTCCAGGATCAGGCGGTCTGACTCATCCCCGCGTCCGTCCGCCAACGACCACAGGGCCGATCCATCCTTCGGCCTGCGGTGCTGTAGCCACGAGAGGCTCGGGGCGGAATCGCCGAACTCTTCCCCCAGGAGCCGCTCGATCTGCTGGTTGGTCCAGCGCTTCTCCGCAATCAACTCGTCAGCGCGCTTCTTGATGTCGTCGCGGATCGTGGCCGGCATACGAGTCTCCATTTGCGCGAAGTGAAATCTATTTGCGCCACGCCCACTCTAGCAGCGCCTACCATGAACACACAAGCCACCAGCGCCCAAGAGCGCCACAGGAAGGAAGGTGATGACGTTGCCGAACGAGACCGTGACTCCTGGCACCTATTCGATCACCGAGGTTGCGACACGCCTCGGTGTGAGTCGCAGCCATGTGCAGGACCTACTGGCGGAGGGGGCGATCCCGTTCGTCCAGCTCGGCGCCCGTCGAGTGATTCCCCGGCAGGCCGTCGAGGACATGCTGCAAACGCCCGCGAGTGCGTGAAGAAAAGGAAATCCCCGGCGTTGCAGGCCGGGGATTAGTGGCCGCGCGAAGGGGTGTGCGGCCCATGGAGAAGAACTTGTGACCAAGCATACACACCACCACGAGACCGCGTTCCTTGGGTGCCCATGCACCGCGTCGGCGGCAGCCGGCATGTTGGAGGAGTACACCCTCGAAGCCTTGGAAGGCGATGCAGACGCGGCCCGCCTCCTGCCGGAGGTGCGCCGACACTTCCTCATCGTCTCTGCTCGCACGTCTCGCCCTGTGCAGGTTGGGGGTGCGATGTGACCTCGATGCTGGATGCCGCACTCGAGGCGGCGGAGGCCGGCTGGAACGTCTTCCCCTGCGTCGAGGCGGGGGAACACGGGAAGGCGCCATACACCGCCCACGGGCACCTCGATGCGTCCCGTGACGCTGACCAGATCCGTGAGTGGTGGGGGCGTTGGCCGAATGCCCTGATTGGCGCTGCCGTTCCTGACTCACTCCTCGTCATCGACATCGACCCCAGAAACAACGGCCGGCGCGAAGCCCTAGAGGCATTGGTGGGGCCGCTGCCCGAAACGCTGATGGTCATCTCTGGCCGAGGGGACGGCGGCGCACACTTCTACTACCTGCGTCCGCCGGGGAACTTCACCAGCACCCGTCTACCCGAGGGCGTCGACTTGAAGACGGCCGGGTACTGCATCATCCCGCCATCGCTTCATCCCACGTCAGGCCGGCCATACGTCTGGGAACACCACGACATTGCCCCCCTGCCCACTCGTCTCAGGGAGCTGTTGCGGCCACTCCCGCCACCGTTCCGTCGTCCGGTTGATGGTTCGGGGAATGCGTCAGGCCTCGTGCACGTTGTCGAGGCGGCGCGTGAAGGCCAGCGCAACAACGCCCTGCACTGGGCTGCCTGCCGTGCGAGCGAGGAAGGTTCGCTCTCCTCTATCGAGGGAGAACTCATCGCCGCTGCCCTCCGGGTTGGTCTGAGCGATCGCGAGGCTAGGCGCACCGTGCAAAGCGCTGTCCGCACGGTTGGCGGTGCGCGATGACTGTTCCGGTGGTTCCTCGTGCTGAGCCGATCGAGGGCGCCGATCTCCTCGATGAGGTGCGAGCCACTCTCGTGAAATACGTGGCGATGCCCTCACCCGAGGCCGCAGATGCGGTTGCGTTGTGGATCGTCGCCACCCATGCACAACCGGCCTGGGAGCACGCCTCACGGTTGGTCATCAAGTCGCCGCTAAAAAGATGCGGGAAAACTCGATGCCTCGAGATCGTCTCGGAGCTCGCCAACAACGTCCTACGGACGACGAACATCAGCACCGCTGCGTTGGTGCGCAGTCTCGATGAGAGCGATCCGCGCACGCTGGTACTCGATGAGGGAGACACGATCTTCTCGCGTAGGCGCGGGGAGGCGTCCGAGAAGTCCGAAGACCTGCGGGGCATCCTCAACAGCGGGCACTCTCGCGGCTGGCCGTACATCCGGTACAACCCCAGCAAGAACGTCGCGGAGTACCTGCCGACCTTCTCAATGGCTGCCATCGCCGCGATCGGCGGTCTGCCGGACACCATCGAGGATCGGGCCGTCGTCATCGAGATGCGCCGGCGATCCCCTGATGAGTACGTTGCCCCGTTCCGCCGCAGTCGTGACGTGGGCGCCCTCACCGACCTGCGGGACCGCGTTCACGCATGGGTCGGCAGCATCATCGAGCTCATGCCTGACACGGAGGTCGATCTCCCCGTTGAAGATCGCGCCGCCGATGTTTGGGAGTCCCTTGCCATCACCGCAGTCTCAGCCGGGGGAGAGTGGCCCTCGCGGGCACGGCAAGCGTGTCTCGCGCTGACGAAGGGAGCCGACGATGTCGAGGGTGATTCGGCCTCGGAACGGCTGTTGGCCGACATGCACGGCATCTTCCACCCGAAGACGGACGAGGACGCGCCTCTCCCTCCCGTCGACAAGCTGACGGCCAGGGAACTGATCGACGCTCTCAAGGCGATCGAGGATGCGCCCTGGGAAGACTGGAACAACGCCCGAGGCCTGTCTCCTCGAGGACTCGCCCAGTTGTTGCGACCGTACGGCGTTCGCCCCGTCAAACGATCGGGCGGCTGGCGGGGGTACCTCCGCGCCGATCTAGTCGATGTGTGGTCACGCTACAGGGGGTCATCCGCCCAAAGCGCCCAAGCGCCACAAACGCCCGATTTTGAATCTAAAAACCCTGTGGCGGATGCCGAAATCGCAAGTGCCACAACAAGCGCCACATCTGACTCAGATTCGAGTGTGGCGGTTGGGCGGGTTGGGGCGCATACCCACCTGAACGGTGCCAACGGGACCTCAGAGGCCTTTGTCGAGGAGGTGACGCTGTGAGCAGCAACCTCCTCGAGGCACTAGCCGACCTTGGCGTAGCGGCGTCCCTGGATGGTGATGATCTCGTCCTGCGGAGCACTACTCAGGGCACTCTCACCCCAGCGTTTGTGGCCGAGTGGAAACCGCGTAAGGCGGCGATCGTCGAGGCACTTCGGGAACGGGCAGCCAATCACGACCCATCGCCCGATCTGCATCGTCCTCGTCCGTGCAGCGATTGCGGACGGTCCACGAGCGATGTGTCGGGCATGTGCTTTGACTGCGAGGTAAGGGAGATGCGCTTTCACCGGCTCGGGACGCTCATGCCCAGGGGGTTGCGATGAGCAGACGTGAACGCGCGCAGCGCCGGCAAATCCTGTGCGTGTGTGGTGCTGTCGTCCCGACGATGGGGCTCTGTCCAGACTGCGCCGAACAGGCGAACGTAGCTGCGCTGCAATGGCGCAAGTTCATCGAAGGAGATATCCCACGCAGTGGAACAATGTTGTACATGGAGTTTCATTCACCGAATCGAACCGGAAATGAAGGAGCAAGATAGTGCCGCAATTCAGCTCAACCCACGAAGTTGCTGTTGCCTTCAACAACGATCAAATCACCAGCGAACAGTATCGCGAGCTCATGGATGAGTTTGCGAATGCCCGTTTGCAAGGACGCGACCCTGGTCCGATCGCAACCGAGAAGGAATCTCGCCAGAAGTCGGCACCTAGTGACACGCATGAGTTCGAGACAACACTCGATGTGAGTCGGGCGTTTAATGACGGGGTCATTGACGCCGCAACCTATCGGCGTGAGTTTGATCGTCTCGCTGGCGTAGATGCTCCTCAACCTGGCGGTGCATTGCTGCCGCGATTCCGTGAGGACTACGGCGAAGCGGTGGAGCGCCGCAAGGCCGAGGAGGAGGCCGAACGCCTCGAGCAGGTGTCGCGGAGAAACTCTCTATTCGCCGAGCTTCAGGACATTGCCGCCGGTCAACTATCGATCACGGACAGTTCGTTTGCGAGCGAGTATGAGACGGCTCGTTTGTACAACGCAGGTGAGATTGATGCGCAAACTTATTTTGCGGTTACATCCGCATATAAGGCGGCGCGTAATCGAGGGATGATCTAAGTGACTAATTGGATTCCTCAGCCAACCTCATTCACCCCCGCTGACGTTCCGGTGTGGCCGTTCAACCGTGGCAACGAAGAAATCACCGACACCGTTGGTATCGCGCATGGTCAGATTCAACTGTTCACCTCGGGCTCGACGATCGTCCTGAAGGTTTACGACGCGGAGGCCGCTGCCTGGCGTTCGGTGACGCTCTCGTGAGGTGTGCGCGCCGCATCAACTACGCGGGCACCGTCGAGCAATGCCTCGGCGTGGTTGTTCGTTCATCGGGGGGTTGGGCGGCGTGCCACTTATGTGGCCGCCCACCGCGTTCTGAGCCCATCCACGGAGACGTGCTCGCCGAGCTCGAAAAGCGACGAAACGGACGGCGGATGATGGAGAGGCGCTTCCGCTAATGACGACTGAGGCCCTGTCGGGAGGTGCCAAGCCCATCGGGATCGGGCTCACCAACGGCGGCCCTGCTCCCGCTTTCCCGTCGCGGGCAGCGGCGGAGTCACGATTCCCATTGCCTCGGCCCGGCGGCGGAACTCTTCAGGGACGTAGGCGTAGCGGCGGATGTGGACTGCGTGCCCAGCGGCAGTCGTCGCGCCCCGCGTCCAGATGAACATCGGCTCGGAGTCCTGCAGCATTTCGCCGAGGGCGATGTGCTCGTCGAGCAGGAACAGGCGCACGGCGTCCGTATAGCGCTCGAGGGCGATGGGGCGATCTCGCTCGACAACACCCGAGTAGCGGCCACCTCGGACGAGATCGCGCGTCTGCTGCGTCGCTGCCAAGAGCCGCCAGTAGCGCGCTCGCTCGACGGCGATGGTGAAGACGGTGCGCGTCCCGCTCGTGTCCTTGGCGTGCTCGAACAACGGTTCACCGCCCGCTGAGACGTAGTGCGCGAGCGTGTGGAGGTGGTCGAGCATCTCCCGTCGATTGAGGCGCATACGCCGCTAGGCTCGTACCCGAACAGCGCCTGGGACCCGCAAGGAAACGGGGATAGTGGCGGCCATGCCCTCACGCTAGTCGACGCGCTCGCGAGCTCTAACGGACGAGTGGCGTCCGCGCTGCGCCGGACACGGGGCTGTGACCTCCGGACCTTGACGCCCAACACTCTCGTCATAGATGGTGCCAGCAAGGCAGGGATTGCCGCCGGCATCGCAGCGGGCCGCCCACGGGGATGGATGGACGGCCTCCCGAAGCAGCCGAGGAGGCACTATGAGGAAGCGGACACTGGCAGCGTTGTCAGGAGGGGCGCTCGCGCTCTTCGTGCTCGCGGGAGTGGCATATGCCGTCGTGGATGCCGTCACACCGAGCACCAACGACATCAACAAGGCCAAGACGCCCACGGCGTGGGCGCACGTGAACCAGTTGAGTCAGGGCATTGGCGAGACGGAGCTCGAATTCGTCAGCGAGCGCAACTTCTACAGTTGCTTCGAGTACCGCACCGACGGTGACACCAGCCAGATGACCGGTCCGACTAACCCCAACTCGGGCGTCACCGACGGCCTCTACCCCTACGTCTGCAGGTTCAACGACACGAGCACAATGACGTTCAGCGCCGACGAGTACGTCGAAGTCCGAATGGTCTTCGGAGGCGAGACCGATGAGCGCTTCGACTGGACACGCTTCGACGTTCTGCCGGACGTCCAGACAAAGGACCAGTGCATGAACGGCGGCTGGGAGGCGTTCGGCTTCTCCAACCAGGGTCTTTGCATCCAGTTCGTGAACACCGGCAAGGACAGTCGGTCGTAGGGCTTGTCGCCCAGCGGATCATCGGGAGGGCCGTCCAACTCTGGGACGGCCCTTCTTCGTAGGTGGAGGCCGGACGGGGCCAGGGAGGATCGGTCGCCCTGTCCGCTTATTCCCTCCAGTATTCGCGGCATCCGGGGATCGCGATTCGGTGGCATACGGCTTCGCACAGCCAACCACCGATGCGATCGCCTTATGTAGTAGCGACTCCGCGCATGAGGCGTCTAGATCGAGCGTCGAAATCGCCACAGCCACGCGAGCATCACCCACCGCGCCGGATGCCACCGCGGCATCGTGCGATAGACCTCGCGCGCCTCATCGACCGTCTGCAAACGGTGCATGCGGCGACTAGCCTCGGCGGCTGCCTCTTCGGGCGTCACTGCCAGCCCTGGTCGAACTGCCTGCTGAGGCGGCGCAGGCGGTAGGCAAGCACCCAACGGCGAGGGTGCCAGCGCGACAAGCTCTCGACGCGGGCTTCGAGCCGCGCGAGTTCGATCACGAGTGGCTGACGCCAGTCGGTGGGGGTGGTCAAGTCGGCCTCCCTGCGAGTAGAGGCTCATTGGTCGCAGGAAGGTAGTGGAACGCTGCCGATCTGTCAGCGCCCGGCAGCGAGGGGCGAACTACGGCGCGCTACGCCTCCGGCTCGGGGTACTGCTCCCTGGTCTCCCAAGCCTCGACGATCCTCCCGTCATCGAGGCTCATGAACCACACGGCCGAGGCTTTGCTCTCCTCGGTGGGCCATCCAGTCGCAATGAAGCGGAAGGCAGCGCTCGCTTCGCTCTCGACGAGGTCCACCAGCTGTACGCGATATGCGGGGGCCATCTCGAAGAAGGGCCGCCACAGTGCCAGGTAGGTCTCCCGGTTCGTGGAGACGGGTCCCCGGTGATGAACGAAACCAGATCCAAGGGCCTCATCCAACGCTGCGAGGTCCTTCGAGTTCACCGCGTCGACGATCCGCATGAGGAGTGCGTGTGTGCGCTTTGTGGCTGAAATCAACTCCGTCTCCGTCACTCCACGGTCGGCGCCTCAGTCGTCGCTCGGTGGTCGACCAGTCCACGCTGTGCCACGCACGAACTTGCCGTCCTCTACTTCGAACACCGACATAGCGTAAATCGAGACCTTCGCCCCGGGTGCCCCAAAAAGCTGATCACCCCCAGTGTTCGTCCCCTCCCAGAGTTCCTCCATCGCAAGCGAATTACCATCGCCGGCGAACACACGCAGCACGGTCGTTCGGCGATCTGGGCAAGCGGACGTTGCGCGCTGCTCCAGTTGGATCATCTCGTCCCGACCGCTCGTTGTTCCTCGCCCAGGCCGGTAGCCCACGTAGGTCTCGGCGTAGAGTTCCGCGTAATGCTCGAAGTCGTGGTTGTACACATCTTCATGTCGCTTGGCGATTCGTTGGGCTTCCTCAGTGTTCACGCGGCCCCTCCCCTCGACGATCATCCTTGGCCTCGGTCAAGCTCCCTGAAGTCGGCACCCGTGAGTCCGCCGACTCTAAGCTTTTAGGATCTCCTTCTTCGCCAGCACCTGATCGAGGTAGAGCCTGGCCCCGTGGCGGCTGAACAGCTCGCCCGCCGCGTCGAGGTGCTGCATCGCAAGGGCGTGGTCACCGCGGCGCTCGGCCACTTCGGCGAGACCCTGGTGGCAGCGGCCTGCCTCAAGGGGCCAGTCTTCCGAGTCACTCATCGTCAGGGCCTCGCGAAGGAGGCCCTCGGCGCGCACGACATCATCGAGACGCAGCGCAATCTGTCCGCGATACCTCGGAACGAGAACGAGGCCGGAAAGGATCTGGTCGCCGGGGAAACGCGCCTCTGCCCTGCTGAGCATCGCAGGGGTGCCTAGGCGGAGAAGCGCATCTCCCGCCCACGCCAGATTCGCGAGTCTATTGACAGTTTGCAGGGAGTCGTTCGGAGCGTCGACGTACTCGTCCCACTTCTTCAACTCGGATACAGCATCGTCGTCCCTTTGGAGCGCGGCCATCACTTCTGCGCGCAGCCCATGCACGACGGCAAGCCAACCGGGTACGCCCCCGGCCATCTCAGGTGGCGAGAGTTCGACAGCAGCGGCTCCGACGTCTCCTTCGACAAGCCTGCGCCAGACGATGCAGTTCTTCGAAGCGAAGGTTCGTCCCGTCATCCACTCGGCTGCTCGATCCATGCCAGCCTGATCGAAGCGAATGGCGGCCACCGAGAACAGCATGAAAGCGAACGCCTCGACGGCTAGCTCGTTGTTCATCCGCGAGTAGTGCTGAAGTTGCTCGAGCACGTATGTCTCAACGTCGTCGATGTCGCCAACCGCATAGCGCAGCGGACTGACCCCGCTCATGTCTCCGGGGTGAAGCGTCGCGTACTCCAGTGCGTCGTTGACCCGTCCAGCGGCCGTTAGTTGCGCCGTTCGCCGCAAATGAATCCATTCGTGGACATCCGCAAGGTCCTCCGTGTTTGCGACTTGCTCCGCAGCTGCCACATCGGCTTCAAGTTCGAAATCGAGGGGGCGGAGGTTCGCACGGCGTGCGAGCAGGCGTGCACGTGTCACGTCCGTCAATGCGTTAGAGCGGCCGAGTGCCTCCGAGAGCAGAGCGACCAATCGCTCCGGCGCGGCCGGCAACTCCGCGGCCTCGAGACCGGCCAGCGCAAACGCTTCGTTATCGTCGCCCTGCCTCATCTCCTCGAGACCGCGCATGATGACTCGCCAGGCCTCTCGCATCTCGAGGTTGAGCCGCCTCGACCGCGCGAGGCCCAGGGTGACTCGACGACGCAGCGACGCGAGCTCTTCGTCTCCCTCCGTGAGTGGCAGCGCAGCCGCGTAGAGGCGGGCAGCCTCCGCCCATGCGACCTGAGATTCGGCTTGCTCCGCGGACAGTGTCGAGTAACGGACAGCCCGACGCGCGTGATCCGCATTGAGGACCGAGGACTCGAGGAAGTGGCGGGCCAGTCGCGGGGCTTGGCGCACGGCATCGTCGCCGTAGCGTGCCTCGATGACCTCGGCTACCTCGCCATGCATGCGTACGCGGCGGGTAGTTGAGAGCTCGTCGAGGAGGGTCTCTTGCATCAGCGCATGGGTGAACTGGTAGCGGCCTGGCTGGGCGGTCTCCTCGATGACGCGGGCAGCGAGGCCCTCCTCGATGAGTCGCAGCAGCGCGTCGTCACCGTGGTCCGTGACAAGCTTCAGTGTGTCGTAGGCGAACTGGCGTCCCGCCACGGCGGCGTACTGCAGCAGCGCGTTCGCTTCCTCCGAGAGCCGGTCGAGGCGGCGGCCCAGCGCCTCGCGCACCCCCTCGGGGATCGCGATATCGGAGACCGAGTTCGACGCGATCGTCCCCTCCTCGGTCATCAGGTTGACTACCTCGTGCAGGAAGAAGGGGTTGCCCTCGGTTTCCTCGAAGACGCGATCGACGAGCACGCGCGAAGGCTCCATGCCCGCCGTGCCGCGGATGTAGTTCGCCACCTCGTCGCGTTCGAGCCCGGTGAGGTTTACGCGCCGGAAGCCGGCCTCGCGGTTCAGCTCCGCCAGCGCCTCAGAGAGCGGGTGTGTCCTCGACAGCTCGGTGTCGCGGTATGTGCCCACGATCAGCACGCGCAGGCGCGCCAGCTCGCGCGCGACGTGTTGCAGTAGGAGAAGCGTCGGCTTGTCGGCCCAGTGCAGGTCATCGAGGACGACGACGAGTGGAGCCTCGGACGCGAAAGCGCGTACCAGCTTCGTGTAGGCCTCGAAGAGACGGAACTGGCCGGCGGCAGGGTCGACGATCTCCGGAGGAGCGATGTAGTTCGGCTGCTGCCGCAGCAGCGGGAAAATCCTTGAGAGTTCCGCCGTGTCTTCAGCAGCCAGCTGCGGGGCTACGGCATCGAGGCCCCAGGCGCTCGAGTAAGTGTCGGCTGCCTGCACCCACGGACGATACGGCGGCGCGCCCGCCGCCTCGTGTGCACGACCCCAGATCACCCGTCCACCGCGCATGCGAGCGTAGGTCTCCAGCTCAAGGCTGGTCCGCGTCTTCCCGATGCCGGGCTCACCCACCAGCATCACCACCGAGCCGTGGCCCGCGAATGCTTCGTCGAAGGCCGCCCGCAGCCGCTCCAACTCGCGCTCCCGGCCAACGAAGACACCGCGCGCAAGGCGGTCGAGGGGGTTGGCACTCGAATCGGAGTGCGAGGTGGAGCGGGCATCGGGGTCCACTGCCTCGAGGGCAGTCAGCACTTCGAGCGCCGAGGCGGGACGGTCGGCGGGCACTTTCGCCAGCAGACGGAGGATGAGCGTTTCGAGATCCGGCGGGCAGTGCTCGCTGTGCCACGAGGGCGCGACCGGTGGAGTGTTGATGTGCTGGCTGATGATCGCGGTCGGATCGTTTGCCTGGAAGGGCGGACGACCCGTCACCAGCTCGTAGAGCATGGCACCCAGCGAGTAGAGGTCCGCCTGCGGACTGACCTCTCCGCCGAGGGCCTGTTCCGGCGGCATATAGGCGACGGTGCCGACCATCATGCCGTGCTGAGTCAGCCGCGAGCGGTCCAGCGAGACGGCGAGCCCGAAGTCGCCGATCTTGGCCGTGCCGTCCTCGGTGAGCCACACGTTGCCCGGCTTGAGGTCGCGGTGCACGATCCCGCGCTCGTGGGCGAAGGCGAGACCTCGAGCGACGCCCTTCGCGATCTCGAGGGTACGGGCCAACGGCAGAGCACCCTCGGCGGCCTCGAGCTCGCCCTCGACGTCGCCGCCGCCGAGCAGCTCGTTCACAACGTAGGGCGAGCCGCCCTCCTCGCCGATCTCGAAGATCGTGACGATGTGCGGATGGGCGCCGAGGCGGCCCATCGCCTGCGCCTCGCGCGTGATGCGCTCGCGCCCGGTGGCGTCGAGGCCCTCGGTCTTGATCAGCGCGAAGGCGACATCGCGATCGAGCCTCGCGTCGTGCGCAAGGAACACACGCTTCTTGCCACCCTCGCCGAGGAAGCGGCGCACTTCATAGCGGCCACCGGCGAAGGAGGTGGGCTGCTCGGTGGCAGGCCTGGGTGGCTCGACCGAGGCGCTCCCGACAGGCGGAGCGGATGAGGCGGTCTCAGCTGAGACGCCGTTGGCCTCAGCCATCTTGAGGAAGCCAAGCGCGTCGGCGTCCTCGGGCGCAATCGCCAGGACGGCACGAGCCGCCCCGGCTACGCGCTCCCACTCCTGTGCGGACACCGCCTCGTCCGCTTCATCGAGGAGCGCATCGATGCGTCGCTGCATGCGTTCGCTGACCATGACGGGTGGGATAGTAACCCGACTGACGCAGACAGTGCGCTAGGCCGCGCTTGGCTCCTCCCTGTCGGAACGGGCGAAGGAGATGGCGAGTGCTGCTCTGGTGAGCGCGCCGCCTTCCAGGGAGACCTGGTAGAGGAGGGACTCGATGTCATGGTCGTCGAGGTATCGCCGCGTCGCCAGGCCGGCCCGGGCGACGGCATCCGCCAGGGAACGATCGATCGATTCCGCACTGGTGCCGGGCTCCCGCCGTAGCAGTCCGGCAATCAACCGGAGGGCCTGGTGCTTTCCCATGACTCACTTCCGCGTCGCACCTTGACGCTATCGCGGTGCGCTGGCGCCGCGCATCGGTGATCTCTCTCGGGTCTGGTCGTCCGCCTCAGGCGTTGCTGAGGACCGAGCTGACGCCGAGCCCGTCGATCCTGTCGAGCTGGTCGAGGGTGCAGGCGCGTGGCTCCTTGTCGTCCCGCCACCGAAGGAAGCGCGTGGCGTGTCTGAAGCGTCGATCGGTCACTTGGTCGTAACTGACCTCCATCACGATTCCGGGTACGACTGGTGTCCATGACGTCTCACGGTTGTAGGACCAGCGGTTCTCGATCTCGGGACGGCGAGCCCCATCCGAGAAGCTCGAGTCGGCCTTCACCTGGGCGAACTGCTCGAGAAGCAGAGTTCGGTCGCTCGTCGAGAAGCTTGAGCAGTGCCCAACGAAGTGCAGCAGGCCGGCTTCGTCGTACATGCCGAGGAGCAGAGCCCCAAGGCCACCGTTCTTTCCAACCCGGTAGCCGCCAACCACCACGTCAGCCGTCCGCCGGTGCTTCACCTTGATCATGTCGCGCCTGCCATCGCGGTAGGCCAGGTCGAGTCGCTTCGCGACTATGCCATCGCAGCCCGCGCTCTCGAACTCTTCGAACCACCGTCTCGCTTCGTCGAGGTCGTCGGTCGATGGTGTAATCCGCCAGCCTGGAGTTTCGATGCTCTGAAGGCGCGCACGGCGTTCGGCGAACGGCAGAGGCCGGAGGTCTTCACCTTCAAGAGCGAGAAGATCGAACGCCACGAGTGTTGCCGGGATCTCGACCGAGAGCTTCGCGATGCGAGACGCAGCAGGATGGATGCGTGCCTGCAAGGCGTCGAAGTCCGACCGGTCGCCGACCACGACCAGCACCTCGCCGTCGACGACGGTTGCTCGTGGGAGTGAGTTCAGTGCCGGTTCGAGCTCCGGGAAGTAGCGCAGCAACGCCTTGCCATTTCGACTATCGAGGCGGACCGGCTCACTCCAACCGAGAACGCGGAATCCGTCCCACTTCGGCTCGAAGGCCCATCCGGACGACGTCGGCAACGCGTCGGCGACCTGAGCCTCTGTTGGGGTAATCGGTGGGCGAAGCGGTTCGTTCATCGCCCCGAGGCTACCAACGCCAGGTGGGACGCGTCCCCTGACCGACGGACTCCATCCGCCACATAACGAGAGGGCTGTCACACTGCGCTGCGGTGGATTTCGGGTCACGGGACTCCAATCCCCCAGCAAAGCGAACCTAACCCGGTTTCCGCACGACGGGGGAGGGGTGGTGCGGTAGTCCCCCTGGGGGTGGGCCGTCTCTCCTCGACAGTTCGCGCCGGCTGGCGGAGAAGTCCTCGCGTTAGGGCGTCTCACCCGCAGAACAGAGCGTCCCCGGCACACCTCAAACAAGACGGTGGAGAATCTGACGACCTCTGCCACGGGCAGTGCTTGAATCTGAGAAGTGGCCCAAACGCCGTTCTGGCGACATTTCTGGCGACATTGAGGCCGTTCGAGGGGTGTTGTGGAGCGCTCTACTCGAGCACCGTCAGGGCAAGACTTGAGTTAGTCGGCCTCGGGTAGAAGCCCTGCCGGGAGTGCTTCGCCGGCCCCCACACGAACGGCCAGGGCCTCCAACTCTTCGATGGTCAGAGACTCCGCACCGACGATCAGCGGAGTGTGCAGGTTCACCTGTGTGACGGACTCAGGACCGAGCTCACCACTTGCCTTCAGAACGATCTCTGCGGCCCGTACGGCGGGTGCACGGACGGAGCGGGCCTCATCCTCATAGGCACGCTTGAGGGCCGCATAGGCTTCGACAGGTGACGCTCCGGACTCTCTCATCGCGGCACTGAGCCGGCGATCGATCTCAGCCCTGATCTCAGGGTTCTTAAAGAGCGTGTGCCCCTGCTGCCCGGCTGTCCTGGGGGAGTATCCAGCGGCCTTGGCTGCATCGGTGTGTGACGCGCCCTCGACCTTGGCTTCGATGAATCGTTCGTGGCGTGTGTTCATTCAGATATGACTCCGTTCGCCACGATGTTACCGCGAATCGGGATGAAGTCGCCGGAGTTAACATGGAAGGCGAGACGCATGGCGAGATAGGCGGAAACCGTGAGTGACACCGGCTCTGAGGGAGGTTGGGAAGTGGTGATCGAACGGATCGACGTTGCTATCCGTTTTCCACCCGCCCACGAGGGACAAGCTCCAACTTCGCGACAGCTCGCACCGAGCCTTCGACGATCAGTCGAAACTCGTACGTCCCACTCTGCGGCAACGTGGCCGGGCCATGCTGGAACACCGGAGTCCAGTCCTGCATCGCTCTACGGTACTCGGGCAACGTTGTCGAATGATGCGCTGTCTCGGTCTCCTGGCCGTCCGGCGAGACCGTCCTGAGGAAGAACTCGACCTGCTGGCCCGCATCCTCCGCGTCGATCTCCATGATGAAGACCACATTGAGGTTGTCACGGCTGACCGGCAGGCGGTCGAACCAGACTTGCCGGAGGATGCCGCGTACTGCGCGCTCCGGCGCCCCCGTGAGTTCATCCGCCACTAGCTGAACGAGCGCTCTCATTGCTCGCTGCTCTCCCAAATACAACCGCCGAGTGCCGGACTAGCTACTGTTCGGACTCGACAGCACCGATGTCGCCAAAATGTCGCCAACTGCGAAAGTGGTGCGGGGCGGGGAGGGACGTTTCAGATTCGGAAATTGGAGGCCACGACGGGAATCGAACCCGTGATGGAGGTTTTGCAGACCTCTGCCTTACCACTTGGCTACGTGGCCCGGTGCCCTCCGGCCGTCACCCTCGAGGCGCACGCGCGGCCCTCGAGGGCGGGAGTCACGAACGACGGCATCGATGGCGGTGTGTGGTGCCCAGGATGAGACTCGAACTCATACGCCCTTACGAGCACTGCCCCCTCAAGACAGCGTGTCTGCCAGTTCCACCACCTGGGCACGAATTCAGCTGGCAGGAGTGGAGGGACTCGAACCCCCGACCGACGGTTTTGGAGACCGTTGCTCTACCAGCTGAGCTACACTCCTGCATCGAACCGGCAGTCTATCAACGCTCCCCACTGTCGGGGAAGCGTGCCCCCTCGACTGCCTGCGCCACCCTCGACCCGTCTCGCTTCGCTAGACTCCCCCGCGCACCCGACGCGACGAACGCCCGACGGTCGCGCGCTGTATCGAGGGAGTCACGATGATCTACGAGCTCCGCACCTACGAGGCCGCGCCCGGCAAGATGGCCGCCCTCCAGACCCGCTTCCGCGAGCACACCATGGGCCTCTTCGCGAAGCACGGCCTGCGCGTCGTCGGCTTCTGGACCTACGCCCACGGCGGCTGGACCAACGAGCTCGTCTACCTCATGGCCTACGAGAACATGACCGAGCGTGACGCCCAGTGGGCCGCCTTCAGCGCCGACCCCGACTGGCAGCGCGCCCGCGCCGCCTCCGAGGAGGGCGGGCCGCTTACCACGCGCATCCGCTCGGACCTGCTGCGCCCGACCGACTTCTCGCCGATGACGTAATTCGAGGCCGGACGGGCACCCGAGGCGTGGCTTAGCTGTTCGGGCCTTGCTGCTCGCGGAAGAACTTCTCGAGGTCGTTGAGGATGTCCTCGGTCGCGGGCAGTTCCTCGGACGCCGGCTCCTCCGCCGCGAGCGGGGCCGCCGGGCGCTCCTCGTCGTACTGCTCCTCGAGCTGGGTGACGTAACCTGCCGCCTCGGGCGACTGGCGCAGCGCCTGCGCCACCTGCCCGGCGAACTCCTCGATGCGCGCCTGCAGCTGCGTCGTCGACGTCTGCAGCCCGAATCCGACGTCGAGGGTGCGCACCAGCGACAGCATCGCGTTCGGGTTCGGCCCGAGGGTCAGGTAGTGCGGCACCAGGCCCCACAGGCTCGCGTTCCGCCACCCGAGGTTCCGGTGGTGCAGGTTCATGACCCCGACGATGCCCGTCGGGCCCTGGTACCTCGAGGCCGGCGCCTTCAGCTTGAAGATGTCCTCGAAGTCCGGGTGCGAAGCCGAGAGGTTCACCGGCAACGGCCGCGTGTGCGGCACCCCGGCCGGCTGCGCCCCGAGGGTGATCGACGTCTCCACCCCCAGCTCGCGCATCAGCTCCTCGATCGCGAGGTTGAACGTGCGCCAGCGCAGGTGCGGCTCGACCCCGTCGAGGAGCACGAAGTCGCGGCTCGCCCCCGGCGGCCGGGCGACGTACAGCTTGTTCTCGGGCCAGTCGAGCACGCGCTCGCCGTCCTCGAGGCGGACGCGCGGGCGCTGCACCGTAAAGTCGTAGAACGCCTCGGAGTCGAGATGCGCCAGCGGCGACGCGTTCCACTCCGCGATCAGGTATTCCATCGTCGCGCTCGCCGCGCCCCCGCTGTCGCTCCAGCCGGAGAACGAGGCCACGAGCACGGGATTGTCGAGGCGGCGAATCTCGCCATCGATGCGAACTGCTTCGTGCATAGTCCTTGAGTCTATCCGCCGCCGGGAGCCGACGCACCCTGCGCGCCTGGCGAGGCGCCTCCGCCCGCCTGCTGGCGCATGCGCTCCATCGGCGACACCGACTGCAGCTCCAGCTCCGGCAGCAGCCACGAGAGCACCCAGCCGGCCGCCACCACCACGCTCGCGATCAGGAAGACGAGGCCGATCGCGTCCGCCAGCTCCACGCGCGTCAGTGCCAGCACCGCATCAAACGAAGGCGCACCCGCGCTTGGGGCCGCCTCGTACGCCGTCCGCAGCTGTTCGACGCCCTGTCGGTTCAGCAGCGAGTCCGCGCGCTCGACGAAGACCGGCGCGCTCGAGGCGACCTCGGCCACCCCGTCCCGGAATCGATGGATCATGATGCCCGTGAACACCGCGACGCCGACGGTGCCGCCCACCTGCCGGAAGAACTGCACGCTCGAGGTCGCGACGCCGATGAACTGGAACGGCAGCGCGTTCTGCACGATCACCGTGAAGATCGGCATCGTCATCCCGATGCCCATGCCCACGATCACCATCGCCAGCACGAGCTCCCACATCGCCGTGTCGGCGTGCAGCTGACTGAGCAGCCCCATCCCGAGGACCATCAGCGCCAGGCTCGCCACCACGAGGACCTTGTACTTCCCGGTCCTCGACATGATCTGTCCACCGATCATCGCGCTCCCGGACAGCGAGAGCGTGAGCGGTGTCATCCACGTACCGGCCGCGCGCGCGCCTTCGCCGCGCACACCCTGCAGGAACGTCGGGATCATCGTGATCGCGCCGAACATGCCGGCCCCGAGGAGGAAGACGACGGCGCTGGTCACGAGGAAGGTGCGGTTCCGAAAGAGGTGCAGCGGCAGCACGGGCTCCTCGGCCAGGCGCTCCGCCAGCAGGAACAGCGGCAGCCCGAGGGCCGAGGCCGCCAGCAGCCCGATCACCTGCGGCGAGGTCCATTCGTAGCGGTCACCGCCCCAGGTGAGTGCCAGTAGCAGCGGCACCAGCGTCCCGATGAGCAGCGCCGCGCCCGGCAGGTCGAGGGCCGCTCGACGCCCGGTCGGGCGCACCCACGGCATCCCGAACCAGACGGTCGCGAGGGCGACGGCCCCCACCGGCACGTTGACGTAGAACACCCAGCGCCAGCTCGCGCTCTCGGTGATCCACCCACCGAGGCTTGGGCCGATCACCGAGGAGAAGCCGAACATCGCAGCGAAGAGCCCCTGGATCCGCCCGCGCTCGAGGGGGGCGTAGAGGTCACCGACGACCGCGAATGCCGTCGCGAACAGCATCCCGCCGCCCACGCCCTGCACCCCGCGGAAGATCACGAGCTGGAGCATCGTCTGCGCCGCTCCCGAGGCGAATGATCCGCCGAGGAAGATCGCGATCGCCGCGAGGAAGAGCGGCTTGCGCCCGAACTGGTCCCCCAGCTTCCCCGCGATCGGCACGATCGAGGTCGAGGCCAGCAGGTACGCCGTGAACACCCACGGCAGCAGCCCCAGCCCGTCGAGCTCGCCGACGATCCGAGGGAACGCCGTCGCTACGACCGTCTGGTCGAGGGCCGCGAGGAAGAGCGCTGACAGCGTGCCGAGCATGACGATCCGCCGCGAGGTGTCGCCCACCTCGACCGGTGCGTTCATCGGAGGACCACCACCTGCGGCCATATCGACGCTCCTGCCTTCGACGCCCGAGGCGCCGGCCGCACGAGGCTAGATCTGCGAGTAGCCCGAGCCCGGGCGGTCGACACCGGTGCCCTTCGCATCCTCGATCCAGCCGAACTCCTTGAGGATCTGCTGGCTGTAGGTCACGCGGCCGTTGACCTTCTCCTGGGGCTCGCTGGCCAGCAGGAGCGCGGCGCGCGCCATCATCAGCGGCGGCTCGCCGCGCGGGTCGTCCATGCCCTCGACGAGCTTGTGGAACACGGTGCCCGGCGTCGGCACCACCTGCGAGGGCGAGAATGCCGCCACGGTGATCCCGTGCTCGTGCACTTCCTGCGCGAGCCCCTGCGTCATGCGCTCGAGCGCCGCCTTCGTCGCGCCGTACATCGTGCCGCCGGTCCCGTGGCTGTCGTACGGGCCGCGGCCCGGGCCGATCGCCGCGCCCGAGGAGATGTTGATGATCGCCCCGGACCCGCGCTCGATCATGTCCGGCAGCACGGCCTTCGCGAGCATGAACGGCCCGTGCACGTTCACCGCGAACGACCGCACCCAGCGGCTCGTCGGGTAGTCGACGATCGGGATGTAGTAGTTCAGCGCCGCGTTGTTCACGAGGATGTCGACCGGCCCGAAGGCGTTCTTGGCCTCCTCGATCAGCCGGTAGCAGTCGTCCTCTTCGGAGACGTTGGCCTGCACGCCGATCGCCTCGCCACCGACCTGCTTGATCAGCTCGACCGTGCGGGTCAGCGACCCCTCGAGCATGCGGTGGTCGCCCTCGTTCACCGTGCGCGCCGCACCGACGACCTTGGCGCCTTCCGAGGCAAAGAGCTCGGCGATCGCCTGCCCGATGCCGCGGCTCGCGCCGGTCACCACCGCGACCTTGCCGTCCAGCTTGCCCATGACGTTTCCCCTCCACAGCCGGCCTTCGCGCGCCGGCGCTGCCATCGATGCCGTGTCGTGAGATCTCGAGTCCGTGGGCGCCCGCTCGACGCCGCTACTTCGGGATTCCATCACCTTACATCCGCCGGTGACGAGGGGGGAGGCCGTCCGCCCTCGACGTTCGAGGGGGGCGACGACCGAGGTCCGAGGCTACTTCGCGATCTCCGTCGTCCCTCGGCCGTTGTACTTCGACCAGCCGTACCAGACGAAGATCGCCGCGATGACCATGAGCCCCATCGCCATCATCACGAGGTCGAAGCGCTCATCGAGGAACGTCTGGAAGCGGTCGCCCCAGATGAAGATGAGCGCGCCCACGAGGAAGAAGCGCGCCCCCCGTCCCACGATCGAGGCGATCAAGAACGGGGTGCGCGAGATGCCGAACGCGCCGGCTGCGATCGTGAAGACCTTGTAGGGGATCGGTGTCAGTGCCGCGATGAAGATCGCCGCGAATCCGTGCCGAACGAACAGCGCCTCGACGCGATCGAGGTACTTCGCATGCAGGCGCTCGAGGAGCGGCCGCCCGAAGCGCCGTCCCAGCCAGTGCCCGATCAGCGCGCCCAGCACGGAGCCGGCTGTCGTGATCAGCGCGTACCAGAGCGCGTTGACGGGGTGTCGCAGCCCGAGGGCGATGAGCAGCGGGTCCGGAGGCAGTGGGAAGAAGACCGACTCCGCCGCGCTCAGTCCAAACAGCGCAGCAGGGCCGGCATCGCTGTCGGCCCAGGCCACCAGCCAGTCGTGCAGGGCGTCGATCATCGAGGCTCAACGAGCAGCATCGAACCCCCGGCGGCGGTGGGAGCGGTTCGGGCGCCGGATGTCCGGCGCCCGAACATCGAGTTGCTGGCTTAGTGGCCGCCGCCGCCACAGCCGCAGGCGCCGCCCGCGGCCGCGTTCGGCGCGTCGATGGTGAAGCCGGTCCGCATGACCTCCTCGACGAAGTCGATCGAGGCTCCGTCGAGCTGCAGCGCCGAGACCGGGTCGACGATCAGGCGCACGCCCGAGATGTCGAGGACCTGGTCGTCCGCGCGCGCCGCGTCGATGCCCATCGCGAACGAGCCGCCGCTGCAGGCGCAGCCGCCGCCCTGCGCCAGGATGCGCAGGCCCTCGTTCTCGCTGGCCTGGTCGCTCAGGATGCCGGTCAGGCGCTCGGCCGCCTTGTCGCTGACGGAGACAAGCATGCGGTTCAACCCTTCATTCGTGTCGCGCCGCGCAATCGGGCGCGCCAATTGGTGCACCTACTCTAGCAGGTCCCGCCCGCAGGCGAAGGCTGCAACGCAGTTGGAATCGAACGCACCGGGCCGTTCAGCCCTCGTACAGCAGCGCTGCCGATGATAACGAGGGGGAGGAGGCCGAACCCATGGATGCGCGACTGACCCGCATCCGGCATCTCGCCACGTTCCTCGGGGTGCGTGGCGCGCTCTGGCACGTCCTGCGGCGCCTCGTCAGTCCCATCTACTACTCCGAGCTGCTCTACATCACGAACGGCTACCTCGTCGAAGTCCCCGACGACCGCGAGAGCGGTCCGGGCGCCATCAACACCGACGTGTTCGAGTCCGTCCAGGAGTTGCTCGCCGTCCGCGACCGCCTCCACCCCGACTTGGACCTCGACCTGATGCTCCGCCACTTCGAGTCCGGCACCGATCGTGCCTGGGTGGCCCTGACCGGCATCGAGGGCGAGAACGGTTCCGTGACCTACTTCAGTCTGGCGACCTACGACCGAGGTGGCTTCCGCATGCCGGAGTACCACTTCGGCGGTCCCCTCGCGGATCACATCTATGCGAGCTATGAGTGGGAGATCGTCCCCGAGTACCGGGGGCGCCGCCTCTCCTATAGAGGACGCTACGGCTACTGGGCCTACCCCGCCGAGCGTGGCATGTGGGCCTCCACTGGCGTCATCCGCAGCCACAACACGCCGTCCCTTCGCTCAAGCTATCGCCAGAAGGACGGCACGCTCTCCTGGATCCCCGGCTCGTTTCGCCTCACCCGCTGGTTTGGCGGCCGCTGGGTGCAGGCGCCGCCGTGGGACGAGGTGCGGGCGCTCATCGAGGCCGTTCCCGAGGGCTACGAACCCCCGGCCTTCCCGCCGCCCGTCATTCGCATCACCCCGCCCGCCAGCCCCGCCTAGCGCCCGTCCTTCGGACCGCCCGCCGCCGCGAGTGGGCCGTAGCCGAGGTGAGTGCTAGAAGACTCGAGGCGGATGGGTCGGCTATCGGTGCGCGGACGTCTCGACAGAATCAGGCACCTGGTGGGCTTCCTCGGCGTCCGAGGCGCGCTGTGGCGTGTCGTGCTCAAGGTGCTGAGCCCCATCTACTACTCCGAGGTCCTCTATGTGACGAACGGCTACCTCGTCGAGATCCCCGACGATCGCGAGTCCGGCCCCGGCGCCGTCAACACCGAGGTCATCGAGTCGCTCGAGGAATTGGTCGCCCGCCGCCCGCGCATGCACCCTGACCTCGACTTCGATCTGCTGGCGGAGCACTTCCGCACCGGCAGCGATCGTGCCTGGGCGACCCTGACCGGCATCGAGGGCGATGACGGCACCGTCACGTTCATCGCGCTGTCCACCTACGACCGCGGCGACTTTCACATGGCCGAGTACCGCTTCGGCGGCCCCCTCGCCGATCACGTGGCCGTCAGCTACGAATGGGAGATCGTCCCGGAGTATCGAGGTCGCCGCCTCTCCTACCGAGGCCGTTACGCCAACTGGAACTACCGCGCCCATCGCGGCATGTGGATGTCGACGGGCGTTGTCCGCAGCCACAACACGCCCTCGCTCCGCTCGAGCTACCGGCAGAGCGCGGGCACGCTCAACGTGGTCCCCGGCTCGTTCCGCGTGACTCGGTGGTTCGGCGGTCGCTGGGTGCAATTGCCGCCCTGGGACGAGGTCCGTGCCCTGATGGAGTTCCTCCCGGAGGGCTACGAGCCGCCCGCCCTGCCAACCGAGGACTGAGCCTGAACCGAACCCCCGCTGCGGCGTCGTCATCGACGGCGGTACTAGGCCAGGGTCAGAGAGTTCACATAACCGAGAGCGTGGTGTTACAACTGGCGTGTTGGAAAGGTCCACACCCCGGTGCGCCAGCGTCTCAACCGCGTCCGCTACCTCGCCAGCTTCCTCGGCGCGCGTGGCGCCGTGTGGCGTATCGGCAAGAAGGCCCTCAGCCCGATCTACTACTCCGAGGTCGTCTACGTCGGGAACCGCTACCTCGTGCGCGTACCGGACGACCGTGAGTCCGGCCCCGGCGCCGTGAACTCCGAGGTCGTGGACACCGTCGAGGCCCTCGTCGCCCGGCGCTCGAGGATGCATCCGGACATCGACTTTGACTACCTCGTGCGCTTCATGCAGGAGGGCTCCGACAAGGCCTGGGTCTCGCTCCAGTCCATCGAGGGTGATGACGGCGAGCTGACCTACGTCGGCTTCGCCACCGCCGACACGGGCGAGTTCCGCATGCCCGAGTACCGCTTCGGCGGCCCGCTCGCCGAGCATGTGAACATCGGCTACGAATGGGAAGTCGTTCCCGAATACCGAGGCAGCGGCATGTCCGCTCGAGGGCGCTACGCGACGTGGGAGTACCGGCGGCAGCACGGGCAGTGGGTCGCAACCGGCGTGATCCGCAGCCACAACACGCCGTCGCTCCGCTTCAACCGACGACAGAACGAGACGACCTTCAACATGACGGTCGGCAGCTTCCGCCTGACGCGCTGGTTCGGCGGCCGCTGGGTACAGGCGCCCCCGTGGCCCGAGGTGCGCGCCATGATGGAGCACGTTCCCGAGGACTACGCGCCGCCCCCCGTCGGCCCCACCGACTGCTGACGCCAAGCTCTGAGGCGCGCCGGCCTCGACCGCCGCGCGCGATACGATCACCCTCGAAGTCGCGCCCCGCCCATCGAAGGAGTCACCGTGCCCCGACTCTCCCGCAAGATCGCCCTCACCGAGGCCGAACTCGACGAGCTCATGACCTCGAGCTGGAACATGCGCATCGCCACGGTCGACGCGGGCGGGCGCATCAACCTCACGCCGATGTGGTTCGGCTGGGTCAACGGCAAGATCTACTTCACCGGCCGAGGCCAGAAGATCGTCAACCTCCGCCGCAACCCGAACGCGACCGTGCTCGTGGACCGCAACGAGCGCTTCCCGGAGCTGGTGGGCGCGATGTTCCAAGGCACCGCCCGCGTCCTCGAGAGCGCTGCCGAGGAGGACGCCGATCCGGACCTCGAGGAGGCGCGCATGGTGATCGGGACGAAGTATGCCGGCGGTCACGGCGAGTCCGACGCGACCCCTCGACGCCGCGAGACGACCGCTACGGGCGACACGACCCGCTGGGCCGTCTTCACCCCCGACCGCCTCGTGAGCTGGGACAACGCGAAGATCGCCGCGCTGCGCGCGACGCACGCCTGATTCGAGGGGCCAGCGGACTCTCGAGCCGAGGCGTCAGTCGCCGAGGAGCGACGGAAGCTCCGAGCCGTGCGGCTCGAGCTTGGAGAACGCCTCACCGATCCACTGGTCGGGCAGCTCGTCGATCGAGGTGCGCAGGCGCTCCTGCCACCACGTCGAGACGTCCTGCAGCTCGTCGCGCGCGTAGCGATGCTCGATCAGCCGCTTGCTGTCCCGCTCGAACAGCACGACATCGAGGGGGAAGTCGACGTCCGCCGCGCTGATGCGCGTCGAGTCGAACGCGAGGCAGCCCACCTTGAAGGCGAACCGCATGTCGTCCTCGAAGTCGAGTGTGCGGTCGAGGATGGGCTTCCCGTACCCCGTCTCACCGATGATCTGGTACGGCGTGCCCTCCATGACCTCGACCCAGTTGCCCTCGGGGTACACGAGGAACAGCCGATGGACCGGGTCACCCTCGAGCTGACCGCCGATGAGTGCCTGCGAGTCGAAGCGCAGCCCGGCCGCCGTGAGCGCCTTGCGGTCCTCCTGGTCGACGCGGCGCACCTGCTCGGCGTACAGGTTCACGACCTTGAACAGCCGGTCGAGGGAGTCGCCGGCCTCGGCGATCTCCTCCTCGAAGTACGTGACGACCTTGTCGCGCACGGAGCGCAGGCCCGAGCTCATGAGGAAGAACGGGCGCTCCGGGTCCGGCGAGACCCACATCTTGCGCGCCGTGATCCGCTCTGTGCCCGTGATGATGCGCGTGTCGGCGATCCCGACGAGGCCGGTCGCCACCTTGATCCCGAGGCAGAACGTCACGTTGTCTCCCGAGCCCGCTCGGTCACTCGCACTGATCGTGGCGGCTCGTGCGTGCGCGCTCCCTCGGGGATCGCCCGCATCGCGCCGGCCTACTGCTGAGAGTTCGAATCCACCTCCAGGTGGGTGGTCCAGGATTCGCTCGCCGCTCCGGTGTACGTCCCCCGCAGCGGAGGGACATCATCGTAGTCGCGCCCTACGGCTGCCACCACGTAGTGCTCGTCCTGCGGCACGCCGTTGGCCGGATCGAGCCCGTGCCAGGCGTCACCCTCGAGGACCTGCACCCAGGCGTGGCTGGCGTTCGCCTCGATCGCTTCCCCCGGCGCGGCGAGGTAGCCGCTGACGTAGCGCGCCGGGATCTCCCGCGCGCGCAGGATCGCCAGCATGAGGTGCGCGAAGTCCTGGCACACCCCACGCCCGCTGCGGGCGACGTCCCGAGCCGTGTGGCCGACGTCCGAGGCGCCGACCTCGTAGACGAACTCCGCGTGCAGGTGCCGGTTCAGCGCCTCAGCGAACGCGAGGCGTCCCTCGCCCGCGACGGCCGGCACGAAGGCGTTGAAGGCATCGTCGAACGGCGCGCGCGTGGTCGGCTGCACGTACAGCCGCGCGAGGAGAGGACTCAGCGTCGAGGCCGGCTCGGGCGCTCCCGAGGTCTCGACATCCGCCGACAGCCCCACCTCGAGGTCCGACACCGCCTCGAGGAAGTCGAGGTGAGCCACCCGGTTCCCGAAGACGTCCTCGTGCGCCGCGATCGTCGCGGGCGGCTTCGTCAGCAGCCGCGACTCGATCACCCGCTGCGTGCCGGGACGGTCCACCGGCTCCACCCGCAATTCGGTGTGCAGCAGCTCCACCGGGTTGGAGTACCGGTAGTGCGTGTTCCAGCGGACGCGGACGATCACCCGGCGACGCCCTCCGGGATCGCGCGGAAGAGGTCGGCAGCCAGCGCCTCGTTGGTCAGCGCCAGCCGGCGCTGCACCTCATCGAGGAATTCGTGCAGCCCTTGTTCGATCGCGACGTCCACGGTTCCTGCTTCCAGGTCCAGTTGGAGCATCAGTATCTCGCGCAGCGCACGTCTGCGGCGAGCGCTCGGCGTCTCGCGCGTCGCCTCTTCGTACGCAGCCACGAGGGCGTTCACACTCGAGACGAGGCTGCGCGGGAACCCGCGGTCGTAGATCAGCAGCCGCGCCACGTTGGGCCCGGAGACGCCGCCTCGATACCGCTTGCGGTAGGCCTCGAGGGCGCTCACGGACCGCAGCAGCACCATCCACTGGAAGCGGTCGATCGGCCCGCCCACGTCCGCGGCCTCGGGCAGCAGCACGAAGTACTTCGTGTCGATCATCCGGCTCGTCATGTCCGCCCGCTCGAGGGCGACGCCGCAGCGCAGCCAGCTCGTGCCCTCGGTCACAAGCATCGTGTTGTCGATGAGCCCCTGGATCGCCGAGGTCGAGTGCTTCACCGTGCTGCAGAACGCCTGCAGCGCGAAGTCCGAGTCCGGGTCGGCCACCGAGGCGGCACGCTCCAGCTCGAGGTAGAGGCGGTTCAGCTCTTCGAACACCTCCCGCGAGAGGTGCTCCCGCGTCTCCCGCGCCAGCGACCGAGCCCCCCGCACCGTCGAGCGCAGCGACCCCGCGTGCTCGGCGGAGAACACGAGGTATGCACGCGCATCGAGGTCGGGGTCGTGCTCGCGCGCCTCCTCGAAGGCGCGCCGCTGTCCGAGCGCGGCGACCACCGCCTCGTCGGCCCCCATCGGAGGCGCCGCCTCAACGTTCGCTGCGAAGCTGACGTCCGTCAGTCGCGCCATGTTGTCCGCCCGCTCCAGCAGGCGGCCGAGCCAGTAGAGGTTCTCCGCGACGCGCGCCAGCATCTAGTCCACCTCCTCGGGCAGCGGGCCGGCCGCGTGTCCGCCTCGAGGTGCCAGCACCCACGTGTCCTTGCTTCCGCCGCCCTGCGAGGAGTTCACGATGTACGACTCCCGATCGCGGGCCACGCGCGTCAGGCCGCCCGGCAGCACCCACGAGGACGCACCCGTCACCACGAACGGCCGCAGGTCGGATCGTCGAGGCTCGAAGTGGTCGCCGTCGAAGGACGGGATCGTCGAGAACTCCTGCACCGGCTGCGCCACCCATCGTCGAGGGTCGGATCGAATGTTCAATCGCAGCGCGTCGAGGTCCCGCGGCGAGGCCTGCGGCCCCACCACGATGCCGTAGCCGCCCGAGGCGTCCGTTGGCTTCGAGACGAGCTCATCGAGGTGGTCGAGCATGTACTCGAGGTCGTCCTCGCGCCAGCCGACGTACGTGTCGACGTTGCGGAGGATCGGCTCTTCGTTCAGGTAGTACCGCACGAGGTCCGGCACGTAGCGATACACAGCCTTGTCGTCCGCGACGCCGTTCCCGACCGCGTTCACCAGCGTGACGTTGCCTGCGCGGTAGGCGCTCATCAGGCCCGGCACGCCGAGCATCGAATCCGGGCGGAATGCCAGCGGGTCGATGAATTCGTCGTCCACGCGCCGGTAGATGACGTCCACCCGCTCGAGGCCGGTCGTCGAACGCAGGTAGACGCGCTCCTCGTGCACCAGCAGATCGCGCCCCTCGACGAGCTCGATGCCCATCTGCCGCGCGAGGAACGAGTGCTCGAAGTACGCCGAGTTCGCCGCGCCCGGCGTGAGGATCACCACCCGAGGCGTCTCGGGCGCGCCCGGAGGCGCCACCTCGATGAGCGCCTCCAGCAGCCGCTCGGGGTAGTCGACGACCGGACCCACGCCCTCCCGGGGGAACACCTCGGGCACCGAGGTCGCCATCGTTCGCCGGTTCTCGATGACGTACGAGACACCCGAGGGCGTGCGCAGGTTGTCCTCCAGCACACGGAACTCGCCCTCGATGTCGCGAATGAGGTCGATCCCCGCGATGTGCACGTGCGTCCCGAGGGGGGCGCGCACGCCGACCATCGAGAGCTGGTACCCGGGGTGGTCGAGGACGAGCGGCCCCGGCACGATCCCGTCGGCGATCACCTGCTGCTGGTCGTACAGGTCCGCGAGGAAGCGATTGAGCGCCGTCACGCGCTGGATCAGCCCGCGCTCGACGCGCGCCCACTCCTGATGCTCGATGATCCGGGGGATGAGCGAGAACGGGAAGATCCGCTCGGTCCCGAGGCTCTCCGAGTACACCGTGAAGGTGATGCCGTTGTTCAGCGTCTCGAGGCCGGCCGCCTCCTCGCGATCGCGGTACCGCGCACCGTCCCAGCCGCGTGTCCGCTCGAGGAACGAGGCGTAGGGCGCACGCACCGACCCGTCCGGCGCGAACATCTCATCGATGCCCTGGCCGACGATGTACCCGTCGTACAGCTCACTCATCGTCGCCCCCTGCCTGCCCGATCCCCGTCGAGCATGCGAGCAGCCTAGATCAGCGACATGTCGGCGATGTTGCACGATTCTTGCACGCCGAAGGAGCCATACCTCGAGGGGCTCCGCGAGCGCGCGACGCGACGGCGTCGGATTCGACATCATGAGTGCGGACAGTCGGGTCGAGCGGTACGTCCACTCGGCATCCCGGCCCGACGCAAACCTGAATCGGAGGGACCGCGTGTCTGAGCCTTTGCTTGTACAGCCAGGCGATGGTCGGGCGGCGAGAGTGTTCGACGCGGTTCTGAGCATCAAGGCAACGGCAGGGGAAACGGTCGGTGCGTACTCGCTCGTCGAGGGCACCTTCCAGCCCAACGGCTTCGCCCCGCTCCCGCACGTCCATCGCGCGGAAGAGGAGGCGTTCTACGTCGTCGACGGGGCGTTCGACTTCCGGGTCGCTGACGCGACGGTTCGGGGGACGACGGGGTCGTTCCTCGTCGTCCCGCGAGGGACCCTCCACGGGTTCGCCAACGCTGGCAGCTCCCCGGCCACGCTCATCTTCATCCACTCGCCCGGTCTCGACGGGTTCTTCGTGGAACTGGCCGAGCTTGCCGCGTCAGGGCCGCGCGACCCGGCGAAGATCCGTTCGCTCATGGAGGCGTGGGGAATGGAGGTGCCGGCGAATCCCTAGCGACACCATCCGCGACGAGAGTTTGCACCACGAGACTGAGAAGCGTGGCGCGTCGTCGGTATGCGGCCAACATGTCCGCGCGGGTCGCCAGAGGAAGGGAGTGGCTGGGGACCAGGGATTCGAACCCCGACTTACGGATCCAGAGTCCGCTGTCCTACCATTAGACGAGTCCCCAGCGTTCGAGGTCCCAAACCGTACCAAACGTGCGCGGTGCGGTCACTGCGAGACTTCCCCGAGACCCGAACCTACGCGCCCCGCAGCACCTCGATCGCCGCGCGCAGCCGCTCGAGGCACGCGTCCCGCCCGATCAGCTCCATCGACTCGAACAGCGGCGGCGTGATCGAACGCCCGGTCGTCGCCACGCGGCACACCATGAAGACGTTGCCCGCCCGCTGACCGAGGCGCTCCGCGGTCTCCCGCAGCGCCGCCTCCATCGCCTCGGGCTCCCACGCAACGAGGCCCGTCAGCGTCTCGAGCGCCGCCTCGGCGGCGGTGATCGCCCCCTCGAGGTCGTTGCGGTACGGCCGACCCCGCAGCGCCTCGGCGTCCGGCGTCTCGATGTGACCCGTGAAGAAGAAGTCGACGAGCTCTGCCAGCTCCGACAGCACCTTGATGCGCTCGCGCACCAGCGGCACGAGCGCCGCCACCATCGAGGCGTCGGGCGGCCGCGGCACGTTCGACGGCAGGTCTGCATCGAGGCGCTCGGCGAACGCCTCGGCGATGCGCGCCTCCGGCAGGTCGCGCAGGTAGACGCCGTTCATCCACTCGAGCTTCTGCGTGTCGAAGACGGCCGGCGTGACGCTCAGCCGCTCGATGTCGAACACCTGGATGAGTTCGTCCCGCCCGATGATCTCCGTGTGGTCGTCCACCGACCAACCGAGCATCACGAGGAAGTTGAACAGCGCCTCCGGCAGGTACCCGTCGTCGCGGTACTCGAGGGTCGACTTCGCCCCGTGCCGCTTCGAGAGCTTGCCCCCGTCCGGCCCGAGGATCACCGAGTTGTGCACGTACACTGGCGGCTCGTACCCGAGGGCGCGGAACAGCTGCACGTGCCGCGGCGTCGAGGGCAGCCACTCCTCCCCGCGCGTGACGTGCGTGATCGCCATCGCGTGGTCGTCCACCGGGTGCGCGAGGTGGTACGTCGGGTAGCGGTCCGACTTCAAGATCACGAAGTCGTCGAGCAGCTTGTTCTCGACCGTGATCTCGCCCCGCAGCAGGTCCGAGAACGTCGTCGACCCCTCCCGAGGCATGGCGAACCGCACGACGTGCGACTCCGAGGCCGCTCGTGCCGCCGCCTCGTCGCGCGGGATCAGCCGGCAGCGGCCGTCGTAGCCGGGGGGCCGGTTCTCGGCACGCTGCCGCGCCCGCATCTCATCGAGGTCCTCGGCCGAGCAGAAGCACGGGTACGCGTCCCCCTGCTCGACCAGGCGGTCCACCTCGCGGTGATAGAGGTCGAGGCGTTCCGACTGCACGTACGGCGCATACGGCCCGCCGATGTCCGGCCCCTCGTCCCAGTCCACGCCGAGCCAGCTCAGCGATCCGAGGATGCGCTCGAGCGACCCCGGTACCGCGCGCGACTGGTCCGTGTCCTCCAGCCGCACGAGGAACTGCCCTCCGTGTCGACGGGCGAACAGCCACGACCACAGCGCTGTGCGGATGTTGCCGACGTGCGGATCGCCGGTCGGGCTGGGCGCGTAGCGCACGCGTACGCTCATCGCGTGCCTCCTGCTTCGAGCACCGCTTCCGAGGCGTCACCCGCGTGCCGCGCCCGCAGCGTCTCGAGGGCCGAGGCGAAGTCCTTCGGCAGCGGCGCCTCGAACGTGCGCGTCTCACCCGTCGAGGCCAGCGTGAACGTCAGCCGCGAGGCGTGCAGTGCCTGCCGCCCGATCACGTCCGAGGCCTGTCCGTACATCGTGTCCCCCAGGACTGGGTGCCCGATCGCCTGCAGGTGCACGCGAATCTGGTGCGTCCGTCCGGTGAAGATGCGCACCTCGAGGAGCGCGGCCTCGTCGCCGAACTGCTCCAGCGTGCGGAACTGCGAACGCGCCGACTGCCCGCCCTCGATCACCGCGCGCCGCGCGGGCCTCGAGGGGTCGGGCCCCAGTGGCGCCTCGATGATGCCGTCGGGCGGGTCCATGCGTCCCTCGGCGATCGCCAGGTACACCTTCACCGGCTCCCGTTCGCGCCACTGGTCCTTCATCAGGTCCTGCGCGACCGCCGACTTCGCGAGGGCCATCACCCCCGAGGTGTCGCGGTCCAGCCGGTGCACGATGCCCGTGCGGTAGGAGTCGTCGATCTCGCGCACTTCCGGGTACCGCGCCCGCACCACATCGACGAGCGTGACGCCCTCGATGCCCGGTGCGGGGTGCACGATCAGCCCGGGCGCTTTGTCGATGACGAGCGTCTCCTCGTCCTCGTACAGGACCTCGAGAGGCACGTCGGCCGCGAGCAGGTCCAGCTGCGGCAGCACCGGCAGCTCCACGCGCACGTCGAGGCCCGCGGCCACCTCCTGCGCCGGTTTCTCCACCGAGGCCCCGTCGACACTCACGTGCCCGCCCTCGACGAGCTTGCGCGCCTGCGCTCGCGAGAGCTCAGGCAGCGCGGCCGCCACGACGCGGTCGATGCGTCCGCTCTCGAGCGCGCGGAAGTGCCGCACGCGCTCGCTCACGAGTCGTCGGCCTCGTGCCGCTCGCCGTCGGGCTGGAGGAACGAGAGCGCGATCAGCACCACCACCCCCACGACGATCGAGGAGTCGGCGAGGTTGAACGCCGGATAGTGCGTCGGGTCGATGAAGTCCGTCACGGTCCCCCGCGAGGCGCGATCGATGAGGTTCCCGACCGCACCCCCGAGGATCATCCCGAGTGCGATCGCGAACCACCGCCCCGACATCGGTGCCAGCAGCAGGTAGGCGACGATTGCGATCGCCCCGACGATGGCGGTAATCAGGAGGAACGGGCCCGCGCCGGGCAGGATCCCGAAGGCCGCACCGGGGTTCTCGACGTGCGAGATGCGCAGGATCGCCTCCCGCGCCGGCCACACGTGTCCCTCCGGCAGCCAGTCGCGAATCCACGCCTTCGACAGCTGGTCGAGGGCGATCACGGTGATCGCCGCGCCGAGGAACGGCGCCAGTCGAGACGCCGTCGGCAGCGTCCGATCACGGGAGAGCGTGGCGTTGTTCGATTGCTCCATACTGGATCAGCGTAGCGAACGCTTTCCCTCCGGTCCCGCCCATCGCTGGCCGCCCGAACGTCACATTCGTCACGGCTGACAGAAGGGCAGGGGTGTAGACTCATCCCATACTTGGTGGGGGACGTTCGAGGGCTGCGATGCCCCGCTCGAGGCGCAGATCGAGGAGCACACGTGACGACCCAGGCCACCCAGACGAATCTCCGACCCGATGGCCGGCTTCGCCTGCCGCCGGGCCAGCGGCTGACCGACGGCTGGCCCATCCTGCACTACGGGGCCATCCCTCGCATCGACAAATCGACGTGGGAGCTCCGCGTCTTCGGTCTCGTCGGCAACGAGCTCACCTTCAACTGGGACCAGTTCCAGGCGCTCTCGCAGGTCGATGAGCGCTCCGACATCCACTGCGTCACCACGTGGAGCAAGTACGACAACGACTGGCAGGGCGTCCGCATCCGCGACCTGCTGACGATGGCGCGACCGCTCCCCGAGGCGAAGCACGTCATGTTCCACTCGTACGGCGGCTACACGACCAACGTGCCGCTCGACGAGCTGCTCGATGACGACGTGCTCATCGCGCACACCCACAACGGCGAGCCGCTGACCGCCGAGCACGGCGGCCCCGCTCGAGGCGTCGTCCCCAACCTCTACTTCTGGAAGAGCGCCAAGTGGGTCCGAGGCCTGGAGCTCCTCGCCGACGACCGCCCCGGCTTCTGGGAGATGTACGGCTACCACATGCACGGCGACCCCTGGACCGAGGAGCGCTACGGCTAGTTCGGGCGCACCCGAGGCACCACGAAACGAGCCCCCGGTGACGGGGGCTCGTTCTTTGTTCGGGTTCCGAGGCCTCGAGTCCGAGGCACGGCCGCTAGACGAAGACCCGTGACCCCAGCGGCCGAGGCTTGCCCGTCCGGGCGGCCTCTTCCATGACCGCCGCGCGGACGTTCACCTTCACCTCGTCGTTGAAGACGGACGGAAGGATGTAGTCCTCCATCAGCAGGTCGTCCGGAATCGTCTCCGCGATCGCCTTCGCCGCCGCGATCTTCATCTCCTCGGAGATCATCGTCGCGTAGCCGTCGAAGGTGCCGCGGAACAGGCCCGGGAAGCACAGCACGTTGTTGATCTGGTTCGGGTAGTCAGAGCGGCCGGTCGCGATCACCCGCGCCTTGCCCTGGATCAGCTCCGGCAGGATCTCGGGCTCCGGGTTCGCGAGAGCGAACACGATCGAGTCCGGCGCCATCGAGGCGACTTGCTCGGGGCTGAGCGTCCGCGGGCCCGACAGCCCGAGGAAGAAGTCTGCCCCCTGCATCGCCTCGGTGAGCGTGCCGTCGAAGCCCTCGGGGTTCGTGTTCTCCGCGAACCACTCCTTCGCGAAGTTCATGTGCTCCGTGCGGCCCTGGTAGATCGCGCCGCGCGTGTCGAAGCCGATGATGTTCTTCACGCCGTAGTTCATCAGGATCTTGGAGCACGCCACGCCCGAGGCGCCCACGCCCGTCAGCACCATCTTCAGCTGCTCGGGGCGCTTGCCGACCACCTTCAGCGCGTTGATGAGGCCCGCGAGGACTACCACCGCGGTGCCATGCTGGTCGTCGTGGAACACCGGGATGTCCAGCTCCGCCCGCAGCCGGTCCTCGATCTCGAAGCATCGAGGCGCGGAGATGTCCTCGAGGAGGATCCCCCCGAAGGTCGGCGCGATCGCCTTGCAGATCATCACGATCTCGTCGACGTCCTTCGTGTCGAGGCACAGCGGCCACGCGTCGATGTCGCCGAAGGACTTGAAGAGCATGGACTTGCCCTCCATGACCGGCATCGCCGCCTCCGGACCGATGTCACCGAGGCCGAGCACCGCCGTCCCGTCCGAGACGATCGCGACCGTGTTCACCTTCGTCGTCAGCGACCACACCGCGTCCGGGTTGTCGTGAATCTGCATGGAGACGCGCGCCACGCCCGGCGTGTACACGTGTGCCAGCTCCGCCATCGTGCGGATGTTGACCTTGTTCTCCACGCGGATCTTGCCGTGCCGGTGCAGCTGGAACGTGCGGTCCGAGGCGTGTTGCACCTCGACGCCGGGGATCTCGGAGATCGATGCGACGACCTGCGAGGCATGTCCCTCGTCGCTGCAGTAGATCCGGAAGTCCCGCACCACGAAGTCCGGGTGCGCCTCCTGGATGTCGATCGCCCCGATGTCCGCACCGGACCCTCCGATGGCGGTCGTCACCCGCCCGAGGTTGCCCGGCCGATTCTCGATCCGCAGCCGCAAGAGCAGCTGGTAGGCCATCGATGGATTCGAGTACTCGTCGACGACACGCGGGACGCGCGCAGGTTCGGCCGTGGTCATGCGATGCCTCCTCAGCGTCTCAGACTATAGCGCCGCCGCTTCGCAGACACGACTCCCAGAGATGCAATCTGTATGCAATCTGGCAGCAAGTTGGACGCAATCCGGGCGTATTCAACCGGGTGATACCCTGTCAGCGCCGCCCACGCCGCAGCGATCGGCACTCCCCACCATCCCTCGTTGCCCGGGCGGACTGGCCTACGTAAGCACCTCAAGGAGGGGACACATGCGTCTCAGGAAGAGACAAGGCCCGCGCGAACGGCTGCGCCGGCGCGTCGCTGACTCCGTCGCACAGGTCGAGGTCCCGCAGCGCGTCACCGAGACCGCCGACCGCATCGCCGGCCGCGTCCAGCACGCTGCGAGCGACGCTCGAGGCACCCTGTCCAACATCGAGCTTCCGAGGCGTCAGCGCTCCCGCCGTCGTGGCGGACTCATCGCCACCCTGCTGCTCGTCGGTGCCGCCCTCGCCGTCGGCGTCGCCTGGTGGCGCCGCCACCACCGCGACGAGGAGTTCGCGAAGCTCGCCGGCACGCCCAACGAGCCCTTCGCGCCCTCGGCCGCACCGAGCTCGCCCGGCGGTCAGACCGCGCCCGTCGAGGCGAATTCGAACGGCTCGAATCACTCGAGCCACGAGCACGAGCCCGTCGCGCCGGCGACCCCGGCCATGGCGGTCGCGCCCGAGCCCTACGGCCAGGCGCCCTCGTCGCCGATGAACCGCGGCACGCAGCGTTCCGAGGCCCGCCTCGCATCGAGGTCGCTCCTCGACTCCTCGACGGCGCTTCCGCGCTTCGATGCCATCAAGCCGCCGGCGCCGCGCTTCGACCCGCCGGGCTCGTACGGGAAGTTCGCGCCCTAGCCTCGGCTCGCGACTCCCGGAGCTCGCAGCCGGTACGGGCGGTCGTTGCTATCCTCGGGATGGCCGGCCGCCCCCATCGTCTAGGGGACTAGGACGCCACCCTTTCAAGGTGGAAACAGGGGTTCGAATCCCCTTGGGGGCACCAGGACGAACAGCACGAAGCCCCGGACAGGTCCGGGGCTTCTTCGCGTCCCGGCCCGCCGAGGCCGGTCGCGAAGCACGAGGCAAGAGTGTGTGTGTCGAGCCACGGCCGCTCGCCCTCGCGAGCGTCGACCGTGCGCGGACCGTGACCGCGGGCTGCCGAGACTGCTCTAGGAGGCAGCCCCCGCGTCGGGGCCGACGAGGCTGAGCTGCGTGCCGCTGTCGGTGTTGACTGCGTCGAGCGTCGAGCCATCGAGGGCCGTGACCAGCTCCTGCTCGATCACGAGGACCGTCCGGCCACTCGAGCCCTTCTCGACCTGGTCGCCCTCGCGCGAGCTGTCGATCGTGAGGCCCAGCTGCCCGCCGCCCTGGTGGATGAGGCGCAGGGCTTGCTCCTCGCCGACTCCCGCCTCGCCGATCATCGAGTTCAAGTGCTCGATGGCTGTGGGTGTGACGCTGAACATGCGCGGCTCCTTTATCAACGCGACCTCCGAGTGAGGTCCTGATCCCACCGTAGAGCCGCCGGGAAGCCCGACCGGAACTTGATGGGACCGATGTCCGGTCGTCCGTGACATGCCCGCCCGCCGCCGGCCGGCCCTGCCGCCTCCTGAGGCGGGGTGCCCTCGATGCTGGCGAGCGCGGGGCTGTCGCCGCCCGGTAGTCTGTTCATCCGCAGACCGGGAGCCGTCCCGAACGGCCCGGACAGCCAGTTCCCGAGGAAGGCCGCATGCCCTCGCCCTCCCTGACCCGCACATACTTCACGACCGAGGACGGCACGCCCGTCCCCGCGGTGACCGCTGACGAGATGCGCGAGATCGATCGCATCGCTGTCGAGCAGACCGGCCCCACGCTCCTCCAGATGATGGAGCACGCCGGCATGAACCTCGCTCTCAGCGCCATCGAGATGCTGGGCGCCGGCTGGCAGCGCAGCCACGTCATCGTGCTCGCCGGCCCCGGCGGCAACGGCGGCGGCGGCGTCTGCGCCGCCCGCCACCTCGCGAATCGAGGCGTCGAGGTGCTCGTCGTGACGTCGAGGCGTCCCGCCGAGGCCGACGGCGCCCTCGCCCAGCAGCTCATGGCCCTCGGCGAGGACCCCGCCCGCATGATCAGCTTCGCCGAGGCCTTCGATGTGGCCGACGCCGACCTCGTGATCGATGCCGTGCTCGGCTACGGCGTCGAGGGCGCCCCTCGAGGACCGGTGATGGGCCTCACCCGCGCGGCGAGCGCGGCTGCTCGCGTCCTCTCCCTCGATGTGCCGTCGGGCATCGATGCCGATACCGGCGAGGCCGAGGGCTTCTCGGTGTCGCCCGAGCGCACCCTCACACTCGCTCTCCCGAAGCCGGGCCTCCGCGCAGACAACGCCGGTGAGCTCTGGCTTGCGGACCTCGGCATCCCGCCCGGCGTCTACGCCCGCGCCGGCATCGTGCCCCAGCCCGTCTTCGGCGACGCGACCCGCATCCCGTTGCGCTACCCCGAGGCGACCACCGAGGACGCCTCGTCCTAGGTCCCCGGTCGCTGCTCCCAGGGCTCGAGCTGTCCGATCACCCCGAGGGACGCTGTGCCGTCGAGGATGGCGATCACCCCCGACGAGATCTCCTCATGCGTCAGCCAGCGCGTGCCGCCCGCGCCGTCCGGCTGCCAGCCGAGGATCACACGGTGCAGCTCGAGGCCGGTCGCGCCCGCCTCCTCGAGTAGCGCTGCCCGATCCGCCTCGCGGTCGGCGCCCGGCCGTCCCGCCATGCTGCCGAAGACCTGCACCACGCGCGCCGAGGGCGATGTCTCCGCGATCAGCGCCACGAGGCGCGTGAGCGCCGCCGAGGTGTCGGGGTGCGTCCAGATCAGTGCTTCATCGATGGCCCCGTGCCGCCCGATCGAGTCGCGCACGGCCGCCTCCACCGCATCCGCATCCAGCAGGTCGATCGCCAGTGCATCCACCGTCACTGACCCGTCCGAGGGTGGCTCCCAGCGTTCCGGCCGGCGCGCGACGACCGTGATCGCGCGCGCCCTCGAGGCGAGCTCGCTCGTGGCGCGCGCCAGCATCCCCGTCCCGCCGACCGAGAGCACGTGGTTCAGCATCGAGGTCCCCCTTCGCGAGGCGCGCTAACGCTGCACCTGCGGCAGCACATCCGAGGCGATCAGCTCCAGCAGGTCGAAGTCCGTGTTCACGTGGTGCTGCATCATGATCCGCGACAGTCCGGCCTCCTCGCGGCGGCCGATCTCCTCGACGACCTCGCCCGTCGTGCCGATCAGCCACCCGTTCCCGCGCAGCCGTTCGAGGACCTCGTCGGCGTCGCCCTGCATCGAGGCCATCCGCTCGGCGAGCCGCCCGAGGTGCGCCCGCACTCCGGCGTCGTCGCGCCCGATCACGAAGCCGCACATCTGCGAGTGCCGGATCGTCGAGGGGTCGCGCTCCACGTCCATGCAGTGCTGCTCCAGCACCTGCGCCTTGAAGCGGTACGTGTCGAGGTCGGCGGCGGTGATGTTCCACTCGCTCGCGTGCTCCGCGACGATGCGCAGCGTGCGCTTCTCGCCGCGGCCGCCCACCAGCAGCGGCATCGGCCGCTGTGCCGGCTTCGGCACGACCTCCGCGTCACGCACGGTGTAGTGCTGCCCCTCGAAGGTGCCGGGGCCGTCGCCCCACAGTGTCTTCAGCACCCGAATGCCCTCATCGAGGCGGTCCATGCGCTCCTTTAGCGGCGGGAAGGGGAGCCCGAAGGCCTCGTGCTCCGGCACGTTCCAGCCCGCGCCCACGCCGAGGATGAAGCGGCCGCCCGAGAGGTCGTCGACCTGCGCCGCCATCCGCGCGAGCAACGAGGGGTGGCGAAACGTCATCGAGGCGACCAGCGTCCCGAAGCGGATGCGCGAGCTGAGCTCGGCCGCCATCACGAGGGAGACGAACGTCTCGAGGGCGGGCCGGTTCCGAGGTCCCGAAAGCGACATAAAGTGATCGGACCGCCATAGCGACTCGAAGCCGAGGCGCTCCGTCTCCGTCACGATCCGCCGCCACAGCGGCCAGTCGAGGCCTTCCTGGCCCTCGATCATCACGCCCAGGTCCATCGAGGCCCCCCGTCCGCATCACGCGTTCGGGCGTGATCCTACACGGGCCGGATTCGAGCCATCGAGGTCGAGAAGGGGACGGCCGAGGCTAGACCTGCGGGCGAGGCTCCACGGTCGCCATCGCACCGCCGAGGGCGGCATCCTCAGCCAGCGCCGTCGAGGCAGGCGTCGCGTTCGGGTACTCGATGCGCGCCATCAGCAGCACCAACACGACCGCGTGCAGCACCGAGAGGACGAACAGC